>DATATW010000119.1:0-20014 GCA_036268595.1 Terriglobales bacterium
AAACTTATGAGAATCGAAAAGCCAAACTCATTGCAATTGCATCGAAGCCAATGGTCCGTGGGCTGGCTGTCGAGAAACAAATCTCGATTCCGGTCGAGGCGGAACTTTTTTCTTGACATCCCTTTTAATAGAACTCATTGATGGAATGATGAGTGTAATCGCGATTTATCGCTAATTGAGAAATAGCGGCTCAGTCCGATTCGTCTGTCGCGTGCTTCTTTCGAGTCCACGGTTCTCCGACCCTACTCCGCTCGGCGCACCAGCCCAAGGGCAGATCAGCTAGTTCCACGAGGCTCGGGTCTCGGTCGATTGGGTGGTGAAAGCAAGAGATTACGGGGCCGCCTCCATCAGACATACTGTCCCCCAAAAACTGCCACGCGCCGTCGATAGCATCGTGTGACACGTATGTAACTGGCTCAATTCCTTTGTGGGCCCTCTCGGAAAGGAAGACTCTTGTGTGCGGGTCATTTGGGAACTTCCAGTTGAATAAGCTGCTCTTCGGATCAGCGCAGGCCCAAAAATCACTCTCGACTCGTGTCATAGGAGCATCGGGCTGCATAAGAGGCCGCTCGAAGGCCTTATCGAAGCCTTCGTCCTCGGGGAACCGATTTTGTAGATCGGGATAAATCACCTGGAGTACCGGAAATTCGTGGTCACCGTAGTACCAGAGTGCCCATCCCATCAGGTGTTTGACCCATTTTGCGTCAACAGGGCGGAACTCGCACTCAACCTCTCCGATTACGTCACGGTGGCGGCCCTTCGTGAGATCAACCCCGGTTCCTAGCAGTTTCGCTGCTGCATTAGGCGCAAAGTGTGCTGTTTTTGGTAACAGCCCGACACTGATAACTTCAGGTTTGCCGCCGGTATCGAAAACGCCCACAGTGTAAGCCCAGCCGAAGCCGTACTGCGTCCGCTTCACGTTGACAATAGAACAGCCAAATTCCTCGACGTGCGTAATCGTGCGCTCGTCTTCTTCGGATAACACTGTAGCTCTGAATTTACGGGTTCGTGCAGTTTCGAATTTCGTTTTACCGGAAGCCATCGCAGACAGCAAGGCTATCATGCTCAATTGTTGTTAACAGGCGATTACACTCATTGAGGCCACCCTGTTCTTCCTCCCTCAATGAGTGCTTTAGTCTTCATCAACAGGTATATGCTCCAGGGGTCTCCGGAGTTCACGAACTGTCATTCAGCAAGGACCCGAAATCACGTTCTTGACATTGAAAAAGAGTTTGGGCTGACCGTATTAGTGCCGTGGGGATCCGCGACGCCCCGAGAAGACACCGTGGACCAAATTGTCAATCACGGTATTGGCGTCCCGGTGCGGTTGAAGCTGACTCCTGTCCCGCCGTTGAGATTGAACAAGAAGTTGTTTTCGACCGCCTGCCTGAGTTATTTCTCATCAATGGTTAAGGGAACCTCTTTCATTTCCTTAATTTCCGTGATGACGATTGCATGAGTCCCGGTTCGCTCAAACACAAACCCGCTCGCCCGCACATACTTGCCGACGAATGGCATCAGTGCCTTCCGCTGATCCGTGTCCGGCATTTTGGCCGAGATGGGGAAATAGAGCCGGCCACCTGGGGTCAGAATAACCAGCGGCGAGCCACCCTTCACGCAATCCTGTACACACTTTCGGCCCATGTTAGTTGGACTCGCATCGAGATTCTGAATTGGGCACGCAACATCCCGAACCAGGCCCTCTATGGTTTCTTTGGAAACATTTGCCCGGGAGCCCGCCATCGACGTGCTCGGTGGGGGCTGAGACGCTGCCAGGACGATCCCGCAGCATGCAAGCACGCAAAGACTCAAAGGTCGGATCATCGGTTCTCCTTTTCGTTGGGTATTAATTTTCTGCAATGTTCCGGCTCGACGAAGCGCCTAATCATTGCACAATAGAGAAGTGGCAGGGAGTCAATCA
The DNA here is from genome assembly GCA_036268595.1 of Terriglobales bacterium. Lineage (GTDB taxonomy): Bacteria > Acidobacteriota > Terriglobia > Terriglobales > Acidobacteriaceae > Gp1-AA145. The sequence goes on from DATATW010000119.1 coordinate 1,922, forward strand.
ATTTCCCTCCCTGACGTTACTGTTTGTGACAATAGAGGTCGGGACCAATAGATTCTCTCATTCGAGATTGCTTGGCGCTAAACGCGGTCGATTCAACTCTACTGCCAGCGCATGAAAATGGGGCTACGGGCGTCCCCGCCCGTACTAGGTGACCACCCATTTAGAATGACCCTGCCCCATGTGCCTCCTCTACAGCGCATTGCTCGCCGCGGCCCTGCTGCTCGGCAGCCCCTACTGGATATTCCAGATGCTGCGTCACGGCAAGTATCGCCGCGGACTAGGCGGGCGCTTCGGAGTCGTTCCCCAAAGAATTCGCGCTGAACACAAAAGATCCATCTGGATTCACGCAGTCTCCGTCGGCGAAGTGCTGGCCGTGAGCGAACTCGTCCGCCAACTGCGCTCTGAATATCCTGAGCATCGGGTCGTAATCTCAACCACCACCGACACTGGCCAGAAGCTGGCCGCCTCCCGCTTCGGCGCAGAGCATGTCTTCTACTTCCCATTCGATCTTGCATTCTGTGTGAAGCCTTACTTCGAAGCTCTGCAACCGGAACTCGTCATCGTCGCCGAAACCGAGTTCTGGCCAAACTTCCTTCGAACCGCCCACCAACGCGGAGTCCGGGTTGCCGTGGTCAACGCTCGCATCTCCGACCGCTCTCTTCCCGGTTACCGGCGATGGCGCCCCCTGCTTACCCGCGTGCTCCGCAACGTCAATCTGTTTCTCGCACAGACTCCCGAAGACGCGCGCCGCCTGAGCGAAGTTGGCGCCGCAGTTGATCGCGTCCACGTAGGCGGCAATCTGAAATTCGATATTGCTCCACCGCCCGCACCAGCCATTGTCGCGCAACTGCGATCAGCTCTGGCCGCGTCAGCGGCGGGGCCGGTCCTGGTTTGCGGAAGTACCGTCGACGGCGAAGAACATCTTCTTATTGATGCTTTCGAATCTGTGCTCGCCCATCATCCCGCCGCCGTGATGCTGCTCGCCCCCCGCCATCCCGAGCGTTTCCCGCAAGTCGCCGATCAACTTCAGCAATCTGGACTTACGTTTTTCAAACGCTCCAACTGGAATGGCGAATCCCTCGCCGGCCGTATGCTGCTCATCGATTCCATCGGCGAACTCGCCAGCCTTTACGCTCTCGCCGACATCGCTTTCGTCGGAGGCAGCCTGGTCCCCCGCGGCGGCCACAGCATCCTCGAGCCAGCGCAGTACGGCGTCGCAATCCTCATCGGCCCGCACACCGAAAACTTCCGCGACATCGTCGAACTATTTCGCAGCCACGATGCAGTGCGCATCGTCAGCCCCGCCGAGTTGTCTCGAGCTATAACTGATCTGCTCGCCAACGATAACCAGCGCCTCGCTCTCGGACGCCGCGCCCTGGAAACTCTGCAATCACAACGCGGCGCGACTCAATTCACTATGGATCAGCTGCGCGCCCTGCTCAAGCGCGGCGTCAGCGAGGCGCACTCCGCATGAACCCGTTCAGTTCGCTATACGGTATCGCGACCGCCGCCCGAAATAATCTTTACGATCGCGGCATTCTCAAGTCTCGCAAACTGTCCAGCACCGTGATCAGCGTCGGCAACATCTCCGTCGGCGGATCAGGCAAGACGCCGTTCGTAATAATGCTTGGCGAACTGCTCAAGCAGTGCGGCATCGCATTCGACGTGCTATCTCGCGGATACGGCCGCGAAACCCGCGGCACAATGCGAGTCGACCCCAACGGCGCATCACGCGACTTCGGCGACGAACCGCTTCTAATTGCCAAACGGCTGGAGTGCCCAGTGTTTGTCGGCGAAAGTCGCTACCAAGCCGGCAAACTCGCGGAAAATGGCCATGTGGGGACAGCGGCCCTCGGCTGTCCTCCGGGCCAACGGCCCGGCCCCCTTCACCTCCTCGACGATGGCTTCCAGCACCGCGCACTCGCCCGCGACTTCGACATCGTGCTTCTAACTGCACAGGAACTCCACGACCAACTCCTGCCCGCAGGCCGACTCCGCGAATCCCTAAGCTCTCTTCGCCGCGCCGATGCCATCGTGCTCACCGAAGAAATCGATCCCAATCAATTACCGGTAGGCAAAAATATCTGGCGCGTCCGCCGCAGCCTGACTGTTCCCAGCACTCCAAAAAATCTCATCGCGTTCTGCGGTATTGCTCGGCCTCAACAATTCATCCAACAGTTGCGCGCAGCCGGTATTCAGCCGGTGGCAACAAAATCTTTTCCTGACCACCACCGCTACACTGATCGCGACATACGTGACCTGCTCGAATTAAAAGATCGGTACGCGGCCGATGGCTTTATAGCGACCCAGAAGGACGCGATAAATCTCGGCAAGAACTATGTTCCGCTAGCGCCTATTGTTTTCCCGCCGGTGAAAATGGAGCTTCTTTATCCCGCTGACGCTCTCGATACCATGTTTCGACTGATCGCAGAGCGCAGGGCCAAAGCGTGAGAGAATCGCAGTGGCACTGACCACTGATCACTAGATACTCAATGTCTCGTTCCCCCAAACCCGCCGACCGTCTGCGCAAGATCGTAGAGTCTTTTCCGCGCGTCACCGTAACTGTGCTCGGCGATATGGTCGCCGACGAATTCGTCTTCGGCGAAATCTCTCGCGTCTCGCGCGAAGCGCCCGTTCTGATCCTGCGTCATCGCGAGCGCTCGGTAGTTCCGGGGGGCGGCGCCAATGCGGTGAACAACCTGGCTGATCTCGGCGTCAATGTCCTTCCCGTCGGTATCGTTGGCAACGACGAGCCCGGACGCCTCCTGCTCCGCAGCTTTCGCCACAAACATATTGCCGTCACTGGAATCCTGAAGCATAAGAGCCTGCCCACGGTAACCAAAACCCGTATCATCGCCGGAATGCCGCACACCTGGCGCCAGCAGGTGGTCCGCATCGACCGCGAGCCAGATGCGGCTCCCGATCGCCACACCGCGCGCGAACTCGCGCTCGCAACCCGTGAATATCTGCGCGCTTCTGACGCGCTGCTGGTCTCCGACTACGGTTATGGCGCCGCAACTCCGCAAATCGTGGCCGTCGCACGCGACCGGCGCCGCACGCCCCGTGGTAGCAGTTCCGCAAAATCAACAACCAGCTACGAGTCGATTCCTATCATTCTTGATTCCCGCCACCGCATGCTCGAGTTTTCTGGAATCACCGCGGCTACGCCCAATGAGCCGGAAGTTGAAGAGGCTCTGGGCGCGAAAATTGGCAACGATTGGGGCCAGCTCTGCTCGGCCGGGTCGGAGATTATTTCGCGCATGAACCTAAGCTCTCTAGTAATTACCCGCGGCCGCGACGGCATGGTTGCGTTCCCCGGCAAACACAAGCCGGTAGATATTCCGATCTTCGGCGGCGACCAGGTCACCGACGTTACCGGCGCCGGCGACACCGTAATTGCCACTTTCACTGCCGCCTTGGCGGCAGGCGCGGACACGGAAGATGCCGCGCGACTGGCGAATTACGCTGGTGGAATTGTTGTAATGAAACGCGGCACCGCGACAGTTTCGCAATCCGAGCTTTTGGATGCGATTGAAGAATCGCCGCCCGCAACCAGATCGCGTTAGCGCGCGGTGCGTCGCGATGACCGTTGTATTCAGGACTCAACTGACTTGAGCATCGACAAAATTCTCAGCCGCGATGCACTGCGACGCCAAGTGGAAGCATGGCGCACGCATGGTGAGAAGATCATCCTAACCAATGGCGGTTTCGATCTCCTGCATGTCGGACACATCCGTTATCTTCGTGCTGCCAAGGGTCTCGGCGGAAAACTGGTAGTTGCGATCAATTCCGACGAATCTGTTCGCGCACTTAAGGGCGACGGTCGCCCGATTGTTCCTGAGAGCGAGCGAGCCGAAATCGTCGCGGCATTATCCGATGTCGATGCCGTAGTAATTTTCCCCGAACTCGATGTTCGTGCCCTGGTGCGCGAAATCCGCCCCGACATTCACGCTAAAGGCACTGATTACACCGCCGACAATGTGCCGGAGCGCGACACGGTGATCGAATGCGGCGGTCGCGTCGAAATCGTCGGCGATCCTAAAGATCATTCGACTACGCAGATTATTCAGGGCCGCGTGGAGCAGCACCGCTCGTGAGCCCCGCCGGACCGACGAATCACCCTCCAGATTCCTTACTGGTCGTGCGATTGGGAGCGATGGGCGACGTCATCCACACTCTCGCCACCATCAGTTCGATTCGCGCAGCGTTTCCCGCCATGCGTATCGGGTGGGTCATTGAAAACCGCTGGCGTGAATTGCTGTGCGCCAATAACACGCTGCTTTCAGGACCACGCAGCCCGCAACGGCCGGTAGTTGATTCCGTCCATATTGTGGACACCAAGCGCTGGCGTAAATCGTTGTTGTCGCGAGAGACCAAGCGCCAGGCCGCCGACGCTCTGCGGGAGGTTCGCGAGCAGCACTATGAAGTCGCCGCTGACTTTCAGGGTGCCGTGAAATCGGCGCTCGTTGCCCGCATGTCAAAAGCGAAAACAATTTTCGGATTTCAGAAGCCGCGGGAGTCGCCGGCCCGGACCTTGTATCAACATCGGGTCGAAGCTAAGGGCGCGCACGTGGTCGAGCACTACCAGTCTCTTGCCGAAGCAATCGTAGGCCAGCCGCTGCCACATGGCCCAACCCCTTTTCCGCGCGACCAATCGGCTGAAACATCCATTGCAAAAAAAGTCTGCGATTTAGGCGACAACTTGGTAATCATCAATCCCGGCGCGGGATGGGAAGCCAAGCAATGGCCGGCCGCACGTTACGGCGAAGTTGCCCACCGTCTTGCGCATTCCGGATTTCATCCCCTCATCAATTTTGGACCAGGCGAAGAGGAACTTGCTCAGAAAGTTCAGGCGGCGAGCGATGGCTCCGCGCAACCGATCTCGTGTTCGATTTCAGAACTTATCGCACTCACTCACCGCGCCCGATTATTCATCGGCGGTGATACCGGACCGCTGCATCTTGCCGCCGCCTTGCAGGTCCCGGTGGTGGCAATCTTTGGTCCCACCGACCCCGCCCGCAACGGTCCGTACGGCACTAAGCGCATCATCTTACGAAACCCCGCGAGCAAAACATCGTTGTCGCACACCAGCACCATTGATCCCGGGCTTCTGGCGATCTCAACCGGCGAAGTGGTCAACGCAGCGCTTGAATTACTAAGAGGCCCGATTGCCTAGCTGGAGCAAAATCGCGCGCCGCATCCGGGTCCCCCTCGGTTTTGTTTTCGCAGCGGCATACATTTGGCTCGCCCGGCCCACGCTTGTCTCCATCCTTATTGGAAGCTGCGTCGCGCTCGTCGGCCTCTGCATTCGCGCGCTGGCCTCCGGTCACGTGGAAAAAAATGAGGTGCTAGCCACTAGCGGACCTTACGCTCACACTCGCAATCCGCTTTATTTAGGATCGATCATTCTTGCGATTGGATTCCTGGTCGCCGCGAAAAGTTGGTGGCTGCCTCTGATCGCAGCCGCAATGCTGGTCGCCATCTACGTTCCGGTGATTCGTTCCGAAGAAGAATTCCTGCGGGCGCGTTTTCCGGAATTCGATAACTACGCAGCCCACGTCCCAAGACTATTTCCTCGCGTCCGCGGCTATGAGAAGCGTCCTGCTTCGTTCTCCTGGCATCTCTACTGGAAGCACCGGGAGTATAACGCCGCTCTGGGAGCCGCATTAATGATTGCTGTATTAATTGCCAAGTCTATGTGGTTTCAGAAATGATTCTGTCCAGGTTCACTCCGGCATGCCTGCTGCTCTCCGCTTCGCTGATTGCGGTGCCCTGTATCGCCCAGAACGCTGGTCCAGCCTCACTAAGCGCCGCACCCGGCTCGCGCATCATTCCTCCTTCATTGTCGTATCACTTTCCGGAAAGTGAAACACTGGTGTACTCCGTGGAATGGCATTTGCTTAATGCGGGTACCGCCACCGTTAATTTGAAGCGCCAGGGCGCCTCCGAACACCTGCGGTCAATCGCCAATACTTCCGGGGTCGTCAACAAAATCTTCCCGGTGCACGATCTCTTTGACGCCGACATCGACACTCGCAACTTCTGCACCCAGCAGATTTCTAAGCACAGCGAGGAAGGAGCGCGTCGGATCGAGAGAAGCGTCCACCTGAACTACCAGACTCGAAAAAGTCACATGGAAGAAAGCGATCTGAAGACCGGCAATAAAAGGAAGAGTGACTTTGACATTCCGCCCTGCGTTACTGATGTGGTGAGCGGCTTTTTCTATGCCGCATCGCTCGATATGGCTCCGGGCTTCTCACAAATATTTCCCATCAATGACGGCGGTAAGACCACCGACGTGAAAATCGAAGGCGAAGGCCACAATCGGGTCAAAGTTCCATTTGGCGAGTTTGACGCATTACGGGTTAAGGCCGAACCCGTCTCCGGTCCACTGAAAGGCAAAGGCGTAGTTTGGGTTTGGTTCACCGACGATGCCCGGCATCTTCCGCTGCAAATGAAATCCAAACTCGGGTTTGCCACGTTGCTATTTCAATTGCAGCGTGTCGATTTACCCCGGTCGGAAAAATCGACTCATTAATTCTTTGCCGCACGCGCTTCCATAACCTCCCGCGCATGTTTCAGCTCTGCCCGCTCTGAGGTCGCGCCCTGGCAATTCTTCACCAGCTCGGCGTAATAGTCATTGGCTTTGTCATGCTGACCGGCTTGCTCAGCCGACTGCGCCGCGCCATACAGAGCGTCAAATCGGCCGGGGTTGGTTTTCAGCGTGGCTTCATATTCAACCAAGGCTTCTTGTGGATGTTTGCTCTCGAGCAGCATGTCAGCGATCATCTCGTGCGCCGGAATGCCCTGGCTCGCCTCAGCCTCACCCTCTTCTTTATCGGCGACCGTCCGCATTAAACGAACGGCTTCGTCATTATGTCCCTCTGCCTGCGCCAGCCACGCCCTAGCTTCGACCAGTTCATCAGTCACGCCTTCATACTCGCCTTCATCTTTCTTCTTATTCGCTTCCAGCTTTTTCTGAATAGCTTCGAGTTGGGCGACTTCCTTCCGCGCCTGTTCAACGTTCCCGCTTCGCGCGGCTCCAATCGCCCGCGCAGTGTAGGTAACCGATTGATCAGAATTGCCCGCCTCGCTGACCGGTTCAAGCTGTGCCGCCTCATTCCAGTGATGCAGCTCCAGAGCATACGAGGCAGGAAACGCCGACAGTGCGAATAGCCGCGGATCGAACCCCAGCCCATACATATCGTGCATCGGCGGCATGGCGCGCACTTCATCAATGATCTTCTGCGCATCCTGCTCACGTCCGGTTTGCAGGTATGCATAAACCAGGAAATCCATCGCATGGAATTGATGACCTTCTCCGCCCATGTGCTCCGCAGCCTCTTTCTGTGTGGCCGCAATGGAACGCACATTGGAATCGATGTCGTCCTGCCACAATCCCAGCCGCGCAAAGATATGCGCCGGCATATGCAGCGCATGCGGGGCTGCGGGCGCCAGCTGCGCATACCTGCGCGCCGCCGGCAGACCAAGCTGCGCCATGTCTGGCTTGTCGTACGTATGGATCAGATAATGCGCCACTCCCGGATGGTTCGGCTCCTCGGCGAATAATTTCTCCAGCACCGCAGCCGCCTGTTTGCGATTCGTATTGCTCTTGTCATGCTCCGGCTCGGAAGCCAGCAGGCTCAATGCATAAAAAGCCGCCGCCTCATGATCATCGGGGTATTTCTGATAAACCTTCTCCATTGCGTTCGAGTAAGCGGTGACCCGTTTCTGGTAAGGTCTGTTCGGATGTTCGTAAAATTTGCTCAAGGCCGCAATGTAAGCCTTCTCCCGCGGAGTTGCCGGTAAGGAACGCGCAGTCTTGAGCTCCGCGCCGCCCCGATCAAGGACGGATTCATCCGGGCGGTTCCACAGCTGGTGCCACAAGCTCATCGCCACGCCCCAATGAGCAATCGCGCATTGTGGATCGGCCTTCGTGACCTGCTCGAATTGCTTTTCCGCCTCTTCGTACCAGAATGAATGCAGCATAGCCACGCCGCGCTGGACCGGCTTCTGCTCAGCCGCCAGGCAGGAGGATGGGAAGTGGACGATGCCGACCTGCACTTCGGTGAGGTCTTCGTGATGATGGCCTTCATCATCAGCCGCCGCGAATGCTGAGACGCATAGGCAAATAACCAACAGAAGCACGGAATTCTTCATGGGATTCACCGGCAAAAGAGTCTATGCCCCAGCCACTTTGGAGTCAAAATTCGCCACTCCAGCTCTCGCGGCCCGTGACTTGTGCGATGCGTATCCAGCAACACGCTGTTGCATTCTTTGGATAGGTCACAACAAATGAAACTTTGTAGCGCAGCGTTACATAGTTTTTCTGTTTGGCATCAAACAGGACGATGTGCAGAGTCGCCCATTTCCTGATAATTACAGGCCTCGCGACAACCTTAATCAGTTGCGGCTCAGCCAGTCACAGCGTTCCGCCCCCTACGGCGTCTACACGGGTGTTTCTGTTACTCGAAGAAAACCACAGCTACTCTGACGTCATCGGCAATTCCGCCATGCCTTACTTGAACGGTTTGGCGTCCCAATATGGATTGGCCACCCAGTATTATGCCGATGCGCATCCCTCAATCCCAAACTACTTTATGTTGACCACGGGACTGCCAGAGACCCTTGACGACGCATTCGCTGGAACCATCAGCGATGACAACATTGCGCGCGAACTGGTAAAGTCGGGCAAAACCTGGCGCAGCTATGCCGAGAGCTTGCCCAGCGCCGGTTATACCGGTGGAGACGTTTACCCGTACCTGAAGCATCACAACCCATTCGCGTATTTTTCCGACGTCATCGGCACTTCGCAAGCCGCCAATATCGTGCCGTTTTCCCAGTTTTCGTCAGATCTCGCGGCCAACAGCCTGCCCGATTTTTCATTCGTCGTTCCCAACGTCCTTGACGACGCTCACGACGGTACCCTCGCTGCAGCCGACCAGTGGCTCAGTACCAACATCGACTCACTGATAAAGAGCAGCGCCTTTCAATCTGCCGGCGTCCTTATTATTGTGTTCGACGAGAGCCAGACCACCGACCTCTCCCACGGAGGAGGCCACGTTCCCTTCATTATCGTGGGGCCTACGGTAAAACCCGGTTACCGCAGCACCAGCTTGTACCAGCACCAGTCGACGTTGCGCCTGGTACTCTCAACCCTCGGGGTGAACTCATTCCCCGGCGCATCTGCCGTCGCCCCCGACATGGGCGAGTTCTTCAAATAGAATTATTACGTAGGTGTCCACAGTTCAACCCGCCATCCCCCTGAAACTAAAAGCTCGTATTCACCATCTAATTTACTAATGGTATTGGTAATACGGCAGAGCTCCTAAAGTCGCCGTCCTGGGGGCGGCAGTTCTAGGAAAGAAGCGGAAAATTGTGAGCAATGGGCCACTAGCTGCTTTTCGCAGCCTCTTTCTGCTAAAATTTCAAAGTTTGTGCCGGCGTCCAGCTCGCCATCGCACGTTCCCACCGTTACTAAAAGACATCTCACTTTCGTCCGATAGAAAAGAAGACGGATTCAACTCGGACGAAGACGAAAACGAAACGAAGACGAACAGAAAAAGGACAATTCTTTTTGGCCCTTGAAGACAAATTCGACGACATCAAAAAATTGATCGATACAGGCAAAGAGAAGGGATATCTCACCTACGATCAGGTAAACGATCTCATCCCGCAGGATGTGCAGAGTCCCGACGACCTAGAAGATTTGCTGACCACCATTGGTACGCAAGGAATTGATGTACTCGAGGGCCCCAAAATGCCTTCGACCGCTCTGGACAGAGAAGACGCAGAAGAGGCCGGCGAGGACGTTGAGCTCGACCTCACTCCTGGAGCGATGGAGAAGACCAACGACCCTGTCCGCATGTATTTGCGCGAGATGGGAACCGTTCCGCTACTTACCCGCGAAGGCGAAGTTGAAATCGCAAAGCGAATTGAGCGCGGCCAGAACCGCGTGCTTAAGGCGCTTTCGCGATCGCCGATCGTAATCCGCGAACTGCTCGCCATGGGCGAGGACCTGAAGAAGGGTGTCCGCTCGATTAAAGAAGTGGTCACCTTCGACGAGGAAGAAATCACTGATGAAATCGTTCAGGCGCGGTTGAGCGATTTCACCGGGAAAATCGACGAACTCGCCAAGGCTTACAAAAAAGCCATGCAGGTGCAGGAAAAGTTCGCCGACGTTTCACAAAAGAAAAATCCCAAGCCTTATCGCCGCCTGCGCAATCAACTGGCGCGCGCAGTGATTGGGGTTTCGAAGGCTGTACGTAAACTCGGCTTCACCAATGTCGAACGCAAACGGCTGATTGACCGTCTCAACAAGACGGTTGACACCATGCGTTCGCTCGACCGCCAGGCGCAGAACCTGGACAAAAAAGCCGAGGCCACGCGGAGCGAAGACCAGCGCAAGGAGTACAAGCGTCAGGCCCGCGCCATTAACGCGGAACTCGAAAAGATCGAGCAGGAAGTCGGCGTCGCATTTCAGGAGCTCAAGCGCACTCAGCGTGAACTCATCCAGGGCGACATGGACGCCGAGCACGCCAAGCGCGAGCTCATCGAAGCCAATCTTCGCCTGGTGGTTTCGATCGCGAAGAAATACACCAACCGCGGATTGCAGTTCCTCGACTTGATTCAGGAAGGCAACATCGGACTGATGAAAGCCGTGGACAAGTTCGAATACCGCCGCGGCTATAAGTTTTCGACCTATGCCACGTGGTGGATTCGACAGGCCATCACTCGCGCCATCGCCGATCAGGCGCGTACGATCCGTATCCCCGTGCACATGATCGAAACCATCAATAAGCTGATCCGCACGTCGCGGCAGCTGGTGCAGGAGCTGGGACGCGAGCCGACGTCAGAAGAAATCGCCAAGCGCATGGATATTCCGGTGGCGAAAGTGCGGAAAGTCTTAAAGATTGCTCAGGAGCCGATCTCGCTCGAAACTCCAATTGGCGAAGAAGAAGATTCGCATCTTGGCGACTTCATCGAAGACCGAGCTGTTGTCTCGCCAGCCGAGGCAGTCATCAACGTCAACCTGAAAGACCAGACTTCGCACGTCCTTCGCACTTTGACGCCACGCGAAGAGAAAGTCATCAAAATGCGCTTCGGCCTCGAAGACGGCAGCGAGCACACGCTCGAAGAAGTCGGCCAGTCGTTCGCGGTTACCCGCGAGCGCATCCGGCAGATTGAGGCGAAAGCGCTGCGAAAGTTACGGCATCCGTCGAGGTCGCGGAAGTTGCGAGCGTTTTTGGATGGGGTAAGGGATTAGCCGATTTCAGAAGTAAGAAGTCAGATTGCAGAATTGAGGACGCGCGAAAAGCGCGCCCTTTTTTCTTGTCCAGTTGATGTCGCGCACCACACGGCAATCGTGTTCAACGCAGCCAATTTTCCACGGGAAGGTGCTCCACTCGGGAAAACTCTTTTTCATTGTCGGTCACAACTGTATAACCCAAGGTCAGTGCGTGGGATGCAATGAGCAGGTCGTTAGCGCCGATGGTCTTGCCGGTGCGCTCGAGCTGCGCACGAATGGAGCCGTACGACAGGTCGGCTGGTCTCTCGAACGGCAAAATCTCAAGCGCGCCCAGCACAGCTTCAAGCTGGGCGGACAATCGCGGGGATTGCTTCTTTTCGGCGCCGTAACGTAATTCCGCAGCAACAATGATGCTGGTGCAGACCTTCGTTTCGCCAACCGTGAAGATCTTTTTCGCTATTTTTCCTTGAGGATTGCGAACGATGTCAGACACTATGTTCGTATCGAGAAGGTAGCGCATCAGAGATCTACCGGATCGGCGGGGCGGTCGGGGATACGGGGGAATTTCTCCCTCAACGGCTTAAGACCAGCCAGAACGGCCCGCAGCGATTTTCCAGGTACAGGTTCAATAATGAGACGATGACCTTCCTTGCGCATAATGGCCTCTTCGACCGGAAGCTCAAACTCCCGGGGGATGCGAACGGCCTGATTGCGACCATTCCGGAAGACGCGCACATGACGTTCGGAGCCAGGCTCCTTCTTTAGCATATGCCAAGCATATGCCAAGAGCGGTCCGATGTCTAGCCGTTTTGCCCCGAGTTTGAAATTTTGGTCGGAAGATCCAAACTCGATAAACCTCACTTCACTAGACTTGGCTTGAGCCGAACCGGCGTCACTGCGTGGCGCCCGCGGGCGAGGGCGCCCGCGCCACACGAGTTCGGAATTCCCGTTTTGGGCAGGGTTTCCTCATTTATCTCGGAATTTGCTTGCTTCGGGCTTCTCAGGAAAGTCCAATAGACGGATAAGGCGGGGTTCGCAATTTTTGGATCGGCTCGTAACTGTTTGCGCAACGCTGCTGCAAAAACCTAAACGCAAGGTCCCTCCACGATTGGTCGGGATGACAGTCAGTGGTTGACATCACCTGGTCGGCATGACTGTTGGAGAGTAGAGCGAATGGTCTTCTTCGCTCGGGATGAGAGTTTTTCGGTAATGAAATTGGCGATGCGTGGAGTTGGCGAAGATGGAAAAGCAGAAGCCGGAGATTATCAGAGACAACAAGAAGCGGGGGGAATGGGCGGAGGCGGTGTTTGCGGCGCGGGCGGCGGAGAACGGGCTGACGGTGAGCAAGCCGTTCGGGGATTCGGCGAGATTTGACTGCGTGGTTGGAAGTACCGGGAAATTTGTGGCGGTGCAGGTGAAGTGCACGATTGCGAAACAGGGCAGCGCGAAGGGATATATCTGCAACCTGAAGACCAATAACGTTAAGTACGAAGCGGGGTCGTTCGACTTTCTGGCAGCGTACGCGATACTCGAAGATACTTGGTACCTGGTTCCCGAGAAGGAGATTCGCGGGAGGAGTGCGCTTTCGCTGTGCAGCACCATGCCGAAGTATGAACGGTTTCGGGAGGCGTGGCATTTGTTGAAGGAGGCGTCGGGAGAGGAATCCACACTCAAGCCAGAGTCGGGCTTGGATGGGCCACCCGAAATTGAAGATGCGCCGATTGGTCCGGCGGTGGCGCGAATGCAGGGAGCATTTAGTTCCTTTCGAAATTATTTGGAGAAGGGCGGACGGTCAGAGTGAGAATTCCCTGACGCTGGTGCGACGGCCCAGATGGTGCAGATATCCTTCGCTGCGCTCAGGATGACAGAGTTAGTTAGTCCTCCCAGTGTAGAATTGCGCGCATGGAAGCTCTTTCCTTACGCGCGAAACTTAGTTGGGTGGCGGCGGGTTATGCGGCGGTGCTGGCGGCTTCGGCGTTTCTGGTGGTGGCGCGCTATTTGCAATATGCGTTGCATCCTGCGGACGCCAACCAGTACGGCGGCATGTGGGCTGGCGGAGACATGGTGCTCGGAGTTTTCATCTTCTGTCTCTTCCTGGTGCCGACGTTCTTTTTGGTGTTGGTTATTCGAAAATCCGAGCCACTCTATACCATCTACGCGAAATGTCTGTTCGGAATTGGGCTGAGCGCGCCGGTTTCAATCGGGTTATTGGCAATTCCGATGGTGAGGGAGTCTGATTCGCTGCTGGGTTGGGTTTGCATGTGGCGGATACTAGGATCGCCGCTGGTATTTGTGGGGCTGGCCGTGAGCCGGATCGTGGCACGATTTCCCCGAGCGAAACGGTTATGCTCGTATGCCGTGCTGATTGAGGGCTTGACGTTGGTTGCGCTGGCCGTTCTGCTCGGAGTGGGAAGCCGCTGGCGCAGATAGCCTCTGTTGCACTCTCGCGCCACAAAACCTACGAGGCAGAAATCACTCCATCCAAGTATGGAATGATTTTCTGCCTCGCGTCGTTATTGCGCGGTAACGAATTCGGTCGAGAACCAACCTACTCCGTAAGCATCCCAACCTTTGGCGACAATTTTGTGCTGTCCGGGCGACAAGGAGAACGCGTGGCTCACGGTTTGACCCGCGACCGAGTAGACCATCGCATTGTCGATGTAGACTTGCATGGTCTGCACTGTGCTGTAGCTGGGGGCTGACGCTGAGATAGTGACCGTCGAACCGACCGTGGCGTTGGGTTTAGGTGAAGATATGGTTATGGGGATTGCGCTTACCTTGAGATTTAGTCCCTGCTTGTAAGTCGCCCCTGAAGCGTTCCATTCCTGAACAACTACCAGGTGGTTGCCTACGGATAGCGGAAGAGTAGCCTGAACGCCGGTCCCGCTTACCTGGTAGACGAGATTGTGATCGATGTAAATCTGCACCGTTTTAACCGGTGTCGGATCCACCGAAACTGCGGAGACGAAAATTGGCGAGAAGATGGTGGACGTAGGGTCTGGTGAGATTACTTTGACTGAAGGCGAAGCCGAAACTACCGAAAACTTACTCGTAGCAAGGTTTCCCGCGCTGTCCGCCGCCTCTACCGCCAGAGTGTGAGTGCCAGCGGAAAGTGAAATCGAAGTGTTGAGGGTGTTGCCGCTGCTCTGGAATTGCGAATTACCGTCGACATAGAGCTGCATCTTGCTGACTTTATTTTGTCCGCCTCCGATTGCGCCTACTTGAACCTGCGATCCGACGACCGCCTTCGGGGCAGGATTGGTAACCACTACAGCCTGGGACTGTACGTTCACGTAAATGCCGCGCTTGTGAATTCCACCGGCGGAGTCCCACGACTGGACTACGACAAAATGCTGGCCCGAACTCATAGGCAGCGAAGTATTCACAGAGTTGCCGCGGACCTGGTACTTGAGGGCGTTGTCTACATAGACCTGCACTGTGGTCACAGCTGAACTGTTATTTGTAGTGGCCTGAATGGGAACGGGCGAAGCTACGGCCGCATTGGGAAATGGTGTGGCGATGTTCACGGTGTTGAAGAAGTCGCTCATGGGAAGTTCGACCGCACCGGCTGCGGGGCACAAAGCTAATCCCATCGAGGCGCAGACTGTACTGAGAAGATTGGCGTGATCGTAACGCACGGTGGATTTATAAGCTGGCTTCACCTGCGGGCCGATAACCAGCGTTGCCAGGCGCCCTCCGCAACCGCTGGTAATGCTTGAGCTGCAGCGATTATCTTGCGTGTAACCATCGCTCGAGAGGTCGGCCTCGTCCCAGACGATGAAGAGAATGCCGTCGCCGCCGGGCTGGAATTCAGGCAGGCCCAGAATGGCGGGAACGTGTTTCGACATCCAGGAGTCGGCGGCTGCAAGCGTGCCATTATGGGCATCGTCGGCAAGGTCGGGAGTGATGTAGGCAAAGTTAGGGGTATCGTGGTTCGCTATATCAGTTGCCAATTGGTTGTATGGGACCGAATTGATCTTCTGGCTGGCGGCGCAACTGTCAGTAAAGTCAATGATGGGATTGTGCCGGCGCACATAATTCAAGTTACTGATTCCGGCGAAGCCGGCATAAGGCAAATCTTCCTGGTAAGAACGCCACTTATAGCCTTGGGAAATCAGTTGCCGAACCAGATTATTCACGCCATAACAGCTGGTAGTTGAGTTATTGCCGGTGATAGGTTGTCCGGCCACCAGCCACATTAACGCGGATATTGAATTGTGCTGCTCTGAGTAATATTGAGTCGCCAAGCCGTACTTTTTCGCCAGCGAGTTGAAATAAGGCATGCTGGAATTGCCAACGGTCGCCTCGTAGCTATGGTTTTCCTCAGTAAGAAGCCAAATATGCTTCGATTGCGGGACCTGCGCCCAGGTCACTGAACTCAACAACACTAATCCCAACGCTGCTAACTTCATTCATCCTCCTAAATTCAGTTCTCGATCCGAACGCAGTTCACTTGCTTGTTCCTACCGGGAGAGGACATCTCAAGATTTAGAAGGGCCCTAGGCCCAAACTACAAAGCCTTCCCGACATCAACAATCGAACGAATACCTTAGCTGGATGTGTAAATCAGGTCACAAAGGTACATGCACAAAAGCTTTGGAAAATTATTTGCGTCTAAGTGAAGAACACAATCGAGTTAATCCAATCGGGAGGGAGTGTAAAGGATGGTTCGGGGGCAGCTACGAATTAACCAACAATTGATCGAACGGTTACATCGGTGTGCCGCACAGAGGTAATCAGCAAATCCAGGAGTACATTGAGGTCCGCGCTGTGAAAATAAGAATGGCTCCGGCGCGTCGCGCCGAAGCCATATTTTTTCGAACTGACGCCGGGTCAGGGCAGGTAATAACGGAACGAGGTTTCGACGATGTTATCGTTTCCGTGGGGTTCAGTGAAGTGGGAGCTCACACAGGGACCGGTAAGGGCTGAGGTGCCGCAGGCTTCCCATGAATTACGCATGAAGTACGAGTACTGCGATCCGATCTGAAAGGTGCCCTTTGGTCCCTTGTAGAAGCGGTACCAGAAGCCCGCAGTGCCTTCGAGGACGTTGCGCGTGGTGCCTGAGCAGGTAGCCGAAGCTGGACTGCTGGGCAGGAACCCGCTGGACGATGTAGGTAACTGACCGCCCGTCGGACTGCCCGGGTCGCCCTCGGTATAGCAACCAAGGTTGTTGGCCGTCGGAGAGCCGTAGCCAACCGTCTTGCCGGCGCCATTGAATGCGTAATGCCGGCCGACAAACTCGCCGCCTGTGTTGAAATAAACATCCAACTTGGCGGTGTGGAATTCAAGCGTGCCCAACCCCTGCGCGCTCTTCAGCAGTGCCAGAGTTCCGTCAGGGTTCACTGTCACGTCTGGAAGGCCCGAGCTACCATAGCGGCCCATGCCGTCTCCGCCCAGGAAGTGCCCGCCTACATCGATGTGCTTATGGTAGAAGGAAACGCGGGCGTTGGCGCCTACGCCTCCGGCGGTGGTTGAGAAGTTATAAGCTCCCACAGCCGAACCTACACCGGCGCCGGGATAAACCCGATCGCGGAAGCGGCGGACGACGCCGAATACCTCAAAGTGTCCGAAACCCGGTTCAGCCGCGGCTTTGAACACAAAGTCAGGCGAAGGATTAAAGCTATAGGTTGCGGACGCGTTATAAAGGCCGCCACCTGCACCAGCCGAGCCGAGCACAAAATTCTGCGCGTTGCCGCTGGCAGAGAAAATCGCCTGAGCGTTTTCAATAGAAGCGCCCAGCCAGAACTTGTTGGTGAAGTTTTTGACCACGCGGAATCCGTATTGCCGTGCCCAGCTGAAGCCCACGTTATATTGCGGGTCGATGGTCATGGGCAGCGCTTCCGTCCGGTTGTCCATACCTTTTTTTGTTTCAGTCACCAGACTCCACATTTGGCCACCGGTGAAGCTCAGGCCGTCGTTCAACGCTGCCTGCGCCCAGACCTGCCGTTGACGCATGGTATAGCTGTTGCTCTGGTTGTTGTTGGAGGTAATGCCGGCCGAGAGGAAATCGGCCTCCACGTAACCGCGAAGGGTGGCGTTGCTCAGCTTGCCTTCCGCTAAGAACGCAACCCGTGACTGACGGCCGGAGCCGAAGAATTCGCTCAGCTTATCGGCCTCCGCGCCGGGCATCGGAATGGAATTGAAGGGCGTATTGAGGCCCGCTCCGAGGGCATGGGCGCGCCACACGGTTTCAGCCGCCAGGAATCCGCCCGGGGTGATGGTGATGCCCTTGTAGTGGAGGGCCAACGGGCTCTCGGCATCGTGAATCATCTTTTGGGTTTCCTGCAGGGCCACGGCGGAATTGGTGCTGTTGGCCTTCAAGTCCGTGACATCGCTCTTCAGGGAGGTTACAGTCTGCTGCTGCTCGGCGGATTGCGAAGTGGCGGCATCA
The DNA here is from genome assembly GCA_036268595.1 of Terriglobales bacterium. Classification (GTDB taxonomy): domain Bacteria; phylum Acidobacteriota; class Terriglobia; order Terriglobales; family Acidobacteriaceae; genus Gp1-AA145. The sequence goes on from DATATW010000119.1 coordinate 19,561, forward strand.
GCCTTCGACGCGGCCTGGGAGGCCGCAGTTTGGTTCTGATCCAGCTTTTGCTGGAGCTGCTGAAGCTGCTGGTCGCGGCTCTGGATCTGTTGGCTTAATTGCCTGATCTGTTGCTGCTGAGCATCGATGGCCTGTTTCATCTCGTTCAGCTGGTTGACGACGGCGGGATCGGTCCTGGTGGCCGTCGTCCTTTTCCTGGTAGTGGTAGCAGTAGTCGTTGTCGTGCTCTGCTGGGCTTGCGCTGCCAGCGCCCAGAGCAGAAGCGTAAGCGACAGAGCCATGACTCGCTTCATTTTTCTTTTCTCCTGGTAGAAGTAGAACTGCCAAACAATGAACCGAGCCCTTGGCGAAGGTCCTCGGTGAATGTGAGTACTACATCCTAGCTTTGGCTTAGTTAACAACTGATGAACGAAGTTTGAATATCGTGTGAATTGTGGGTGGTTTTAACGTGAAA
>DATATW010000120.1:0-17516 GCA_036268595.1 Terriglobales bacterium
CTTCCCCACCGAAGGTCCCATACAAACCGGTGCATGCCTGGATTCTTTTCGAGCACTTGCGGCGCGGGGAACCAGCGTTCCGCCACCGGCACGGCCCGGTGCTTTACCGCTTCCGGATCATCGGAGCTAAATTTACGCACAAGTTTTTGCTGCGAGTCGAAAACCTCGAGCGTCACTTCCTTTGCTGGTGACGGCAAAAAGTAGTCGATCATTCCTCCATCCGGTGGATTCTCTGCGGTTGGTTCCTCCGGCGGTAATGGCGTCCCGACAAAATCATCGTTGTCGACGCGGACCGCAGTCGCGGGGTGATAGAGCAACGATGCATGTTCGACGGGTAGCTTGGCTATTTGCCGAAGCGGACTCATGTTGTCGAGGATCCAGAAGGAACGTCCATGCGTGGCAATTACCAGATCATCGCCATGAATGTTGAGGTCGCGAACCGAACACACCGGCAAATTCAATTGCAAGGACTGCCAGTGGTCCCCGTCATCGAAGGATACGTAAACTCCAAGTTCGGTTCCGGCAAACAGCAATCCTTTGCGCTTAGGATCTTCTCGAACCGCGCGCAAAAACGCCGGAGCGGGAATTCCGTTGGTGATCAGCTGCCAGGTCGCGCCATAGTCGCGCGTGCGATAAATATATGGAGTCTGATCGTCGAGGCGGCTGCGGTCGATGGCGGCATACGCAACCGCCGGATCAAAGTGTGAAGCTTCAATTAGCGAAACCGCGCTCCAGTCGCTTAATCCTTTGGGCGTGACGTCCTTCCAACTTTTGCCCTCATCGCGCGTCACATGAATCAGTCCGGTATCGCTGCCCGCCCAGATTAAATTTGCATTGAGCGGCGACGCGGCAATCGTAGACACAACTCCAAAGCCCCGTCGCTTGGCGTTCTCGACAGTCGGTGGATCTCGAGGCTTCGCATTTTCCGGTATGTGAGTTGCGCCGGTCAGGTCCGGGCTGATGGTCTGCCAGTGCAGACCACCATCGACAGTCTTCATCACGAACTGCGTACCCAGCAAAAGCTCTTTGGGATCCGCCGGCGATGAAATAAGAACCGGCGACCAGGGCGCGCGATACTTACGCTGATCGATTTCAGAACCAAACATCTGTATCGGCCAAGGAGAAACATCTTGACTGAGAGTAATCCGGCGATTGAAGCGCTCCACGCCGCCATAAGCGCTGCTCAGATAAATAATGTCCGGATTATTCGGATCCAGCGCCATATATCCGCTCTCGCTGGGACCTGAGGGAAACCAGTCACGCGGAGTGATCTGGCCATGATCGGTGCGGCTTAGAACGGCCGCGCTCCCGCTGTCCTGCTGCGGCCCGTAAACCGTGTAGGGAAAACGATTGTCGGTTATGACGTGATAGAGCTGCGCCGTAGGCTGGTTGTACCAGGTGCTCCAGGTGCGACCGCGATCGAGGCTTATGCTCGTGCCCTGGTCGGTTCCAAGAACCATGCTCGACGAATTCCTCGGATCGATCCAGAGCTGGTGGTAATCGTCGCCGCCGGGGGCGCCTCGCACAATGGAAATGGTCTTGCCACCGTCTTCTGAACGGTAAAGCGCTACATTTGGAACATACAAAACATCAGGATTGCCCGGGTCGATGGTGACCCGATTGAAGTACCAGGCCCGGCTGGTAAGACGCGGGTCGGCATTAGCAAGCGTCCAGTTGTCGCCGCCGTCATCTGAGCGGTAGAGACCGGCTTTTTTCGCCTGAATGAGCGCATACACGCGTTTGCCATCAGGTGCGACATCGATTCCAATACGTCCCCAATCGCCTTCGGGCAGGCCATGCTCGCTGAGGCGCGTCCAGGTATTGCCGCCATCCTGTGAACGAAAAATGCCTCCGCCCGGCCGATCGATCGGAGCATACGTGCTCCATGGTGGACGCCAGGTGTTCCAGGTTCCAGCAAAAAGCAGCTTCGAATTTCCTGCGCAGATTGCAAGATCGGAAACGCCAGTTTCTGGACCTTGATCGAGGACCTTCGTCCAATGCTCGCCACCATCGGTGGATTTGTAGACGCCGCGCGCCTTATTCGGAGCATACGTATGACCAAGCGCTCCCACGTACACGATGTTCGCATCGTGCGGATCGACGACGATTCTGCTGATGTGGCGGGTATCGTCTAGACCGATCTGCGTCCACGTATGACCAGCATCGACAGACCGGTAAACTCCATTGCCGAATGAGAGAGAGGAACGGATGTCAGACTCGCCGGTCCCGGCATAAATCGTGTTCGGGTCTGAGGGCGCGACCGCCAGCGCACCGACTGAACCGATCGAAGCGTTGTCAGAGATCGGCGTCCAAACGGTCCCGGCATCGGTGGTCTTCCACACGCCGCCATCCACGCCCCCGAAATAAAAAGTGGTCGAGTCGCCAGGAACGCCGGCGACTGCCACTACTCGGCCGGCACGAAAAGGGCCGATCAATCGCCACTTAAGAGCATTGAATAGCTGAGGCGAAACCGTCTGGGCGACGGTCAGGGGTTGCAATAGAGTACCGATAAAAAAACAGAAGGCTAGACGCTGAGTGAATTTGTGCAATGGGAGCTCTCCCAATTTTTCAAATTCAGTTTAGCGGAAGAACCGGTTCTATTGATTGAACCCGGGGCACTATTCTCAACCATCCGCAGCAACGCTGAGCTGCAATTCCGGAGTTTGCGGGATGCGAATCACTCCAACTTCCTGCTTGATAGTGGGTAAGTGCATCTCTGGCACAGCAAACCCGAGGCGTTCGCCAACGCTACGGAAAAGCTGAAACCAGGCCTGGCTCGGATACCCCGCATCGCGCAACGCAAATGCCTTCGTCAATCCGTAAAAAATATTTTGCGCTTGCCATATATCCGCATTGAATGGAGCTTCGCCGAAAAATTGCGCAAGCTGCTCCAGTTCGCTCAGGGCTTGAAATTCGTACGGATCCGTTGCCCAGCGCTGCATTGCCAGGTTCAGACGCTCGCGCAATCCAATCTTCACGGAATCATCGAGCGGGGCGCCGGCTTGTGAGGCGCTTTGGATGAGTAGGCCCACATGCGCGAAGTCGATCGTATCTTCGCTGAGAGAGCGGCGGATCGCATTACTAAGTACAAACTCCGAAGAAACCCGCAGTATGGGCGGCAACGGCATCGACAAGTCACGAAGAAACCCAATCAGCGAAAGGTTGTGCTCATAGACGTCTCCGTAAAGCTTTTCCATATCAGCGAGTGTGTTCTCGACAATCTGGGTGACAATGCGCTTCCGCGAATCGCGAAACAGCGACTTCAATGAATATGTCTTTTCACCAAAGTAGTGATCAAGAGCGCGAGAGCAGGGCGTAAAACCGGCACCAGCTAAGCATGCGCGAGCTTCGGTTACGAACTGCGAAAAGTCATCATGAGCCTGGCAAATACCGGCGTGCAGGTTGTGACCTCCGGCGTACAGCACGGCGAAGTTAAAATCCAGTTGTGCATGAGTGATGCGCGACCTTATCTTCACTACGCCGGCGGCCAGCCTTACTTGATCGCTCTCGCTGACGTTCGCATCGCGCAAGTGAGCTTCATAGGAGTAGACAGAATCAGCGTGATCGTAGCCATCGAAAAAAGAACTGATTGCATAATGGGCCGCAACTCCAGGTAAATCCAGCATCGCAGGGTGGATGAAGCGATCGTAAATGGCACGCCCGTTCCCGAATTCTGGAATGTTGCTTTGCACTCGCTCCAGCCGATTCAGAAACTGCTCTTCACAATCTCGACCGAATAACTGCTGTCCTAACTGCACTGCACGCACCGCATACTGCAGCACCTGGACGGTCTCCGGTCCGGTGGGTTCATCGAAAAACCAGCCACAACTGGTGTACATCAACATCAAATGCCGCTGCAGTTCGAGTAGACGCAAAGCGCGAACCTCTTCGTCACGGGACAATCTCCGAAGCGAATGCCGACTCAAGAAATCATTCACATTTGCACTGGACCGATCGAGAATAGCGTCAATGTATTCGTCCCTGGCCGACCAGGGATCCTTCAAGAGCTGCTTTGCGCTTCGCTCGTAGTTAGCGACCAGATTGTCGCGCAGCCAATCGAAAGCTTCACGTAGCGGGCGGCGCCATTCCTGGCTCCAACCTGCGCTGCCTCCCGCATTGCAACCGCAGTCGCTTTCCCATCGAGCAACGCCGTGGGCGCAACTCCAGGAAGTTTTCTCCTTAATTCGGATTTCCTGCGTCGGGGGATTTAACTCGAAGTACTCGCCATAATTCGTCAGGCGAGCGAGTTTATTTTCCTGAATGGATTGCAGAGCGTAGGCCAGAGCCATGTCGCCGTGTGGATGGTGATGCCCGTAGGTCTCGCCGTCAGTGGCAACGTGCATTAGCTGTGCAGAATCACCTTCAGGATCGAACCGGCTGAGCAAACGTCGAGCGAAATTCTCACCGCTGTATAGCAACTTCTCGAACGCCACGGCGGTTGCCAGCGCGCCATCATAAAACAATAGTCCAATGGTGCGCCCTGAGGGCAAGTTACAAGCGTACGCATGCCGCGAGTCTGCACCGTATTCGAGGTTGATCCACGGAGTCTCTATACGGGTGCGCAACTGCGTGGCCTGTCGCGGCGCCAGGATGGTGAACTTGATGCCCTCAGCGGCGAGAACCTCCAACGTCTCCGAATCCACCGCCGTTTCCGGAAGCCACATCCCTTCCGGATCGCGCGCAAATCGTCGTTGAAAATCCTTGATCCCCCAACGAATTTGGGTTCGTTTATCGCGTGCACTCGCCAGCGGAAGGATGATGTGGTTATAAGCCTGGGCTAATGCCCCGCCATGTCCCGAGAAAAGCTTCTGACTCTCACGGTCGCCATCAAGAATTCTCTGATAGCCCTCCGGTTCGCGCTCTTCCATCCACGAAAGCAGCGTCGGGCCGAAGTTGAAGCTGATCTTCGAATAATTATTGACGATCTTCGCAATCCGGCGTTCGGAATCTAGTATGCGCGAAGCGCCATTGGGGAGATAGCACTCCCGCGCTATGCGCTCGTTCCAGTCGTGATAAGGGCTCGCGGAATCCTGCGACTCGACTGTTTCCAGCCACGGATTTTCGCGCGGCGGCTGATAAAAATGACAATGAATGCAGGCGAAACATTCCATTCGCGACGCTCCCACAACGGCTTATAAATTTGACACGTATTAATTTGCGCAAAATGTTCCCTGCTGCCAGACCTGAACTAAGTAATGTAACCCTTCCGCCAAGAAAAAAAGAGATGCTTCGTTGGTTCTCGCCGGCCTGAACTAAAGGACAATGCAATCCTTGGCAACTGGACGCAACCGGAAGTTACTATCAGTATTCAGACTTGAGCAACTCTGGTCATATTGTCCGGCTTCTATCTCCCATGTACTCTGGAATTTGACCGCCGGTAATAAATGACTCCACGCCTTTTTAGATACGAGCTGGCTCTTCTGACCATTCTTTGTGTCATCGGGCTTTTGGTTTTCCCCGCCACAGTTGGATCCTATACATCGGTGCACGGCCCGGTTAGCGCGCTGCTCGCGGTTCGCGCGGCAATGCGGGTGCGCTGGGCCATGGTGATCGCAGGACTCAGCTTTTCGGAGTTCTTGCTGCATTCATGGTTCGGGCGGGATGGGGTTCCGCAACGCCATGAAGTAGTCTGCTCTTCCCCTCCCGGCCATATCCTGGCGCTCCGCTGCTAGCTTCCTCTTCGCCAGATTCAGCTGTCCGACGCTTGCGCCGGCCCAAATTTGCCTGCGCTCATAAACCGTAAAAATCAAACCTACTTCATTTAAGGAGAAACCACGTGAGCAGGAAAATCCAGTTATTCATGATCCATTTGATCGCAGGAAGCGTGCTGCTGCTGGGAGGGTGCAACAAGAAAGCCGCCAAAATAGTGCCTCCCGCACCGCCGGCTCCCGCGACCCCAACCGCAACCCTCGCAGCCAATCCCAGCGTTATTGGGCAGGGACAATCGACTCAGCTGACCTGGCAAACGACTAACGCAAACAGCATCACCATCGAGGGACTCGGTGAGCTTCCCGCATCAGGAACCCGAACCATCAATCCCAACACTTCAACCACCTATACTCTGATTGCTACTGGAGCAGGCGGGGCGCAACAGGCTACTGCCCAGGTGACAGTGAATCCCGCAGCTAGCGCCCGGGCAATTTCTCCCAGCGAAGAAGAACTGTTTGCAAAAAATGTGAAAGACGTCTATTTCGATTTCAACAATTCGGATTTGCGTTCCGATCAGAATTCGTCGTCGCAGAATGACGGCAATTTCCTGACTCAACATTCCACTTTGAACGTGGTCATCGAAGGTCACTGCGATGATCGCGGCTCGGAGGAGTACAACCTGGCTCTGGGCGACAACCGGGCGAATTCACTGAAAACCGCCCTGATCTCACAGGGCGTCAGCGCAGAGCGGATTAAAACCGTAAGCTACGGAAAGGAACATCCTTTCTGCTCGCAGGAAGATGATCAATGCTGGCAACAGAACCGGCGTGATCATCTGTCACTACAGCACTGACCTATCAAGGCGGCAGACAAGACATCGACTCTTCCTGCCGCCATTCTCTTCACGTTACAAGTGCCGTCAGCTCGTCATTTTTTTTACAACCACGAGGAAGGTGCGAGCATCATTCCTAAGAGGAGCGGGGATTTTGAATCCGCTTGGAAGAAAAGTCCATTCCTCTTTCAACTGCCGGAGGGCGGCCCACGCTCCAATCGCGTTAGGAGGGTGAATGGTTGCATTGCGTTTGATACGCCTCATCGAAAGTCACTCTGAGCAAATTGCCCGGACTCTGGCGACCCGGATTCGGACTTCCCCCAAAACTAGTGAACTGCAAAGTTTGCCGGAAGCTGAATTGTTGACCGGTTTGCAGGAACTTCTGCAACACATGAGTGAATGGCTGCTTTCTAAGACCGAGGCCGACGTCGAAAATCGCTATCATGAAATCGCTGTGCGGCGTGCCAGCCGTGGCATCGCACTCGCCGACTCCTGCTGGGCGATCGTCATAACTAAAGAGTACCTCTGGGATTTTTTGCAAAAGCAGGGTTTCCTTCGCAATCCAATCGAACTATATGGCGAAATGGAGCTGCTGGTTTTGCTGGATCAGTTTTTTGATCGGGCTCTGTGTTACATGGCCGAGGGCTATGGAAGCGGCTCGATCGAACAGAAGGTGGATACGCCGCGGAAAAAACAAAGAGAGTTTAATGCCGCGGCGTTTGTGCCGTGAGGGTACGGTTCGCGCTGAGCAATTTATCGGGCGCAGTTTAAATCCTTATGGTGAGGCGAGCGATCATCGAGCTTCGCTCAATCGGACGGCGAGGCGGCCATCTCCACGCGGATGAAGATCCTTTGGTGATTCCAGTTCACTCGAGTCATCAATAGGGTAGCTGTAAGTCTGACCATAGCAACATAGCGGTTCACGGCAATCACGTTGAAAGTCTTTTCTCCGATGCGGCGCGAATTTGTGGTCGAACGCTACGCTGTTGCCCTTTGCGCTGCCGCTTTGGCGATCGTACTGCGTTGGATTCTAGATCCATTGCTGGGCCACGTCGCCTTTTACGTTACTGTTTATGCGGCTGTTGCATTCTGCGCGATGGTGTGCGGATATGCTCCCGCAATCGTGAGCGCAATTGCCGGCTTTTTAGGAATTTTTTACTGGTTCGTTGATCCGCGCCACTCCCTCTCTCCGGTTCGCCCCGCAGAGTTTCATGGGGTCGTAGGCTGGTTCTTTGTCTGCGGCGTGCTGATCTTGCTGGGCGAGACTTATCGCAAACAGCAATTTAGGCTGAATCAATCCGTCATTGCCCTGACCGCAGAAGCTAATGAAAGATTGCGGGCGGAAGCAGAGCTCCAGCGCGCGCATGACGAATTGGAGAGTCGAGTAATCGAACGTACCGGCCAACTCACTCAGGCTTTGGCGCGGCTGGAGGCGGAAGTAAGAGAACGAAAGCTGGCCGAGGAACAACTCCGACAATTGTCAGTCAGACTTATGACCCTGCAGGATGAAGAGCGCCGACGTATCGCGCGGGATTTGCATGATACGACCGGCCAGACTCTCGCCGCCATGAAAATGACCACCGCACTCATCCAGCGCACCGCCGGGCGCGCTGAACTTCACCGATTGCTTGCTGACCTGAACCAGCTCACCGACGAAGCCGTGCAGGCGATACGCACCACCTCTTACCTGCTGCACCCTCCCTTGCTCGACGAAGCCGGCATCACTTCTGCGGTGCAGTGGTTCGTAGACGGATTTGCCAAGCGTAGCGGCATCAAGGTTAGCTGCGAAATCGCTGAAAATCTCGAACGGCCACCGCGAAACCACGAGCTGGTGCTCTTTCGTGTGCTGCAGGAAAGCCTTACCAATGTTCACCGGCACTCGCGAGCGTCGTCGGCGACCGTAAGACTGAATATCGAAGCCGATCACTTCGTCCTCGAAATTGCGGATAACGGGACTGGCATATCGGGAGAATGTATCAAACGATTCCGGGAAGCTGCAGGTGAAGCGGGAGTGGGCCTGGTGGGAATGCGGGAGAGAGTTCACGAACTGGCCGGTCGGCTGGAAATTCAGTCCGCGCCAGGCAGAACCGCCATCAGGGTAGCTTTACCGGCAGGTGCAGCAAAGTCCCGCGGCGCAGGCCAGGGTACGTCAGCCGCATAGAAGCAGTTCCACCGCACTCTTAGCAGCTTCGGTTCTTTGCCAACGTTCGCTCCACGTGAACGTAACAGCCGGGATTGCATCCTAATATTGATTCATGAAGGAGAAGCCATTCATGCGATTTCTACTCGGTTTTGGAATAGGATTTGGCTTGGCAATGCTTTTCGCTCCGGCAGCGGGAGATGAAACTCGTACAGCCCTGAAGCGAAAGGCGCGCGAGTTTGCGCGCTCGAAAACTCAGGAAGCTGCTGAAATGGCAAAAGAGAAGGCCGGTGATCTGGGTAGCAGAATTGGGCGCGAAGCCGCGGAAGCGGCCGTCGAAAGCGTTAAAGAAAACGTCCTGGGCGAGAACAAGACAGCCTAGCCCTGGCCACCGCATTCTCGTACATCCCATTCATCTCCCGAATGCGCCTTGATCACAAGTGCGTACAATGCGTCTGCGCATTCAAATGACCGGCGTCGATTGCACACAGCATCAGTTAAATCCACTTCGGGTGTGGAAGCAGTTCCCTCCTATTTCTCCCGGTGGCTGGCACAGACATTGATCTCGTATTCAATACACCGGTTACCTGGGCTTTAACAGTGCCGCTACGAACTACGACGACGCTGGCGCAACGCCGAGGGAACCAATTCGGTTTATCTGCTCGCGAGGTTCGTCTTCTGATACAGTGTGGCCTGTTTAAAGGGGGTCTATGAAGCGAACTTCAAGCGCCATTGCCATAATTCTGCTCGGTGGGGCAATTTGCCCCTCCTGGCTTTTCGCCCAAAGCGACTCCGCAGCATTGTTTAAGTCGAAATGTTCGCTGTGTCACGGAGACGACGCCAGTGGCTCAACTCCAACTGGTAGGGCTTTGAAGGCGAAGGATCTGCGCTCCGACGAAGTTCAGAAAAATTCAGATCCTGAGTTGACTGAGGTCATTACCAAGGGTCGGAACAAGATGCCTGCATTCGGGCAGAAACTGAAGCCGGATCAGATTCAGCAGTTGGTCGCCTATATTCGTCACTTAGGCAAAAAATAATTTCAAGCAGCCGAGATCCCCAGCTAATGTCGCCTGTCGAAATCGTCCCTCGAAAGCAGACTGAAAATCCAGGTCGGCGTTCATTTCTCGCCGGCTTGCTGGCTGCGGGAGGCGCCGCAGTCGGAGCCCTTCTCGCTGTCCCGCTGGTGCGTTTTGCTTTGTACCCGGTGCTGGCCCGCACTACCGAGAAGTCATGGTCAGACGTAGGCAAGGTCGACGAGTTCCAAAACCTCACTGCGCCCATTCAAAAGCTGGTCACTATTGAACAACGCGACGGTTGGCGTAAGACCATCAAGCAGCAGCCGGTTTATGTAACCAAAGATCCGCAAGGCGGGCTCATCGTTTTATCCGCGGTCTGCACCCATTTGGGATGCAGCGTCCGCTGGGTAGATGCGCAGAACAAATTTGTGTGCCCTTGTCATGGCGGGATGTTTTCCGGGGATGGCAAATTACTCGGCGGACCTCCGCCGCGCGGGCTAGACCGGCTGGAAACAAAAATAGAAGACGGCATTTTAAGAACCCAGTATCAGTTCTTCCGCCCTCTCATCCACACCAAAGAGGAGCTGGCCTGATGGCGGACACCCAAGCTCCAAGGTCCGGTTTTCGCGCATGGCTTGATCATCGCACCGGCGTCGATTCCCTGCTCCGTCATGCTCTGGACGAACCGATTCCCGGCGGCGCAAAGATCGCCTATGTTTTCGGATCCGGCCTGCTTTTTCTTTTCCTTTCGCAGATTATCACCGGCGTCTTTCTCGCCATGTACTATGTGCCGTCAGCCGACCACGCTCACACTACTGTCGCTTACATCACCAAAGAAGTGACCGGCGGATCATTTTTGCGCAGCATTCATGCGTATGGCTCGAGCGCTATCATCATTGTGCTGCTGCTGCACATTCTTCAGACCTTCGTGTACGGCTCTTATAAAGGACGCCGTGAACTGGTGTGGATTGCAGGCTGCGTCCTGCTAACGTTAATGCTGGGCATGGCATTTACCGGTTATCTTCTGCCCTGGGATCAGAAGGCTTACTTCGCCACCACCGTTGGTACCAACATTCTCAGCGAAATTCCATTGGTGGGAAACGGAATCAAGGAACTGCTGCGCGGCGGCAGCGAGATGGGTACGCTCACCGTCTCCCGTTTTTTCGTGCTGCACGTTTTCCTGATTCCCGCGTTTATTTTTGTGTTCGTCGCGATGCATGTTTATTCGTTTCGCAAAGCCGGCGCCGCGGGGCCAGTCACTGAAAACCCGATCGCTCCTAAACTTCCGAGCGAACCTTTCTATCCCAAGCAATTGGTGATGGACATGGGTTTTGCCGTGCTCATCATCGTCTTGTTGGGCTTTCTCGCCCATCTGTGGCCGACAGAGCTGGGGCCGAAATCAGATCCATCCGATACCCAGTTTTTGCCGCGGCCAGAGTGGTACTACGTTCCCATTTTTCAGTATCTGAAATATTGGCAGGGTTCCACCGCGCTGCTCGGCATACTAGTGATCCCCGGGATCGTCGGTCTGTTACTCGTTGGACTTCCCTTCTTCGATCGCAGCCTGGAGCGGCGTCCCTGGAAGCGGCCGGTCAGCGTGGGAATATTTACCGCCGTATTGCTGGGCTTGGCTGCGCTCGGTGTGATCAGTCACCGCGAAGACATTCGCAACCCGGGGGTCGCCGCACAACTGCAAACTCAGCGTGAAGCCACCCGAGCTTTCATGAGCGCGAAGTTTGTGCCGGAACTTTCCGGTGGATCGCTGGCCGCAGAAAATAAGGCGCTAGCAAATCCTGACGCGGCCAAAGGCAAGGAAGTCTTCGAGGCCCAATCCTGCAACGCTTGTCATGGCGATAACGGGGTTGGCACCGCGGCCGCGCCGAAACTGATCGGCGTCGGCGCGAAGTACGATGCGGCCAAGCTGGAAGAACTTCTCAAACGTCCCACTGCCAAAATGACCGCCGGCGGCATGCCGACGCCTGCTTTGAAAGATAACGAGATGAGGCAGCTGATCGCCTATCTTCAAAGCCTGAAGTGACGTCAGAAATGCGAATGCAGAAGTAAGAAATCAGAATGCAGAAGTAAGAACGCGGAATTGCGGAAGCAAGCACGAAGAGGCAGAGACTCCATTCTGCATTCTTACTTCTGACTTCTGCATTGTATTTACGCTTCGAAGCAAACCGCTCGCGCCTCACAAATCTCTCGCTCGATCTCCCGAATATGTTGACGCAACCACGCACGCAACGCTTCTTCGCTCTCCGCACTGGTTGCGCACCGGATAAAGTGTGTCGACGGTCAGCCCATCAGGGGTGAGCGGAACGAATCGACATGTATTTTTTTCTGGTCCCGACCGGGCGCGCCCAGCAACGTGACCTGCTTGGTCCCGAACCAAGAGCAGGACACAATCTAAGCGCTTCATCTGGCGTCGCTTAGGAGCCAGAAAGCCCCTCTTTTTCTCGCCTCAATTTTACCGAAGTTGTACCGAAGGCGTTCGGCAGGTTCAGGTCTTGGTGGTTTCTCCCCTACAGAGTGCCAAAGGCGCATCTGTCAAATTTTATGTAGGATCGGCCGCATTGGCCGCGAGCAATCAGGGGCACATCTCGGGACCGCTACAGCAACTATTCGCGCCGTCGACGCCAAATGCCGAGTTTCTGCATCCGCGATGCGAGCGTGGTACGTTTTAACCCCAGGCGTGCCGCAGCGCCATTCGGACCGCCGACAACCCAGTCTGATTCTTTCAAGGCTTGAAGGATGGACTCACGCTCGATGTCGTGAAGGGTGCGACCAGGAGTTGATCGTCTACGTGCCGTTTGTCGCTTCTCGATCAATCGTTCCAATTCAGCAACGGGCGCTTGCAGAACCTTACCCGTAGAGATGACCACTGATCGTTCTATGAAATGCTGCAACTCGCGCACATTACCCGGGCCAGGGATACCGCATAAACACTTCCATCGCGGCAGCCGGAACAATGGAGACGTTCTTCTTCATGCGTCGCGCATATTTTGCAACGTAATGTTGTACCAGAAGTGGTATGTCTGTTTGTCGCTCGCGCAACGGCGGAATCATAATTGGAAAGACCTTTAAGCGATAATACAGGTCATCGCGAAACTTTCCGGCTTCCACCATTGCTTCTAAATCGCGGTTGGTGGCAGCAACGATTCGAACATTCACGTGTCGGGTTCGATTGCTTCCCAGTCTTTCAAACGCGTGGTCTTGCAAGACGCGCAGCAGCTTCGACTGCAGTTCAAGTGGAACGTCGCCAACTTCGTCAAGGAACAGAGTCCCTTGATCGGCGGCCTCGAAGCGGCCGACCTTCGCTGCAATTGCGCCGGTAAACGCGCCCTTCTCGTGACCAAAAAGTTCGCTTTCCATGAGCGTCGCCGGGATTGCTACGGAATCGACTTTGATGAAACTCTGGTCATGCCGGAGACTGTGATCGTGGATCGCGCGGGCAATCAGCTCTTTGCCCGTTCCGGTATCTCCCAGTACGAGCACCGTTGTGTCGGTGGGCGCAACCGCATTGACCTGCTTCAGAACGTCACGCAGTCCGTCGCTCTGGCCGATAATCGACTCGACACCGAATTCCGAGCGAATCTGATCTTCGATGTAGTTCTTCTGGTAAACCAGTTTTTCGTGGGATTCGCTGAGTTCGCCGCAACGAAGAGCGTTGTGAAGGGCAAGTGCGACCAGCTTCGCCAGCTCCTGCAGAAAACCAAGGTCATCCTTAGCTGGTTCCATATCCTTCCGAGTGTGGAATCCGAGAATGCCGAGTACCTTTCGATCGTAACGAAGAGGAAGATTGCATCCGACCTGCAGCCCTGCGGCACGAGCGAACTCACGCCAGGACGTCAGCTCGGGGTTATTTGGAACCGGGAGTAAATCTGCAACACGAAAGAACTCGAATTGCGCCGAACGATAGACATGGCCAGCGATTGTTCCTTCAATCGGCAGACTCGTACCTACTCTAAGTTCACCTGCGCCGCCGCCGACAAGCTGAACTTTCAAATGGTCGACAGATTCGGATAGGGCAACGAACGAGCATTCCCAACCCTCAACTTGGCGCAGACCCTCAGCGAGAGCATCGAAAAAGTCATGGAGGCCCAACTTGGAGACAAATGTGTTACTCAGGTCCAGCAGTAGCCGCAAGCGGTCACGTTCTCGCCGCAATTGGTCCTCGAGGCGCTTGCGCTCGGTGATGTCCTCAGCGATAAAAATCTCGAATTGAGGCACTCCTGCTTCTACGACCAGAGAACCGGTACATCGTGTCCAGATAAAACTTCCGTCCTTTCGGTAATTACGCTTCTCTACGGGAACTCGAGGGCTCTTCCCCTCCCATATCCCTGCGAACAATTTCTTTGCGTCGACAAGATCTTCGCTATACACCACATCTTGATATCGCAACTTTCTCAGTTCATCGCTGCCGTAACCCAGCACACCATTGCAGTCAGTTAGCCAAATCCATTGGACAGGTGGGCAACTGGCATTACGGTTGCAATAGATTTACTTTCGCCTGACCGCATAGTGAAAACGCCTTTACACGCGCATGGTTCGGCACATGGCGCGGAAGCGTTGGAGAGAGCAACGAGACACCGCAATCGAATTGACCTGCTACTAGCCGATGTAGTGATGCCCGGATTGAGTGGCAGAGAATTGGCCGAACGCCTTCTGCTTTCTCGATCCGAAATGAAGAGATTCTACACGTCCGGTTTTAACGAGAATGTAATTGCTCACTACGGCATTCTGAATTCTGGGTTTGACTTTTTACAGAAGCCTTTTACCCGTGATCCCCTCGCGAGAACACCTCGTGAAGTACTCGGACCATCAGAAGGAATGTCGGAACCAGGTCCTCCCGACGTTCTAGATTTTCACACCTACGGGAGTACCCTCTAATGCCGGTTCCTGAAACGATCAAAGAAATTAGTCCTGCGCAACGGATATCCACACAGCGCCTTTTGCGTGACTTTGTTAATAACTCGGAAATCGGTTTTGCGATTTTCGACGAGGAGCTACGTTATCAGGCAGTCAATCCTTGGCTTGCTACGAGCGATGGCATTTCCGCTGATCTCCATTTGGGAAAGCATCTGAGAGAAGTAATCGGTGAGATCTCGTTGCGAGTCGAACCTGTCATCAAGAAGATTTTCAACACAGGCAGGCCAGTTCTAAACTTCGAGGTCGAAGGTAAGTTGCCGGCCAAGCCCGAACGGAAACGGTGGATCGCAAGTCTCTTCCCACTGAAAGATGCGGAGGGAAACGTAAAACAAGTGGCTGCCATCATTGCCGAATTGAAGAATGTGGATTCGCAATCCGGCCGCTTTGCGCGAATGCTTCCGAACGTTGAACTGCTGCGCTCATGGAAGGATATCGCCGGATACATGGGGACTTGTACCAAGACTGCCCAGCGCTGGGAACAGTTACATCACCTCCCGATTCGTCGGGTCAAGACCGGCAAAGGTGGCGTGGTGTTCGCCTTGAAAGCGGAAATTGATAATTGGATGCGATCACATCCCAGCGAAAACCGCTAGCCACTTGAGTCGTCGATGATAGACGACCTTCGGAAACAACAACGTAAACCCGATCACGATTGCAGCATTCTACTGAAAGCATGAAGACTCTTTGTCTTCATTTGTCCTTTGAGTGTACGGGCTAATACTGATTACTTCGGTGGCGGTCTGTCCTAGCTTTACGCTGCTGTCTAACGAAACCTCTAAGTTAGATTGAGTTTATTCGTATAGCGCTCTGGATTATTGGCGCGACGAATTGTTGTGGAGCAGTTTTGAGTAATCAGCTCGCGATTACCGTGGTGTTTCTGGTTGGAGCCTCGACGAGCGCTTTCGTTAGCTACCTTCTTTACCGAAGTGCGCTCATTGAATATCGCCAAACGATTGAATCTGTTTTTGCAGACCTCAGTCGACGCACGCCCACCTGTTCTAATTACAGGATGAGGGCCCTGGTAGTCTGCCGAGATGCTGAAATTATCCGCATCTTCTCTCAAATCTTCTTGGAAGTGGGCATCGAGACTGAGAAGTGCGGTTCCGAATCTCAAGCGATTGATCAGTTGATGTCGGACAAGTTCGAGGCGTTAGTTCTGGATTTTGACAAACTGCCTGACTGTCCTGACGTTGTCCGGCGCGTACGCGAAATACGCCCCAATAAGACTGCTCAGGTGTTTGCAATAGCATCGAACGATGAAGCGACGACAAGGGCCTTGGAATCAGGGAGTACCTTTGTGCTCAAGCGGCCGCCGGTACCGTTCCAAGTCAGGAACCTGCTGCATACCGTTTATGGGCGCATGCTGCGCAGTTTGCAGGCGTATTTCCGCTTGAACATTGAATTCACAGTCTCGATAGCGAGGGCGTTAGGTCGACTCTTGCAGTGCACCACAATCAACATTAGTCAGCAGGGATGGCAGTCACGACTCCGCTCGCTCTTCAACCCGGCGAGCCGCTCCACGTTGTCTTTGTGGCTCCGAATACGGACATTATCGTCGGCGCTGAAGCCACTGTCATCTGGGACGACGGGCACGGAAAAGCTGGAATTAGGTTCGAGTGCACCAGTCCTCCAACACATGCACGATTCGTGGAGTGGTTGAACGGCCACTTCTTTATGAGCTTCGAGGGCGCTTCCAGCAATCCATCAAGTGATGGGATGTCAGTAGGTAGTCGGAATTGAAAGACGCGTTCGACTGAGCCTGCAATGGTCAAACAGTCTGGGTTGCGCGAGGGCGGAGTACCGCGCAGCTCGGGTTGGCCCTCAGGCCGACCACTTAGGCTGTAACACTAGCCCGCAGCGAGGGCGCCTGCTCGATGTAGCGCAACAACTTCGCGCCTTCATTGACGCGAACGCTCCCGAACTCTGCTGTTTGTGTCCCCTGACGAGCAAGGCCTTCATTCGAGATGAATCCTCTTGATTGAGGCCCTGCACTTTCACGAAGCTCACTCGATTTTCTATTTGGAGCACGCGAGGAAGAGAGAACATGAGCGGAAATAAAAACCTGTGTTGCAACGATCTGCTATGGACGTTGGTGGCCGCCAAGCCTGCGCCGAATGTATTGAAAAGCCTCGCAATTTCCGCGTTTTGGACATTCATACCGATGCCGAATTTGTCAAAAACAGCGGGTACGGGACGTGCGAACTTCCGGCGCTTGGAAAACAGCGAGTCGTTAAGATAGGAGTACGAGGAAGAAGCAGCGGTGGATGTTTTTAGTTTCGGTGTTTCTACTCTAACGGCGAAGACGGGCTCGCTCCGCAATAAATGTCACTCGTCGGTTGGAAGTAGTGATTTCGGCTAAATTGTCACTGCCCGTCTCCAGCGAGAAACCGATGAAATAAAGACTCCGAAGTGCCATTTTAGGATCATAAAGCCAGCAATTGTCACCGCAGGAACAGGGACAATGACACCGCCCACCTGTCGGACTTCGCCCCTGTGATCCTTTATGGGAAAGAAGTTGTCCACCCAGCGTTCAGTTACAGTTTTGGTCGGCAGCTTTCCGCCAACTTCGAGATTTGAAATTGTGCATCCTGTAGCGAATACACGCCTAATCGCTGGCTCCGCTCCGTCGGCGACGGCTCCAAGGATTGCACGCACCGTTTTGCCCAAGTGGAAATCAACCGGATACCGATGCACATTTGCAAGCCAGGGATTGACTGCCTGGTATCGTAGCTCTTTGTCAAAAACAGCAAGCCCGACATTAGAATTGCTGAAAAAATCGGCCAAACCGACTACGAATTTTTCGTCCGAAGTAGAACAGCGGCCCATTGAAGATTTAGCCATTCCGGTGAGCGCAACAGCCCCGATTTTCGTTGCCAGGGTAATCGAATTTAGCAGAGTGGTTCCTGAACTGGGCTGCAAATTCGCTCTGGTCGGAATACCGACGATTATC
>DATATW010000121.1:0-6181 GCA_036268595.1 Terriglobales bacterium
TGTTGGCTCAAAGCAGGCCGGAGTCTTGCGCGTGATGTCATTGGGAATTTCATCGAGCGTGTAACCAACGGCGAGCTTGGCGGCAATCTTTGCAATCGGAAATCCAGTCGCTTTCGAGGCGAGCGCTGAAGATCGCGACACGCGCGGGTTCATTTCGATTATGACCATGCGTCCCGTGTGCGAATGGATTCCGAATTGAATATTTGATCCACCGGTTTCGACGCCGATCTCGCGGATCACAGCAATGGCCGCGTCACGCATGGCCTGATATTCGCGGTCGGTAAGAGTCTGCGCAGGCGCGACGGTGATCGAGTCGCCGGTGTGCACGCCCATGGGATCGAAATTCTCGATCGAGCAGATGATGATGACGTTGTCCTTGAGGTCACGCATGACCTCGAGCTCGTATTCTTTCCATCCGAGAACCGACTCTTCGATCAACGCTTCGTGAACCGGAGAAAAATCCAGGCCGCGGGCCAGCACTTCGAGCAGCTCTTCGCGGTTGTAGGCCATGCCTCCGCCCGAGCCGCCAAGAGTGAAGCTCGGGCGCACGATTACGGGGAAGCCGATCTTTCCGGCAAATTCAAGACCGTCTTTCAGATTGTTGACGAGCGCGGACTTTGGAACGTCGAGGCCGATCTTTTGCATCGCGTCTTTGAAATACAGCCGGTCTTCCGCCTTCTTAATGGCTTCGACATTCGCGCCGATCAGCTTGACGTTGTATTTTTCGAGCACCCCGCTATCGGAAAGTTCAATAGCGAGATTGAGGGCAGTCTGCCCGCCAACGGTGGGGAGGACCGCGAATCCCTTGCTGGGCGAGAGCTCGCGCTCCACGCGAATAATTTCTTCCAGATACTCGCGGGTAAGCGGCTCGATGTAGGTGCGGTCGGCGACCTCGGGATCGGTCATGATGGTGGCCGGGTTCGAGTTGGCCAACACGACTTCATATCCCTCGGCCTTGAGCGCCTTGCAAGCCTGGGTGCCGGAGTAGTCGAACTCGGCGGATTGACCGATGATGATCGGCCCCGAGCCGAGGATGAGTATTTTAGAGATGTCAGTTCGTTTAGGCATTTAATTAATTTCCAAGCGCTCGTTTTCGGCTATCGGCAATTCTCGCCTCATCGTCGAGATCGGTCTTAATAAATCCAGGTGTAATGACCCAATAACCGCCCCAGTAGTGTCATCCCGACCAAGCCCAATGAGCGGCGAAGCCGATCGTTGGGCGCGTGGAGGGACCTGTTTTTCTGTCGCTGCAGGCAAACAACAGGTCCCTCGACTGCGAGGATCGTCCGCGTTGCGGACAATCTTCTTCGCTCGGGATGACAGAGTTATTTTCATTTTCAAATTACGGTCCGCCTAAAAGGCGCGCCCTTTCAAAGCTCCCCAGGATGATGCCTTACGTGCTTCTCCGGAAAGAGCCACTCGATTGTGGCCCCAATTGCCCCAGCTTCGACCACCGTAATCGGCCAGAACCAGATCATACGAAACTGTGGATAGACTCGTAGAATCGCGACGAATATCGAAAAATGCGTTACCAGCAACGCGAACGTAACCAGCCAAAAATACCAACGATACCAGTGTGACCTGCCGTGCAGGACTACAACCCAAAACAGCAACCCCGTGTACCCGACGAATCCAAACCAACCACCGCTGATCTCACGTACTCCGAAGTGCGCCAAGAGGACTACAAGCGCGGCAATAGCCGCAAGACTCGCAAATGCTAATCCTAAATACAGCGGCAATCGTCGAACAATTCTGCCGAACGTTAGCGCCTTCGGCTGATTGTCGGTAGCCACGCTCACCCCTTCCACTCCTCCATCATCTTCACAAAATCCTTAAACAGATAATGCGAATCATGCGGACCCGGCGAAGCCTCCGGGTGGTACTGGACGCTGAACAGCGGAAGGTTGCGGTGGCGCAGGCCTTCGAGCGTCGAATCGTTCAGGTCTATGTGCGTAAGCTCAACTTCGGATTGCGGCAGCGAGTCGGGATCGACCGCGAAGTTGTGGTTGTGCGCGGTGATTTCGATTTTGCCAGTGTTGAGCTGTTTTACCGGATGATTGCCGCCGTGGTGCCCGAACTTGAGCTTGAAAGTTTTGCCGCCGAGCGCGATGCCTGTGAGCTGATGCCCAAGACAGATACCGAAGATCGGCTGGCGTCCCATGAGGCGGCGAATGTTGTCTACCGCGTACGTACACGGCTCGGGATCGCCGGGCCCATTGGAGAGAAAGACGCCGTCGGGCTTCAGCGCGAGAACGTCTTCCGCGGGAGTCTGCGCTGGAACCACCGTGACCTTGCAGCCCTCACTGCGTAACTTGCGTAGGATGTTTGTTTTGATACCGAAATCATAAGCCACTACATGAAATCGTTCCGGCTGATCTTTTACCCCAACGACTTCGATCGGTTCATGCGAACGCTCGCCCACTTCCCAGACGTATGGGCGATTGGTCGTGACCACCTTCGCAAGATCCTGACCGTCCATTTTCGGAATGGAGCGCGACTTCGCGACCAGCTTGTCCACATCAGTTTCCATCGTCGAAATCACGCCGCGCATGACGCCGTTGTCGCGCAAGTGGCGCACTAGGCAGCGGGTGTCGATATCGGCAAGCACTGGAATCTTGAACTGTTCCAGATATTCTTCGGCCACTTGCTGCGAGCGCCAGTTGGAACTAACTTTCGAAAACTCCCGCACAATCAGGCCTTCAATGTAAGGGCGAGTGGCTTCGTTGTCTTCAGCGTTGGTGCCGTAGTTGCCGATTTGCGGATTGGTTAAAACGACGATCTGTCCGGCGTAAGAAGGATCGGTGAAAATTTCCTGGTAGCCGGTTATGGAAGTATTGAAAACGACTTCGCCGTAGCATTCGCCTTTGGCGCCGTAGCCTTTGCCTCGGAAGACGCGGCCGTCTTCGAGCGCAAGGATAGCCTGCATTCGAACTCCAGGGAGTGGATTTTATAGATTTTAACAGGGATGAAAGCAGAGTGGAAGCGTGGAAAACAGGGACGAAATTGTAGATTTCAGATTTTAGAGTTCAGATTTCGGAGTGCAGGCAAAGAGTTTTTAGCCGCAGAGTCGCTGAGAAACCCGCCGAACACGCAGTGAAACCCATTGGAAGCCTCAGCTACACTCGTCGCATCCAATCCGGTAGAATTGCATTCAAATGGCAGCAACACCGGAAGTGCCCCAAATTCCCCAGGCTACGCCCGAGATTAAAAGCGAGAAGGCCCGCAGCGCTAATCGCGCGGCCACTCTATTCACATCCTGGGTGCGTGACCTCATCATTTCGCTCGCCATTTCTGCATTTGTGATCGTGTTCCTGTACCAGCCGGTCAAAGTTGAAGGCACCAGCATGATGCCGTCGCTGGATGATCAGGAGCGGATCTTCATCAATAAATTTGTATATCGCATTGAACCGATCCAGCATGGCGACATCATCGTATTCCGTTATCCCCGGGATCCGGCAAAAAGTTTTATCAAACGGGTAATCGGGGTGGCTGGCGACCACGTGAAGATTGACGACGGGCGCGTCTACGTTAACGGCAAACTCCTGGTCGAGGATTATGTTCCTCGCGCCTATCAGGATGACCGCTCGTATCCGGATGTCATGGTACCGCCGGATTCGTATTTTGTGCTCGGCGATCACCGCAGTTTATCTAACGACAGCCGCGATTTCGGGCCGGTTGACTCGTCGTATATCTACGGCAAAGCGGTATTTGGATATTGGCCAGTCGATAAGCTGGGACGATTGCGGTGAATTGTGAATGTTCCCTTTGGGATTTAGTGGATTTTTTTGGTGCGGGTAGTTCTGCCAAGAATGTTTCCAGAGCCGCGGTCGCTAGAAGAAGCCGCAATCGCGCGATTTAAGTCGCTAAATTTCAGACGTACGCCGGCGAGTATCTCTTTGTCCGCAAGAAGATGGTCCAACAATTTCTGCCAGCTGAGAACTGCACGATGTTCGAGGACGAGCTTCAGAGCAATATTCTCCAGGAACAAGTATTCCGTTGTTCGAAGTACGGCGGAAAGCCTTTTCTTCTCCTGCTTGGTCATACTGTTCATCTCGAGTGACGATCAGACTAAGTGCTCCGCGATCCACTCGCCCACCTCTTTTGTTCCCAGCGTCCCCCCGACATCCTGCGTAGTCTTCTTTTGCCGCACCGCTTCGAGCACCGCGGCTTCGATCTTGCGCGCCGCATCGCAGAATCCGAGATGAGCCAGCATCATGGCGGAAGTGAGAATTGCGCCCATGGGATTGGCGAGATTCTTTTCAGCGAGTGGAGGCGCCGAGCCATGCACCGGCTCAAACATCGACGTCTTGCCAGGATGAATATTGCCGCTGGCGGCCATGCCCAGGCCGCCCTGCAGCGCGGCAGCGACATCGGTGATGATGTCTCCAAACATGTTGTTGGTAACGATCACGTCGAACGGGCGTGGGTCACGGACTAGTTGCATGCAAAGCGCGTCTACGTACATGTGCTCGGACTTAATTTGCGGATACTCAGCCCCGACCGTCTTAAAAACTCGCTGCCACAGGCCACCGGCATGCGTCATGGCATTCGACTTATCGCACATCAGCACACGCCCGCGCGGGCTGCCGTCGGCTTTTTTGTTGTTTGAAGCGAACCCGAACGCATAGCGAATAATCCGTTCGACGCCCTTACGCGTGTTGATGTCTTCCTGAATCGCAACCTCGTCGGCAGTTCCATGCTTGAACACGCCGCCAACGTCGCCGTAAACGCCTTCCGTGTTTTCACGGAAGACGACGAAATCCACGTCTTTAGGGTCAATTCCCTTCAACGGACAGAGTGACGCGTCGAGCAGGCGTACCGGTCGAACGTTCCCATACAAATCCATTTTGAAGCGCATGCCAAGCAGGATTTCCTTGGCATGAATATTCGAGGCGACTCGGGGATCACCGAAGGCGCCAACCAAAATGGCGTCGAATTCGCGGTCCAGCATTGCAAAACCGTCCGGCGGGACGGTAGTCCCATCCTTCAAATACCGGTCGGCACCCCAATCGAAGTAAGTCAGCTCGAGCGGGGCGGCGCATGCTTCCAAAACCTTAACCGCCTGAGGAATAACTTCTTTGCCGATTCCGTCGCCCGGGATGACTGCAATCTTTTTGGGAGCCACGACGAGGAAGATAGCAGAAATTGATTTGTCGAAAAACCCCCACAAGCGGCCTAGGTTTCGTCCAGCACCGGACAGCCGAGGGCGGCTGTCCCCACATGATCTGTTTGTTGCGAAGAAGCTAAAACGCTCTCGTCCACCACTCTGGCTTGCGACCGAATTTGCTCCGCTATAATCAATATGAGCATGCAAATTGTTGCACAACAAGATGAGGACGTCTCCGGCTTGGGCGAGAGCCGCAAGGAATTAACCGCGCTCGTCGCCGGCTCCGGAATCTATCGGCCGGAGCGTGCGCTGCTCTCCCTGACCGGACGTGACCGGGTGCGCTGGCTGAACGGTATGGTCAGCAACAACATCCGTGATCTGGCCGTCGGGAGCGGCGTTTACGCATTCATCCTCACGGCGCAGGGGCACATCCAGGCCGACGGGTATGCCTTTAATGCAGGAGAGAGCCTAGTGGTCGAAACCGAAAAATCACAAGCAGAAACCGTTCTGCGGATTTTTCGCAAGTACATCATCATGGACAAGGTCGAGATCGAAGACCTTACTGGGAAAACCGCGGTGCTTGCCATCGCGGGACCGAAATCCACCGACTTTATGGCATCGGCTGGACTGGGCAATGCACTGGCTCCGCTGCAATTTCAGGAAGCAAATTGGACTGGAACAACCGTAACCGTTGTTCGTGGCGATAATCCGGTTTATCCGAATTTTGAACTCTGGGTTCCGGCCGAAGCGGCCGAGTCAGCCCGGCAGGCTTTCTTGCGAGCGGGAGCAGTTGAAGTTCATGAGCAAACCTTAGAGACATTCCGAATTCTGTGTGGGATTCCAAGGGTTGGCCGGGACACACGCGAAAAGACGCTTCCTCAGGAGACGGGCCAGGAGCGCGCGCTGAATTTCAACAAAGGCTGCTACATCGGACAGGAGATCGTCGAGCGCATCAGGGCGCGCGGCGCGGTGCACCGCACCTTTGTAGGATTTGAAGTGGAAGGCCCTGCTCCTGCCGCAGGAACCAAGATTCAAAGCGAAGGCAAGGAAGTGGGCGAGGTCACCAGCATTGCG
>DATATW010000122.1:0-14959 GCA_036268595.1 Terriglobales bacterium
CGCGTTTAGGACTGAGCTACGGCTTCATCGCGAGCTGCCATCAGGAGTTGCTCGAGTTCCCCAACTCCTTGTCGGCTGCGCGAGGAAACCTTCAGAATGGGCATGCCGGGGCGCACTCCGTGAATATTTCGGACCAGCAAATCCAGATCGATGCCAGCCGCCTCGGCCATATCCATCTTGGTAATGATCGCCACATCAGCGGTGTTGAATATCGTGGGATATTTGAGCGGCTTATCTTCACCTTCGGTGGTTGAAACCAGCACTAGCCGCAGGTCTTCGCCCAAGTCGAAGCTAGATGGGCAAACCAGGTTTCCAACATTTTCGATGAAAAGATAATCCAATTCTTCGAGCGGCCAGTCTGAGAGCGCCCTCTCGACCATACTCGCATCGAGATGGCAAACCGTGCCGGTGGTGATCTGCTTGACCGGCGCTCCGGAACGAGCCAGGCGAGCCGCGTCATTCTCAGTAGCGAGGTCACCTACCAAGGCGGCGACACGATGTTCACGACGCAGGTCTGTCAGCAGTCGCTCCAACAGCGTCGTCTTGCCAGAACCCGGGCTTGACACCAGGCTGATGACGCGTGTTCCCGCTCTGTGGAACCGGTCGCGCAACTGCCCCGCTAGCAGGTCGTTTTCCTTAAGGACCTTACGCCTCACCTCGACCATTCGGGGTTCGCTCACGCGCTCATCTCCATTGCGGTGATTTCCAGTTCTTCGCCTCGCAACAAACGTCCGCCAGCCGCGCCGCATTCGGCGCAGATCAGCAAAGGGAATGAAAGTATAGGGCGCTCAACCCCACACGACGAGCAAAAGATCGCGACATCGACATCTTCGATCAGCAGACGCGAATTGGCGAGCACAGTACCTTCGCAAGCCACTCCATAGGAGAACGAAAGAGCGTCTCTGTCCACGCCACTCATCCGTCCAACCCGCAGGTGGACGATTTCGACCTGCCCCGATTTCTGGCGATCGAGTTCTTCGAGTACACCATCGACGATGCTGAGCGCAATTGAAAGTTCGTGCATCCGCGATTACATCATTTTCATTTTGGTATAGCGATTGATATCGCCGCGAAAGTAGTACAGAGTGAACAGAGTGGCCGCGATACTACCCCATAAAAATATTTTCCCAGTCATGATTTTCTCCTATAACTCAACTAACGCCAACTTACGCGGCCATCACCTGCCGGCCGTCACCAGTGATCAAACTTTCAATCACGCGAACCGCCTCATCGACTGCTGCATGAACCGGATCGCTGAGCTCCATATTTCCTTCCGCACTGGGCTCAACTGTCTCCGGCTCACAACCGACTACCAGGAGCCGACCCACTTCCCCTCCCAAAGCTCCGACTAATTGCAGCACCGCAACCGGATTCATGCTGTGCGCGTCGAGAGCCTCTTGATTGACGCTTGATGGAAGGTCGGGCTCCATGACATAAATCGTTCCGGGATTTCCGCCTCGTGGCAGCGCATCAACCAGAATTTTAAGGTCCCAATCGTTCATCAGCGCATAAGCCAGATCGTAGCTGCGAATTCCGAAATCGATCACGCTGACTCCCGCCGGCAATTGCCGTCCAGCAAGGCGTTTGGCGACTTCTACTCCAAACGCGTCGTCGCCGAGAAAAACGTTGCCAACACAAGCTATAAGGACTTTACGGCTCACGCGTGACCTCGCTATTCAGGCTCAAAGGCTCAATCTCTTCGGGAGAAAAAAAGAAGCGATGCCCGGGCTGGCGCAACATGCCCAAGTCGCGACCAGGATCATCTTCCATCACCACCGCCAGATGAACGCGATCCTCGAAGTCACGCTCGATGGCCTCAACAATTGCTACTTTCCCCTTAAGCGCCATATCCATGATATCGGCTGATTTCTGCGGCCATATGCGGACGCGGTCTCCCGGCTTCACTTGCACGCCGAAGGCGGTCACGCTGGGCATCGGCGCATTTTCGAGATCAGGACTCCACTCCGGCATTGTTCCTCGCTTCAGTTAAGCTGATTCCTTTTGCGACGGCGTAGTCGGCCGCAGGCCACGGATAGTGCCATGCGTGCGCATCAATTGTTCGCGCGCTGTTTCCTCTGTGCGCTGTAGTAAATCGCGGACACGCTCGTCGGAGTTGCGCACTTCAGTTTTTTCTTCGTCGGTCAGGGTCATCACCCGCAAGGTCAGCATCTCGTCCATTTCAGTTGCGTCGTAGAAGTCGCCAGCACTCTCTGGAGCGATTTGCGGGTAATCGTACAGAACGATCGGGGAGCACAGCATCATATCGCGCTCGCCCTCTTCGCCAATCAGCACAGGGAAGTTACCCACATTTTTGCATCGGCTCACTGCATCCCGCAGATGCGCCGGTGGATCAAGCAACGAAATAAACTCGCCGTGACTTAGAGAAAGGATCGTGTGCGCGGAGAGCAAAGACCGTTGTAGCGCCGAATTGCGATCACGCCGTGTTGAATCGCAGCGAGATTCGTTGATTACTTCGACCGTGAGTTTTATGACGCCGTCACCTACCGGTTCTGACAAGACGGTCGCGGTTCCGCTCAATTCCTGCTGTGTGCGTTTGACGGTACCGATCGTGCGCCCACTATCGTCCATCAACGACCCGAGGTGTGAGTTTGCCGGAAGAGTGAATGGCACGGTATGCCAGTCGCCCGGAAGGGGCATGCTGAATTCAACCGAGCGCTCGATTCCCTCTTCGCGGTCGTCGCCAATTTGCGTGAGCTGCAAAAATCGCAGCTCACCTTCGAGCTTCGCGTCACGGTTTTTCATTTCGAGCAGGCACTCGGAGTGCATGACCGATCGCTCGGTCCCGCTTTGCACCTCTTCAAACGCAGGCGGATACAAAATTCCGAAACTCCAACGCTGCTGATTTTTAATCGCCGAACGCCGGTACGGATAAAGCATGTAACCCTCGTACAGCACGGCATCCGCAACTTTCCTGGCAAGCTCGCGACTCATCGGTTCACCCCTGCGGTCAGTCCCAGCATGCGTTCGAATGTCTGCTCCCAGCTTGAAATCCCATGCCGCGCGCGGTATTCCCTGAGCCGCTCGAACACCTCACGGCGTACGCAAATCCAACCGCTCCCTGGATAATGCAGCTCCATCATTTCCTTCCATACTCGCACCGGCAGGCGATACGTCGCATTGCGGTCCCATGGAATCTGCGCGATCTGTAAGCCCATCGGTCCGGGATAAAAAACCGTTCCGCTGAACATTAAGCTGACCGGCAGTTCGCCGTCTTCAAGGCCGTAAATGTATTTTGTGACAGCAATATTGAAATCAAATGTGCACGGAACCGGAACGTCGATGACTGTTGATCCGTTAAATCCAGAGACGTTTACATTTTCATTTGTCCAGAGTAGCGGTTGCAGAGTCTTACTCCAGCGCTCGGGCTCGCCGAATAATTCCTTAAGGCGCTCCTGCTCAGCCGGAACATAACGCCGGCGGACTGGCTCGATCTGCACCTGAACACGCAACGCCACCGAATGAACTGACCCGGGTTCTGAGTTCGCAATTCGAACTTTAAAATTAATTTGAGGAATGGCAGCGTTCGGTGGCGCTAACGCGTCTTCGATTGTGAAGTTCAGATCAGGCATTCGGACCTCCTGACATGCGATCGACCTCTTCGAAGAAGCGGTCGATTTCTTGCCAGACTTCGGTCCCGCCGGAAAGTCCTCGCCAGTGCGTTCGAATTAATCCGATAAGCCTGAAGCATTGATCAATGGGCGCGCGGTAGTAGCGCGGCGAATCGGAGATGCGGTTCAGAAGCAAAGCTTCTACATCCGGCTCGAACTTTTTCAGAATCGGATTGCGCCCAACAATGGCGTCCCAATATTCGAGATCGAGAGAGGACTCCATGGCTCCGCCGGGACTGGGATATTGCGCAACCACGCGGCCAGCGGCGCTGCTGTAAACAAAAAATGCCAGGTTAATGGGAATCAGCAGGCTCTCCCACTCCTGGTCGTCCATTCGAAAATTTTGCAGGCGGGTTATGTCCCGCGGAATGCGGTGATAGCGCTGGCGTGCGTTACCACTGAACAGAATGGCGCACGGGTCACAGGCGCAACTTACGCGGCGTGCTTCTACTTCGAGCAGATGCTGGTGATGCGCCTCAAGCGGAGTGGCGCACAACTCGCACACTTCGGTTCTCTCTTGCGGCTTGCGCACCAACCGCTGCAAAGCTGCAAGTGGAGTGCTCCGAGCATGCCTATTGCCAGTGATCGCGCCCATGAAGTTTCACGTTACGCTGGAGGAAGGTGCGGCATGCGTGGATCTATAGGAGCCCGCTTGTCTGCATTGATGCCAGTAGCGTCGCGCGATGTTCGCCCATCGCCTTCCCGGCCTGGTTCTTTGCGGCCTTCATACGCCCATTCTTCGCCGCGCTTGGTTCCGGGAGTGTGCGCGTCAATATCAAACCGTGGATTCTTCATAGTTCGTCTCCTCTTTTGTGGCCGGCTTAATCATGTTGAGTGAAATAAATCCTGATGCGTTCGCGGGCTGACCTTCGACTATGACTTCGGCAATTTCGGGTGCGGCTTCACGAATGGCTTGTTCGACCAGTTGTTTGGCGGCATCCGGCGACGAACCGCAACCGTGCGCGGTGGTCTCAAGTTTGATTCGCGCTGCGCTCTCGCTCACATCGATCAATTCAACGCTCGCACTATTCTTCCGTAGCTGCGGCGTAACTTGCTCGATGGCGCTTTTTACGCGACCTTCCAGCGCCACCGGATGAACTCCGTAAAGCACCATCAACCCGCAAACCATCGGGTCTTTGCCGAGCTTAGTCAGAGCGCCTCGCCCCGACTCGCCCGATTCAGAAAGGATCTCCACAATGCGCGTAACAGCCGCGCCCTGAAGATCCATGAAAGACTGCACCAACTCAAGCGCGGTGGCGCGCGCGTTCGCATCGCTCAATGCGGTCGCGCGCTCCAATAGCTCTTCAATCTTCGCCACTCTCTGCTGGAAGTCCCCGCTGTTCATCTGCGGGCTCACTTGCTGCCCATCATGCCGAACATGGGCGAGTGCCGGGTTTCGAGGACCTTACCGTTACCGAGATACATGTGGACGCCGCAAGGCAGGCAAGGGTCAAAGCTGCGCACTGTGCGCATAATGTCAATGCCTTTGAATTTATCAGGCCCGTTCTCTTCAAATATGGGTGTGTTCTGCACCGCATCCTCGTAGGGGCCGGGAGTTCCATAAATATCTCGCGGGTTTGCGTTCCAGCAAGTTGGCGGATAAGGATGGTAGTTCGCGATCTTGCCGTCGCGGATTACGACGTGGTGCGACAGAACGCCGCGTACCGCTTCGTGAAATCCGCAGGACATCGCATCTTCAGGGACTTTGAAAGGCGCCCAGGTCTTCGAACGCCCCGCCATCAGTTCTTCCATCGCTTTCTCGCAGAAGAACAGAGCGGCAGCTGCGGCATATGCCTGGAAATAAGTGCGGGCACGGTCCCGTTCAATGGCATTGCTCCATTGCGGGATATTCCATTCGAAGTGAGTTTCAGGCATGGTCGCGGTTTTGGGGAAATTGATTTCAACGCTGTGCCCGGTAGCCTTGATGTAACCAATGTCCACCAAGCCAGACAGGGCCGTTGACCAGAGACGCGCAATTGGCCCGCCGCCGGTATCGAGCGCGAGATGGTCGCCGGTGCGTTTGTCTAGCCAGCGCGGCGACATCACCCACGTGTAATTGCCATCGAAGTCGCGCTTCTGCGGGCGCGGCAGCGTCGTCTGGTTCCAGGGGTGCCGCTTGTCTATCCTGTTGCCCAGGGGATCGGTCTTTACGAAAGTTTCTTCGTTCTGCCAGTCGTCGTAGTACGAACTTCCTAACAAAATGCGAAGGCCGAGGTTTATGTCCATCAAATCGTTGGTGACCAGCTTGCCGTCGACCACAATTCCAGGCGTCACGAACATTCCGCGGCCCCAGTTGGACATGTTTTCGTATTTGTAATCGCAAACTGCCGGATTATTGAACGCCCCCCAGCAGCCCAGCAAAATGCGGCGCTGCCCAACCTTTTCATAGCCCGGCAAAGCTTCATACCAGAAGTCGAAGAGGTCATCGTGCAGTGGCACACACTTTTTCATGAACTGCACGTATTTCATGAGCCGAGTCAGATAATCGGTGAAGAGCTGAATGGTAGCGACCGTGCCCACCCCACCCGGATAAAGGGTTGAAGGATGCACGTGCCGGCCTTCCATAAGGCAGAACATTTCACGCGTCAACCGGCTGATGCCGAGCGTTTCCTTATAGAACTCGCCGGTGAATGGATTGAGCGCCGTCATGATATCGGCAATAGTGCGATAGCCGTGAATGGCGGCGTTTGGAGCTTTTTTCTTTTGTGCTTTGTCCCACAATCCAGGGTTGGTCTCTTTCACCATCTGCTCGCAGAAGTCGACGCCGACCAGATTGTCCTGGAAGATGTTGTGGTCGAACATGTACTCGGCAGCTTCACCAAGGTTGACGATCCATTCGCCAAGATTTGGAGGCTTGACGCCGAACGCCATGTTCTGTGCATAACATGCGCAGGTGGCGTGGTTGTCACCGCAGATCCCGCAGATTCTGCTGGTGATGAAATGAGCATCACGCGGGTCTTTGCCCTTCATGAAAATGCTATACCCGCGAAAAATGGAGGAGGTGCTGTGGCACTCTGCAATTTGTTTGTTCTCAAAATCGATCTTGGTGAAGATGCCCAGGCTGCCCACAATACGGGTGATGGGGTCCCAGCTCATTTCTACGAGGTTCCGCTTTTTACTCGGATTTTCGGTTAAAGGCTCAGCAATGATTCCCATGTCTTTCCATCCTCTCCGCTCTTAAGCAGCTCTGTTTCCGTGCGGTCCGTACGCGCCGGGTTTGGGTTTGTATCCAGTGATGAGTTCTTGGCCGCGAGTACGCCACTCCGGCTCACCATTGACGGTTTTGTTGGTGATCGCGCGCAGAGCGCGAATCAGCTTTCCGTAGACCGTGAGCGCAGCGGTCGAGAATCGCGCACCGGAAGGCTCGTCCATAAACGGCATGAACATGTCCGGGAAACCCGGCATGGTGCAGCCAATGCAAATTCCGCCGACGTTAGGGCAACCGCCAATGCCGCGCATCCAGCCGCGTTTGGTGACATTGCAATTGACTACTGGTCCCCAGCAGCCGACCTTCACCAGGCATTTCGAACTTCCGTATTCGAGCGCGAAGTCATCCTGCTCGTAATAAGCCGCCCGATCGCAACCTTCGTGAACGGTCTTTCCGAACAGCCAGGTGGGGCGCAGCTGCTGGTCGAGCGGAATCATAGGAGCGAGCCCGACCGCTTGAAACAATAAATAGGTGACCGTCTCCATGAAGTTGTCGGGCTGAACCGGACATCCAGGAACGTTCACGATGGGCAGGCCGGCCTTTGAACGCCAATCCCACCCCAGATAGTCAGCCAGTCCCATACACTGCGTGGGATTGCCCGCCATGGCGTGAATGCCGCCGTACGTGGCGCAGGTACCAGCGCCAACTACTGCCAACGCTTTCGGCGCAAGGCGATCAATCCACTCGGTTGTCTTGATCGGCTGGCCGGTGTCGGGATCCGTACCCATGGCCGCCCAATAGCCTTCGGCCTTGATGTCTTCGTTTGGAATGGAGCCCTCTACCACCAGAACAAAGGGGTCGAGTTCCCCGCGTTCGGCCTGATAGAAGTACTTCATAAAATCATCGCCGACTTCGTAAGCGAGCACCGGATTGTGCAAATGTACCTTGGGCAGTCCGGGAATTGTCCCGAGAACCACATCCTCGATGCTGGGTTGTTCGGCATTGGTCACGGACACAGAATCGCCGTCGCAACTCAGGCCGGCGGTAATCCAAAGAATGTGAACTTCGCTGACGGGGGGAGGAGCAGATTCTTTCTTCTTGGAGAAAGGTACCGGTTCACTGGGCATGATCGCCTCCTAATGGTGCGGGCAGGAAAGGCGTTTTGTTTTACATCGGATTACGAATAAACCCGGTGCGCAGATTATGAGTGCTTTACCTTTCTCTTGGAATGCAGGCAGTCAGCGCGAGTTGCCTCAGCAAATTCGCGGTAGCTGCTCGCCAAAAAGCGTGTCCACGACACGCGTACCACCGATCTCAGTTTGCATAAGCACCATTCCCGGATGCTCGCGGACGACCTCTCCAATCACCCGCGCGTCGCGGCCAAGCGGGTTCTCGCGCATGCGGGCGACAACGGCGTCAACATCTTTCGCCGGCACGATCGCCACCAACTTGCCTTCATTTGCGACATACATCGGGTCTAGCCCAAGTATTTCGCAGGCACCGCGGACGGTCTCGCGCACCGGGATCTCAGTTTCACGCAACAACATACCGGTCTTAGAGCGCTGCGCAATTTCGTTCAGCACCGTTGCTACCCCGCCTCGGGTGGGGTCGCGCAGGACGTGAATATCCAAACTTGCCTCGAGCATGTCGTTGACCAGCTGATGCAGCGCGGCGCAGTCGCTTTCAATCACACCTTCAAATTCCAGGTTCTCTCGTTGGGACAAAATCGCCATGCCGTGGTCGCCGATGTAGCCGCTCAGGATGATCTTGTCGCCCGGTATGGCCCGGTCGGCGGAGATGTTCACCGGCTTTTCGATCACCCCGATGCCGGTCGTCGAAATAAAAATCTTGTCGCCCTTGCCGCGATTCACGACTTTGGTGTCGCCGGCGACGAGTTGCACTCCGGCATCTCTCGCGGATTCGCTCATGGATTGAACGATCCGGCGCAGTTCGTCTGTAGGAAGGCCTTCCTCGAGGATGAAGGCTGCCGCGAGATATAAAGGCCGCGCCCCGCTCATGGCAAGATCGTTGACCGTGCCGTTGATAGCCAGCCGCCCGATGTCGCCGCCAGGGAAAAACAATGGTGTCACTACGAATGCATCGGTGGTGAAGGCCAAGCGCGAGCCATTTATCTGCAGCACCGCCTGATCGTCCAGCTTATCGAGTGTTGGATTTTTGAATGCAGGCAGGAACACGCTTTCGATGAGTTGCGCGCTGAGTTTTCCGCCGCTGCCGTGGCCGAGCACGATCTGCTCCTGCTGAGTGATGGGTAGTGGGCACGACGATCCCAGCGAAGCAGGCGCCGAGTCTTCGGCGCCGGCTGATTGTAGAGACGTAGCTCCGCTACGTCTAGACGTTGCAAGCGATGTCTCTACGGACTTTAGTGGAGCTTTCAATGCGGCATCGCTCATCAGATGATGTCCTCCTCGCCGAGGGCAACGTGCGTCAAATCCCACAAAATGTGCAGCAGGGCCACATGCGATTCCTGAATGCGATGAATGCTGAAGCTGGGAACGGTGAAGCAATAATCGGTGACCTCCGGCATGCGGCCGCCATCTTTGCCGGAGAATGCGATGGTCAGCATTCCCTTTTGCCGCGCTGATTCGAGCGCATAAATAAGATTGGGCGACTTGCCGCTGGTGGAGATGGCCAGAGCCATATCATCTTTCTCACCCCAGAGCTCGATCTGATCGATGAAGACGCGGGCAAAATCCTTGTCGTTGGAAATCGCTGTCACCACAGAAATTTGGCTTACCAGGTCAAGCGCAGGCAGAGCCCGTCGCTTTTCGATAATCGGATGGATGAATTCGACCGCTACGTGTTGCGCGTCGCAGGCGCTTCCGCCGTTACCCATCACCCACAGTCGGCGGCCATTGGCAAATCGTTCTGCCATTTTCACGCTGAGTTCGCCGATCTGGTCGGCATAGCGCTCGAAAAACTTGTTCTTAATCTCCACCGACTCCTGGCATTTGCGCATGACCTTGGCATGCCATTCCTGCGGCGAAATGGATGATTGGGCCAAAGGGAAAGTGGTCACGCTGCACCGCCAACCTGCGCCTGTGCTGAAGCTTCAGCCCTCTGCTTATCTAAATGACGACCGTAAGCGTAATAGGCGGCGCATGCGCCTTCTGCTGAAACCATGGTTGCGCCCAGGGGCGTCAGCGGTGTGCACTGAATTCCGAATGCAGGACAATCATGCGGTTTCTTAATGCCTTTCAGAATTTGACCGCTGATGCAAACCGCAGGCTCTTTGGTATCGATTTCTTTCACATGGAAAAGCCTTTCGGCATCGTGCTCGCGATATTCCCAGCGAAGTTTGTATCCGCTTTTCGGAATCCAGCCCACGCCGCGCCACTTGCGGTCAGAGACTTCAAAGACGCTGTTCACCAGCTTGCGTGCGGGGACATTACCTTCGCGATCAAGAATTCGCGAATACTGGTTTTCAACCGTCGCCCTTCCAGCTTCCAGTTGCCGCACGGTCATCAAAGTTCCCTGCAGCAAGTCGAGCGGTTCGAATCCGGTGATCACAATCGGGACTTTATAACGTTCGCTGATCGGCTCGTACTCGCGATAGCCCATGATCGTGCACACATGGCCGGGCCCGAGAAATCCCTGAACCCGGTTTTGCGGCGACTGCAAAATGTAGGTCATCGACGGCGGCACCAGGGAATGAGAAACCAAAATAGAAACATTGTGCGCGCCTTCCTGTTCGGCTCGAAAGGCCAGCATGGCATTCGCGGGCGCAGTGGTTTCAAAACCGATAGCAAAAAAGACAATGTGCTTATCCGGATTTGCGCGGGCAATCTTCAAACAATCGAGCGGCGAATACACCACACGGATATCTGCGCCCTGCGATTTCAGCGTGAACAGATCGCCATTCGATCCGGGCACGCGCAACATATCGCCGAAGGAGCAGAAGATCACGTTAGGCTGGCCAGCGATGGCGTGGGCTTTATCAATGTTCTCAAGCGGGGTTACGCAGACTGGACATCCCGGCCCATGCACCAACTCAATGCCTTCCGGCAACAGGCGGTCGATGCCGTGCTTTACGATCGAATGCGTCTGCCCGCCGCAAACTTCCATAATCACCCAGGGACGGGTCTGAATCCGGCGAATCTCGCTGATGATTGATTGCGCCAACCGCGGGTTGCGATATTCATCCAGATACTTCATTGCGGCTTCCTCGTCGGGACTTCGTCAACCACCGGTGCGTCAAGCTCGGTGAGTTGATCCATCTCTTCCAGCAACTGATAGGTGCGCTCCGCCTCCTCGGCGTTCACCGTGCTGATGGCGAATCCGACATGCACCAGCACATAATCGCCGACCTTGGCTTGAGGGGTGTAGTCGAGCGAAGCCTCGCGCACGATTCCGCCAAACTGAACTTTCGCAATGCGCATGCCGCCGCGATCAAACTCTTCGAGGACTTTGCCAGGAATGGCTAGGCACATGAGCAGGCTCCTGATTTAAGAATTTCGTTGGCGATGACGGCCTGGCCAAGTGCAATACCCGCGTCATTCGCTGGTACGGCAGAGTGAGTAAACACTTCGAACTCCAGTTTTCGCAACAAAGCCAAGGCGCGTTCAAGCAGATACATGTTCTGGAATGTGCCCCCACTCAGGCAAACACGGTTCAATTTCTCAGATGCACGAATGCGCTGACACATCTCTGCAATTACTGCGGCAATCGTGTTGTGAAAACGGGCAGCGATCACACCCACTGGTTCCGTGCTGCCAACGTCGCGCACGATTTCGCGAATCGTAGGCCGCATGTCAATCTGCGCCGGCTCACTCGAATCAATGTCGAATGAATAGGCGCCCTCAATCCCCGCTTGCGCAGCCATTTCGAGTTCGATTGCGGCTTGGCCTTCAAAGGTCACTTCGTGGCGCAATCCAACAATCGAAGCCACAGCATCAAATAATCGTCCACATGAAGAAGTAAGCACGGTGTTGATGCCGCGCGTGATCATGCGCGAAACCAGGTCAATTTCTCGCGGAGAAATCTTCTGAAAAAGTAAAAGCTTCGTCGGGAGTTGAGCTCCGAAGCTTTCGCGCAACCAACTCAGCGCTGGACGCCAAGTTTGCCGTACCGCGGCATCTCCACCAGGAAGAGGAATGTAACGAAAGTGGGCGCGACGCTCGAAGTTGCGGAAATCCGCCACAAGAACTTCCCCGCCCCATATCTGGCCATCAGTGCCATAGCCAGTACCATCGAACGCGATGCCAATCACTGTACCACGAATCCTGTGCTCAGCCATACAACTGGCCACGTGCGCATGATGATGTTGCACCCCGATCTTCGGCAACGAGAGATCCGTCGCGAATCGCGAGCTCATATATAGAGGATGGAGATCATGGGCAACGGCTTTCGGCTCTACGCGAAAAAGCCTTCTTAGATTCGCCAGCGTTTCCTTGAAAAATTCCAGAGTCTCGTAATTCTCCAGATCGCCAATGTGCTGGCTGAGAATCGCATATCGGCCTTTGGTAAGACAGAAAGTATTTTTGAGTTCAGCGCCGCAGGCGAGTAACTCAGTGCATTCTGAACCAAGATCGATCGCCTGCGGAGCGTACCCACGCGATCTCCGCAGCACACGCGGACGGCTTTCAAATGTGCGGGCGACGGCGTCATCCACTCTCATATATATGTCGCGATTGTGGAACAGGAACCAGTCGGCAACCTTGCCAAGCCGCTCCCACCCTTCTTCATTGGAAGTGACGATGGGCTCGTCGGTGATATTTCCGCTCGTCATCACCAGAGCGGTGAACTGTGATTTTTCGCTTGGCCGGTCGGCAAACAGCAGAAAATGTAGCGGCGTATATGCCATCATCACTCCAAGCGTTTTATTTCCTGGAGCGAGATCGGGCGCAATCTTTGTGTCCGGGCGGCGATTCAGAATTACGATTGGTCGCTGGGGGCTAAGAAGAAGTTCGCGCTCCGCGTCAGAAACCAGGCAGAGTTTCTCAACGTCCGAAATATTTCGCGCCATCAATGCGAAAGGTTTGTCGCTGCGTTTTTTTCTCCGGCGCAATTCACGAACCGCAGTCTCATTTGCGGCGTCACATGCAAGTTGGAACCCACCTAGGCCTTTTACCGCGACAATTTCGCCATCGCGCAGAAGGCGTCGCACCTCGCGAAAAACTTCGCTCGCATTCTGCCCAGATGCGTAGGCATGTTCCGTTGGAAAAGTTGTCCCGCTTTTCGCGAGCACCACGCTAGGCCCACACACCGGGCACGCATTCGGCTGGGCATGGAAACGTCGATTCGCGGGATCGTGGTACTCGCCCTCGCAATCCTCACACATGCGAAAACCGGCCATGGTAGTCGTCGGTCGGTCGTATGGAATGTCCTGAATGATGGTGTAGCGCGGACCACAATTGGTGCAGTTGGTGAATGGATAACCGAAGCGGCGATTTTCAGGATCATCAATGTCGCGCAGGCAATCGTCGCAGGTCGCGACATCGGGCGAGACTAAAACGAACTCGCCTGCAATCGGCAGGCTGTGCTTTATCTCGAAAATCTCATCGCCCAGCGGATCCAGATCAGCAGTGGTTACTTCCTCAATATGAGCCAGCGGGGGAGGATGATCCAGGCATCGGATGAACTCTTCTAATGCGGCCTCGAGACCCTCCGCCTCGATGGTCACACCGGATGACGAGTTCAGAATAAAACCTCGTATCCCGATATTTTTGGCAAGATTGTAAACAAAAGGGCGGAATCCCACGCCTTGCACAATACCGCGCAGGCAAATTCGACGACGTAAAATTCCCGACTGTATGAGAGTGGCCATTGGAAAGGGCGACAGCCCTTATCCCGAACACAAAGATGCTCGCATCAATGTGAGCCGTTGTCCAACTTATGAATGTTCCCTGGACATTTCGTGTTTTCGAGCGGGCTAAGGCTCTTCGAAAACATGAATTGCAAAATATGGAATCAATCGCCGCACCATTCGGATCATATGAGGAACCCGATCTGCCTTGGGTCCTGATTGAGTTGGCAATTGTGATGAGACTGGAAGATTTCCTTGGCTGATGTTCTCGACAATCCGATCTGGTTCGCACTGACAACGCGGCATGAATCGTTGGCGCTTTCACAGGGCGATGCGCGCCGATACCCTAAAGAGGTTTCGCCATTTGCAGCTTTATGTGAGCCGACCCCTGCAGCATTTTCCGATCTGCAAGTTCTGGTTCGACCCGAGGAGCGCGCGGCACTTTTCACGGCAGCTCCGCTGGATGTGCCTAGGGCCTGGCGCGTTGAGCAATCGCGATGGATCGAACAGATGATCTGCGAAGTCTTGCACGCCGGACAGGCACTCCAAGCGCTTCCCTTATCCGCGGCTGACGTTCCAGAGATGTTGGCTTTGACCGCCGCGACCGAGCCCGGGCCGTTTTTGCCGCGTACCATTGAGTTGGGAAGATATTTCGGCATTCGCTCAGACGACGGTCGTCTTGCCGCAATGGCCGGAGAGCGATTGCGATTGTCCAGGTTCACCGAGATCAGCGCAGTTTGTACTCACCCCGATTTCCGAGGACGGGGATACGCGAAGGCGCTGGTCACCATGCTTGCCGCGAAGATTATGTCCGAGGGAAGGATGCCATTCCTCCACGTCAATCCTGACAACGGCGCCAAGGTCGTTTACGAAAAAATTGGCTTCCGGATACGGACGCGCATCCGCCTGACGGTAATTTCTCCTGCCTGGGAACACGGTGAGCAGAACCCTGTCGAAGCAAAATTAAGTTAGAATCGCTAAGGTCATTTCAGTCGGGGCGTAGCGCAGCCTGGTAGCGCACCTGCCTTGGGCGCAGGGGGTCGGAGGTTCAAATCCTCTCGCCCCGACCAACTTTACTTCCTACCACTTACGCCGGATTCACTCCAGGCCGGGATTCTAAGGCAGGGGGTCAATTAGCGGAAGGATTTTTTAAGCATTGGCCGCACAGATCCAGCCGGTTTTCTTCGGACCCGCTCCCGCGATAGCCTCATCTAACTCTTCCAAGGCCGCGCCGGAACTTCACGACACGGCCTTAATCGCCAACGCACAATTAAAGGTGCCGTAACGTACCGCATTTTTTCCGCGCAAGGAATAGCGTTTAAGAGCTATGACCGGCACAAAGGTCCCTCCCGAGACAATCAGCGAATTAGCGGACCGACTCGAACGGATTCAGCAAGAGCTTTTTTCCATTCAAAGATC
>DATATW010000123.1:0-70594 GCA_036268595.1 Terriglobales bacterium
AGATCATGATGTCGGCGGCCTGCAGCACGGGATAACCGAGGAAACCGTAGGTACCCAGATCTTTTTCTTTAATGTTCTCGCGCTGCTCTTTATAGGTG
Organism: Terriglobales bacterium; assembly: GCA_036268595.1. Lineage (GTDB taxonomy): Bacteria > Acidobacteriota > Terriglobia > Terriglobales > Acidobacteriaceae > Gp1-AA145. The sequence continues at coordinate 99 of DATATW010000123.1, forward strand.
GGCACGCGTTCCAGCCACCCCAGCGGCGTGATCATCGAAAGCAGCAAGTGCAATTCGGCATGTTGCGGTACGTGCGACTGAATAAACATGGTGCAACGGTCGGGATCGAGCCCTGCGGCCAGCCAGTCCAGTAGCACTTCGATCGAATTCTGCTTTACCTGGGAAGTGTCGGCGTAGTCAGTGGTGAGCGCGTGCCAATCGGCAATAAAAAAGAAGCAGTCAAACTGATTTTGCATGCGCACCCAATTGTCGAGCGCGCCCACGAAGTTTCCCAGGTGCAGTTTGCCGGTCGAGCGCATGCCGCTCAATACGCGTTTGGATTGAGTTCGAGATGCCATCATGCCTTTAACAGCAGGAGGTCAAAAGCGCCGACCAGTGGCGTGACCATTGCATAAATGAGATTTCCACCAAAGAAAAAGAGCAGCAGCAAACCGAATATGCCAACGCTGTCATAGACGCGCCGCACCGGCTCGGGCAGGAAATGGCGCAGCACGTGACTGCCGTCGAGCGGCGGAACGGGTATTAAGTTAAAGACTGCCAACAGCACATTTATCGTCATCATTTCATAAAAAAGCACACTGAACGGAACCAAAACCGATTGAGATCGCAGCGGTTCAGGGCCGACAATCTGGTCGATCACTTGCCTCCCAGTGGCGGATGTCAGTTTAATCAGCAGAAGAAATATCGTCGCCCCGCTGGCCACCACCAGATTGCTGATCGGTCCTACCACCGATGTCAGTATGTCATCCAACACTGGCCGGCGAAAGTTTCTTGGATCAACGGGCGTGGGCTTCGCCCAACCAAGTATCGGAATATTTTGCCAAGCTGCGATCAGCGGTAGTAAGACCGTGCCAACGGGATCAATATGCTTGATTGGATTGAGCGTGATCCGTCCCAGCATTCGCGCCGTCGGGTCTCCCCGCCGGTTCGCCATCCAGGCATGCGCCGATTCGTGAACGCTGATGGCGAATATGAAGGCAATGATCTGGAAGGCGATGTCAACGTGATGGAGGGTCATTGGTAATTGAGGAATTTGCGAATTTGAGAATTGTCGAATCGCCAACTTGCAGTCCAAGGGTAATCAGCTGATTCGTCAATCCGCAAATTCATCAATTCGAGAATGCTTTTCTTGGCTTCGATACTAACAAATTCCGTTGCTATTGGCTGCTAGCAGAGCCCGGCGGAGCAATGGTCTTCACCTTGATAGTCTTTGCCGGGACGCCAGCCACGACGTTATAGGGCGGCACGTCTTTTGACGCCACGCCGATCGACCCCACCATCCCGTGTTCAGCGATTCGCACCCCGCTCATCACTGTGGCGTGGTAGGTCACGCGCGCGCGCGGGCCGATTTCCGTCTTATGGTTAGAGATGATCATGCCGTCGTTCAAGTCGTGCGCGTGCGTATAAACGTTGGCGTAATCGGAAATTGAGCTGCCCTGGTGGATGATGAGTTCACCACGGTCGTCGAGCAAAACATATTTATGGATGGTGCAATTGTCCTCCACCGTCAGGTTGTAGCCGAATGTGAGTTCGACGCCGTGGAAAATCTTCACATTCTTGCCGCAATATTTAAAGACGTGCTTGGCCAGCATGGCCCGCATTCGAAATCCCAGCCAGTGATTCAATCCGAGCGGCGAGCGGTCGTACATCATCCAGAACCAGATCAGCGGCTTGCGCTCGGCATACTTCACAGCGTCGACGTCGCCGTAGTATTCGGGCTCGAGGGTGGTATTGCGTGGATCGAATGTATGCACAAGGGCGCGTAGCGCCAAATCGCCGGCTGGGGGTGCGTATGACCGCCCGAGATAGATTTCATGGAGTGCTTCGCGAACCACGTCACTGCTGCGCTCTGGATCTTTCCTGGCGAACTCGGAATCCAGGTGCTCGATCCATTTCAGAAAAACTTCGCTGGCGTCCGGCGTGGGTTGCAGATTGCGGTATTCGTATCTTGGCATGGGAGGGTCTCGTACAAAGGCATTAACCACTAAGGACACTAAGTTACACGAAGGAGGCCAACTTTCTTAAGGCTTCTTTGGCGATGTCGAATTTGGCCCTACTTCTGAATAATGGTCAGCTGGTGAGTTCCGACGGTTGCGGTATCGATGCGATCGGCCAGTGCGAACTGCGAATCGATACCTAAATCCGGATATTTCGGGGTGAGGAATTTATCTACGAACAACTGCAATACAAAGCGCGGGACTTCCATGTCGTCGATCGAAACCGAATCCACGTGAACGTGTCCGCGTCCTGCGGCGCCATGAGCGTGCGCCACCACCACGACTTCATGCACGCCGCTGAAGATGGAAAGCAGCGGGTTTGAGGAGTGCACGCCTTCGCGAATGCGATCGAAATCGACTTTAGCTTGCCCGGTAATAACTCCATCTTCACCTTCCAGGTTTACGGACTCCACGCCTGCGGGCATTCGCACATTGTCAGACGCGATATAGGCCTTCACCTCAGCCTCGCTGAAAACTGTCGGGTTCTGATTGGGACGAGACGAACGTGCGTTGGATTCAATGTGACTGATTTTGCGCTCTGCTGAGGTGAGATCGCGCGAGCCGGATTTTGCGGTAACCGCCGGCGGTAAGCAGAGCAAAATTAGAATGGCAGAGTATTTTAGATTCACGGTTTTAAAGCGGCCTGAGTTGGCGGGCTCGGGATCGGCGAAACCCGAGTTTGATCCAGCGTTCCGGAAATGTTGTATCCAGTGGAATTTTCCCTGTTCATCTTCAGATTCAAATCGCCCGCCAGCGTGGCAGTCCCGCTGATGTTGAAAACCCCGCTGTCGGTAACGAGTTCCGTATTATCGAGGGAAAAATTGCCATCGTGAAGCGCGAGTCGTCCAGAAAACTCGCTGGCATGCAGGGGTTCGGAGCTCGCGCTGAGCATGACATGGGGGAAATCGCCATCTTTTATTGTGAACTTCCCATCAAGCTCTGCTTCCTTGAGCAAATCCTGAAAGTTCCAGCCGGATGTCTTGAATCGGTAACTCGCCGAGCCATCCCCGTCAATCCAACCCGTGCGCATCAGCCCGGCGATCGATGACAAAGAGATGCCATCGAAGTCGCCGCTGCCTGAATAAGCCGGTGGGCGGACCGAAAAGTCGGCTTTCAGACTTGCACCGGCTTCCCCTCCGAGCAAGTTGCCTCTTACATTCGTGAGCGAGAGTTTGGCCTTGTCTAAATCCACATTGCTGGAAAATCGAGTGCAGGTCGTCCCGCCAAGCAGCAGTTTATCAATCGCCACCGATCCAGTCGCGGTGGCCTTCGAAAAATAGTTGTAGGCGTTACCGATCGCCAGGATCTTGTACCACGGACGCTTCGCCGCCAGCGGATTAAGCATACGGTTCAAGGCCACTGCGCTTGCCCCCGGCGACCGTAGATGAAACTGGAGCTTGCAGGTTTCTGGGCTTGCGCACGGCCGCGGAATCAGCAGAGAGCCATGCCAGGTGGCTTCGCCGGCGAGAGCGTCCAGGTTTTTTACACGGACAGATTCAGCGTCTATTGCCAGATCAGCATGCCGAATCTGCAGTGGCGAATTTAATCCCCGAACCTGCGCGTGTACCCCGCGAAGTTGGGCCGTTCCGGTGAGATCTGCAGCCGCAGAGTTCCATCCTCCCGCCAAGTTCAGATCGAGTGCGGCTATTCCTTCTGCGGACACCCGCGGCGAAGGCAGATGCAAAAGCTGTGCAGATTGTAAGAGATGTTTGAGCCCAGCCTCTCCGCGGATGGAGGCTGCATAGCCCGAACGCGAAAGTGAAAGCTGTGCCCGAACCGGCGTGGGTCGGCCCAGAGGCACGTTGATGGGACCGATCTGCAATTTGGCAGAAGCCGAAAGCGCGGCCGCAAAATTCGATTTCGTGATCGGCAGAGACGTGAGCAGAACGAAGGGCACTCTACCCAAAAGTAACTCTTTGCCCTGCTGCGAAGTTAAACGCACACCTCTGGCCTCGCCATCGCCTTGCAGGTGCGCAGCCGACGAAGCTTTCTTGCGGCTCAGCGAAAACGCGAGATCCATGCTGCCGGTCGCCATCAAATCCTGAGGCACGGTCTGATTCACATGGCGAAGCAGTTCCACCGCGGACTGTATCGGTGCATCTTTGGCCAGCAAAGTCAGATCGTAGGATGAAAATGGAATTCCGGCCGTGCTGCCCTTCAGCTCCAAAGTTCCATTGCCCGAGGGAGCGCTGCAGTCCAAATTCACCAGCGCACGTTGATCGGAGTTGTAATCGGCCGCGCATTGCGCGGCAACACGGAAATCGTTGCCCGCAGGCATGTCCTGGCGTCGAAGTTCATCGATCGACACCTCGCTGGTGATCTTCAAATTTCGTAAAGTTCCCGTGAAGCTGCTCGAAAGCGCCCCGCTGCCCCGCCACTCTTTATCGATTCCGAATAAGAGCCGCGAAATTTGGCCGATCTGACCCTGTTTCCAGTTCAGCGAAAACTGCACCGGAGTGTCATAAAGTACGGCCGCGCGCTGCCACATTCCGTCCACGCTGATCACGCCGGTATCGGTCAGATTAGCGTCAGTTCGGATCGGGCTTGCCTGCAACCGCATGGCCCACTGGTTTTCAGAGTCCTGCCATAAGGAAAAATCCGCATTGGTAAGCGCGAAATGAATTTTTTCCAATCCGTTCTTAAAATTGATTCGCGCGTGCGCAGCTTCGATGTAAGGAAATATCCGGCGCGGCTCACGCTTCCCGGCAGCGGTGGGCGCAGTGGACGCTTTGGAGGCACGCTCGATCAATTCTTCAAAATTCCATTTACCTTCCGAGTTGCGGCTCAAATTCAGGCTGGCATCGCTCAGACTCAAGCTTGAAATTTCAATTCGCCTCCGCAGCAGCGAACTTACCCGCAACCAGGCGGCCACATCCGGAGAGCGCAACAGAGGTTCAGCGCCGAATTCGGGGCTGTCATGGATAATCACATTTTCAAGTTCAAGACCGGGGCGAGGCAGGAATCGGATGTGAACTGAGCCGATCTCCACTCTCCGATCCAACTCGGTACTGAGAGACTCTGCAACTTTTCTGTGCAGTAACTTCACTTGCGGGCGGATGAAGAACAATGCCAGCAAAACCAGCGCCATGAGCGCCATCAAACGCTTGGAGAAAAGCCTTCTCAACGTACGACCTTGAGCGTCCGCTTCCAGCGAGTCATGTCAAAGAAATGCAGCACCACGTGGCCGAGAAAAGAGATGCGGTCGCCAAAGCTGGTGCGTTGATATTGGTCCGGCGGCGTCTCGAACGACCAATAGATAAACATCGGCCTACCGATTACATTCTCGCGAGGAATGAAGCCCCAGTAGCGGCTGTCATAGCTGACATCACGATGGTCGCCCATGGCGAAGTAGCTGTCCGGCGGCACCACCAGGTCGCCGTCCACAATATGCTGGGGCATGAGCAATTTCCATTCCGAGGTTACATTGCTGTAATCGGAGGGTGGCACGTCAGGAAAATTGTCGCGGTATGGATCGTAAGGATCGAATCCGGTATTCAGTACGTAGGGTTCGTTCAATTTTTGACCGTTGCGATAAACTGCGCCGCCGAGAAGGTGAATGTGATCACCGGGAACTCCCATGATCCTTTTTACGACGTAAAGATCGGGCTCGGCTGGCGAGAGAAAAACCACAATGTCTCCGTCATGAATTTGCGAATAGTGAACGATGGGCTGGATCCAGTGGCTTGCCGGCGCAAACTGTACCCGGTTGACGAAAACGTGATCGCCGATCAACAGCGTATTCTCCATCGACGCGGACGGAATTTCGAACGCCTGCAGTATGAACGTAATAATAAAGAGGCCAGTCACCAGAACTCCCGCCAATGACGCCAAGAATTCGACGGTGGTTTCTCTGGGCTTCTCTTCCTTGATTTCTTTCTTCGCCAATCTCGTCCTCTTTCCCGAAATTACTGTACCAGCCGTAAAGCCCGGTTCCAGCGCGTGATCTGCACCAGGTGACTCATAGCATAGACGAAACGGGCCAGTTTGTTCCCGTCGGAGGCGTCTTCATCGCCTTGGTTACGCATCGACCAGTAAATCACCAGCGGGCGGCCCACTATGTTTTGCCGCGGCACGAAACCCCAGTATCGGCTGTCCAGTGAATCGTCACGATTGTCGCCCATCACAAAATAATTATCTTCGGGGACGATCAACTGACCGTCGTCGACCATTTTTCTCATTTCCAGCCACCAGGCACCGTTTAATCCGGCGACTGGCAGATCGACTCGCGGAAAATCATCGCGGAACAGGGCTTCATTGCCGCCGTCGTTAGGACGCGAATAACGGGCATAAGGTTCGACCATAAGCGTGCCATTCACATAGACCCGCCCGTTCACCATGCGAATCTTATCGCCGGGAATGCCGATGACCCGCTTCACGAAATGCTCACTGGGATGAATCGGGTAATGGAAGACGACGATATCGCCATGCTTCACCTTGCGGTACGGCAGAAAGTGTCCCCAGAAGCCGTCGTTTCCAAAATGCAGTTTGTCCACCAGAAGATAATCGCCAGTGAGCAAGGTATTCTCCATCGACTCGGATGGAATCTGGAACGCCTGCACAATGAACGTCACCACGAAGATGGCGATCACCACTGTTCCCACCAATGACTGCAGGGACTCCGGCCATCCCGAATAGCGATCGACGTGCCTGCGGATCAGGTTCAACGCGGCGCTCCGTTTCCGGACGGAAGCGAGGCGAGATGTTCGAGCACCTGGCGCGCCGCCTCCTGTTCGGCAGTCTTTTTGGTTGCGCCCTGCGCGCGCCCGACGAATTCCACCTGGCCCGTTCCCAAGGCCAGCAATCGCGCTTCGATGGTAAATGTCTTCTGGTGTTCGGGCCCCGATTCCTTTACTAAAACGTACGCCGGCTGCGGACGGCCCGTTGCTTGCAAAGTTTCCTGCAGCGCGGACTTGTAATCCGTCACCTTTGCTGCTCTGCCGGTTGAGACGAACTCCTCAAGTTCTGGTTGAACAATTCGCTGCAGAATTAATTTTCGTGCCGGTTCAAGTCCCGCATCAAGATAAACAGCCCCGATTACGGCTTCGAGAGCGTCGACGAGCAGAGCGGATTTGCCGCGGCCGCCGCTTTTTTCTTCACCCCGGCCTAGTCGCAAAAATCTTCCCAGCTCAAGTTGTTCAGCTACGCGGATCAGATGGTTTTTGCTGACCAGGTGGGCGCGCAGCTTCGACAACTGACCCTCGCTGAATTCGGGAAAACGGCGGAATAACTCCTCCGTGGTTACCAGGCCCAGCACGGCATCGCCAAGAAATTCCAGTTGCTCATTGTCACGCGCCTTTAGCCCGGAGCCGGGCCGGAGCATCTCTGCCTCTCGCGCCTGTGAGCTGTGAGTCAGCGCCCGCTCCAGAAGTTCCGGCGAAGCAAACTCGTGCCCGATAGCTTCTTCCAGTGCTGCCAGCTCTTTGATGTTGGAGGTCAACATAACAATTCGCTCAGTGGCTCGGCGCTGGAGCGGAACCGGGCGAGACTTGGTTGGCGGGAGCGGCTCCCTGATTCGGCACTGTCGGCGCAGGCGAGGACGCGCCGTTCCCGCCGGTTTGTATTACCAGCCGGTCACGTTCTCGGCGCGCCATTCGTCCGAGATCCGTACTTTCCTCAGTCAGTTCGGCGGCGTGGTTCGCCTGCTCAAGCGCGTCGGTGTATTTCTTCTGTTGGTCGAGCGCCAGTGCAAGCCGCAGAACGACCACGGGATCAGGATTGGCGGCATCCGCTTGCACCGCATCGCGTAACTTGGATTCCGCGTCGGAATAATGTTCCTGCTTGTAATCGATGGTGCCGATGATCGCCAACCCGGTCGAGCGCAGATATTTCTTGTAAGCCTCAACTCTGTCAGCAGGAGTGCCGGCGGGGACAATCAAATCAGTATCCAGAGATTTCAGCGCATGGCTCGCATACTCGACCGCCTGGTCGGCCCGCTGTTGGCGGTCCAGATCGGTCGGGCCGGTATGTTCTTCGAGTATCTCTGCGATTCCAATCAGCGCCTCGGGATCATCCTTATCTATAGAGAGGACCTTGAGCCCGGTGCTCATCATCTTGTCGGGATTGCCGGCGTTCTGGTAACTGCTCATTGCCGTGCGGTAGAGCAATACGCGAACCTCGCTGTTGGGAAACTTCGCCGCGAAATCGTCTGCCGCTTTTTCCATGGCGTCGGGGTTCGATGAATTGGCCATCGCTGCCTGAAACGCCTGGTATTCTTCCCGCGTTTTCGTATGCACCGGAGGCCTGCCAGTAGTCTCACTGCCAGCTTGCGGCGAACCGGGCGATGCAGGCGTGGACGCTGACGTCTGCGCTTGCGCCGCCATAGCGCTGGCCGCAAGCACTGTAATCAGCACCGCCGCTGTTTTCATTTACATTCTCCCGAATTCGCAACTCCGCATGGCTGCGGAAGCCGGTCAGTTGTTTTGGTCGTCCTTGTCTTTATCGGCTGCGCCGTCTTTGTCATCTTTGTCGCGGGCGCTGGCGGGCGGAGCGTAAGGTTTTTCGAGTCCCTGCTCGGCCGCCGCTTTGGCTGCGGGCAGGGAATCGCTCGCCCCTTCGGCAGCTTTGTAATGCGCGACCGCTTGCGCCCGCAAAGGACCGCCGTTGTCGTTGTCCTGCAGATCAAGAATGCGCCCCAGATAAATATGTGACCAGGCCACGACCTTAGCCTCGCTGGTGGCTTGCAGCGCCTGTTCGAAATAATCGCGGGCGCCATCAATATTCTTGTTCAGAGAGATTTGCGCCAGGATGAATAACGCCCGTCCCGGGTCCTCAGTTTTTTCAGCCAGCGCCTCTTTGGCAAGTCGTTCGGCGGTTTCTGAGTCGCCGGCCGACAGTCGCTCTTCGGCGGTGGTGAGCAGCTTGCCTTCCTTGGGTCGTTCCAGGTGCAGGACTTCAGGGTCCGACTCAGCGGCAAATTGAATCTGCGCCGTCTGCTTTACCTCGTGCCGCACATCGATTCCGCCGATCAGCGCCGGCAACGCGGTCTGAAATCCAACGTTATCCTTTTCAAACGGAATCAGCTTTTCGTAAAAGTATCGGGTGAGAACGAATCCTTGCGCCGTCGACTCGTCAACCGCGGCCTCCTGTTCTGGCAGGCTGGCTTTTCGGTTGGCGAGGGTACGCGCCTCCACGGCGCGAATCACGCACTCGGTCACCAGCAGGGAAGCATCGTTCTTGAAAGCTTCATCCATGGGCGCAAGTCGCAGCGCATCCATGAGCGGATCGAGCGTGACCAGATTACCGGCAAACTTTCCCACCATCGGATCGAGCAGGTAATGCAAATATGCGTGCCGGATCTGGTCAATCTTCAGCGCGCTATTCGTTCCCGGCGTGATCACCACGTAATATGCCAGGCTGTAATTGCGGGCGTTGGTTTCGGATGACGCCCCCATCGGCGCAACATACATGGTGAACGTGCGCCCCATGTAGCTGTTGGTCGGCAGCTTGAGATAAAGCTCGGTGTCCAAAATCATCTTGGACAGAGCGGCGCGATAGCGATCGGTCAAATCCGCGTACGCTGCCGCATGCCGTTCCCAGAGATCGTGAATGCCCACGTCGGTGTAGAACTTCCCAAGCAGCGGCACCAAACCCAGCACCCCACTCACATCCGGAGGAAGATCGGATTCCTTCGCCTTTAAGGTAAGCGCCGGCGGCGGGTTCAGATAAAGCCCCAGCGACACGTACTCCGACAGCGTGAGCGTATCGCTCCTCTGCTGGTGATCATGGTAGAACGAACACACCGCATCGGCAGCCGCTTTGGCCTTCTCCGAAGCCTCGATGTTGCGGCCCACCTCGCCGCGAATGGCCATGCGAACCGGATCGGCCGGCGCCAGTTCGGCGTCGAAGCCGCAGGTGTTGATCGCGGTCAGAACGGTGAACAAGGCCTCGCTGGTCTCCAGCGTGACCGGGCTCTGAGCAAAGGCAAAGCTGGAACTCAGGACGCCTAAAATCAGCAGCAAAAAAAATCGCTTATGAGTCAGGAAAGCAAACCTCAGGGACCCCTCCTGCGTAGGCGGAGTGAAAGTGTGGCTCTCATGAAAGTTTAAGAGGTTCGCTGGCACGGGTCAAACGGAAAGCGGGAAGAGAGAACTGACGCAGCTTAGAGCGCCCCCTCTAATCAAAGAGTAAACACTGTGAGATGCTCTAGATGATTAAAAATGTGAGTTCTCAATGTGGTCAAGAACTAATAGGAAGCAATCCTCGCTTCCTCAACTTTCGTAATATGAACCACGAGTTGATTGCTATTCCCACACAGATTACGAAGGGGATCAGTAGAGCCATCGAGAGAAGTACCAAGTACTTGCCGATTGACTCCCAGTAGGCGTGTAGCGGATGCCCGTACAAAAATGGGGACACAGACGCGCAACTCAGAAAAAACGCTACTGTCGAGAAGAGCGCTCTGTTCCTCCACAATCGCAGAAATTCCTCCGCATCATGCCGCGCCCCCTCCCACTCTTCATTGCTAAGAGGGCCTTCTTTAGTATCGAAGGTCATTTTGAACCCCTACTCTCGAGCCTTGGGCGGGTGGCCCACTTCTCATCTGATGATGAATATACCCATATTCTTTTACCTTAAACGCGAGCGCGCCCCATTTTTCGCGCTCTTTGCGAGAAGTGGGGCTTTACATGTTCATTCTCACAGACGTCGCAGAGACCGCGACGTACGATTCTAGAGTGCCCAAAGGTCTCAACCGGTTCTATGGTAGCGGCGACCTGCTTATGCTTTTGGGGAAACCGGGCGGGTCGTGGTGAATGACTGGTCTATGGTGAAGATGAAAATCCGCGCGGGCTGAACGATGCCCGCAACCTTGAAAGCCCCACTTCCGCAAAGAACGCGAGAAAAGGGGCGCCCTCAGTTTTGTAATGGAGAAGCGTGGAAGGGGTCACATCGCCCGGCGTTCTACGACGCGATCTGGTAGCTAAACAGCCACTTTGTGTACTTCTCGCGACACCGGTCACTACAGAAGTGCACCGCTAAAGGATGCACCGCTCGGGCATCGTTCCAGGCTGGAAGAATGGTAATTTCGCGACGCTCGATTTGTGTCCCGCTGCTTTCTGCGGCTAGCCCGAGAATCCAGTTCTGACTGTCTCGTCTGCGTTTATGGCAGGTCTCGCAAAAGTAATCCAACATAGCAGAACCTCCGCGAAAAGTTAGATGGCAACTTTGAGTTACCGGATGCAGTCAGATTTCGCCCCGGAAAACAATCGAGCACAGGTTCAACCGTACTACGAAGAATGTTGCCGGATCTAACTTACCACCTTGTTCCTTCCCAGGGTGAAGTAGAAGGTGGCGCCCTGCTCCACCGCGCCCTCGGCCCATATCTCGCCGCCATGCCGCTGGATGATGCGCCGGACCGTAGCCAGACCAATTCCATTTCCCGGAAACTCCGCGGTGGAATGGAGGCGTTGAAACGGTTGGAAGAGGCGGTCCGCCGAGCGCGGATCAAAACCGCTTCCGTCGTCCTTTACAAAATAAACCGGCCGGCCGTCTTTATCGACAACGCCAAATTCGATGCGCGCATGTTCGTGGTGCGAAGTGTATTTCCAGGAGTTGCGCAAAAGATTCTCCATCACAATGCGGACCAGACGAGCGTCTCCATTTCCCTCGATTTTCGTGGGTGCCACAAATTCCACCTTCCTATCGGGCGCCACCCGGCATAACTCAGCCATGATGGAGTGCGCGATCGCGCTCAAATCAATCCTCTCCTCATGCATCAAGCTGGTGGTGACCCGTGACAGGTTCAGCAGGTCATCAATCAGCTGCACCATACGTTTGCCGCTGCCGCGAATGTGTTGTATGAGCTCTCGCGCCTGATCATCGAGCTTGGCGCCGTACTGCTTCATCAGTACATAACTGAAGCCATCGAGGGCATCAAGCGGACCGCGCAAATCGTGCGAAACCGAATAGGAAAACGCCTCCAATTCACGATTGGCGGCGACCAGCTCGCGAGTCCGTTCCGCCACCCTCTGCTCCAGTTCGTCATGCGCCTCTTGCAATTCAGTGTCACGCTTTTGAATCTCCTGCAACATTTCATTAAAGGACTCAACCAGTACCGCTAGTTCGTCCCTTTGCGTGAAAGCTGTAGCGCGCACTGAATAATCCTTGTCACGCGAAACTTTTCGGGCGGTTGCAGCCAACTGAACAATCGGCTCGGCGACTGATTTGCGGAATACTGACGAAATCAGCATGGCCACCACCAGCGAAAGCAGCAACACGCAAAGCGCGATCAAGGCATAGCGCTTAAGCCTTTGATCGATCTCACGAAGATCGGCACGCAAAACAACGAATCCCACCGGCTTGCCTTGAGACGAGATCTGACGAACCAGGATCAGGTGCGTCGCGCGGAACCAATACCCCTCGGTCTTATCTTTTGGCAGCGCTGGCATTGTAAGAATTGTGTCCCCCGGGTCCCGATAATATTGTGCAAGCGGCCGCTGATCTGAGGTAAAAATTCCGGCGGAAGCAATGTTCTGAGAACTCTTCAATCCCGAGAGGGTCGCCTGGGCAGCTTGCGGATCGTTAAAGAGGATTGCCGAAACACTGTTCGAGGCGATGATTTGTGCCTGTGCCGAGAGTGTTCGAACCAGGCTTTCCCGGAACGTAAGCTGGTCATACGCAAAAAATCCGGCGCACGCCAACACCAACGCCACGCCGCTCACCAGCACGTTCATGAGCGTGAGCCGGGTCGAGATCGAATTGACTGTGCTGATTGCCATTAATTTCCCAGACTGTCTTTATCGAGTACCCGAATTGCCACCTTCAGTAGTTCCGAACTAAGCGCCAGATGACAGCGCGTTGCCGCCGTGCGGTTTACTTCGAATCGAATTCTGTCTCCCTGTATCACCAGCCCGATGGTTCCCCCGCGCTGCGCAAAATTTCTGATGGCACTCACCGTGAGCAAGCTCATACGCTGGGCCGCATCGAGAATCGCTGCCAGATGGCCTTCTTCAGATGAGCTGATAAAAAGGATGTTGCAGGGTTGCGCCTGCTGCATGGATGAAATTCTCTTGACGGCGATTTTTTTCCCGTCGATGCTCTCTCCATTCACCGTCGAATCGAGGACGGTCCCAAATGGATCTCGACCGAGCACGCAAATTCCAAAAACCTCCGAGGATGCCGGATGGTCAGCGGGCCAGGTGACAAACTTTCCAAAGTTGTAGAGATAAGCTGACTCGACCTGCGATTCCGTAGGATGAGAGTGTTGAGCAAGAGAGCAGGATGCGCTGAGGACTAAGAATGTGGCTAGGCTGAATTTGCAATAAAAAAGGCGGCGCTGAATTGTGCGGAAAAGTCGCGACCGCAACCACCAGTAGTTAAGCCATCCCCGATGCGTCACCGTTGCCACGTGATCTCTGCGTAGGCGCTGCGCTTAATGGCGACATTCGGCCCGGGATCACTCGCAGATTCGAAATGATGGGGTTGAAAAAGATTTCGCCCCACCAGGGATAACTGCAGATCCGAACGTGCCTGCCAGGCAAATCGCACATCAGCGGTTGAATACGACGGAATCGTCATAGCGGGTAAGGCGCTGACGAATCTGTACGTGAGATCAAGATTGAAAGCTTTGCCAAAATCAAATCCCGATTGTGCGCTTACCTCGTTGCGCGGACTGGAACCGTCTGTACTCGCAGCGGTATCGACATCAACTCCGTGATTTGGTTTCAGCGCCAGTTCCATCTCCAGGTAGGAATAAGAAGCCCGCAATCGCCAAAATTTCTTCGGGCGCCACTCCGGAGCGAGCTCTATTCCACGCGTAGTGCCAAAAAGATCATTTCCGAACTGGGCTGGGAGCAAAAGGTGCGGCGGCGGCGGATTATTCTCCAGAAAGATGCCCCCAGCAAGACCTTCACTGAACAGATCGCTGTAGTGGTTATAAAAAGCCGCCACATCAAAATAGAGTTGTTTGCCGATCAGATAACGATATCCGGCCTCATAGCCGTTTAACTCCTCAGACCGGAAGTTCGGATTGGCATTGAAGCGCGCGAAAAATGGTATTCCTCCGGGACCGAAGCCGGCGAATCCTGAAAGATAAAACGCCCGTTCCGCACCTGATGGCGTCCGCACCGCATGAGTGAACGCCGCCCAGAAAGACTGCTTATCGCTAGGCGTCCAAAGCAGCCGCCCGGTGGGCTGTAACTGTATACCTGTGTAATTAGTTTTGAGGAGTTTAGTACCGACCGTCAGCGTCAGCCGTTTCTGCACCAGTTCGATTTCATCCTGAAAGAACGCGGTGAACAGCGCATCGGTTCTTTTCTCCGGCAGGAAATACAAACCCGAAACGATCGTCGGATTGGCCCCCCTACTGCTGCGTGCTCCCAGTCCCCAGGAAATTTGCTGTCGCGCTGGTAAACGAAATCGATCCAGGAGATCGACATCGAAGGTGTTCCTCAGATCTTCAAAATTTGGTTCGCGACGGTTAGTGCGATCGTAATAGGCCTGCACCTGAATATCTTTGCCGTCGCCCTGAATCCGCTGCCAGCGCGCCAGGATATTTCCTCCCGAAAGCAATTCCGTTCCTTGAGCAACTTGCTGGTAAGGAGGCGCATAAGTGACTGCGGTGACGGTTTCGCCGGCGCCTTCATCGTAAATATCACCCTGCACGGTAAAACTGTCTCGCTGGTTGGGGGAGAAGTCGGTGCGAAATCCGCCTTGTGCAGCCCGCCAAGAATCGTAGTTGTCGCCGTCGGTGTGGAACTGCGGACCACGATCGAAACCCATCGAGTAAACGCGGTAGTCGAAGGTCTGGCCATTGCCTCCACCGTACCGGGCGTTGAAGAATCCCTGATCCACATTTCCGCCGCCGGCGCTGACCAACCCGCCGCGGGTATCCTTTGTGTTTTTGGTGATGATATTGATGACGCCGTTCACCGCGTTCGGTCCCCATATAGTGGCGCCCGGCCCGCGAATCACCTCAATGCGGTCAACGTCCTGCAACATCACGTTCTGCACTTCCCAATAGGTTCCGGCCAGCAGAGTGGTGTAAACCGTTCTGCCATCGATCAGCACCAGCACATCTCGCGAGAGCCGGCTACCAAAGCCGCGAATCCCGATCGACCACTTGTTGCTGTCGATCTGCGCGACCTCTACCCCCGGCACCAGCCGCAGCGCATCGGGGATAGTGGTCGCCCCTGAGCGCTGGATGTCATCCTGCGTAAGCACATAGATAGCGGCGGAGGTTTTGCGAACTTCCTCTGGTTGCCTGGAGGCGGTGGTGACTTCTACGTTGCCGAGTTGTTCCAGCGTCAGGACTTTCAGGGGATTGCCGGCGTTCGGGTCCGCACTGGCAGCTCGCGCATTCGAGGCCAAGAGCAAAGCCGAGAGCAAAAAGAAAATAACCAGAGCAATATCGGGACCTATCAGTTCAACCGAGCGTATTTTTGGACATCTGCGCGCCCGTTTCATCGAGAATCGGCGGCTGGGTTATTTGAATTGCGAAGTTTAACCAGCCGGTTGACTTGATTTACCAGGTCTTCGGGTTCGATGTCCATTTTGTGCAACCACAAATCAACGTCTTTGCTCTCACTCGGCAGGTTGGAGAAACCGGACAGCATAATAATAGGTACATGCGGGCGGAGCCGTTTCATCTCTGCCGCGACCTGAAGTCCATTTTTCCCGGAGAGAGAATAATCCATCAGCACCAGGTCTACATGCTGCGACTGAAAAATCTCTAATGCCCGGTCTGCGCTTTGCGCGTCAAGTACCGAGTAGCCGGAAGCTTCAAACAACATTTTTCGGAACTTCAGCTGCAATTCTTCGTCTTCCAGACAAAGCACCGTAGGTTGTGACGAAACTCCTTCTTTGCCTTGATCGCTTTGTCCAAGAATCATTGCAACCGTCGCCAGCAGCACCTCCGGCCCGCGGCCTTTCTGCACATGAGCATTGACGTTATTTAATAAGGATTCCGGCAACTGCCCAACCGCAGAGACTGCAATGATGGGCAGGCGCGGATGCTGCCGGCGCAGCTTGATTGCGAGTTCGTCGCCTCGCATAGCTGGCATTAAATAATCCAGGAGGACCAGGGCCACGGTCTGTCCCCCTTCCAAAATCCGGAGCGCCTCATCGCCTGATGCTGCTGTTAATACGGCGTATCCCGCCGATTCGAGCACCATTCTCCGGAGCTTCAAAATATCAGGATCGTCGTCCACGCATAGTAAACCGAACTGCGTTGGGGCCAAGCTAGGCAACGAGGTCATTGAGCGATACGAACTGGACGCCATATCATTCCAGTTCACATTCGGACTGGCCATACAGAGTTCACCTGATTACTTATCAGTTAACACCACAGGGGAGTTCTCGAAGCGCAAACCCGGGTTTTAATCTGGCGAATCGTGGGCAGAAGCCAATGATTGTCCGACTACATTTGATCGAAACCTAGCTACAGCGACCATGAACCGATAGATTCCAGTCAGGCGCGAGTTAAAACTGAACGCAAGATGACAAACCCGCCTTTGTCAATTAAACTCCGAATTCAAGCATTCCTTCCTTCAGCCGGGATGGCGGAACTGGCAGACGCAGCGGACTCAAAATCCGCCGACCTTCGGGTCTTGGGGGTTCAACTCCCCCTCCCGGCACCAACCTAAAAGCCGCGTCGGACGCGGGCTAAGGGATATCGCCAAGCTCAGAAATTTTAACAGGAATAAGCACCAGAACCGGCTTGTGACGCCGTTGTGACGGGAAGAGAGCGCAATTCAAGCGCTAAGGAAGCTTCCGTTGAGCTGCTCGCGTGATAACTGGTCGGTTTCCCTACGAAACCGGTTTACTGTGCAATCGACAAGAATTCTGGGTTATAGTTTCACTTCTTCCCCCCTTTTGAATTCCTATGCTTACAGGTGAGATTCGCAGCCAAATTGACCGCATCTGGGACGCGTTCTGGTCGGGTGGTATCTCCAATCCGCTGGAAGTGATTGAGCAAATTACCTATTTGCTTTTCCTCAAACGCCTGGATGAACTCGAAACCGCCGAAGAACTCAAGCTGACTCGTGAAAAGAATGCCGCCGTCAAGCCGTTTTTTCCCAAAGGAAAGGACAGCAAGAAGCGTTCTTACCAGGATTATCGCTGGAAAAGCTTCAAGAATTTCGAGCCGCGCGACATGTACAACGTTGTCAGCGAGCACGTCTTTCCCTGGCTGCGCACCCTCGGCGGCAATGGCACCACCTACTCCAAGCACATGGAGGGCGCTCGCTTTACTATTCCAACGCCCGCGCTGCTCGCCAAAGTCGTGGACATGATCGACAAAGTCCAGATGGAGGACCGCGACACCAAGGGCGATCTTTACGAGTACATGCTGGGCAAAATAGCCTCTGCCGGCCAGAACGGACAGTTTCGCACGCCGCGGCACATCATCCGGCTCATGGTGGAGATGGTTGAGCCAAAGCCCACCGACGTTGTTTGCGACCCAGCGTGCGGCACTTGTGGATTCCTGGTGGCGATTGGAGAATCGTTGCGCGATCGCCATCCAGAAGTTCGCACCACTCCAAAATTGTGGAAGCACTTCAACAACGAACTCTTCAATGGCTTCGATTTCGATAACACCATGCTGCGCATCGGTAGTATGAATATGCTCTTGCACGGCGTCGAGAACCCGAACGTGGTTTACCGCGATTCGCTCTCCCAAGACCACGCCGGCGAGGAGGAGAAATACACGCTGGTGATGGCCAATCCGCCCTTTGCCGGGTCGCTCGACTATGAGAGTTGCGCCAAGGATTTGCAGCAGGTGGTCAAGACCAAAAAGACCGAACTGCTTTTTCTAGCGTTGTTTCTGCGGCTGCTCAAGCCGGGCGGACGCGCCGCCGTCATCGTGCCCGATGGCGTTCTCTTCGGATCGAGCAATGCACATAAGAGTTTGCGTCGCATGCTCATTGAAGATCAGAAGCTGGATGCGGTGATCTCGCTGCCCGGCGGCGTATTCAAACCCTATGCCGGAGTCTCGACGGGGATTCTGCTGTTTACCAAGACGAACTCTGGCGGTACGGACTACGTTTGGTTTTATGACGTGGAAGCGGATGGCTGGTCACTGGATGACAAGAGGACTCCCTTATTGGAAGAAGCCAAGCTGGGCTGTTTACCAAAGGGCGAGTTGGATAAGAACGACCACACCAAGAACAATCTGCCGGATATTCTGGCTCGCTGGAAGGATCGCAATAACGAAGACAAAGAGCACAAGCGTCCACGGACTGCGCAGAGTTTCTGTGTGCCCAAGGCGGACATCGCGGCGCAAGGCTATGACCTGAGTCTGAACCGTTATAAAGAGGTGGTGCACGAGGAGGTGGCGCACCGTCCGCCGAAAGAGATTCTGGCGGAGCTGGCCAAGCTGGAAGAGGAGATTCAGCGAGGGATGAAGGAGTTGGAGGGAATGCTTAAGTGAGCAACGCGTCCTCCATCGAACTCGGCGAGATCATGGCCTCGAAGTCTGGTTCGGTCGATCCGGCCAAGCATCTCGACGAAGTATTCGATCTGTACAGCATTCCAGCATTTGACAGTGGCCATCCTGAGGTAGTCGCTGGACGAGTGATCGGCTCGGCGAAGCAGGTCGTAAAATCTGGCGACGTGTTGCTATCCAGGATCGTGCCGCACATACGTCGTTCATGGGTTGTGTCGAACGGAAGTGACCGTCGGACGATTGCTTCCGGTGAATGGATCGTGTTTCGTAGCAATCGCGTCCATCCCGACTATCTGCGTCATGTCTTAGTAGGTGATTCCTTCTACTCTGAATTCATGCGCACGGTGTCAGGAGTCGGCGGTTCGTTGCTTCGAGCACGTCCGGCTTACGTGGCACAAATCAAAATTCCGCTGCCCCCACTGGCAGAACAGCGACGGATTGCAGAGGTGCTAGACCGGGCAGACGCGTTACGGGCCAAGCGCCGCGCTGCCCTCGCCCAGCTCGATTCTCTCACCCAATCCATCTTCCTCGATCTCTTCGGCGATCCGGTCGTAAATACGAGAGGATGGAAAATATCAACGATTGGTGAAGTAGCTGAGCGAATCACGAAAGGAGAATCACCGAAATGGCAGGGATTTGAGTACCAAGAAGAAGGGGCGCTTTTTGTTACAAGCGAGAATGTTCGACTTGGAGAACTTGACATCAGTTCTCCCAAATTCATTCCGCTTGAATTTCATTCTAAACTTAGCCGTTCACAATTGAAGATTGGTGACCTACTTGTAAACCTTGTCGGGGCGTCTATCGGAAGAAGTTGCATTTTCGATTCATGGAACGGCCCCGCAAACGTGAATCAAGCGGTAGGAGTGATTACGTTAGACAAATCGCTGATAGAAACCAGGTTTCTTGCGAACCTACTGACCTCCTCATCCGGCCAGAATCTTCTCCTTGGCAACAGAGTCGAGGCGGCGAGGGCAAACATTAGTTTGACTGACCTGAGGGAGTCTAAGATTCCGTTGCCTCCACGTACATTACAAAACGAATTTGTTCGGCGAATTGCTCGAGTAGATCGGCAACGAGTGGCTAATACGGTTTCGTTACAACAGTTGGGATTGCTTTGCTCATCGCTCCAAGATAGAGCCTTTCGAGGAGCGCTATGAGATGACCAATTTCGGCTTCATCCAATCCGACTGGCCGCAACTCTTTGCCGACGCGCAAAAGACCGAGACATCAGTCATCCCGGACCCACGCACCGCCTGTTTCTACGCCCGCCGAACTTTAGAGCAAGTTGTCGAGTGGCTCTACAAAAGCGATCCGTCACTAAAGCTCCCATATCAGGACAATCTCAGCGCCCTCATCCACGAACCCACTTTCAAAAACACAGTTGGCGCGAAAATCTTCGTCAAAGCCAAGCTCATTAAAGACCTGGGCAATCTGGCGGCGCACAGTCCCAGGCCGCTTGACCAGAAAGATTCAATGGTCGCCGTGCGCGAGCTGTTCCATATCTGCTTCTGGCTGGCACGGACGTATTCCAAAACCAACAAGCCGCAAGACGGCCTCACCTTCGATCCAACGCTGCTGCCGAAGACCTCGCCGATTCCTCCGCAGACCCTGGCCCAGTTGCAACAGCTCGAATCCCAGCTCGCCGAAAGAGATACCAAGCTCACTGAGCTGCTCTCCGGAAAAGAAGCGCTCGACGCCGAACTCGAACGCCTGCGGGCCGAGATCGCTGCCATAAAGAAGCAGAACGAGGCCACGCCCGACACCCACAACTACTCCGAGGCTGAGACCCGAGACTACTTTATTGACCTGCTGCTCAAGGAAGCCGGATGGCCTTTGGACAAGCAGCAGGACCGCGAGTATCCGGTTACCGGAATGCCCAACGAAAAGGGCGATGGCTTTGTGGATTACGTCCTGTGGGGTGACGACGGCAAGCCGCTGGGACTGGTCGAGGCCAAGCGCACCAAGCGCGACGCCCGCGTCGGCCAACAGCAGGCACGGCTCTATGCCGACTGCCTGGAGCAGAAGTTTGGGCAGCGTCCGGTCATCTTTTATAGCAACGGATACGAGCACTGGATTTGGGACGATCACAACTACCCTCCGCGGGAGGTTCAGGGCTTCTATAAGAAGGATGAACTGGAGCGGCTGATTCAGCGGCGCGATACCCGCCTGCCGCTGGGTGTGGCAGAGATTGACCACAAAATTGTCGAGCGCTATTACCAGGAGCGTGCTATCCGGCGCATTGGCGAGGCGTTTGAGAAAGACCGCGAGCGCAAGGCACTGGTGGTGATGGCGACCGGCGCGGGCAAAACGCGTACAGTAGTCGCGTTATGCGATCTGATGATGCGCTGCAACTGGGTGAAACGAGTGCTGTTTCTGGCGGATCGGATCGCGTTGGTGAAGCAGACGACCAATGTCTTCAAGAAGTTCTTGCCATCGGCCTCTGCTGTAAATGTACTGGAGCGTCCAGAAGAGATCGCAGATGCTCGCGTGCTGGTCTCGACTTATCCGACGATGTTGCGGTTGATTGATGAAACCAAAGACGACAAACGCAAGTTCGGGCCGGGGCATTTTGATCTGATCATCATTGATGAAGCCCACCGCTCGGTATATCAGAAATACCGTGCCATCTTTGACTACTTCGATTCATTCCTGATCGGGCTGACCGCAACCCCGAAAGATGAAGTTGATCACAATACTTACGGGTTGTTCGATTTGGAAGACGGAGTTCCCACGGATGCTTATGGACTGGAAGAAGCGGTGAAAGATGGATTCCTTGTGCCGCCGCGATCGGTTTCTGTACCGATGAAGTTTCAGCGCGAAGGCATTAGCTACAAAGATCTCAGTGATGAAGAGAAAGAACGCTGGGACGCGATCGAATGGGACGAAGATGGCACTGTGCCGGGAACCATTGAACCGGAAGCGCTGAACCGCTGGCTGTTTAACGAAGATACTGTCGACAAAGTTCTTGAGCATCTGATGCGGGGAGGAGAGAAGGTTGCCGACGGTGACCGGCTGGGGAAGACCATCATCTTTGCCAAGAACCATGACCACGCGGATTTCATCTATGGACGTTTCAATGCGAACTACCCGCACTATAAAGGCGAGTTTGCCAGGGTCATTGATTTCAAAGTTGAGTACGTACAGTCACTGATCGACGACTTCTCCAATCCAGCGCGAGCGCCGCATATTGCGATTTCCGTGGACATGCTGGACACAGGCATTGATATTCCAGAAGTTGTGAACTTGGTCTTCTTCAAGATGGTGCGCTCGAAAACTAAGTTCTGGCAGATGGTGGGACGGGGTACACGCCTTCGTCCTGACCTCTTCGGACCAGGTCGCAATAAAAAATACTTCTACATATTCGACTATTGCCAAAACCTCGAATTCTTCAGCCAAAACCTGGAAACGACCTCTGGCTCAGCAAACGAATCGTTGAGCAAGAAACTGTTTGCCAGCCGAGTGGAACTGATCGGCGAATTGGACAAGGGCCCGAGCGTCGAAGGAAGACCCGAACTGCGAGGAGAAGTTGCCGACCGTTTGCGCCAGGAAGTCGAGAAGATGAATGTTAACAACTTCATCGTTCGTCCCAAGCGCAAGCTCGTCGAGAGGTACGGCGACGCGAAGGCATGGCAGAGTCTTAATGACCAACAACGATCTGAATTGGTTGATGAAGTCGCCGGATTGCCTTCCGAGCTGGTCGATGACGACCAGGAGGCAAAACAATTCGACTTGCTGGTTTTGCGGCTGCAACTCGCAGTCCTACGACATGAAAAGTCTTTCATGCGCTGGAGCGAAGACGTTCTAGAGATCGCCGGAGCTCTGGAAGAGAAGGCCAGCATTCCAATGGTTCGCGAGCAACTGGAATTGATTATCGAGGTGCAGACGGACGAGTTCTGGCAAGACATCACCACGCCAATTCTGGAGGATGTCCGCAAACGGCTGCGCAGCCTGGTGAAATTTGTCGAGAAAACCGCTCGCAAGCATATCTACACAGACTTTCTGGATCTCATGGGCGAGGAACGCCAGGTCGATTTGACAGGGTTCGACTCGGGACACGATGTTGAGCGCTTTCGCGATAAGACACAGCAGTTTCTCAAAGCACATGAGAACGATCCGGTTATTCACAAACTGCGCTGGAATGAGCCACTGACAAGAGAAGACCTGGACAGCCTTCAGGAAATTATGGCTCAATCCGGGGCGGAGAGTCTTGGCGGACTCAAGAAGGTGCGCTCCAACGGACAGTTAGGTCTTTTCGTCCGATCTCTTGTTGGTTTGGATCGGGAAGCTGCTAAACGAGCGTTTGCCGGATTTCTCGATGGCAAGAAGCTGACCGCAAATCAAATTCAGTTCGTCAATCTCGTGATCGAGTATTTGACTCAAGCCGGATGGATGAGCGCCGCCCAACTTTATGAAACTCCGTTCACTGATTACAGCCCTAAAGGCGTCGACGGCATTTTCAATCCGGAGCAAGTGACGCAACTGATAAGCATACTTGATCGAATTCGTGCCACGGCAGCCGCATAAATCCTCGGGCTTAAGCAAAACTTCAACATTTGCTTCCAAATATATTTGGTCCCGAAAAACCAAGCCGTACAGTATTTCGCAGATATGTTTTTGGCATTCGCCGGGAGCTTCGCACAATTGCGTACCGGTAATCAGCTGATTATCACTTCAGCGCCGTCTTAATCCGCTGCGGATACGACGTTGGACCAGACGGACTCGAACTCCTGGGCGTCTTCTTTCGGCCAATACCACGCCAAAAGCAGCGTCGGTCCCTCGGCCCATCTCCAGCGAAGCCACTGTGTTGATGGGTCGTAGTCCTGCTTGAATCCCGTTAGAGCGAGGCGCTGCTCGACTGGTTTTAGGAGCAACTGTGCCCAGCTAGCGATGTGCTCAGTGTTCGCTGAAGCGCGGCGTTTTGTCACCGCCCACGAGCATCTGAAGACATTCGTCGGCAACTTTGGGTCGAGCAGTTTCTCGAAGTCGCCCGCTAGACCAGAGAACATCAGACCGGGTGGTGTGCTGTTTAATTTGTCGGCTTGACTTTTGAACCAAGCATCGTTGAACGAGGTCAGTGCCTTAAGTTCAAGAACGGCGACAACTGCGTCACAAGCTGTTGGGTGGCCAAATCCGACATCTATTCGCGCTCTCAATTTCCTGCTCCCCTTTCGCTGATATTCTTTGCTCGGGGTCGGCATCTCGGGATGCACGTTTGCGCGGTTGGTACCGATAGCTTGCCTGATGCTTTCGGGTAGGTGCGCAATTAATGCACATCTCAGGATTTGCTCCTGCCTAACCACGACGGGGTGAACGGTACGCATGACCGTCTCCATTGTCCGCACAATGTCGGCAATAGCAATCGCAGAGGGTTTGAAGTCCGCCGTTGGAGTAGGGTTCGCTGAGTGTCTCTTACGCCCTAAGTTGCTGCGATATTCGCCTCGGCGGATTAGCTCAGCTTGCAGCTTTAGGTATTCCTGCTCGTCCACCGTATCGGATTCATCTGCTATTGAGTAGAAGGCAGGGGCGGCATCATGATATCTGGTGGGCTCGCCTTTTGGCCAATCAAACATGACCTTTTCCAACACGCTACCCTGCCACTTCTTCTGCCCGATAACTTTGCCCCACATCTCGCGTGCTGTGACAATATCCAAGCGCGGCATTGCGTTCAATTCTATTCTGGAATTCTGACCATTCAATTCAATTATTTCGAATTAATTAGCTGAGTACGGGACTGTCCCGTTCTAATCCGCCGGTGCTCCTGCTGCGGATGTGTTCAGACCCGCGCCAGGAAAGGGTTCGTGAGTGGTTGGAGGTGGCGACAGTCTCGGTTGTGACGCCGTTGTGACGAGGGATGGTTCCGAAGACCGTTCCGGAGCGCTCGGGACGGGGAGGGTCCGCTGCCAAACCGTATTCATTCGATCAATAGCTTTCACCTTATAAGCAGGTGACAGGTGGCTGTAACGAGTAGTCATCGACGCGGTCTTGTGTCCCAGGATCTGCTGCAGGGTGTAAATTTCGCCTCCAGCCATCATGAAGTGACTCGCAAAAGTATGTCTCAGGTCATGGAAGTGCAAGTCGGTAATGCCAGCACGGGCACGCGCGTTACGGAAGCCGACCTTGATGTCGGTCAACCTACCACCACTCTTGCTAGGAAAAACAAAATCACTGCCCGGTCGCCGATCGTGTGCCGATAAGAGCTCCATGATCGTCGCGTCCATCGGAACATGCCGGGCCTGACCGTTCTTCGAATCCCGGACCAGGATGAAGTTGGCATGGAAGTCGAGATCGCACCAATGCAAGCTGAGAATCTCGCCGAGTCTCATGCCCGAATGGAGGGCAACAGTCACGATTGCTCGAGTGTGCGGAGAAATACATGAGGCAACAAGCCGCTGGCACTCCTCAATCGACAGGTACCGGGTGCGTGCATTGTTCTCGCGCTGAAACTTGATACCAGCCATCGGCGACTCGTCCAAGAGCTCCCAGGAGACCGCCGTATTCAGCATGTGCCTGATGCGCGAGAGCTCACGGTTGATACTGGAGGGTTTCAATCTCGGCATCCGATCCCGTCGCCAGCTCTCAATATCGGCTCGCGTAATTTGACCCAGCGGACGGGAACCGAAGTCCCTCACCCAGCGCTTCACCCGATCACGTTCTGTCCTTATTGACTTCATCAATGGGATCATCCGCTCCAAGTACATTTGCGCAAATTCATTGAACGGCATTCGACCCAGGACGCGGCTAGGAGGGAAGTAACGGTTCTCCAAAACTTGGGTCATGCGGAGGCTCAAGACTTTTTCCGCAAGTCGCTTGTTTGCGCCTACACTCTCCCGAACACGCCGCCCATTCACGGTGAAGTTCACGCACCATGCACCGCCACGTTTATAAATCGTCCCATTGCCCATTCCGTTAATCCAGTCCCATCTGAATTCCAATTCCAGCAAAACACGCCAAAATATCTCCGCACAAGTTTTTAGCGAATTAATGGTAGGTACAGATCGCGGCGTGAATTCGGCTTCGTCCAATCCAGCAGTTCGGATTCGAGGAACAGCACTCGGCGACCTGCTTTGCGGTGGGGAAGTGCGCGCTGACTAACCCAGCCGTATACCGTCCGTGGTGATACTCGCAGGAATTCCGCTGCCTCCTGTACGCTCAAGAATCGTGGTACATCCATGTGTGATTGTGATTGCGTCATACTCTCCTCCCACTCCGCGTGCCTTGCCCGATAAGAGCTCGGCATAAACATGACAACGAGACAAATTCAAATACTGGCTGCAAGACCTACGCCATTAACCCAGCCTCGTTGATCTAGCGAATCAACTATTCGACTCTCAAACCTTTAATTCTGCGATCCGTGATGTAGGCATGTAGGGTGATGTAGCCATCTACGAGACTCTTCTCGGAAGATTTTTTCCTAAGAACTCTCTTGGAGAGGCTACACAGGGCTACATGCCTACACACCACAATTTCAAGGTGAATTATCCTGAGGGAGTTTGGGAAGCTTGATCTGTGGCCGCAGGCCCACTCCCGTGTACATGGTTCCTTTCCTGGTCCGCTTCTTTTGCATTGCGCGATCGGCCAGAGCCTTGGCAAAGATATTGTTGGACTCGGGCTTCTCGCCAGTATTTACGCACCACTGTACGTATGCATCGAATAGCTCCTGTCCGCTGGCCTGGTCCCCTGGACGGTCGGTGCAACGCTCATTAAGAAATCGTCCGAAGTGATCGGAATCGCGCCGATATTGCAGGGTTGCAGATTCCACGGCAGGAGCATTCCCAAGGCCAATGCGCTGCCACTCAAGACAGCCACGCACTGCCCAGGCGAGAATTCCGCTCAGCTCGGCCTCAAGCTTCTCCCGCAATCTCGAATCCCTGTGCTTGCCAGCGAATTGCTGGTTAAAAGGAATAAGGCGAATACGGCGCCAGATCGCATCGTCTGTGCCGGAGATAGTGGGGCGATGATTGGTCGTGAGCCAAATTTTGAACTGCGGCCGGAAGTCGAAGAATTCGCGGAACAGGAACCGGGCCGAAATCGTGTCTCCGCCAGTGACTTCTTTTACCGTGGCTTCGTCCAGGGCTGCTTGCTTCTGGGATTCCGCCGCTTTCACCAACCTGGCTCCGTGTAATTTGGCTACGTCATTGCGAGGCGTACCAGGATTCTGGTGAACCAGGAAAGTGGAAAATGATGTGATTGCGCCGTGAGTTCCGACCAGCTTCAGCATGATTTCCAAGAAAGTGGACTTGCCATTGGCTCCCCCGCCGTAAAGGACAAACAGACATTGTTCCCGTGTGTCTCCAGTGAAAGTGTACCCAGCGGCACGCTGGACGAATTTGATCAACTCCTCGTCTCCGAGGAAGATTTCTTCCAGGAAGCGCATCCATCTCGGGCACTGAGCGCCAGCCAGATAATCAACCTGCGACGCTCGCGTGATCAAATCGCCTGGACTGCATTCTCTGAGCTCTCCGGAGCGCAGGTGTATCGTTCCATTTTTGACCGTAAATAAGAACGGATCGCGGTCATAATCTGCGGCTGTGGTAGCCAAAGTTTCGATGCTCTGCGCACTAGTTAGCATCGCTCTCCTGGCATACGTGCTCTCGCTATGCAGGCTCCACTCCGCCGCGTCCTGTCGATCGTCGGTGTCTATAATGAGCATCGCGGCCATTAATCTTTTGCGTGCCGTGTCGAGCGCAGCACGATCTGCCTCGCCGTTTTCGTCTGCTGCCCAATACCTACCATTCCATACCAACCACTTGCCGCGGCTATGGTCGTACCGAAATCGCTCCCCATGCAGGATCGTAAAAGCTTCGGCGTTGCCGGCATCCGTCAAATTCAATGGTACGAGCCTGACTGATCGTGCATGATCGACCGAATGGCTCTGAGATTGTAGTGAGCTCCCCATTAGTTCCCGTCAGCCTCGTCACATGTTGGATTTGTTAGTTCAAGCCTTTTGCAGTCTGTTGTGACTCATTCGGTTTCGAAATTACCTGCATCGAGTGAAACTCGTTGTGCGTCGGCTTATCGCTAAGGAACATGCGTAGCGAAGGACTCAAAAAGCTTGTCGAATTCCTCCAAGTAATGTTTTCTCCAATATAACGAGTCAAAACTTTGAATCTGCAACCGTATGCAGCGTAGATCTGGAGCTTCCCCTTTCCAAGTTGAGAAAATCAGCCGCAAGGCTTCGAGGGCGATGTAAAAATGACTCTCGTACTCGTCTTTTTCAATCTGCCGAATTCTCAGCGTGTAACTGAAGCGAACTCTAGGGGCGGACTCTCCAAGTTGGGTATTGTCCATCCAGCATATGTAGCGCCACACCGCGTGCCGAAGGACGCTGTCCACGGACGAATAACGGTTAGAGCTGCGTGCAAAATTCTCGAGGAGTGACTTGAATTCTTTGTTGAGCAGAAAAGTGACGGATTCGCATTTGTTATCCACCTCATTTGCCATCTCCATCTCCATTAGGTCGAAGGCCGAATGTCCAGGGCATGCGTCTCGCCACATCAAACGCATCATTTGGCTGCCCTCAATGCTTCGCCTCTGATCATCCACATCAGCAAATGGTGTCCATTTCTCTCGCACACCCCTCAGAAGAACGAAATACAATTCGCGACTGCAGTTTTGTAAAGTTGCTTTAACAAGCTTGGAGATTTCAGACGTGACATCATCTCCGCGAGCGATCATGGCGTCGATTTCGGCAGCATGCTTTTCGAAATAATCGACGAATTCAGGAATGGTTTTAAACTCAGAAATCGTTCTAAAAAACGTCATAAGGACTCCTAGTCGTGGTGTTATACAAATCAGATATCGATTACAGATGAACGGCGTTCCAGACGCCCTTTCGACCTGAGTCGATAACCATTGGAACCGCCAACATTCGGATTGAAACAAGTACTTGGCATGAACTATCCCAACATAACCCGTCCACGAAGCTTTATGTGATAAAATCAAACACATGGTTATACGTACTAGCCATGTGTTACCGCGATCCAAGAAAAGCGAGGCGTATGCCTCGATACTGGTTGAGTGGTTAAATAACACCGCTAGTGAACACGCTCGGTCGCGAGTCGTGGAAATAGTCGAGACCTTTGGGAACAGTGTTCAATTTGGTTGGCGTGACCTTGCGCCAGTCAGTCTGGGACGATGGTCAAAGTTGCGTCCTACGAAGGTGCAAGCTGAAAACACCGCTCGCCTAGCAGTCTTGAGTAGAAGGTTAGACGCGGCTCTTAGACGATATAGGTTCTCACCTCAACGCCGAGCAAAGGCTAGTGGAGGATGGGGTTTCGGTTGGAAACACTCGATCAGCGCAGGAGCGTTGGATATCGTTCTTTCCGGAGAAGGAGATACTCTGCGCGTTACCGAAGGGGACGCTGTTCTTAGGTTATTAAGGATTATTGAAGAAGGTCATTTTCATCGGCTTCGCAAGTGTCATTATTGCAGCAAATGGTTGTTCGCTCGGTTCAAGCACCAGCGCTACTGCGGAAAAAAATGCCAGATGACCGCGTATAAGTCTACACAGGAATGGAAAACAAAACGCAGAAAGTATATGCGAGATTATCTGAAATTGAAGGCGTCCGGCAAAGTTCGCTGAGCATCGGGGAACATGTCGGCCAAATTTTTATTCCTCACAATTCAAGTGAAATACCACCGGAACTCACGATTAGACATCGGATGGGCGGATCGTCTGGGCTGGATCGTTGGAGATCTGCAAACGGCTTGCGTAACTCTCCCGAAGTGCCCGCTTCGGAACTGCATGCGCGATCGAGACGCTCGACGCACCTGAGGTGGAGAGTGAATTGGGTGGTAATTTAGGCTGCTCCGCGCCGATCCACGCATCCAGAATTCAACGGAAGTACCGCCGCATTTCAGGACGACCCATCGGGTGAAAAGCGGCAGATGTCGTCGGCTCCTTGCGTCGGCTCGAAGAGCCGGAATTCCACCTTTGAAAGCTCGTAAAATATTTGTCGTGCCCACTTCACAACGGACGCCAAACATAGGGCGCCGGTATTTGGATCAGGGAAAAGCAGCCACCCACAATGGTCAGGAGCATCGTGCGGGGACGAAGTAAAATCGAAAAAATTCGGCTACACCCGAAAGAAGCAAAGCCCGATGAATTGCATGGCGTAATAGCTTCCCGATAGCCAAACTGGCTGTCTGTTTAAAGGAGTAAAATAACCTTGAGGTCCTGAGAATGCGAACAGCCAATTCAAAAGTGACTGCCGTAGGACGTGTTCTCGGTGTGCTGCTGATCTTCTTGATCTTCGCAGTGTGGGCAGCACACAGTCAGCGCGTCGGAACACCTAGCCGCTTACCTTGCGAAAGAAACAAAATTACCATGTACGCGGGTGTGGCGCATTCCGTCCATGTCGGTTCCGATTCGGTGCGAATCCAAATGAGCACCGAGGACCATACTAAGAAAGTCGTCGAGATAGCCGATGGGTCGGAAGTGACCTACAAGGGAAAGGTCCTACCTGCAACTGCTTGGAAGAACATAAAGTCGGGGGACAGAATACGTGTTTGGAGTTGCAGAGACGATACGAGGTTGGCTCTTGTCGAGGTGTTATCAAAGGCTTCTGCATCTTCCTCAGTGGAATGAATTGGATGAAACTATAGTCCTGTACTTCAGGGACATCGCGTCCATTCTTTTTGATTGTTCGGCACTGAAACGAACCATACATGAATCGTCCGTGTAGTCCATAAAATTATCGATTGGATCTAAACCCGGGAATTCTTCTCCGGCGCACGAGTCTTGGCCTGTAGGACACGCGAACGATGCAGAAGCTTCGGCTGGCGTGTCAGTCGCATAATCGTTGGGATAAGTACAACCACCCTGGAATGTGTGGTAAAGCCCCAGCCAGTGACCTGTTTCATGCACTATGCTACGGCCTTCGTTATAGTGATTCTCGGTGCCGCCCGGCAGAGTAGTAAAGCGTACCACGACGCCATCGTTAAGTCCTTTTTTGCTGTAATCCCACGGATATGTGCTCCATCCTAGATCCTGTTGTGGATTGGCGGTGTAGATGTTGAGATTTGCTGCCCCTGCTTTTCTTAGCTTCGTTTTTGCGGCAACCTCTGCTTTGGATCCCTTCTCCATTGTGAACCATGAGGCATCTACAGTTCGATCAGTACCTGCGAGTACGAATCGGAACGGCGTATTTGTAGCTCCGGAAGAGTGCGCGCCGCTATACGCCTTATTCAGCTCGTCTATCTGCGCCTGAATCATTGCGTCAGGTACATTCCCATCTTGGATTGCTAATCCCTTGCTGATTATATGAAAGTAAACTGTTACCGTGACCGATCCTCCCGTTCGCTCGTTAGATCCGGACCGAGTGCTTCCCCCCGTTCTTTCTATCATCGCCCGTCGCGCGGTCAGATCAAATTGCTGAAGATTGAGCTCCAGATGCTTAGCGACAGTTTCTGAGACAGCCTCGGTTCCGCATCTTGGGGTTCTGATCTCATGCCGGGATTGGCGCTCACTCATTGCGTCCGCGGGCGCTGTAGCCGCATTTTGCTGCGTGTCTTTCTTCTGAGCACGGTCACAACTGAGGAGCATCACCGCAACCAGAGACAAGACAAAAGCGGAGCGCGATAATGCGTGTGAACCGAAATTATGCAACGGTTCTTACCTCGAAACTCACTTCAACTTCCATGAAAGGGCAAAGCCCAGCCGCCAGTGGTATTCTTTCGCGACCGGCAAATTGGCGGCGCTCAGTGTAGTGGTCTGACCCACACTAAGCCCTCCCAAGAGACGCTGTTGCTCACCAGCGTAGGCCCCAAAGGTCAAGAATAACTTCTGTGCCGCCAGTGCCCACGAAGGGCCGAGCAGGTATTCGGGTGTAGTTCCTTTGTCATCCGATTTCGCAGTAATGCCGAATGACAGCTGCGGGACTAAAAAGCAGGTGTCATGCACAGAGGAATCGCAATCGATAATTCTCGCATGCAATAGCGCCATGGGCAATATTCGAGTGTTGGAATTGTCCTGGTACGCGATTTTGTTATTGGCAGTCGTGAACTGTCGCTTTTCTAAATTTGAAACCGCGATCCCGCCGCTTATGCCAAAGCGGGAGCCGTAACCAAAGTGAATTAATTGTTCGAAAACTTTATTCGCGCTCTGAGATTGGGGGGTCGACGGGGTTTGTGGCGAAAGATTTGGTTGTTTATTGGACGATGAAGAATTTAAGCCAATCGGAGCCACCGTCAAAGTAACATCCACATCTGTCTGCGATTCGCTGACATACTGAGTCATCAGAAAAGGATTTGAGAATTGGGCTAGGGTCTGATCTATTCCTTCTCGTGTTTGACCTAGCTGCGCATATTGCGTCTTCAGTTGATCCACTTGAGAAAAAAGCGCTTGAAGTTCAGGAATTCCACTAGAGGGGCCAATTGTCTTATCTATTACATTCATTATGTCTTTAAGCTTCGTATCATTAGTGTTGGCGGTGCTCTGACAGGCTTTGTCACCGACGATATCGTTCCTATACTTGAGTACGGCAGCGCGAACATTCACTGCGTCCACTCCCAGCTTCTGTACCTCCTGCGTCAAGTATGCCGTCGAGTTGCTGCTTGTACTGATGGCTTCTATCCCTTGCACTTTTAGTTGTTCGGATCGTACTTCATCAGGGCTTTCGATCGAAAATAAGAATTTGCGAAGATCTTCGACACGCGATTGAATGATCTTGCATTGATTGGCGCTTTGCAGCGCGGAAAGGTCTTTCTGATACGTAGTACCATCAGTGGCGTAGACTTGGGTAATTGCTCCTATTGCATTGTGAAGAGAAGCCTGTTCCTTGCTGAAATCATTATAAGGATCAAAAACATCTCTCTGAATTGAGATGTTGCACACAGCGGGCTTTGGTTCGCGGGCCCCAGAAGGCGGAGGCGAGGGAGCAGGAGTCGTCGCCTGCTTGGTATCAGCGGTTTTGGGAATAAATCCTGTGACGATGCCGCCCAAACTCGAAAGAAAATCTCCAACATTCAGATCCTGGACTGGCTGCTTCTTCAGCTGCAGGGTGTATTTCCCAGCAAACGGGTTGACATTGGTCACCACGATCAGGACCTTGTCGCCGTTTGCATACTGGGTAGCTCCTGCGCTGAGCGTTACTGAGGAACCGTCGATAATTAAAGTTTTATACCCCTTCACGTCGGCATCACACGCATAAACATTCATGGCAGTATAAGTTTGGGTTTGACCAAGAAGAACGAGTGTTGACGAGGAGAGAAGCACCAACGCTGCTATTCCCCGGATAAGAACGGTCATACGCGCCTCAAAAAAAGCTACACTAATGTTTAATAGCGTGGCGATGCCAGCCTGAAGTCGACGGCAACCAGCGGAAGCTGAAAGAGAGCTGATTGTTGCGGGAAACGTAACACACGCCTCAAGCATCCCAGCAATTATCTTTTCGGTCGGAATTCCGACCGAAATTATACTTATGCGATGCAGTTGTGAAAGTATGCGCGAGGCGTTCTATCTGATCTGCCCTCTCTAACTGCACCGAAGGCCAGCTCGATCAGACGCAGGTAATCCAAAGAACGCATAGTTCTTCGAATATTTCATTCGATCCACTAGATCACGAGCCGTACGGCCAGAGCGACAAACGTATCTACGGCGCTGGCCAAGCTGCCCGCCTGTCTCCAAATCGGGTTTCCCATTGTTGAAACGTGCGACAACGCTATACCAGCGCTATCCAGCGCCCGCAAATTCAAGGAGGGTGCCACGGATTTGCACGATGATTTGCTCCGTGCTCAGGAGCGGACCGGCTGGCAGGGATCCAGCGGCAAACCATATTAAGTTTGCAACGACCGTGCACGAACGCACAAATTGCGCGCGGGAAGCGAATTTGCCCGCAAGAAATTTGAATGGCAAATTAATTCGCGGATTTTCCAGTTACAACCAGTGTTTAGGAATTTAAAACCCACGGTACAATTAAGCTGTTACAAATTATCAATTCATGGCAGACGAAAACCTTTCTGCGGCAAGTCTTACTTGGGCGTTAAATCACATTGTGGAGTATGGCGATAATGATCTCTTTCCTCCTCTCTTCGAATTTGATCTGGTCAAGAAGTACTGGCACCGTTTTGAGAACTTGCTCACGGGTACGCCCATAAATCATTACAAATGGCAAACCCCAAGGCAGTGGTTGATCCCTAAGGATCAAGTTTCCTTTCGAACTGGTACACAGCTTGATCCGGTCGATTCGATAGTTTTCACAGCGCTTGTGCACGATTTAGCGCCGGATTTAGAAAAACTGCGTATTCCTGTCGCCGATGAGACAATTTATAGCTATCGAGTGTCCACTATGCCTGGTGGAGCTCTTTACGAGCCCCACACGCGGCGTGCTTTTTGGTCGAAATCAAAGGAGCTTGCTCGCCAGTATCATCATGTCGCTATCCTTGATATAACAGACTTTTACAACCAAATCGATCATGCTGCTGTTCTTAATCAACTTGAAGCGGCGTCGATTTCAGCACCTCGAAGAACATCCATTCAGAACCTACTTCAACTCGTATCAAATAACACGCTTCGGGGTATTGCAATTGGCCCACAAGCATCGCACCTACTGGCTGAAGCCAGCCTGATCCCTCTGGACAATTTTCTCCACGCACAGTACCGCTTTACGCGATATGCGGACGATATACACGTGTTTTGCGCGACCTACGAAGATGCCCAAGCAGCGATTTTCCAGATCGCTGATTATTTGAACAAGCATCAGAAGTTGTCCTTGAACCGTCAAAAAACCGATATCAAGACGAAAACGGAATTCCGGGAATCAGCGAGTCGAATGCTGATTGACGATCCAATCAATCATGCCGAAAAAAAAATGCTTAACGCCCTTCGACGGAGCTTGCAGGAATCAGGCGAAATTGACGCCGATGATTACTCAGAGCTGCACTTATCGGATTTGGATCAAGCCGACATTGATCTATTTACACCTGATCTTATTAAAAGTGTTTTAGAGGCGTATCTTAACTCAGAATCAACCAGTTATCTGCGGCTGAGATGGTTTTTGCGCCGCATCACACAAATTGGAGCTTCAGGGGCTGTTGAGTACGTTGCTTCTCAGATTGAGCGCTTTGCTCCCGCCATAGTCGATGCAGTGCGATATCTGAGTTCAGCTGCAGTCGATTACTCGGGATCGTGGAAGACACTAGGAACCCATTTAATCAAATCCCTTAATAATCCGCTTATCCGCGCTAGCGACTACCTTCAAGTTTCGATCATCGGGCTATTCTGGCGCATTACAGACCTAAACCATATAAAACGACTAATCCCTCTATATACTCGCAGTAGCGCATCAATCCGGAGGGAAATCATCTTGGCGGCTAGCGCCCAAGTGGGTCCTGATTGGGTACGTCAGCACATAAACCAGCTCTCTCAGCTGGATGATTGGTTGCGCAGGGCAGTGTTGCATGCAATGCGCTTGTTGCCTGAAGGAGAGCGACGCCGTTATGCGGCAAAGAACATCAGCACGCCCGAACAACTGATGACAAACTGTCTGCTGAATGTTTTTGATGGCAAAGAAATCGCCCGCACTTCGACGAACTTCCGACCTACAATCGGAATAATCACTGCTTTACCTAAAGAAATGGCAGCGGTTCGCACCTTTCTTTCGAATCCTGAGCGGGCAACCATGGATCGACCTGGGGGAATGAAGGAATGTTATTTGGGCGAAATTCAGGCGCGGCATGGCGGAAAACATCGTGTGGCTGTGGCTCTCTCGGGTCTAGGAAATAACCAAGCAAGCGCACGAGCCACTAATCTCCTTCGTGACTTTCCGACAATCAAACATATTTTCATGGTCGGAATTGCTGGTGGAGTTCCGGATCCGAGACACGCAGAAAAACATGTCAGACTGGGTGATATCGTCGTCAGCGGCGAGCATGGTGTTAAGCAGTTTGATCTGGTCAAAGAAGCCCACAACGGTGTTGAACACCGAGAGCCTCCAAGGCCACCTAGCGCCTCTATTCTCGAGGCTGTGCGGTTTCTTGAGTCGGAGCTGCTGGTTCGAGGTCACAACTCGTTGCTGATTCAGGTGACAAATGGACTACAAGGGTTGGGTAGCAAACGGCCCTCAGGAAGATACGATGTGCTAGCTGATTCGAAAAATCCGTCAGTAAAAATCAGACACCCGAGGGATAAATCACGTCGGCCGGGAGAGCCAAAAATATTCATCGCGCCAATAGCTTCTTCGAATGTGTTACTAAAGAATCCTGAGAAAAGAAATATGCTTAGGGATAAATATGGCGTGAGGGCGATCGAAATGGAGGGTTCTGGCATTGCTGATGCCACATGGAACTTGGAAGTTGATTACATTGTTATTCGAGGTATTTGCGATTATTGCGATGCGAATAAAGGAGACCTTTGGCAGGAATACGCGGCAATTGTGGCTGCCGCTTACACAAGGATCCTCCTTGAGTCTCTAGCGGCGGACTCAGGACTCTGACTCGCATAAGGGTGAATATTTCAACGGGACCGGTGCGTTTTCACCTCGGAACGCTAACGCAAAACGCGAAGGCACTCTCCTAAAGCTCTCCATCGCCGATAGCGAAGGGAGCTTTTGCCAGCGCTATACAACACGCGGCAAACTAATGGGCTGCATTCGTACTCTCTATACGAAATCGAGCCCAACTCAATGAGCGGAATCCATCCAGCCGTGTATGCGTGTCGTGATCTACCCCATCTACCCTCTCCACCTGCACCGGATACCGCTAAGACAATCAGGCATTCGGGGCCCAAGATTGCGACCAATCATTTCACTCGATCGGGTAGATCGGGTAGATCGTCCCACGCACGGATATACTGACCGATGATTTTCAGGCACTTGTTTTCGGTAATTTCAGGTCGAGTGACGCCACGGTGACGGGAAGAGGGCGCGGTGAATAGTGATCGATTGTAATTGAACGCAATTGAATTTTGCTCGGACCCGCGTCGGACGCACTCACGAGCACTTGATGGTACTGGAAGGGAATTGCTTTCATTCCCTCAAAATCCGCCGACCTTCGGGTCTTGGGGGTTCAACTCCCCCTCCCGGCACCATGATTCCGTAGCAGTTGAGAAATGCTCTGGCGTAGTTGTGTGCACTATTTTGAGTGCAACGGTGCGCAAACTCGTGCGGGTTTTCGAATTACTTAATTGAGTCACGAAGATCGATTCCCTTGCTATGCAAAGCATCGAGAACCTCCATCACGTTCTTAATTTCAGCGAGGTCGCACCATGTTCTCGTGACGCGTGGCAGAATTTCGAATTAGGAAGATGAAGACGCGCTTCTTGTAACGCCGCTGCTCAACGAGTGTGGCTCAACTTGATGGATCAGTTCCCGCCGCAACGGCGGCATTGCCGTGCAGGCTGAATGGATCTCCTCTCAGCCCACGGGAAGTTTCAGCCTACTATTTTCCCGAGAGCTACCGCCTTCGCTTCAAAAGACTCGACCACACCCAGCCGATATCGGCGACCTCGCAGCGGCTCAAAAGCGTAGACCAGCCCCACGGGTTTAATCAAAACCTCTCAGGGCTCATGCCACCGCTTGTGCTGCTGAACTCTCGCCAAACGATCCGAGTGCTGACTCTTCATCTTTCTGAATGTCGAACACAGCCGACAATCTTGTCATCTGAAGTAAATCGTGCACTCGCTTGTTAAGGTTGGCTAGCTTCAGGTGCCCACCCTTGTTGCGAATAGTGGTATGGGCCTTTACCAGCTCTCCTAGGCCAGAACTGTCCATGTAGGTGACCTCGCCGAGGTTCAAAATAATTTTTTTGTTTCCTTTTGCCGCCAGTTCGTGGACCATCTCTCGGAGCATCACGTTGCCTTCGCCCAAGCTGATTCTTCCCGAGATATCAATAACAACAATGTCCCGAACCTGCCGGGTGGCGGCTTCCATTTTCAGAGGTGTTTTACCCTGAATACCCATCCCGAGGCGATCGAGTATGGCGCAGGCGTCGCTGGCGATGGCCTCAGACTCGGTACGCACCACAATCAAAGAGCGGCCTTCTTTCAATACTTCACGAAAGAATGTGGCGTCCTCGGAGCACTTCTCATCAGGGGTCGGTTGCTCTTGTTTCGAAAGTGCGGACGCTCCGACCGTGTGACCGGCGCCGGCACCGGCCAGCCCTAGCAAGGCCGCCGCTCCAAAACCCAAGGCGAAAACAGGCCCGACTCCAGGAATCAACAGAGTGGCGGCGACAACACCTGCAGACATTCCTGCCGCTCCACCTACAACCCCGCCCACTACCGTCCCGAAATCTTTAACGACGTTCCTGAACTCGCTCTCCGAACGAGTCAAGAAGATGACGGACTCATCGGGAACACCGCTCTGGCGTAATTGCTTGATAGCCTCGTCCGCATCGTCACGCGATGAAAATACTCCAATTGCAGTTTCCATAATGGATTTCTCCTGAGTTTACGGACGCAATGAACAACGATCCAAGGTCAAAAAACGCAGCTCTTCAGCGTTTTTGTGGCGCAGAAACTTTGTACTGTAGACCTTACTTTGTCAAGAAGAAAATTCATTAAAGGCGATAAATTGCTCGGTGCACAGCCCAGCCAAAGCCGGGTTTGCCTGAGCGTGGCAACAGTCGATATCGTTGATGACGTAGCCAAAAAAGCTGGTAATTCAGGGCAGCAGGTATATACTTTTAGCACTCGAATTCTCCCCGGGCTGCGCCAATGGCAAGTGTCCCAAAACCTCCGATTCAGACGGATACAGGAGAGAGTGCATCCGTTTCTCGCCCGCACTCTGAAGAGAATGCCACCGGCGTGCTCACGCCTGTTCCAGTGGACAACGCTTCGTCGGCCAGCGGGCAGGGATCCGATGCGCCAACGTTGATTGATTTACCCTCTGACACTCCCACCATCGTGGATTTCCCTGAAGCACAGAAGACTCCGATCAGCCCTTCTGATGCAGCCACTCAAATTGATGTGATTACGCGGAAAGTGATTTCCCGCGCCATATTTGGACTGCGCCCGGGCGCATTGCTCGCCAACCGTTATGAGATTACCGCGCTGTTGGGCGAGGGGGGCATGGGCGCGGTTTACAAAGCCCTCGACCGGGAAGTTAATCGCACCGTCGCCCTGAAAGTTATTCGCCCCGATCTGGCGACCAATTCTTCGATCATCGAGCGCTTCAAGCAGGAGCTGGTGCTTTCACATCAGGTCACGCATCGCAACGTCGTTCGCATTTACGACTTGGGCGAAGCTGATGGCGTGAAGTTCATCACCATGGAGTACATCGAAGGCACCGACCTGCGCTCCATTATTCAAGAGCGCAAGGCCTTCCCGCCCGGGGAAGCCGTCGAAATCATGCTGCAAATCTGCCGCGCGCTTGAGGCTGCGCATGCCGTCGGGGTAATTCATCGCGACCTGAAACCGCAGAACATTATGCGCGACAACCAGGGCCGCATAGTGGTGATGGATTTCGGACTGGCGCGGTTGATCGAGTCCAATGGCATGACGCAGACCGGAGCGCTGGTCGGCACCATGGAATACATGTCGCCCGAGCAAGCGCTGGGCAGTACTCTCGACCATCGCTCAGATTTATTCACGCTCGGTTTGATTTTCTACGAATTGCTCACCGGCAAAATGCCCTTCTCTGCTGAGAGCGCGCTGGCCAGCTTGATTAAACGCACGCAGCAACGTGCGGCAGCCGTCTCCGATCACGACAAAAACATTCCTGCAGTGC
This sequence comes from Terriglobales bacterium, assembly GCA_036268595.1. Lineage (GTDB taxonomy): Bacteria > Acidobacteriota > Terriglobia > Terriglobales > Acidobacteriaceae > Gp1-AA145. Next base: position 39,137 of record DATATW010000123.1, read on the forward strand.
TGGCGAATATTGTGAGCAAGTGCATGGAGCGCGATCCCAAGCAGCGCTACCAGAGCGCGACCGAGTTGATCGGCGACCTGGAAGGCTGGCAGGGAAAACGCGCTGCTGCAACTTTGCGATTTCCAGCAAGTCATCATCCCTGGGGACGAACGATCCCGTGGCATTGGTTAGGCGTTGCGGCGGCAGTTGTGATTCTCGTACCAGCCGGATTCATGCTGCGCGGAAAATTTACCAGTGCGCCGGTTGCAGCAAACAAATCAGTCTCAGTGCTGGTTGCCGATTTCACCAATCACACCGGCGACCCGATTTTCGAGGACACGCTGGAACCAATGTTCAACGTGGCACTCGAAGGGGCAAGTTTCATTAATGCCTACAGTCGCGGGACTGCCCGCAACCTCGCAAAGCAGCTTCCGCATCCGTCGGACAAACTAGACGAGCAATCCGCGCGGCTGATCGGTGTGAGCCAGGGGCTAGCTGCGGTTGTCACTGGCTCTGTCAGTCTTCGCGGCGACGCCTACAGGCTTTCGGTCGAAGCTCTCGACGCCCGAACCGGCAACACCATCGCAACTGCGGAAATCGATGCGCCCACCAAAGACCAGCTCTTGCTAGACATTCCTAAACTCGCTGCACCCGTGCGTAAGGCGCTGGGTGACACTACGCCAGTGTCGGCGCAGCTTGCCGTCTCCGGACCGTTCACCGCCGCGTCTCTCGAAGTCGTGCACCTGTACAGCGTCGCCATGCAACAACAGTTCGCCGGTAAAACCGCCGACGCTTTTCAGAGCTTTTCAAAAGCCGCTGAACTCGATCCCAATTTCGCCCGCGCTTACGCTGGCATGTCCGGGACCGCCAACGACCTGGGCCGGCAAGCCGACGGGGAGAAGTACATAAAGCTGGCGATGCAACATGTCGACCGGATGACCGAGCGCGAACGCTATCACACTCGCGGCTACTACTATTTAGTGAGCGGCAATTATCCTAAGTGCGTCGAGGAATACAGCACGCTGGTTGCGCAATATCCGGCGGACAGGGTCGGACAATCAGATCTGGCATGGTGCTACGCGTCATTACGCAACTTCCCCAAAGCGGTTGAAGCCTCGCGAAAGGCGGAGCAGATTGCGCCCAAGGGGGCCCTGGAGCATTTGAATTTAGCTTTCTTCAGCTCGTTCGCAGGAGATTTCCAGACCGGCGAACGCGAAGCAGCCGCCGCCCTCGAAATTAGTCCCGGCGAGGTCGCCCAACTCAATCTTGGTGAAGCGCAACTGGGAGCGGGCAACCTTTCTGAAGCTGCCGAGACTTACCACGGGCTGGAGAAGTTCGGCCCGCGAGGGACATCTCTGGCGACGGCGGCGCTCGCCGATTTGGCGATGTACCAAGGCCATTTCTCAGAGCAAATAAAGCTGCTCGATCAAGGCGCCAATGCTGACCTGCAAGCGAAAACGCCTGAGAATGCGACTACGAAGTTTGCTGCCCTGGCCTACGCGCAACTGTTGCGAGGCGACAGCAAAGCGGCGGTTGCGTCTGCCGAAAAAGCCCTGGCAAATGGACAAACGCTGCAGGTGCGATTCCTGGCGGGCCGCGTTTTTGCCGAAGCCGGAGACAAGGCGCAGGCGGAAAAAATGGCAGACAGCCTGGCTAAAGAAACCGAGATTGAACCGCAGGCTTACGTCAAGATCATCTCCGGAAAGCTCGCGCTTAAGCAGGGCGACAGCCGTCTGGCTATCAAAGACATTACCGACGCCAACAACCTGCTGGACACCTGGATTGGCAGATTCGAACTCGGCCGCGCCTATCTCGAAGCCGGCCAGTTCGCCGAAGCCGATTCAGAGTTTGACCGCTGCATCAAGCGGCGGGGCGAAGCACTCGAAATGCTGATGGACAACACCGTCACCTACGGTTACTTCCCTTATGTTTACTACTATCAAGGACGAGTGCGGCAAGGCCTTAAGACTCCTGCCTTCGCCGATTCTTACCGCACCTATTTGAGCATCCGGGGACAATCCACTGAAGATCCTTTGGTGGCGGAAGTGCGCAAAAGCCTAGCCCAATAACACTGAGAGAAAAGGGATGAACCGCTAGTGAAGCGAGGACAAGCACGTCCGCGCGACACGGTTCATGAGCAAAAGAATGCCCGGCAAAACCGGCCGGGCATTTTTTCAAATGTCGTTACAGCTCATTGCGATCCTGCGGCAATGATTGATACCGCAGTGTTGGCCTGAGTGGTGTTGGCTACGAATGTCGCGATCCCGGTAGCAGGATCAATCGTGTATTCCTGTCCCCCGGAGGTGAATCCGTACAGCGTGCCACCAACGAAGGCGGAACCGACAAATTCGTTGACACCGGAACTGCCAGAACCACTGATAGTGAGTTGACCGATGCGTGTGGCCGTTCCATTCGTGGGATCGATTTGATACAAAGTGTCAGCCAAGCGCGTACTAAAGTTCGGCCCCACATAACCAATTGTGTAGTAAAGCATGTTTGCCGACCCGGTGAGGCTTGAATCGAGCCTAGACCCTGCTGGAAGGACCGCAGCTCCTGTGGGGGCGGTGCCGACCTGCGATGTTGCGCCGGTCGTGAGGTCAATCGAGTACAGATTCCCCGTCACCGCGTCGATTCCGAAGTACGAGCCGTTGGTCAAAGCTCCAGTGATCGCCTGATCGGGAATGGATCCGGGACTGCCGATGCCAGTTGCCCCACCGGTTAATGTAGTTATCTGCATCAACTGGTTCGACGTGTTGTATGCGTAGACCTGAAGCGTAGGCGTAAGGTCTATTCCGTTGCTGCCGGGTACCGTCGCTGCACCAATCTGGGTGACAGTCCCGGTGGACAAATCCAGCGTCCCGAAGTTCCCCTGATTGTCGACATAGAATGTGTCGATGTTAAACGCATTTGAGGTCGCGTCGGGAATGCCTCCATAGGGCGAAGCGGTGAGGGTGTACCCGTTCGCAACCTTGTTAATGCTTAGGTCATTAAATGTGGCTGCACCGGTGACTGCATTCTGCGTAAGAGTACCGGAAAGCGTCCCCGGGCCTGCGCCGATGGCCAGTGTGATGCCGCCTGTGAAAGACGTGAACGGGTTGTTGCTGCTGTCCTCCGCTGTGACCACCACCGCAGGCGTTACGGGAAGACCGGCTCCAGTATTGCCCGGTTGCGTCGTGAACACGAGTTGGTAGACGTTGTAATTGCCGTTGTCGCCGCTGGCTACGAAATTACCATCGCCGGAGTAATTGATTGTGAACGCGTATGAGCCAGCCGCGGCTGGCGCTGGTGAAAGCGTGCACATTCCGCCGCCAAGGGCGGGCAGTGCCACGCAGGAGGAGTTGTGCGCGACAGGGTTAGCGTTGTCGGTAGCTGTCACAGTGATGTTGCCAGTCGGCGCGATTGGTAAACCTGCTCCTGGCGCAACAACTCCGAAGGTGTAAGAGATTGTGATCGGTTGACCAACGAACACCGTGGAAGGCGAGATTAAGTTGAAGCTGAGACTGGTACTGGCCTTGTTTACAGTCTGGGACCAGACTCCCGATATGCTGGAATTGAAACTATTGTCGCCGCTGTAGCTGGCGGTGATCGAGTGATTGCCAACCGACAGATTCGCTAAAGCGAACGTTGCTTTTCCGGTAGTCAGCGCGGAGGAACCGATCGAGTTTTGCCCGTCGTACAGGGTTACGGTTCCGGTCGGCGTACAAGAATACTGCGGCGCCACAGTCACTGTGAATGTAACCAGCTGTTGAAATACCGACGGATTCACATCAGTGCTTACGCTCGTCGTGGTGTTCGCCTTGTTTATCTGCAACGTGAACCCTTGCGAACCGAAGTTGTTGGGAGTTGCAGAGTCAGTAACCATTGCGTTTACAGCATACGAACCGGCCGCTGCGCAGGTTGTACCGGAGATCGTCGGGGAAGCGAGAGTCTGCTGTGAAATGCCATTGGGTAGCCCGGTGATGCTCCACTTGAATGGCGCGGTTCCACCGTCTTCCGTCAGGGTGGTAGTTGGATAGGCCAGACCCACGTTACCAACAGGTAGAGCCAGCGGGTTGATGCGGGGACTGTCCTGATCGTTAACGTCGATACTGAGCTGCAATGGAGATACAGTGCTTTGTGTTTGGGTGCTATCCAAACTCAACTTGAACGTATAAGAACCCGCGCAGAACGCGTCAGTGTCCCAGCTGAACGTAAACGTGCCTCCTGGGCTGACACTAAGCGAACTCGCTCCGCTGATGGCGGTTTTGACTCCATTGGACAAGATTGTCGTGTCACCGACCACGCCACAATTGTTAGGGAGGGGACCGTGGGCAATGAGTGATGTGTTTGCTTGCACTCTGCTTACAGGACCGTTCGTACTGTAGAAGTCATCACTCAGGGACCAGGTGATCGGCACGATATCGCCTTGAACGCCGCTGGCCGGTGACGTTAGATTGATCGATGATGACGTGTAGCAGGCGGTCAGAGGATCCGTACCTTGAGCAACTACCGACACGACATTGGAAGGCAAGCTCTCCTGCGGTTGCTGCGTAACGTCATTGAGTACGAATGCGGTGACCTCGTAGGTGTAGCCGTTCGAGTTACAGCTGGCGTTGTCCTGATAGGTCGTAGGTGGGAACGTAGTTGCGGGCGCGACAGGAACAACGCTGGCGAGGAACTGGAATTGGCTGCCTGTTACCGCACGGTAAAGATTGTACTGAACGATTTGTCCAAACGTAGGCTGTGTCCAGTTCAGAGTAATGGCGCGCGGCGATATGGCTTCGGTGGCGCTTAAGCTCCTTGGAGGACGTGTGTAAGAGTTGGCGTTCTCGTGGGTAATGTCGGTCTTGAGACCTCCGCCACCCGCGGGCTTCAGAGCGCCTCCACCACCCGCCGGCTTCAAGGCGCCTCCACCACCTGCAGGTTTTAACGCGCCTCCGCCACCGGCCGGCTTCAACGCGCCTCCACCACCCGCCGGCTTGAGCGCACCCGCCTCGCCGCCCAGCCCTACGGTGCTAACGGTGCCGACCGAGCTGACCTGCTGAAGATCAAGACCAGGCGATACTTCAAACTCCGACGAGCCCTCCCATTCGTCGTGCCCATGCAGAGTCTCGTTGGTTTTTCCGTCGTAGTTAACGTCCAGTCCGCTTGCAGCGGAGGAGAAGAAGCTGCTTGCGGCGGCGGTGACATACGTCATGTTTTGATCGGTCGGCTGGCCTTGAGCATTTACCGGACGCGCCGAGCCGTCACAATGCGCACTCATCACCTTAGGCGTAACACCGGGATTTTGTGCCTGCACATAGCTTGTAAGTTCGAACCATGCAGTGTTCTGATAAGCGGGGCCGTTCAAGAAGTTCGGTGCTAGAGGCGAGCTTTTTATTAAATCAACGACGCTCTCTTTCGAGTAATCGAGCACCTGATTGCCTGTATTGGGATCAGTCAGAAGGTCTACCTGGAATTGATAATTCATGATGCTCTGCGAGTTCGGCTTGCAGTTCGGTTCGAAGGTCGGCGTATAGTCCGGCGGGTTGCTGGCCAAACCAGCATAAAAAGTTCCGCCGTGAGTCAGCCCTAGCGTGTGACCTAGCTCGTGCATGAAGGTACCGGCTTTGACTTGCCATGTGTTGCCGTCGGATGTCGGACTGCTCGGCGGACCCCAACTCCCGTAGCCCAGCGAGACGACCGAGTTTTGGCCACCTACATCTGAAAATCCGGACATGCTGGTTACCTGCCCATTAGCGACCGCCAAGTTTGGATCGGTCTTCACCGTGTAGCTGGGCAGGACCGTGCCTGGAAGTAATGATTTGACGGTGATTGCGAATTTGTTTGCTGCGGGCGGATTTGTCGGCTTAGCGCAGTACGTACCCTCCAGATTTGGGTTCGTAATTGCAAAAACCACACTAACGCGGCCGATGAATCCTTTCTGAGCGGAACAAACGGTGTCGCCGGGTATTGGGGAGAGACCGTGCGGCGAAGAAGCCGTAAACGTGACCGTACTACCTGATTGGGTAACGCTCAATAACGATTGGTCAGACAAAAACCAACTGGGCAGTCCTACGCCATGCGAAAACAAAGTGTAATGATAACTATCCTTTTTGCCGTGGTTGAAGTCGGCAACGCATGGGTTAGGATCGGAAGTGGGATCGCATCCGAGCAAGCCGGTACTTGGCTCAATTGTCTGATTCTTGATGTATGCGACACCTTCCCTGAATCCAAGAGTGCCGGGCTCATTGGGAAATGGGCAGGTTAGATTCCCATTAGCATCAACATCAGTGTCGGCGCACGAGGATTGGCTCTCCAGGATCGCACTGCCGGGAATCGCATGTAACTTAAACGGCGGGCGGTTCTCGAACGCCCCAACCACCTTGTCGATCGCCGTCTTGTTGTTGTCTAAAGGATCGGTCGCCAGAGACGGGTCGAACGAATAATTGCCTCCCGTCGTAGTACACATGCCATTGCTGATAGAGCTGCACATGTAATCGTATTGCAGGAAAATGTCCTTCTCGCCCAGTAGTGCGCCGGCGAGATCCACCCAGGCCGGATCTCCCTTGTTGCATGAAGCGTTAATTGAAACATCGCAGTATCCCTGGTTAGCTTTCCATGAGTCCAGAATGCCATCATTGTCGCTGTTTTTGACCGTGGTGCTTACAATAACCGCGCCCCACGAGAGACAACCCTGTCTACTGGTCGACACTTGCGTGGTTGCGGAGCTAGAGTCCTCGGTTATTGGATTTGAAGGAGTTTGCGCGTTGGGGAATGTCCACGTGGGATTGTCCCAGGTTCCGTCGTAGTATCCGGGGAATGGTGGCAAGAAGCGGCCATAGAGAGAGGGAAGCGCTTTTCCGTTCAAAGAAACGCTTTGGATACCAATGAGGTTACCGTTGCCAACGATATGAGTTAGGCGGGACACCGGGTTGTGTGCAGCGTCATAAAATCCCTGCAGCTGCTGAGTGTTCACCTGCGGCATTGCAGGGGCGTAGTTGCCGTCATAGATGACAATCGAGTTCAGCGGAACGTTTGGCCCGCCGGCGCCTGAGGGAATTCGATAAATAACCACGAGTGTTGCACCCAAAGCGAACGGAGGTGAGGGCGGAAAGGACAGGCTCGGCAGCCGGACTTCGAAGCTACCATTCGCGATTGCATTCCCGTTCGCATCGACCGGCAAGCCCCCGGCCACATCGGCGCGATACGTCCGCAGCACCTTTCCTGAAGGAACGGCGGAGCAGCCGCCAGGACTCCACGAAACATTGGCACTGCCCAAGCTTGTTCCGGAAATCGCATAGCCCGGCACTGCTGGGCCGCCATTCTTGGAATATAACAGCGGTCTGAAATACCCGTTTTGGCCAGATCCCGGCGCTCCGGGAGCCAACCCCGCTTTTTCAACCGTTTGCCAGTACAGCAGGGCAGCAACGATCTGCGCACCCTTGGGCACTTGTTTCGCTCCAGTGATACCGGGGTTCACATCGGGCACTGAAATAATCCCGGTCGTGTACGTCACCTTGTTAATCACTGTGAAGTTCGTGTTCATTCCATATGCGCCGGCCACGATGTAATCGCCGGTCACAAAAAAATTGTTGCCGAAGTTGAGTGCAGGACTCGGAGTCTGCGCCAGAGCTAACGGTGCCAACATCAAAAGCCATCCCCAAAGAAGAACCGGCGTAAATTGCTTGCGCCCCATCATGGGCTTTCTTCTCACTGCGGCCAAATCGCATCGTTCAACTTTTGTGAGCAACTGGCAGATGGCATTCATAAGTCCCCTTTTCATTTACGGGCGTGTGGCGCAATCGAACGCACTCGGACAAAAGCAGCAACCAGGAACATCGGAAGTTTTAGGAGTTTCGCGAATAAGGACCGGACACGAAAAAAAGGGGGAGAATCACTGCGTAGACGGGCAGGCATGGCATTCAGATCCCAGGAACTTCCCCCAGAGTTCCAAGGTATCCAAATCGCACAGCTTACGTAGAGAAATCAGAAGACCGGGTCGGGCCTTGAATCAGACCCTTTTAAAACTTGCTTCACTTCGATTTCTCGACTGGATCGCCCGCGCAGAGCGGCAATTCTCAGCTTTGTAGCAGGTTTTGTCAATAGGAATTCCGTGCGGACCGCCGCCAAATCTCGGAACGAAACCTAACGAAAAGGGTGGAGTCTGGTCAAGGGCCAAAGTCGGAATCCAGGACGCATCGGCAGGGCACTGTGCTCAAACTGTGACTGACATATCGGTGGGCGAAGGCTTCATTGACGATCTAATCCGACAACGCGGTACTTCAGCTGAAAATCTAAGAACTTCTTACTTCTTCCCGGCCCTAACTTTTGCCCATCGCACCTTCTGCGCCAGACTGATGCGTCTACGGGCTGATGCCGAAGCTGCAACTCGATCAGAAATTCAGCCAGCCAACGCCTCTCGGGGTGAAGTTGCCGGCGCTCGGTGTCAATTGCCCATCTCTTAAAGAAAGCAAAAAGGTAAAGAAAGTAAAAAGGGATTTACATAAAGAAAGTAAAAAGGGATTTACACAAGCTTAACGCCGGAGTGACATTCTGCGCGCACCCAGAGCTGTACGATTCCTTGCGAACCAGGCGAAAACTTCAGAACTTCCGGTTGGAAATATTCGTCCGTTCCAAGGAGAATCCTATGCAGCGTCGCGCGTTCGCTTTAATCGCTGGGCTTGTGCTGGTGTTGTCTTCCAGTGCCGCCTTAGCCCAATATCAAATTACCAATCTGGTTTCGAATCAGTTCCTGCAAGCACAACACGATGATCCGCTCGACGTGAATGCCTGGGGACTTGCCCGAGGTGCAACGACCCCTTGGTGGGTTGGAGATAACCTCTCGGGCTGGTCAACCCTTTACAATGCGTCCGGAGTGAAGCAGGGGCTGGAAGTCGCAATCCCGCCGGCACCCAATAGCGGTCCAATGGGTCTCCCGACCGGCGTAGTGGCCAATCCCTCAACGAGCGGCGAATTTCAGGTGCAGGCGTGGCCTACATTTTTTATTTTTGCCACTCTAGACGGGACCATCAGTGCATGGGCGCCCGGATTGTCGCTTTTCAATGCGGAGATTGCGGTGGATAACTCTGGAAGTAAAGCCTCGTACACCGCCCTGGCGGTCACCAATAAGGCTTCGGGGAATCTTCTATTCGCTGCCGATAATGCCAACAACAGGATTGATATCTACGACGGAAATTTCACGCACATGGGCACGTTTGATTCCGATCCGGCAATCCCGAGTGGATTCGCAGTCTTCGGCATTCGGGACATCAACGGCAAGGTCTTCGTGTCATTTGCGAATTCTTCTGGAGGTCCAGGCGGATTCATTGACATTTACAAAGAAGACGGAACATTGGTTGGACTTTTCACAAAGGCTGCGCAACTGAACCAGCCCTGGGGATTCGCGGCCGCGCCGGCGAATTTCGGGCGGCTGAGCAACACGTTGTTGGTGTCCAACAACACCAACAGTGGAACTATTGTTGGCTTTGACGCTAAGGGAAATTTCGTAGCGATAATGCGAGATGTTGCCGGCAAGGTCATCAGCATTGATCAGTTATGGGCAATCGATTTCGGAGGCGGCAACCCGGCCAACGGCGCTACCAACAGATTGTTCTTCACAGCTGGACCGCACAACAATGTCGCCGGCACGTTCGGCTCAATTGTGGTTGTCAAATAGATTGCGGAATTATCAGTTGGCCAAACATTATGGGCAGGGATTCTGACATCGTATCGGAATCCCTGCGCCACTTACGTTTCCATAACCACGAGCCATGCGTGGATTTCTCGGCGCTAAAGTGATTTGCGACAATCGCCGATATTCTGACGGTGAGCGCCCCCAAATCTTCTCTTCTGCCCCGTCCCCCCATAGCTGGAACTGGCTTCAGTTATGTTGCCCGCCAGCCTATTCTCACGGCTGACGAAAAAGTTTATGGATATGAATTGCTGTTCCGGGACGGGGTTGAAAACCATTTTCGCGAGACCGATGCTGATTCTGCCTCCCGCCGCACTCTCGATACCTCTATGCAAATCGGCTTGGAACAGCTGTGCGACTCCCGGCGAGGCTTCGTGAATTGCACTCGCGAGATTCTTCTCAAGGACTACATGACGCTCCTGCCGCCGACGTTGGCAGTGGTGGAAGTTTTGGAATCTGTGCCGCCGGATGACTTGGTGGTGGCCGCATTGAAGCGGCTCAAGCAAGCTGGATATCTGGTGGCGCTGGATGATTTTGTTATCCATGACCCACGCAAGCCACTGATCGAATTCAGCGACATCGTCAAAGTGGATCTTCGGCAAACCTCTCCCGAACAGTGCGTAGAAATGATGTCCAAGTACGGTTCCTGGGTCCGACACCTGCTAGCTGAAAAAGTTGAAACCCGGGAGGAATTTGCAGATGCTAAAAAAATTGGCTTCAGATACTTCCAGGGCTATTTCTTTCGTCGCCCGGAGGTCTTGCAGAGCAGGGAAATTCCCGCCAGCCGCATGAACTACTTGCGTCTGCTGAGTGCCGTATCGCAGACGGAACTCGATCATCGTGAATTCGAAAACATGATTAAGCAGGAAGTTTCCATCTGCTACCGTTTGCTGCGTTACCTGAACTCCGCCGCATTTGGCATTCAAAATGAAGTGCACTCCGTGCGTCATGCGCTGGCACTTTTGGGTGAACGGGAGGTTAGGCGTTGGGTACGATTGGTGGCAACGCTTGCGATCGGCGAAAACAAATCCAGCGAACTTGTCACGACTGCCATGGTCAGGGCGCGATTTTGTGAACTGCTGGCCGCGCGCGTTCCCCATGGTGAATCCGATTTGTTTCTCATGGGCATGCTTTCGATGGTGGACGCAATTCTCGAAATACCGATGACTACAGTTCTGGAATCGATCCCTCTGGATCAGGAGGCCAAATCGGTATTGCTCGGGGCCCCCAGCAAATTGCGTCCACTATACGATCTGATGTTAGCCCGCGAATCGGGAGATTGGACGACTACAGCTGATTGTTCCCGCAAACTTGGGCTCAGCGAGAGCGAAGTCGCCGAAGCTTACTGGCAGGCCATGCAGTGGGCACGCCAGATCAGCAGCGGCGCCTGAGATCGAAATCTACAATTCAGCTCTGGCCTTCATTCGTGTACACTGCTTCCGCCGAATTATTCGCTCTGGAGCGTTCTCAATGAAAATCTCAGCCCGTTGCTTGGTGGGGGTAGTGTGTCTGCTGTCCACGATCTGGATTATTCCATCCGTCGCAGATGCCACCGGCAAGACACGTACGTACTACATCGCCGTCGATGAGGTGGAATGGGACTATGCTCCGAGCGGAATTGACCACTTGACCGGTAAGCCCTTTGATCGCATGTCGATGATGTTCGTGGAACAAGGGAAGAACCGCATTGGCCGAACTTACCGAAAAGCGGTTTATCGCGAGTACACCGATGCAAGCTTTTCTACATTAAAAAAGCGTAGCCCGGATTGGGAGCACCTCGGCCTGCTTGGACCCGTGATCCATGCTGAAGTGGGAGATACCATTCAAGTTTTTTTTAGAAATAACGGCACGCAGAGCTACAGCATGCACCCGCACGGCGTCTTCTATGAGAAGAGTTCCGAGGGCGCGTACTACAACGACGGCGCGAATGATCCAACCCACAACGGCGTGGTCGCGCCCGGAGGCACGCACACCTACATCTGGAAAGTTCCAGAGAGAGCGGGGCCGGGGCCGAACGATCCCAGCTCGATTGTGTGGCTCTATCATTCGCACAACTACGAGCCGCGCGACACCGACGCAGGTTTGATCGGCGCCATCATCACCACCAGGCAAGGCATGGCAAAGGCCGACGGCACCCCGAAAGATGTCGACCGCGAGTTCATCACTGCCTATTTCATGATCGACGAAAACAGCAGCTGGTACCTTACCCAGAACATCATGAAATACACCAGCGATCCAAAAGGCGTGGATAAACTAGAAGGCAAGCCAATCGATCCCGAGGGGAATTTTTCTCTCATCGGCAGTGGTTTCACCGCGGCGAACTTTCGCGCCACGATTAACGGATATTTATTTGCGAACATGCCGGTAATGACCATGCACAAAGGCGAGCACGTGCGTTGGTATTTGCTGAGCCTGGGGAACGGCATCAACTTTCACACTGCGCACTGGCATGGCAACGTGGTTACGGTGAATGGTTCACGCACCGATGTGGTCCTGCTTTCGCCCGCTCAAATGGTGACTGCGGATATGGTCCCCGACAATGTCGGCACATGGATGTATCACTGCCATGTGAGCGAACATATGATGGCAGGAATGACGGCTCTGTACCGGGTCCTTCCTTAGTTTCGCAAGCGGATTTGTTTGAACAGATACCGTTACTTCTGTGTAAAAGTCAGGTTACTTGGGACTTGCGCTGCCTTGCGGGGAGCGGTAGCATAAGAATGTTCCCAACGGTCTAGCCCCCTGGCTGACCTTCCGCGCCGAACGGCTCCAGGCGCACAACGGACATAGATCAATTAGAGATTCCAGCCGCAGACGGGTTTTTCCATACGTTACGTGCATCTGCGCGACGCAAGGTTCCCAACAGCGGTGAGAGCAGGCAAGCAAAACCGGTAGGCCCTTCGGGCGTACTAAACAGGACATAACGAGAAAAATATGAATGCAGGACCAGGACGTCCCTCCGGTGGAGGAGGGAGAAACAGGCGACGGCGTGGACGCCGTCCCAAGAGTGGCGGCAATCCGCAAGGCCGGCCCGGTCGCGATAATCAGCGCGACAGCATTTACACCGCACCCATGGATCACAGCTACCGAGCGGCGCTGGCCGGCGGCAACAATGGCTCTCGTCCCAGCCGCCATCGGCCTGGCTTTGCGCCGAATTATCCGCAGCCTGAACCCGAGCCTTTACCCATGCGCGAGGATGCAGCGTCGCGCATCTTTGGCTTCGTGGACGACCTGTTTTTCCAGGCCAAGATTCAGGAGACCGCGCGCAAGCTGAACGTCAAGGTCGAATTTGTTAAGACCGAACAAGACCTGACGGAACGCATCAAGCTGAACGGCGAAGAGAAACCTTCGCTCATTATTTTCGATCTCAATCACGTCAGCGCAAAACCGCTCAGCCTGATCCCCAAGCTGAAGAGCAAACTCAAGAAAACTTCCGTGATTGGATTTCTGTCGCACGTTCAAGGCGATCTGAAACAGAAGGCGCATGAAGTGGGTTGTGACATGGTTCTGCCGCGCTCCGCTTTTTCGCAGAATCTGCCGCAGCTCCTGCGTCGCCATGGGGCAGCGGAAGAGCCACTCACTAATTAGTGTTTATCGGGTTACTTTTACGTTCAGCTCGGGAAGTGGAAATGAACGTCCTGGCGTGAGCTGATCGCAACTCCGTCAACCGAAGCCGGTCTGAAACGCCAATTCTTCAGCGTCGCAATAACTTTGTCATCGATATCCGCCTGCAGTGACTGGACCACTTTAGTCTCGGTGACGTTTCCGTGTTCATCAATCGTCACCTCAACGATCACGTCGCCTTGCAATCCTTTAGGCAACTGCCAGGGATTGATCGAAGGATCGGGAAAAACCAGGGGCAGAGCGGGACTGGCTTCTACGCCGGTTACAGGCCCTTGCGCTAGAGAGCCTTCAGGGGTTCCGGCGCGGGCCGACTCAACCGGCGGTTGCGGGGTCTCAACGGCCGGCTTGTGTTTGGTTTTGGGCCGGAAGCGTAGCTTTTTCGCCGTCGTCGAAGGCGCGGCGACACGAGGAAAATAAATCAGGTTCGCGGAATTTCCGTGAATGCCCCAAGCTACACTCGATGGCTGGATAAACAGCGGAGCCCGATTCAGCCACAAATAAATAATTAAGCAATGCGCGACGAGGGAAACAGTAAGCGCTATGCGCTTCGCGGTGTTCTTGGGTTGGGGAATCTGGAACATATGGCAACTCACGCCAGGTTCCATTTTATCCCTTATTGCAAGGTTGCCCAGATTACCCAGGTGGCCAGCGCAGGTCACGTCCGCCGATCAGGTGGACGTGCAAATGGAAAACCGACTGTCCGGATTTTGGCCCGACATTCAGTACGGTACGGTAACCGTCTTCGATCTTTCGGTCTTTCGCGATCTTCGCGGCAGTTAGATGACAGCGCCCAATTATTTCCGCATCCGCGACTGTGGCTTCTTTCAATCCTGTAAGGTGCTTCTTGGGCACGATCAGCACGTGAGTCGGTGCCTTTGGATATATGTCTTCGAAGGCAAAGGTGTGCTCGTCTTCGTAGACTTTCTTCGAAGGAATTTTTCCCTGCACGATTTTGCAAAACAGGCAGTCTTCCATGTGCCTAATCCAGCCTAACCAGGAAAACTCCGCCCTCAGGAGTTTTGGTGTCTCTGGTGATTTCTTCGGCGCGCGCCCGGAGATCATCCTTTACCCGCACTCTTACCCACCAGGCTCCGGTGGGACTACTGAAGGTAAGCACCCGCGCGCTGTGATAGCGATGTGTTAGGTGATCAGCAATTTCGCGCGCCCGGTCCTCGCGTTCGAAGCCACCTAGTTGGACCGCCCAGCGGCCGCCGTTTTCGATGGAACGCGGCGTTCTCAAAACTTCCAACCGCACCCGGCCCGTGCCTCGTCTTACCAGGCCGATTTGTTTTGCCGCGGCCTGTGAAAGATCGATGATTCGGCCCTCAATAAAAGGTCCACGATCGGTAATCCGAACCACGGCGGACTTTCCAGACTCCAAACTCGTCACCCGCACGATTGACCCCAGAGGCAGTATTCGGTGCGCGGCCGTCATCGCGTTCATATCGTAGACTTCGCCATTCGATCCGCGGCGGTTGTGATACGGAGCTCCGTACCAGCTGGCGATTCCGGTTTCGACGAGCACCGGCTTCGTGTCAGGACTGACTTCAGCTTCGAGGCTGGGAGAATTTTCCGTTGGATTCGCCTGTTTTTCTTCAGCGATCGAGGGAGCGGTGCCTTCTGGTACTGGTTGCTGTTCCTGGCCCTGCCGTATGGGAGGCGGGGGCGCGACCGCTACGCGGGTAGATTTGTGGCTGCATGACGACAGCAAGACGCACAGACAGAGAAGCAGGGAAAGCCTGGTCATTTGCGCGAAGCCGAATGCTGGTCCATGTAATTGGCAAGCTCTTGCAGTTTTTGAGAAGCCACGCGCAAGGCTTTTGTCGAATGTTGCCGAACTGCCGGGACGACTTCGTCGTTCAGGTACTTGACGAATTCGTTGGCTTCTTTTTCCAGCCGTTCAGTGGTCTCGCCCACGCTCTTACCCATACGGCTTGTGGTTTCTTCAACTTTGCGATTAAAGTCGCCCATAATTTCCTCTCGCGGCAAATGGCAAATCTAAGATGTCATTATTTCGCGCTCAATCATTGCGGTCAATCACCAACTGGAGACGCGATGCGTTTCGCATTACAATCCGTTGAATCATGAATCTGCGCACACTCAGTGATGATCGCTTGAATAGTTTTCGCCGGGCATTGCTGGAATGGTATGACGGCAACAAACGCGAGTTGCCGTGGCGTAAGACCAGCGATTCCTACCGAGTATGGGTTTCAGAAATCATGTTGCAGCAGACCCGGGTGGCAGCGGTGCTCCCAAGATACGAAAAGTTTTTTCGTCGCTTTCCGACGGTGCAGAAGCTGGCTGCGGCGCGGCTGGCCTCAGTGCTGGCAGAGTGGAGCGGACTGGGCTACTACCGCAGGGCCCGCAACATTCACGCGGCAGCGAAACAGATCGTCCGCGAGCGTGCCGGCAGCTTTCCTGAAAGTTTCGAGGAGTGGCGCCAGTTGCCGGGAATCGGTCGATATACCGCGGCAGCAATCGCCAGCATTGCTTTTCAGGCGCCGGTCGCCGTGGTCGATGGAAACGTAGAACGAGTTTTGCGGCGACTGCTGCATGTCAGCCGTGACCATAGCTGGAGCGCTGCTCAACACTTGCTTGACCCTCTGCGGCCCGGCGATTTTAATCAGGCGATGATGGAACTCGGGGCGACAATTTGCCTTCCGGGGAAGCCGTTATGTGGCCAATGCCCAATCACAAAATTCTGTCGGACCCGAGGAAGTGGCGAAGCCAGAGCCCGGAAACCAAAGCAGATCAAAGCGTCGATTTCATTTGCCTTGGCCACCAAAGGTGAATCGGTGCTATTGGTGCGCCGCGGCGCGGGCGAGAGTCTTATGTCTGGCATGTGGGAATTGCCGCCACTCAAAAATCCGGATGAGGATGCGGTACTATTTCGAATCCGCCACTCGATCACCGTGACCGATTACGTGGTTAAGGTGGTTGCTCAGCCTGACTTCCAGGCCGAAAACTCGGAATGGATCAGCCGTGCCAGACTGCACCGGCTTCCCTTGACCGGGCTTGCGAAGAAAATCCTTTGTAAAGCTAACATCATCAAATAGTGAGGCAGCTTATGTGGCCGGCGCTGAAAAATCTGTTCGGAGGCAAAGGAATGGCAGCTCTGGAAGCGGGGAAGCAAGCTCCCCAATTTGAATTACCCGCAATGGATGGCTCAACATTTTCTTTGCAGGACGCGCTCAGCCGAGGTCCGGTGCTGGCGGTGTTCTTCAAGAAGTCGTGTCCGGTGTGCCAGTACGCTTTGCCGTATTTTGAGCGGGTATACAAAGCCTATGGCAAAGGCAAATTCAGCATCGTAGGTGTTTCGCAAGACGATAAAAAAGATGCTGCTGAGTTCATGAAGAAGTACGGCATTACTTTTCCGGTGCTGCTGGATGACACGAAGAGCTACCCGGCGTCGAATGCCTACCATCTCACCAATGTACCGAGTGCTTTCTGGATCTCCGGCGCCGGCGATATCGAACTTTCGAGCGTTGGATGGTCGCGCCGGGACTTCGAGGAGATGATTCGTAAGGCGGCCTCGGCTAACGGTCAACAGCCCAAACCCGTTTTTCAGCCGGCGGAACAAATCGCAGATTTCCGCGCGGGTTGAGGGTCGAGAAACTAGCCCGCAGGTTGCGGGCATGCCGTTCCAAACGAAATTGGACCAACGAACGCAGAAATGTGTTCAGCTTCGCCGAATCACCTCCGTATCCTTTCTCGCCAATCGTTTCCGATACAATATTCCATTCACCGTCACCTTCAGGAGCCTGACTGAATGCGAAAGACCGTTTTTCTGGCGCTTCCGTTGGCCTTTATAGCCGTTTCCGTAGCACAAGTCGGACGCAGAACCAGCCAAAAAGAATCCGCATCGGCCCATCTGCCCCCGGCGGCCATCGCGGCACTCCAAAAAATTGATCCCGAACACATTCGCGCCAACGTGCGTTTCCTTTCGCACGATCTTCTGGAAGGTCGTGGCACCGGGCAGCGTGGCGGAGACATTGCCGCTGAGTACATCGCTACTCAGTTCTGGCTCTACGGATTGAGGCCAGCCGGTGAAAACGGAACATTTTTTCAGAACGTGCCCATGGCGGGAATTACCCCGGCTCCAGAAACTACTTTCGAGCTAGTGCCGCGTCATGGGGATGCCATGCAGCTGAAGCCGCTGGAAGATTACGTTGCTTACGATCAGACTGAGCACGCCTCTGATGACATTGACAGTGAGATCGTTTACGTCGGATATGGCATTGAAGCTCCTGAATATCACTGGGATGATTACAAAGGCGTGGACGTGCGCGGCAAAGTGCTCTTGATGCTGGTCAACGAGGCATCGTCGGACGATCCCAATTTTTTCAAGGGACCTGCACTCACTTATTACGGACGCTGGACTTACAAGTACGAAGAAGCGGCCCGCAAAGGTGCGGTGGGCGCGATCCTGATTCACAAATCCGATATGGCCAGCTATCCGTGGGAAGTGGTTCGCAACTCGAATTCAGGAGAAAAAGAATTTCTGAAGAGCGACGCGCCGCAACTTAAAGCTGCGGCATGGATCCAGTTGGAGGTGGCGCGACAACTGGCGCAGAAGTCGGGAATGGATCTCGACAAGCTGATGATGGAGGCGAACACACGAAATTTTCGCCCAGTGCCACTGCAGACAAAACTCAAAGCCCACATGGTCAGCAAGATTCGGCAGATTTCGTCGCGAAACGTGCTGGCGATGTTACCCGGCTCTGATAGCAAGTTAAAGAATGAAGCGGTGATGTATTCGGCGCATTACGATCATCTGGGAATTCGCCCCGATATGCCCGGCGACAATATTTACAACGGGGCGCGCGACAACGCTACGGGGTGCGGCATTCTGCTGGAGCTGGCACGTGTGTTTGCCCAGGCACAGTCGAAGCCGCGCCGATCGGTAATCTTTGCCTCGGTCACTGCTGAAGAGCAAGGCCTGCTCGGGTCAGAATATCTGGGCAAGCATCCACCAATTCCAGCGGCGAAAATTGCGCTTGATCTCAATTTCGATGATGTCCCTCCACTTGGAGAACCGGAGGAGGTAGAGGTTTCAGGAGCGGAGCGCACCACTTTTTATCCGACGGTTGAAGCCATGGCCAAGGAGTTTAGGCTCGCCATCCGGCCCGATTCGCATCCCGAAGCCGGACACTACTACCGCTCGGACCACTTCAGTATGGCGCGTGTTGGCGTGCCTGCATTTTCCATCAACGAAGGAATGAAGTACAAAGGCCATAACACCCAATGGGGAATAGAGCAGGCCGAGGAATTTACCAACAAGCACTATCACCAGCCCAGCGACGAGTACAGCCCGAGTATGGATTTCCGCGGCGATGCCACCATTGCGCGCTTCGGGTTTGCGCTGGGATGGGCGGCCGCTTCGCAAGCGAAAGAGCCTGGCTGGCAGAAAGGCGACGAGTTCGAGAAGGCCCGGCTGCTGAGCGAGGAAGCTGCTCACTAAAGAAATATTTCGACTACGGAACCTCGCCGGCGGGATATTCGTATCATGGAGCAGGAGTTCTTCGTATGATTGCCTTCCTTCTGTGTTGCATGTTATTCGTCTTCTGTTGGCCGGTGGCGCTGCTGGCATTAATCGCGTACCCGTTCGTGTGGCTGTTCTTGTTGCCATTTCGAATTGTCGGAGTCGCGGTCCATGGCGCACTGGCTCTCGTAGCCGGACTGATAATGTTGCCGCTGCGATTGCTGAGCGCTCCTTTTCGAATTGCGGGAATTTGACGCCGCACCAAGGCTAGGCCTGGTTGCTATACCACTCGAGAAAAGCGCGAAACGCCGCTCCGCGATGGCTGTATTCTGCCTTCTCCTCGGGGATTAGTTCGGCGAATGTTTTCCCAATAGCTGGAAAATAAAAGAATGGATCGTATCCGAAGCCGTTCGAGCCACATGCCCGTTCGATAATGATTCCCTCTGCTTTGCCTTCGAAAGTGGCCAAAGTTTTTCCATCCCGCGCGGCCGCAATCCAGCATACAAACCGCGCGGTGCGCCGCTCCGCGGGAACGCGACGAATTTCCCGCACCAGCTTGGCATTGTTAGCATCGTCGTCGGTATTCGCTTCTGCCATCTGCGGTTCGTCCGCGGCGTAGCGGGCGGAATGAACTCCCGGAGCCCCTCCGAGTGCGTCCACTTCGAGTCCCGAATCGTCGGCAATGATCAGTTCTCCGGGAACGTACGCACTGTATGCCTCGGCTTTTTTTCGCGCGTTGGCTTCGAAAGTTGCCCCGTCTTCAATGACGGGAGGAAGAGAAGAGAAATTCGGCAGCGGCGCCACTTCGATTCCATGTACCGAGGCTGCGCCCGCGAAGTCGCGAATCTTTCCCGGATTCGAGGTAGCGATCATTATTCGTCGCATGGCGATCTCAGCTCTCGGCAGTCAATGGAATTTGAGATTGGTGCCACTTCGCATACAGCAGTGCAAGTACAAGAAATGCGGACGCAGACAGCAGCCATCCAACTTTGCGGTCCCAGCCATCGACAAAATAGATCTGAATACGACTTTCACCGGCGCTGATGGGCACAATCATTTGCCCGGTGTCCGGCGTCGAGCTTGTCTGGGCTGGGCGACCATTCACTTGCACCTTCCACAATGGATAATTGAAAAGCCGCAGCACCAGTTCGCCGGGCGATTGCGTGTGAACGACAATCCTTCGCTTCTCGGCGGCCCACTCCTGAACATCGATCCGCGTTTGCCCACTGCCTTCGAAACGCACTAATGGCGCCTTCTGGTCGGCATCGTAAGGGTCGACTCCAATGGGAACATATTCATCAACTCCTTCGTTGCCGGTGCCGTCCTGCTGATTGTCCAGCATCTCCTGAATGTCGCCCGAGTTGTCCCACCAGGGATTTTGCACGCGGTGCCACACCAGGGTCAGCAATCCGAGCATCACCGCACATAGAGCAATGCGCCACCACCATCGTTGCAAAGCCATCGCAACCATTAGCGCAAAAGGAACGTTTAAGCACAGCAGCCAACGCCATGGCAATTGCACAAAGCGCAATTCAGGCAGGTGATTCCACAGCGGAAGCGTGAAGCGGAACATCAATAGGGCGGAGAGGGCGCTCCACACCAGCAAAGAACGCCACAATCTATCTTTCCGCCATGATCGAGACGAAACAAAAGTCTCGGCGAGAATCAGGAATTGTGACAGCGCCACGATCGAGACCAGCAGGTTAAATCGATTGTGATCGGGATCTGCGGTATTGGTAAAGAGAAAGCCATCCTGTGGCCGCACCCCGGGAGCGAGTACCTGCCCGATATTTACCCAGCTCTTCTGGTGATACGCGGGCAACAGGAAAAATCCCGCGAGCATGGCGCCCAGCGCCACTGCCAGACCGGCATAGAGAAGAACGGCAAATGAGCGACGCCGCAGCGCCATCATTAAACTCAGCACGCCGAGGGAATAATTCATCATGACCGCGCTGGGAAGATTGGTCAGCCATCCTGCCGCCATGAGAAAACTCAATGGGAAGACTGCGCGCCCACCGTCCTCGTCTGTATTCATCCGCAAAAGCAATAGGAGCAGCAGCGGAAGATAGATTGAGGCCAGCAACTCGGCTTGATCGCTGCGCCAATACACAATCACCAGGTTGTACGGATTGGCGGCATAAAGCATGGCTGCGATAATTGCGTTCCGCCGTGAGAGCCATGTTTTCGCCAGCGAAAACATCGAACACCCCGCCAGGGTGAGCACCAACCAGGTGTAAGCGGCTGGAACCATCTTCCAGGGAAGGATTAGTCCAAGCAGTCCGCCCAATGTCCACGAGAACGGCGGATAGAAGATGAATCGCGCTTCGCCGTATCCATAATGCGCCAGAGCTGCCCAATGCGGATAAACCGTACCCTGCTTCCAATGGTCGACTGCGTCCAGCCAGGAGTTCATGTGAAACTCGAAATCATGGCCAGAGGGGATTCCGAGCCAAAGAAAGGGAAGAACCACGCACAACGCAAGAGCCGCAATAAAGCCCACCGGTAGTATGAACGATCGAAGTTTATTGCCCATTCTTTAGGTTGCCCGAATGACAGAGAAGCGGATTAAAGTATCGCAAACATCGGGTTCGTAGCCGAAGGACAAGAAGAATTAACTTTTCGCTGAAGCGTTATCCCACTAAACCGAATCGAATGTAGCTTGAACCGCAACCCGTCACGATGAGTTCCCAGCCGCAATCCCGTCCAGACATCAATCCGTGGCTGATCGCCATTGCCGTTATGTCCAGCACTTTCATGGAAGTGCTGGATACGACGGTAGTGAACGTTTCACTGCCGCACATCGCGGGGAACCTGTCTGCGACTGTCGACGAGGCCACATGGACGCTGACCTCATATCTGGTGGCCAATGCAATCATCCTGCCGATGACTGGCTGGCTGGCTGGCCGGTTCGGACGAAAGCGTCTGCTCCTGGCGGCCGTGGGCGGATTCACTATCGCTTCTTTCTTTTGCGGCCTTGCGCCCTCACTGCCAATTCTGATCATTTTCCGCGTGATACAAGGCGCTTGCGGCGGCGGCCTGCAGCCGCTGTCACAGGCCATCTTGCTCGAATCATTCCCGCCCGAGAAGCGTGGACAGGCGATGGCCTTCTGGGCCCTCGGCATTGTGGTTGCGCCCATGCTTGGCCCCGTCCTGGGCGGCTGGCTTACTGACAATTACAGCTGGCGCTGGGTTTTTTATATCAACGTTCCGATTGGCGTTCTCGCCATTATGCTCACCCAGGCGTTCGTATGGGATCCTCCGTATCTGCGTAGCGAGCGTACCGGCATTGACTACTGGGGAATCGGCCTGCTGGTTGTAGGGATGGGGTCGCTGCAAGTGATGCTCGATAAGGGCCAGGAAGAAGACTGGTTCGGTTCTCATTTCATCCTAGTTCTCGCGGTACTCGCGGTGATCGGCCTAGGCGGCCTCATCATTCGCGAGCTGAAGGCTAAGCACCCCGTCATAGATCTAAGTGTCTTCAAATATCGATCCTATGCCGTAGGTACGTTCCTGATGACGATAGTTGGATTCGTACTTTATGGGAGCACCGTGCTGTTGCCCCTCCTGATGCAGGAGCTGCTTGGCTATACCGCGACTCATGCCGGAGTCACGAACCTGCCGCGCGGGCTGGCCTCGTTTCTATTCATGCCGGTGGTAGGAATTCTGGTGGGCAAAGTCGATTCACGAAAACTTCTGGCTGGGGGACTGCTAGCCACAGCTGGGGCGATGTTTGCGCTGTCGTTCTTTAATCTTCAGGTAGGCTTCTGGAATTTCTGGTGGCCACTGATGTTGCAGGGCGCCGGGTTAGGCTTGATTTTCGTTCCTCTCACTACGGTTACGAACGATCCGGTACCACGCGAGCGTATGGGAAATGCCACCAGCATCTTCAATCTCATGCGGAATGTAGGTGCCAGCGTGGGTATTTCCAGCGTGGAAACGCTGCAGTTCCGCCACATGCAAACCCACATTAATTATCTGTCGCAGCACGTTAACACAGCTAATCTTCAGACCCAGCGCGCACTGGCGGGCCTGCGCCAGACATTCATGTCCCGAGGCGCGGACTCTGTTACCGCTGCCCATCAGGCTCAAGGCGCGCTTTGGGGCGCATTGCTGCAACAGGCATCCATTCTTTCCTACAATGACGTTTTTCGGTTTCTGGGCTGGATGTTCATCTTAATGTTGCCCTTGCTTTTATTGATGGAAAAGCCCAGAGGCAAAGGGCCTGCGATGGCCCATTAGTGCTTTTCCGATGCGATGCATTCAAATTTTGCGTACCTACACCAGCTGCTAAATATTGACGAAACCTCTGCTGCTTTCTATCATCTATTAGGCAAATGACTCTATCCCGCCAAATGCAGTGCCAGTGTTGTTCATGTTGTTGTATGTGTGCCTGCACTGGCGCGGGAGAGCTGCTGATCTGAGAATTTAGTTAATACCGGTTCAGAAAAGCCCATCGCCAGTAAATCCTGGCGGTGGGCTTTTTCTATTTAATGCAGAAGGGACGAAATGTTTCCAATTTTTCTGAAAGTCGAAGGACGCCGTTGCCTGGTGGTCGGGGCGGGCACAATTGCCGAAGGCAAGATCCGCGGGCTCCTGGAGGCGGGTGCTCCGATCGAAGTGGTTGCCCCGTGGGCTGTCCCGCAGATTCAGGAATGGTTCGGCCAGGGCGCTCTCAACTGGAAGCCACGGATGTTTGATCCGAGCGATCTGGATGATATTTCCCTAGTCATAGCGGCAACTCCTTCACGCGAGGTCAACACTCAGGTTTTTCAGGAGGCGCGTTTGCGGAATGTGCTCTGCAATTCTGTCGACGATCCTGAAAACTGCGATTTTTATTACGGTGCGGTCGTGCAGCGCGGCGACTTGCAGATTGCAATTTCCACCAACGGGCGCAGTCCGGCGCTGGCACAAAGACTTAGGCAGGAATTGGAAGAACAGTTTGGGCCGGAATACGAGACCTGGCTGCATGAGCTGGGCAAGGCGCGAGATCAGATGTTTGCCGCCAAGCTGGATGTCGAAGCACGTAAAAAACTGCTGCACGAATTGGCCAGCCGTGAAGCCTTCAATAACCGAAATATCGTGCAACGCGGGAGGAGCAATTGAAC
Source organism: Terriglobales bacterium (assembly GCA_036268595.1). GTDB lineage: Bacteria > Acidobacteriota > Terriglobia > Terriglobales > Acidobacteriaceae > Gp1-AA145. Next base: position 62,979 of record DATATW010000123.1, read on the forward strand.
ACCTTCGGGAAAGTTTTTTTAGTTGGCGCCGGGCCGGGCGATCCGGAGCTGCTTACCTTGAAAGCGGCGAAAGTTTTGCGTTCGGCAGAAGTCGTGCTGCATGACGAACTCGTCAGCCCGGAAATTTTGCGCCTCATACCTCCCAGCGCCGACCTTGTAAACGTCGGAAAGCGGAGCGGCAAGCCTAGCCCTCGACAAGCAGATATCAACCAACTCTTGGTGCAATACGCATTGCTCGGGTTTCAGGTAGTGAGACTTAAAGGCGGAGACCCCTTCATCTTTGGCCGCGGCGGTGAAGAGATGGAAGCCCTGCGGCACGCCGGTATCGAGGTAGAAATCATTCCCGGGGTTACGGCAGCTTTAGGCGCCGCGGCATCGGTGCAACTTCCGCTTACTCATCGCGAGCTATCCTCCACTTTGATTCTTGTGACCGGCAGCAGCAAGCAATCGGACCATATTGCTAATTGGCCGGACCGCCTGCCCTCGAACGCCACCGTGGTGGTCTATATGCCTGGCGACCTGGCGCTGCTGCAGGAACGCCTGCTGAGTTCGGGAGTATCACCTGCAACTCCATGCGCGATTATTTCCGAAGCCACCACAGCGTTCCAAAAGACACACATTACAGACGTGTCCAATCTCGCAGATTCGCCGACTCTGGCAGCGCCGAAATTGTTGGTAATTGGCGAAGTCGTGCGCCTCGCGGATGCGCGAAGCCTGCATCAGCAGTTTAGCCAATTCGCCTTTTCACAAGATCTTGCCGCAGTAACTTCGAGTAACAGTTCCAATCCCGTGGAGGATGCCGAGTGAGAGCCGATTTCGAACGCATAAAGATGCTTGCTGAAAGTTGGAAAGCCGAAGAGGTATTGGCCTGGGCGTTCTCGACCTATGGTGACGATGTCGCCTTGGCCACGGGAATGGGGGTCGAAGGCATGGCGCTTCTGGATATGGCCTACCGAATGAATCCGAGCATAAAAGTCTTCACCGGCGATACGGAATTCTTGTTTCCTGAAACCTATGAGTTGATCGATCGGGTGGAAGCACGGTATGGAATCAGGATTGAGCGCTTGTATTCGGAATTGACGCCGCGAGACCAGGAAGCGGCTTACGGCCAAGCCTTATGGGCAAGCGATCCTGATCAGTGCTGCAATTTGCGTAAGGTCGAGCCACTGCGGCGAAAGCTGGCGACACTGGATGCCTGGGTGACGGCCATCCGTCGCGACCAGACCGCGGCGCGCGCCGCGATTCACAAAGTCGATTGGGACCCTAAATTCGATCTGCTGAAGATCAGCCCGATCGCCGACTGGACACGCGAAGAAGTCTGGAGCTACGTGCTCGAAAACGATGTGCCATACAATCCCCTGCACGACCGCAACTATCCCAGCATCGGATGCACCCACTGCACGCGCGCAGTGTTGCCGGGCGAAGATCAGCGGGCCGGGCGATGGTCGGGGTCGGGCAAGATCGAGTGCGGGCTGCATACTAGTTCAAAAACTGCGCAACTCGTGCAGCTTGCAGTGGCAGGCGCGGCGAACGACTAAACAACGCCAAGATAAGATTTTCTCGGCGATCTCAAGTATCGCTCTGCGATCTCTGCGGTTAAAGCTTTTGACTTTTGACCGGTAAATCTTAAAACTTGCAACCGCGACTCCGCCGTCCGTTATAATTCCGCAACCATGGACTTTGACCAGCTCGTCACCTTCATGGAAGTCGCCAAACTCGGCAGCTTCTCCCGCGCCGGGCAGAAAATCTTCCGCTCGCAATCGGCGGTCAGCGCCCAAATCCGGCAACTGGAGCAGGAATACGGCGACCGTCTGCTCGACCGCGCCGGCAAAGACGTAACCCTCACGCCCGCCGGGCGTGTGCTCTTCGCCTACGCCGAGCGCATGCTGCACATCCGCGACGAGTCGTTGCTTGCCGTCGCTGACCAGGGTTCGATGCCTCGTGGCACCATTACCGTAGGCGCGAATGAAGCCACCTGCCTCTACGTATTGCCCGACGTTTTCGCGAAATACTGCAGCCTCTACCCCAGCGTGCAGATCAATATCTATCGCAATTTCAGCTACAAAATTGTTGAGAAGCTGGAAAATGGCACCATCGACGTCGGCATCGTTACGATGCCGGTGAAGAGCCCGAGCCTTAAAGCGCATCCGATTTTTCGCGATCAGCTCATGTTGATGGTCAACCCGCAAAATCCGCTGGCGAAGCTCGACGTTGTCCCCGTCGGCGAAATTGCGAAGCAGCCCATGCTCCTGCCGAAGACCGGATTCAGCCGCCGCATCATGGACAAACTCTTTCGCCCCTATGCCGACAAGCTGCAGGTGCGCATGGAATTGCCGAGCGTGGGAATGATTAAAAGCTTCGTAGCTGCCGGCCTCGGTGTCTCGATCATCAGCGCCAGCTTTGCGCGTGACCAGGTGCTAGCCGGTCGCGTGAAGCTGATTCCTATCAAGGGCGAGGAACTGTGGCGTGAACTGGGCGTGGCCTACCGGCGTGACCGTACCCTCACCCGAGCGACCGATACGTTTATCAATACCGTAAGGCAGCTGGCGGCAACGTTGAAGTGAGTGCGTCGTGGGTCGTGCGTCGTTGGCCAAACCCAAGACCGTCCTCGGTCTTTGGCTAGGGTCAATGCCGCAGATTTCCGGGGCGAGCGACGAATGGCCAACGACCAACGACGGTATTTGGCGAACGAGCCAGGCCCGCCTCCCACGCAATTCGTTTTCTTAATCCCATCCATCATAATTTCCAATGCCCGCAGGCAGAAATAATTGTTAAGGTAATTAGAGCAGCCTGAGATTCGTGCCGGCTCCGGTGCGAGGTGAAGGTGAGTCTAACGCGCGGAGGTTTCCATGACGGAGCTCGAAAATAAGTTAAATAATATCTTGGAAGAACATCAGCATGAGAGCGGACTGCATATGATTGGCGGCCGCCGCCGGCTGATTGAGCGCCTGGCGCAATTTGTCGAAGAAGACGTCAAGCAAGAGCAAACCGTAGCGCAATCGCGCGAACATTAAAACGCTGCTACCCTTCTGTGAAAAGCCCGCTGCGCATGAGCCCGCTGCATAAGCAGCGGGCTTTTTGTTTACGCTGTTATTACAAGTTGGGTGGCTTGGGCAGAAGGTTGCTCCGATGTTTTGAGGTATAGCAGAGCGAAACCGATGAACATCACTGGTTCAATCATCGTGACCGCACACACGGAGGCGATCGTCAGACTCCAGCCGAACCACCATGGCAAATTGATGTTCGCAGGAATCCAACGAGCAAGCCAGAAGGGAAGCATACCGGCGATATACCCGCCGACAACCGATTTGAACAGCAGGCTAGCCAAAATCGACAATTTCCCGCGAGTGAGTTCGTCACTGCGAAAGATCGCACAGCCTGCTTCATAATCGTCCAGCACCAGAGCTGGCATGGCCAGGGCAAAGCGGGAAAGAATGAGCAACAGGACTCCCGTGAGTGCCGAAACAAGGATGGGGATGTCCAAATACCTGCTGTATCCCAAGCGCCCCGAAAGCCACACTACAGTCCATAGCAATCCGCCCAGAAACATAACTTCTAGGCCTACGAATATGAGCAAGAGGAGAAAAGATAATTTCAAAAAATCCCCAAATCGCTCCCAGACTGCAACGAAGACGTCTCGTACGGACACTGCAAACCCGGCAACGGTTCGCTCGGTGGCAAAGCAAATGGCAGCAAACGAGGCACAAAAGGCCATCCAACTAACAAAATATCCGGCTGAAGATATAGCCTGAATCTTGAGGGAGGCGATTCCGAGAGCGTAATTCCCAAGATCCGGATGAAGTTGCCGGGCCATCGAACGTGCTTCGCTTCGCGCGAGCAGCACTGAAACGTAACCAATCACAACCGCGGGAAGGATTAGTGAAATAAACACCCTGCGGTTCCGTCTATATAAGACAAGAACCTCTTCGAGGAATTTACCAGTTCGAAGGAACAGCCCTGAAGCCCTATCAACGCCTGAAGATGTCGCTGCCCCGACGGCGACATTATCAGAAGTGACGTTGTCGATTCGCCGGGCTGCGAGTTCGGAGGAGAGTGCGGCCCATGCGTCATTGGTCAGCTGACTTCTCTGTGTGGCTAAATGCTGCAATTCATCATCAGTTTTTGCTTGATATTGCTTCGCGAGACTCTCGAAATCCATCTCGGGTATCGTACTGCAGCGTTCTCGCGTAGTCACCTGAAAACAATCGTTCTTCCCTGCATTTGTACTTGACACACCTCGGCTGTCCCGTACAATAAATGAATAAGTATTCACAGTAGTGAATATTCATCCATGAGCAAGTTGTCACGGCAGAACGCGATTCTGGAACTACTCGATCAACGTCCGGTTGCCAGTCAGGAGGAACTCCAGCGCCTGCTGCGCAAGCGCGGCTTCGATGCCGGGCAGGCGACGCTTTCCCGTGACATTCGAGAGCTCGGATTGGCCAAGACCTCTGCCGGCTATGCGCAGCCGGGCAGGGAAGCCGGCGCGGAATCGGATTTGCACTCGGTCTCGCGTCTGGTAAGGGAATTCGTGACCAGCGTCCGGGCTGCTCAGAATTTGCTCGTGACCAAGACCAGCGTCGGTAGCGCGCAGCCGGTGGCCGCGGCCCTCGATGGAGAGAACTGGCCGGAAGCTCTCGGCACCATCGCCGGCGATGACACCATCCTCATCGTCTGCGAAGACAAGCGCTCCGCTGGGCGCCTCGCCGGTCGCATTCAAGGGATGCTCGCCTGATGTCAGCAAAACTCAAAGTCGCTGTGCTCGGCGCCACCGGCTATTCCGGTTTGGAGTTGACACGGCTGCTGTTGCGTCATCCGCTGGTGGACAAGCCTGTGTTGCTGCGTAGGCCGGAAAGTCAAAATCCCCACCCTCCCCAAAAAACGGGGAAGGATAGGTCACGCAGGGAAAATGGAAATAGCGAAATCAATCTGGCTGATATTTTTCCTACTCTCTCTGGCAATGGAAAGTACCCGCTTGAGCCGTTGTCATGGCCTTCGATGAAACAGAAAGGCGTGGGCCTGCTTTTTCTCGCCACTCCGCATGAAGTTTCGCGGGCGCTGGTTCCGGAAGCGGTCGCGCAAGGCATTCGCGTTGTCGATCTCAGTGGCGCATGGCGGCTGAAGCAGGCGCAGCACCGCGCGATTTACGGATTTGAAGATGCGGATGCGCTCACGGCTGCAGAGCTCACCGAGAAAGCGGTTTACGGATTGCCCGAATTGAATGGTGATCAGATTCCGAACGCGAGCGTGGTTGCGAATCCAGGTTGCTATGCGACTACGGTGATCCTCGCGCTAGCGCCGCTTCTGAAAGCCGGCTTGGTGGATCGCGAGAAGGGAATCATCGCCGATTCCAAGTCCGGGGTTTCGGGTGCGGGCAAAGAACCTTCTTCCCGCACACATTTCGTTTCTGTGGCCGACAATCTTTCCGCGTACGGCGTGTTCAACCATCGTCATCTGGGAGAGATTGCGGAGCAACTGCAGATCGACACCAATGAAATCACGTTCACGCCGCATCTGCTGCCCATCCCGCGTGGAATTCTGTCGACCATTTACGTCCATTTGAAACAGCCGATGCAGGCGGCGCAGATTGAATCCTGTTATCGCGATTTCTACAAAGGCCGCCGATTTGTGCGCGTGTTCGCGAATCCGAAGCTACCTGAAATCCAGTTCTCGTTGAACACAAATTATTGCGACCTGGGTTTTTGCCTGGCGCCGGACGGTCAGCGCTTAGTGATTGTTTCGTGCGAAGACAACCTGATCAAAGGCGCCGCGGGGCAGGCGGTGCAGAACATGAACCTGATGTATGGCTGGCCGGAAGAAGAAGGTTTGTTATGAAGAAAGCAGGCTCGCGGTGAAGATCGTCATAAAGATTGGCGGGGTTGCGCTTGAAGACGAAGCCATTCTGCATAAGTGCGCCCGGGCCGCGGTCGAAATGGCGAAGGACGGGCATCGGGTTGCGGTGGTGCATGGCGGCGGTACGGCGCTCACGCGCACGCTGAAACTTCTTGGCAAGCAAAGCGACTTCATTAACGGCCTTCGCATCACCGATGCCGAGACGCGTGACGTCGCACTCATGGTGCTGGCCGGCATGGTGAACAAAAAAGTGGTTGCGGCAGTAGTGAAGGCCGGATTGCCAGCGGTCGGCTTCTGCGGTGGCGATGGCATGACTTTCCGCGCCCGAAAAAAAGAGACGCAAGGTTACGACCTGGGATTTGTGGGTGAGATTTGTGCGGTCGAACCACGCTGGTTTGAGGCCATATGGAACGAAGGCGGCATTCCGGTGCTTTCGTCGCTGGCGCTCGGCTCTGATGGCGAGTACTACAACGTGAATGCCGATCAAATGGCTTCGGCCTGCGCGATCGCATGCAAAGCCGACACGCTGATTTTCCTCACCGACGTTCCGGGGGTCAAAGATGCGGATGGCATAGTCATGCCATGGCTAACCACGAAGCAGATGCCTGCGCTGATTGCAGGAGCGGTCGTCGGTGGCGGAATGCTGCCCAAGCTTGAAGCCTGCGGTAATGCACTTAAAAAGGGCGTTGGCCGAGTACGCATTCTTCCTGCCGCACAAGCTGAAATCCTGCCGCAATTTTATTTTCAAAAACTGGAATACGGAACGGAGGTCATCGGCGCATGAATTTGACTTCCGTAATGCGGGACGAACAAAAACTGCTCCTGCCGACTTACGACCGCCAGAAAGTTCTCTTTACGCGCGGCCGCGGAGTTTATTTATGGGATTCGAAAGGCAAGCGCTATCTCGACTTCCTTAGCGGCATCGGCGTGAATGCGCTCGGGCATGGACATCCGGCAGTTCAAAGAGTTCTGAAACAACAAGCTGGGAAGCTGATTCACACGTCGAACCTCTTCTATCACGAGTACCAGGCGGAACTGGCGAAGCGGCTCACGAAAATTTCCGGACTCGACCGCGCATTTTTCTGCAACAGCGGAACTGAAGCGTGGGAAGGCGCTTTGAAACTCGCCCGCGCCTATGCCCGCGCAAACAACAACAACGGTCATAAGGCGAAATGGCGTCTGCTGGCTTTGGAAAATTCTTTTCATGGACGCACATTCGGATCGCTGGCCACCACCGGCCAGGAAAAATATCGCCATCCGTTCACGCCGCTGGTGCCGGGAGTCAATTTTGTTGGATTCAATGATCTCGAAGACTTGAAGCGGCAGTTCGACGGCAGTGTATGCGCGGTTTGCATAGAAACGATTCAGGGCGAGGGCGGCATTCGTCCCGTGAGCCGCGAGTTTTTGCAACTTGCACGCGAGCTGACGCAAAAATCAGGCGCGCTGCTATTGCTTGACGAAATTCAGTCCGGGCTCGGACGCACGGGGAAATACTTCGCTTATCAGCATTACGGGATCATGCCCGACATTGTTACTGTAGCGAAGCCGCTGGCCGCAGGATTGCCGCTAGGCGCTTTGCTCACCACCGATCGCGTGGCGACCGGAATTCACCCGGGTTTGCACGGCACAACTTTCGGAGGGGGACCGCTGGCTTCTGCGGTGGCTATTGAATTTCTACGCCAACTCGATCATTTGCTTCCGCACATCACGAAGTTAGGGAACTATTTCACCGCGCAGCTGAAACAGCTTCAATCCAAGCATCC
>DATATW010000124.1:0-5326 GCA_036268595.1 Terriglobales bacterium
GGCAGCTTTGCGCTTGCAACCGGCTCTGAAGGCGATCCCACCAGCGAGAACGAAACTTTGACTAACGCATTCGATCGCAAGACCATCGCGTTAGATCGCGCTTACATTGCCTACAATCCTGTGGCGCATCCGTGGCTGTCTCTCACCGCAGGGAAATTTCCCTATCTGTGGCAGCGCACGTCTGTGACTGGCGATCCCGACTTGAACCCCGAAGGCTTCGACCAGAAAGTGTCATTCAACTACAACAGCTTCTTGCAAAATATTAGCTTTCAAACTTTCGAACTGCTTTATAACGACAGCACCACCGGCCCCGATTCCTACGTCCTCGGCGCGCAAGCCCAGGCCCGTTTGCAGGCAGGCCCGTGGTCCACTACCGCATCGGTTCTTAACCAGCATTGGAATACTCCCGATGCTCTGCTTCAGGAGAGCGCTTTCGCAGTCGCGGCTACGACGACTGGATCATCAAGTGCCGGCTCGCTTCCCGTACCCGGAGAGGGCCAGGGGTGCTCGGCAGTTGGAACCTTGCCCAAATTTGCTCCGTGCGCATTTGCCCCGAACGGCATGACCAACGCCACTTATCTCGACGCAGCGGGCAAGCCGCATTTCTATTCCGGCTTCGACCTGCTGGATTTTATCGTCAACAATCAGATTCAGACGGGCGCCAGCCAGTTCCCAATCAATTTGCTTGTCGAGTACGAGCAGAACCTGGATGCGTCGTCCCACCCGCTCTCGGCCGCCAAGGGCAATGCCGTTCTTACCAATCTGAGCAGCCAGAATAAGGAATACGGCGCCGACTTCAGCATTGGGCGTGCCGTTCGCAAAAACAATGTTTTGTTTGGCTACGCATGGCTGCGTCAGGAGCAGGATTCTGTGCTGGCCTCGATCGCCGAAAGCGATCAGCGCGCGCCTACTAATATTTTGCAGAACCGCATTTATGCCAACTGGAAGCTGCGGGCTAATACGTTAGCCAGTTTTACCTGGTGGCATGGCCGAGTGTTGAACACTTATCTGGAGAACAATGCCGCGCTCTACAACAACTGGGGCGGGTTCGTCAGCAACGCTGCTGTTTCAGGCAAGAGCACCATCTCTGCGCCCGGTCAGCAGGAGCCTTGGCTCAACCGATTCCAGTTTGACCTGCTTTACACTTACTAATGTCTCGTTTGAACGGGAGAATTTTATGAAACGCATATGGGCTTTAACTGCCATGGCCTTTTTGACGATTTCCGCGAGCGCAGTGGCACAACAATCATCTGCGCCGAATGCTGCGGGGTCCGGCAATCCGGATCGAGCCACGATCACAGTTCGCGGATGTTTGAGGACTGAGCGCGGTAACTACATCCTGATTGCCGACCGCACTAGCATGGTCTATGCCTTGCAGGGTGTCGGCAACAAGCTGCAAGGCTTCTTGCGTAAAGAGATTGAAGTCACGGGGGAGAGCAAACCTGGCAGCCTCAAAACCGGAGTTCGGCCCGAGAAGGCGGGCAGCAATCCCAGCGATACCGTGCACGGAGTTGATGGTGTGCCCTTGCAAGTGAGAAATATTCAAAAAGACATTCGCATCATTGCAAGCCACTGCAAAGCTGCCGATCAACAATAGAATCGTAGATACGCCGCTGCCTCAATTAACGGCTCTTCAATTATGATCAGCTAAGTTCCAGGAGGAAAACTTGGCCGTTCTGGTGGTTGGGGGCGCCGGATACATCGGCAGTCATGCCGCTCACGTTCTCCGTCGCAAAGGCTACGATGTCATAATCTACGACGATCTTTCCAATGGCCGCAAAGAACTTGCGGAAGGATTTGAACTGATCGTCGGCGATATCGCCGATTCCGCAAAGCTCGCCAAGGTCCTTACTCGCTGCGAAGCGGTCATGGACTTTGCCGCCCACGCCTATGTCGGCGAGTCTGTGCAGAATCCAAAAAAATATTTTCACAACAATGTCGTATCTTCGCTGGCCCTGCTCGATGCAGTGATGGAGTCGCGGGCGCGAAAATTCATTTTTTCTTCCACCTGCGCAGTCTACGGCGATCCCGTCAAGGTGCCGATCACGGAGAGTAATCCGCGCCAGCCGGTGAATCCATATGGTTCAACCAAGCTGGCCTTTGAAAACGCGCTGGAAGCATACGGTCGCGCCTACGGACTACGCTTCGTATGCTTCCGATATTTCAACGCTGCTGGCGCTGATGAAAGCGGGACGATAGGCGAGATGCATGATCCTGAGACCCATCTGATCCCGCTGATCTTTCAGGCTGCTCAAGGCAAGCGTGCCGCGCTCGACATTTTTGGCGACGACTATCCCACCACAGATGGCACGTGCATTCGCGATTACATTCACGTTACCGACCTGGCTGAGGCCCATGCGCTTGGCCTCGATTACCTAACCAACCAGCCGGCGCCTCGTTCCGCTCCCGCGCAAAGCGCATCTTCATCGGCAATGAATCTCGGCACCGGCACTGGGTATTCGGTCAAGCAAGTGGTCTCGGCCGTCGAGCGCATCACCGGCCACAAAGTCCCGACCCACATCACAGCCCGACGCCCCGGAGACCCGCCCGAGCTCGTGGCCGATCCTTCGCTGGCGGAAAAGCTGCTGAAGTGGAAAGCCAAACGCTCACTGGATGAGATTATTTCCACCGCCTGGAAGTGGGCACAGAAAAGCGGCCATCAAAGCTAGTGCGCGTGATGCTCCCGTGACAGGCGAGGGTTTTAATCGCAGAGTTAGCTGCGAATGACCAAGAGACCGCCGAGAAGTTCAATTACGACTACGTTTCCTCTTTCGCCGGAGCGCGTTTCTTATTTGATGTTCTCAGCGTCCTCTGCCAATCTCCGCGTTCTCTGCGGTTAAAACCTTTTAGTTTTGCGGCAAGGCAAAAAAAACATGATTCGAGCTTGAACCCGATCAGTTATTTGCCAGCTCTTTCTGAATGCAGTTAACTAATGTTAGCTCAGCAACACAGGGTCTGCGCGCAATCTATAGCGCAGGAGAGCAATGGTGCGGAAGATATCTCTTTGTCTCGCGATGATGGCTTCATTCGCGGCGTTAGCCAACGCCGCGCCTAACGCCACGATATTCGGTGGATACCAGTACACGCGCTTCGGCGACTCCACCGCGTTCGCAAACAGCGAAAGTGTCTTTAGTGGCACTGCTCTTAACGCAAACGGCTGGAATGCCGCTCTGACTGCCGGTTTCAACAGCTGGCTCGGAGTCAGGGCCGACGTCGGCGCCGCCTATCCCAGCAACTTTAATTTTTATACTTATACATTTGGGCCAGAGTTGTCAGTGCATTTGCCAATCATAAGGCCGTTTGCTCACGCACTTTTCGGGGTAGCAAGAGTGTCGTCATCCGGGATTGTGTCGAATGACTTCGAAACCATAATCGGCGGTGGCGTGGATATTGGTCACGGTATATTGGCTTGGCGCGTTGCGCAGCTTGACTGGATGTCCAAGGGCATCGTCAACAATAAAAACATCCGAATTTGCACCGGCTTGGTTTTGCGTTTTTGAATACCGCGACACTGGTTCTAACAAACGAGTGATATCTCAGCAGGAATTCGAACAACTGCTCGAATTGATTCGAGAGTTGACGGCCCGGGTTCACCGTCTCGAGGAGCTCGTTGGTGTTCAGCCCTCGGCTGCGCAATCTCCGGCATCTCTGAATCCTCCTCTCACGCGTCCGCTTGAGCCCAAGCCACCTCAACCCATACCAACAGCTCCTGCCGCGCCGCCATATTCCTCGCTCGTTCACTCCGGCTCCGAAGATCTCGAATCCCGCATCGGCTCTCATTGGTTGAATCGCATTGGTATTGCAGCGGTCCTGATAGGGGTTTCGTTTTTTCTGGACTACGCCTTCGAGAACAATTGGATCGGCCCTTCCGCGCGGGTGGTCATTGGATTGTTCGCCGGTATTGCTGTGGTCCTGTGGAGCGAGCGCTTCCGCAAACGCGGATACAGCATTTTCTCTTATTCACTGAAGGCCGTCGGTATCGGCGTTCTCTATCTTTCATTGTGGGCTTCGTTTCAGGTTTACCACCTGCTCCCCTCAAACATGGTGTTCGCGGCGATGATCATTGTCACCGCATCGACTTGTGCTCTGGCGGTCGCGCAGGATGCAGAGGTGGTCGCGATTTTTGCCATAGCCGGCGGCTTCGCCACCCCGGCGCTGCTTTCCACCGGCGAAAACCACGAGATTGTTCTCTTCTCTTATTTGGCGCTGCTTGATCTCGCACTTCTTGTGCTGACGGCAGTTAAACCCTGGCGTCGTATATCCCTGCTGGGATTCGCCGGCACAATCCTTTACTACATCGGCTGGTACAACACCTTCTACGATCGCGCGCAGGTCACTCCAACTCTGATTTGTGCCACCCTGTTCTTTGCGATTTTCGCTGCCGCCCCCCTGCTACTTTTGCGCCACAGCAAGGACCGCATCATTCCGATTGGCCTCGCCTTCGCCAACGGCGTCGCCTATTTCCTTCAGGGCTACGTGATGCTTAAGGCCATTAGCTCCACTGAGACGGCTTGGTTCGCGCTGCTATTGGCCGCCGTATATCTGCTGCTGATTCGCTTCACCCCTGCAACTTCAGACGCCGCTACAGCCCTGCGCTTGGTGCATCTGGCCCTAGCCATCGGTCTGATCACAGTCGCGATTCCAATACGCCTTGAAGGTCATTCCATCACGATAGGCTGGCTTGTAGAGTCGGCGGCCTTACTGTGGGTCGCGGGACGCCTGAAGTCCGCTTTACTAAACGCCTTCGCTATCGCAGCCCTCGTACTGGGTGTGTGGCGACTGCTTTTCTGGGACAATTTCGCGCCAACGACCCTCATATTCAATGAGCGCATGGCAATCTACGTCATTGCCATTGCAGTGCTAGGTTTTGCGGCCAATCAAAATGCCGGTCACGAGGATGAGGCTCGGAGAAAAATTGCCGCAGCTGCGATCGTGGTGCTGAACATAGTTGCACTGACAGGGTTGAGCCTCGAAATCGCCGATTACTATTCTCGACAGATGGCGACCGGGAATTATTGGAGTCCTAGAGCTCTGCTGCAAAGGCGCTCGGTCGTGATTGCTCGCGACTTCACTTACTCCGCCCTCTGGATGGCCTATGGCGCGATGCTCATGGCAATCGGATTCTGGCGCAATTCGGCGTTCGTGAGGTGGCAGGCGCTGATCCTTATCGCGTTAACCGTTGTCAAAGTGTTTGTCTACGACACTTCGCAACTGGACCACGTTTACCGCATTCTCAGTTTTATTGCGTTAGGCGTGCTTCTGCTGGCGATCTCTTTCGCCTATCAGCGCAATTGGTTGAAGCTTCCTTCGGCAAAAGCTTCTTAGG
>DATATW010000125.1:0-36634 GCA_036268595.1 Terriglobales bacterium
TGCGCAGTTTATGACTCCCGAGCAGAAGAAGAATCTGCACCTCGACAATGTCGACGAATATCAGAAACACATTTATTTCTGGCAAAACGTCCCGCGCCGCGCCCAGTACAACGAAATCTGGAACGAAGTAAAAGCAGCGCAATAGCAATGATCGTGTAGCAGCACTATCCGTGTGGCGCGGACACTCTTGTCCGCGACTTTTGATTTTCAACAAAATGAATGGCGCGGGCGCCCTCGCCCGCCATCCAGTGTTCAACCAGGTAAGCTCGCAGTAAACTTCATCGGCATGGACAGTCTGCAGAGATCGAAGGCTTCGACCGCGGAGGCACGGGCGCCCTCGCCCGTGCAAAATCCGATTTCGTCACTGCTGAGCATCCGAAGAGTCGCCAAGACCTTCGGCAAGCACTCCGTCCTGCGCGACATTTCCCTCGGAGTCGCCACCGGCGAGTTCCTAACCATTCTCGGCGAGAGCGGCTCCGGTAAAACCACGTTACTCAGAATCATTGCCGGCTTCGAACATTCGACCTCCGGCGAAGTATGGATGTCCGGCGAGCGGCTCGACCTTCTTCCTCCCTACAAACGCCGCGTCAACACCGTTTTCCAAAGCTATGCATTGTTTCCACATTTGACCGTGGAAGAAAATATCGCTTACGGTCCGCGCGTGGCCGGCATCTCATCAGCGGAGATTCGCCCGCGAGTTGAAGAAGCTCTCACCAAAGTTCGCATGCAGGCCTTCGCGAAATACAAGCCTTCGAAGATCAGCGGCGGGCAACAGCAGCGAGTTGCTCTCGCCCGCGCGCTGGTGAATCGTCCACAACTTCTGTTGCTCGATGAACCACTCTCCGCGCTCGACGCCAATCTGCGCCGCCAGATGCAACTGGAATTGAAAGCTCTGCAACGCGAAGTCGGAATCACCTTCATTTTTGTCACTCATGATCAGGAAGAAGCCATGGTCATGTCCGATCGGATTGCACTGCTGCGCTCAGGCCAACTCGAGCAGGTCGCGCCGCCCGATGAAATCTACAACCGTCCCGCAACTTCCTATACAGCCCAATTCATCGGACACACAAACTTGTTGCGAGCAGAAGTGAAAGGCGGCATTGCGCGCTGCGGTTCACTTTTCTGGCCGGCGCCGGTGACGGATCGAAGCTCGCTATTTTCGCTTCGGCCCGAGCGGATTCGTCGAGCGGAAGCGAACTCAACTGCGTTTAAATTCCGCGCGCAGGTTATCGGTCATTCATTCCACGGCGCCAGCGAACTGGTCCACGTACAAACCCCCGACGGCCAGACGCTCACCGTGAGGGCTTCGCGGCGTGGACTGCTTCGCGGCGAAGTCGAACTGGAGTTCGATCCAGAAGATGCGGTGCCCGTGCGCGATTCGGAAAAATAAATGTTCTCGCGCGCTTACAAAATCGTCGTCACGTTACCGCCGCTGCTGTGGGTAACTTTGTTTCTACTGGTGCCGTATGCGTTGATGTTCGCATACAGCTTCTGGTCGGTATCGCCCGCGCAGACCATCGTTCATTCGTGGTCCCGCGAGAATTACCACTACTTGCTTTCCCATTACGTTTATCGGCAAACGTTACTACGCTCCGCCTGGATCGCAGCCCGCGTGATGATGTTCTCGCTCCTGCTGGGATATCCCGTCGCCTATCTACTCAGCTTTCATGCGGGCTCTCGAAAGAACCTGCTGTACCAACTTGTGATCATTCCTCTATGGGTGAGTTATTTGGTTCGCGCGTATGCCTGGAAGACAATTCTCGGCACCGACGGCGTTCTTAATACGTCGCTGCAATACCTTCACCTGACTCACCATCCGTTGCAGTTTTTGCTTTACAGCCCGTTCGCGGTCGTGCTGACGCTTACGCACATCTACACTCCATTCACTTTCCTTCCGGTCTACGCGGCCATGGAACACATTCCGCGCAATCTGGTCGAAGCCTCGCATGATCTTGGGGCTTCGGGATTACAGACTTTCTGGCGGGTGATTCTGCCCTTGTCGATTCCCGGCCTCCTAGCTGGTGCGACCTTCGCATTCGTTCTCAGCTTTGGAGATTTCCTCGCGCCGCTTCTTTTAGGCGGACCAAGTGGCATCATGATTTCGAACGTAGTGGTTAGCCTGTTTGGCGCCGCTTACAACTGGCCGCTGGGGGCAGCGATTTCATTCTGCATGTTGGCACTGGTGGTTGGCTTGTTGTGGCTTTCGGAAAAACTGGAACGACGCTGGGCTCTGTCATGAAAAGCGGATCCTATGACCAGGGCCCGCGCTGGCTCGCGCTATACGCCGCAGCAGTCTTCGCGTTTCTTTATCTGCCGATCATCGTGCTCGTTGTGTATTCCTTCAACGGACAAGGCGTCGGCGGCTTCCCTCCGCGCGATCTCACGCTGAATTGGTACCGATTGCTTTTTCAGGATGACGCCATCTGGTCTTCGGTTCTGAACAGTGTGATCGTCGCGCTCGCCTCGGTTGCCATCGCATTGGTCCTCGGCATCCCTGCCGGACTCGCTCTCGACCGCGCAAACTTCCCGGGCAAAGGAATCTTCCGTCGTCTGGTACTTCTTCCCTTGGTGCTTCCCGGAATTATCACTGGGCTTTCGTTGCTCATGCTTTTTCGCGAAGCCAATCTGAAGCTCAGTCTTATAACCGTAATTCTCGGTCACGGCACTGCGCTGATTTCTGTCGCCACCACCGAAGTAGTCGCCGGGCTGCAGAAACTCGACCGCGCCCAGGAGGAAGCTTCACTCGATCTCGGAGCCAATTACCTGCAGACCTTCTGGCGCGTGACCCTGCCGAACTTGAAGCTTTCGATAATCGGCGCGGCGCTGCTGATCTTCACCCTGTCGATGGACGAAATCGCCGTGAGTTTCTTCCTGATTGGCCGAGACAACACTTTGCCACTCGAAATCTGGGGGCGGCTGCGCCGCGGCATTACCCCTGAAATCAACGCCGTGTCGACCATCATTTTTGTGTTTTCGCTGTGCGCCATCGTGCTGTGGTATCGCTTGAGTCTTGCTCGAGAAAGCCAGCCGGCGTTAGCGGAAGCGCTGCCGCACGCCGGCCCCGAATAATACCTGGGCGACCACTTGCGCTATGAGTCCGATTTCTATACGATGTAACTAACCAGTTAGTTAAATATGAGTGCTGTCCATACAATGCGCCTCGGCACCCGCGGCAAGCCCGAGGAAAGCCGGGCCGCGATCCTCAAAGCCGCTGTCGCCGAATTTGCCCGGGAAGGCGTGGCCGGAGCCCGCACTGACGCCATCGCGCGCTCCGCCCGTGTTAATAAGGCGCTGCTCTACTACTACTTCAAGGACAAAGAAGCTCTTTACCAGGCGGTGCTCGATGATGTTTTTAGAGGAGTTCGGACCGCCATTCACAGTGCGCTGTCGCAGCCGCTTCCGCCTCGGCAAAGGCTGACCGCCTATTTATGCGCGCATTTCGATTACATTGCTTCTCATCCGCTTTATCCACGGATCGTCCACGCTGAGTTCTTGCGCGCCGGTCGCGATCCCTCGCGGTTGCAAGCCGTCGCCAAACAATATTTTCGTCCGATTTTTGCCGAGCTCTCGTCTCTGCTGAGAGAAGGCGCACAGTCCGGAGATTTTCGGCGGGTCGATCCCATTCATTTCGTGCCTTCGATGGTTGCGGTAATCACGTTTTATTTCCTGACGGCGCCCATCATGAAAGTGATGGCCGGCTTCGATCCCATGTCGCCCGAAAGAATAGCCGAGCGCCGCCGGGCAGTGGTGGACCTGATCTCGAATGCTCTATTCACGCCGTCAACCCGAGCTAACCACTCTTCACGCCAGGTTCGGCGCATTGCGTCAAAGGGAAGGACTCATGAACGCACGCAATAAATTCTTTATTGTTCTCGCGATAATACTGGCTGGCGCTATCACCTTTTATTTTCTCTCCACGCCGCGCGGCTCGGCACTGGACCTGGTGGGCATTGTCGACGCCAACCAGGTTGTCGTCAGCCCCCAGATCGATGGCCGCATGTCGCAGCTCCTGGTGGATGAAGGCAGCAAAGTAAATCAGGGCGATCTGATCGCGGTGCTCGATCCTTCGGAGCTCGATACCCAGGCAAAGGCAGCAGCCGCAACGCTTGACAGTTTGCGCTCGCAAGTTGCCGCCACCCAGGCCACCAGCACGGCCACTCAAGGCTCGACCAAAAGCAGCGTATCGAATGCCGAAGCCAAGCTCGAATCAACCCGGGCCCAATTGCTGCAGGCGGAGGCGACTTTGCAGCGGGTCGAAAGCGACAGCCGCAGAAGCATCGAACTTGCAAAACAAGGCGTGTCTTCCGATCAGGAACGCGTGCAAGCCGAAGCTAACCTGAAAGCGCAACAAGCGGTGGTCAAAGCGTCTCAGGATCAGGTTACCGCGGCGCAAGCCGACTTGAATACGGCGATTGCCAATACGCATCAGGCCTATGCCGCGAAAAGCACAGTCGCATCCACGCGTGCTCAACTTCTCAATTCCGAAGCGCAATTGAAGCAAGCGGAAGTCCGTCTCGGTTACACAAAGATTTACGCGCCGGTGTCCGGGACCGTGTCGGTGCGTGCCGCTCTGCAGGGCGAGTATCTCAGTCCCGGCCAGCCCATCGTGACCATCGTCGATCTTCGCGACACCTGGGTCCGAGCTGCGATTCCTGAAACAGACGCCGATCGCATCGATATCGGCGAGACGCTCGGTATTCGGCTTCCGGGCGGAACTAGTTCTTCAGGCAAAGTTTTCTTTAAAGCGCCGGAAGCCGATTTCGCCACCCAGCGTGATGTCAGCCGCCGCAAGCGCGACATCAGAACCATTGTGCTGAAGGTCCGACTCGCCAATCCTAATGACGCATACGTGCCCGGCATGACCGCCGATGTATTGGTTTCGCAATCGCAATTACGAAACGCCAGTTCATCGAACACCACTGCCGCATCGGAACATCAACCATGACGTCGAATTCCTCATCACCCGATCTCTCGAAGTCGAACGGCGTTCACGATTCCGCAGCGGCAAACGTGCCTAATGCCATCGAGGTCGATCACATCGTCAAGAAGTACGGTGACTTCACTGCAGTCGACGACGTTACTTTCTCGGTCAAGGACGAAGAAATTTTTGGGCTGCTCGGTCCGAACGGCGCCGGAAAGTCCACCTTGATCCGCATGATGACCACGCTCATTCCAATCACCTCCGGACACGCCCGCATCGCTGGACACGATGTCGCCACCGATCCTGACGACGCGCGGCGCGCTATTGGCGTGATCCCGCAGGCGCTCACCAGCGACATCGATCTCACGGTCGAAGAGAATCTCAGCATCTATGCCAAGCTCTACGATGTTCCCGCGGCCAAGCGCAAACAGAATATCGACGAACTGCTTCAGTTAGTCGACCTCACAAAATGGCGGGATGCGCAGACCAAAACTCTCTCCGGCGGAATGCGCCGCCGTCTTGAGATCGCGCGTGGCCTGGTGCACAGCCCAAGAATCTTTTTTCTAGACGAACCGACCACCGGCCTTGATCCCGTTTCCCGCGTTGCGGTGTGGGAGATGCTGACTAACATCAAGAGCCAGCGCCAGCTCACCATTCTCATCACTACTCATTACATGGACGAAGCCGACCGGCTGTGCGACCGAATCGCCATCGTCGATCACGGCAAACTGGTCGCGCTCGACACGCCTCCGAACCTGAAGGCCAGCGTGCCAGGATCCAACGTGGTCGAGGCGCAATTCGACAATGCGCCCGCAGACTGGGAGCAAAAACTTCACAATCTGCGCGACGTCACTTCTGTGCAGCACGAGGGCGCCGGTATGTATCGCATCCTGACAGGCGACGGATCAAAGACGACGACGGAGCTTGTCGAGGCGGCCGTGCATTCCAAGGTTGCAGTCAAGTCGCTCTCGGTTCAGAACACAACTCTAGATGACGTTTTCGTCCACTACACTGGGCGGCAGTTGCGCGACGAACTCGTCAAGGCCCACGGCTTTACCATGCCGGCCAGACCGGGGATGCAGCCATGAACCGCATGATGGCAATCGTCGAACGCGAGATGCGCAAATTTTTCCGCTCACCAGCGCTGATGCTGGTAGCGATGGTGTTTCCTCTGGTCCAGCTGGTTGTGCTCGGTAATGCTTTCGGCGGGAAAATCCGCGATGCCAAGCTGGGTTTGGTCGATGAAGATGGCGGTACACAGTCATTGAAGATTCGCGAAGCTTTCGAATCGGTACGTGCCAATATGCGCACCTTCGAACCTGTCTATTACTCTGATGAAAAGCAAGCGGTGCAGGACATTCGCGACGGCAAAATCCAGGGCGCGGTGATCATTCCGCCGCAATATTCCCGCCGGGTTTACGACAAAGACCAGCCGCGCATCGCGCTTGTGGTCGATAACAGTGACAATTTCACCAGCGCGACTCTCGAAGACGAACTCAACAGCATCACCACTGCTTTAAATAATCCCACTGTGGAGCCGCGCATTCTGCAGCAAACCGTTTTGCAGATCGTTGAACTATATCCGTATATCGAGTACATGAAATATCTTTTGCCCGGCTCGATCGCACTCGCCATGTTCGTTTCCGTGATGATCGGCGGGGGCATGCTTTACATCGACGATAAAGCCCGCGGTGTTCATGAAGGGTATCTAGTCACGCCGATTACCAAAACTGAGCTGGTGCTCGGCCTCAATGCAGCGGGCGCGATCAAAGCGGTAATGACTGGAATCGTGATTACGGTAATCGGATCGCTGCTGGCCGGGGTCGGAACTATCTTCAATCCCGCAACCATAATCGGTCTCATGGTTATGATCCTGCTGACCTCTGTGGCCTTCAATACCATGATGTTTTTGCTGATGGTGCGAGTTGAAGATCCGCTAGTGCCGCGCGCCATCTTCGGCATTTTGAACACGCTGCTGTTTTTTCCCAGCGGCGCGGTTTACCCAATCGAAGCCTTCCCCAAGTGGTTACGCGCCATCGCCAGCGTTGACCCATTCACCTTCGCGGTCCACGGCTTCAAGTCGCTGCTGCTAAAAGAAACCGGGCTGGTCGCGATCTGGCCCGACATGATTTATCTTTCGGTGTTCGCGATTGTGACCTTCTCGATTGCAGTCCCGTTGTTCAAGCGCACGCTGTAGAGACGTAGCTCGCTACGTCTCCTTCCAGACGTTGCAAGCAACGGCTCTATAAAGATTTTTTCAGGAACTTTTTCTTCTTCCCCGGATTCCATTATGCTTAGAGGATGACGCTAATGGATGCGCAGAAGTTCGATGAGGCGCCTGCCCGTCGGCGCAGAAATCTGATCATCGTCGGGATCGTCGTCGCCCTTATTCTGGTTTGGGTGGTTTACCATCTCCGCGACTATCCCGACCGCCATGCCGTAAATAAATTCTTTGCCGCCCTCGAACATCAGAATCTCGATGAGGCTTACGCGATCTGGTACCGGGATCCAGATTGGAAGCAGCATCCTGCCAAATACTCCAATTACACTTTGGCGGAATTCAGCCAGGATTGGGGCCCGGCAAGTGAGTGGGGGGCCATCAAGTCGTACTCGGTCGATTGCTCCTATGCGAGCGGCAATGGAGTGATCGTGCAAGCCACCGTCAATCATCGCACTCAGCACGCCTACGTCTGGGTGCAAAAGTCTGACAGGACCTTGCACTTTTCACCCAACGAAATCGAGTGCGGCAACTGGTTCGGCTGGGTAACGGAATAAGTTTGGATTTAAATAGTGGAGCGGCAGGCGCCCTCTCCCGTCAATTGATTGCCCATCGAAAGCCGAATCACAGGGCGGGGTGTTAAAGCGTAACAGCACTCGCCGATAAATATTCCGTCGTCTTCTGCACCGACGCTTCGTCTTCCACATTCAGGCACTTCTTCGACCGATCGATCTGCCGCATCAGGCCGCAAAGCACTTTCCCTGGCCCGACTTCGACGAACGTCTGCACCCCGCGCGAAATCAGCAGCTGCATCGAGTCGCTCCAGTTCACTGAGCCTGTCACCTGCCGAACCAAAGCTTCGCGAGCGCTTTCCGCATCTTCGACCGGCTTCGCATACACATTGCAGACAACCGGAATCTTCGGTGGGGCAAACTCCAGCTTCTGCAGATCGGCTGCGAGCCTTTCCTGCGCCGGCTTCATCAGCGAACAATGGAAGGGTGCGCTGACGGGAAGGAGTATCGCCCGTTTCGCACCTTGTTCCTGCGCCAACTTCACAGCCCGTTCCACCGCGGCTGCATGCCCTGAAATGACAATCTGCTCAGGCGAGTTGATATTTGCCGGTTCACATACCTGCCCTTGCGCAGCGTCTCCACAAATCGCGCCCACCGCGTCAAGCCTCATCCCCAGGATCGCCGCCATTGCCCCCGTGCCCACCGGCACCGCTTCCTGCATATACTTCCCGCGATTGCGCACCGTCCGAACTGCATCCTCGAAGCTGACCGTTCCCGCGGCCACGTGCGCCGAATATTCACCCAGGCTGTGCCCCGCGACAAATCCCGGCTTGACTCCTTTTTCTTCCAGCACTCGCCATGCCGCAACCGACACAGTCAGAATCGTGGGCTGTGTATTCTCCGTTAGCCGCAATTCGTCTTCCGGGCCTTCGAAACAAAGCTGCGAAAGCTTTTTTCCCAGCGCCTCGTCGGCTTCCTCGAACGTTTTGCGCGCCACCGGAAACCGCTCGAACAAATCTTTGCCCATGCCGACGGCTTGCGATCCCTGCCCCGGAAAAAGAAATGCTGTTCCTGCAGTATTCATCAGTCTTAACTCTCTTGGCTGTTTTGGAAATCGGCCAGATGTGAATCAGTCTTCTACTTTAACTTCTTCGAGCGCTTCCGCAGGATGCAGCGCCGCCATCTCTTTCTGAATGTGCGCGGTAATATCGCGCTCTGCAAAGTCATTGGCGACGCGCACCGCATTCTTGATGGCGTTGGCATTCGACGAACCATGGGTGATGAAGCATGCACCTCGAATTCCCAACAACGGCGCACCGCCGTACTCAGTGTGATCGAGCCTTTTTTTGAAATCATGAAACGCGCTGCGCGAAAGCAGGTATCCGACTTGCCGGGTAATAGTCGCGGCCAGGGTTTCTTTCAATGTCGATCGCACCAGGTTTGCCACGCCCTCAGATGTTTTCAGTGCCACATTCCCAACAAAACCATCCGAGACGATCACATCCACTTTGCCGTTGTAGATATCGCGGCCCTCCACGTTCCCGACAAAGTTAATCGGCAACTGTTTGATCAACGGATAAGCCTCGCGCGTCAGCTCGTTCCCCTTGCCTTCCTCTTCGCCGATCGAGAGCAGTCCCACACGCGGCCTTGCCGTCCCGAACATGCTGCGAAAATAAATTTCGCCCATCATGGCGAATTGTTCCAGGTTATGCGGCTTGCAATCGACATTGGCGCCCACATCCAGCAGCGTTGAAACTGTGCCGACCGCAGTCGGAATGATAGCAACCAGCGCTGGACGGTCCACTCCCGGTAATCCGCCAAGCACCATTTTCGCTGTCGCCATGGCTGCGCCAGTATTCCCCGCGCTGATGAACGCAGCCGCTTTCCCTTCACGCACCAATCGCGATCCCACTCGCATAGACGAGTCGCGCTTCGCCCGCACTGCCTGCACCGCCTTGTCTTCCATGGTGATGACTTCGCTGGCGTGGACTATGGTTATGGGCAGCGAGCGGGAAAAAGGATGACGGGATAGTTCGGCCTGCAGAGTTTCTTCGGGTCCGACCAACACGACGTGAATTCCAAAGCGGCGCGAAGCCTGGATGGCACCTTCAATCTCAGGCTTGGGAGCGCGGTCCGAACCCATTGCGTCGAGAGCAATGACGCGATGCATGCAGTGTTATCTGGATTCCTCTACTTCCAGTACCTCGCGACCCTTATAGTAACCGCACTTGGGGCAAGCGCGATGAGGTAATTTGCGCTCGTGACAATTTGGGCACTCCGAAAGTGACCTGGCAGTCAGCGAGTCGTGCGCCCGACGCGTGCTGGTGCGCTTTTTCGAGTGTCGCCGTTTTGGATTAGGCATGAAATTCCTTTCGTGAAGAAGCTGTGAGCTATGAGCAACGAGCTATGAGCTAAAACCAATGCTCTCGCTCGCTCATTGCTCAGAGCTCATCGCTCGCTGGCTTTCAACTTCTCTTTAATCTCTTTCAACGCCGACCATCGCGGATCTTCCAGCGGTTCGGCGCAATTGCATTGCTGCTGGTTCAGATTGCCGCCGCAGTGCGGACAAAGCCCCTTGCAATCATCTTTGCAGACTTCCCTGAGAGGCAGCGCCAGTAAAACCTGCTCCCGCAGGACGTCCTCAAGCAGCAATCCTTGCCCTTGATAATAACCGACTTCTGCCTCGGCCGCGGTCACTGAGAGCTCCGATCGCCCAGCATCGGCGCCCTGCGGCCGGTACAGCAAATCAAATTGGTTCTTAACGTCACGGTCGATCGGCTCCAGGCAGCGGGCACAGGCCATTTCAACCCGGGTGGAAAAATCCCCCGCCAGGCGTATGTCATTGATCAGCTCATGTTTGCCGTGGTGCTCCCTGACCAACTGGGCCCGCCCGGCACTTTTTAAATCGGCAATTAGACGAACGTCGGGTCCAAAGTCGATCACGCCAGGCTCAATCTTTTCGTCGAAATCGACCGGGTGAGCTTCTAACTCGCGAATTTCAATTAACAAGGGAACCTCCGCGCCCCCTCCAAACTTGGTACCGCGAAGGCCGCGGAAGCACATCTAGGGGTGTAACTAACCAAGGGAGCTATGGTTAGGATAAAAGCCGCAGTGCGGAAGTGTCAAGAAACGCGTCTCGCTGTTCAGTCGCGCTATCAGGGAAAACATCCCTATTGGCCTCCCTGGAAGAGCGGCCATTTATCGCCTCGTCCGCCGCACCAAGTCGACAAAAGCCCTTCAGCTCGGTCGCCCGTAAGGCTCCTGAGTTATCCTCAAGAAAAACATGCCTGAGCTCCAGGAAATCAAAACTCCCCACGCGACACGGCAACAGCTCCTCGTTCGGATGGATTCATCCGTCGACCAACATCGGAATCTCTGGATCTATGCCCTCCTCGCGATTGGCTTCCTCATCCGCGTCTGGCACGCCAGCGGCACCTTTCTCAACTCGGACGAAGTCATGCACTTCGCTGCTGCCAATCAACCCACTTGGCTGCAGACTTACAAAGTCAACCTCGCCATCTCGCATCCCCCGCTGCTGATTTTCGTTGAGCATCTTTGGCGCCATCTCGGCACCTCTGAGCTGATGCTTCGCATGCCCTCGATTCTCGCCGGCATGGCTTTTTGCTGGTTCACATTTCGCTGGGCGGAAATGTTGTTCGAAAAATCCGTGGCCTGGATGATTTTCGCCTTCGTCCTGTTCCTTCCCTCAACCATCGAACTCTCCACCGAGATTCGCCAGTACGCCCTGTTCCTCGCCTTCGCCATGGGCTCGGCTTATTTTCTCGAACGCGCCTTGGCTAAGAACTCGGCCGGAGCAATGCTGCTCTCCGGGATGTCCCTCTGGCTCGCCATCGGATCGCATTTCTCTGCTTTCCTGTTTGCGCCTGCGCTTGGGATTTACGCCGTCTGGAGAATGTGGACGACTCGGCCATTGGCGGCCGTCATCTCAACCTGGATCGCCGGGCAAGTCGTCGCTCTCGGCTTATGTGCGTTCCTCTATTTCACCCAAATCCGCCAACTCAGCCAATACTTCGGCGGACAGGATGCCACCCAGGGTTGGATGGGCAACGCATACCTGAGCCACTCTTATTACGTTCCGGGAAAAGTCAATCCGCTGGTGTTCATTATCGGCCGCACCATAGGCGTATTCCAGTATGTCTTCCGACAGTTGGCGGTCGGTGATGTGGCTTTTATTTTCTTTATTGTTGGGGTGGTACTGATTTTTCACCGGCGGCCATTTTCCACCCGCGTCAACTCCCGGCAGTTAGGCGTTTTCTTGCTCCTGCCCTTCGCCATTAACTGTGCTGCCGCCCTTGTCCGCGCTTATCCCTATGGCGGAACGCGCCATTCATGCATGCTGATTCCTTTCGCGCTCGCCGGTGTTTCGGTAGCGTTTGCTCAACTTTTAAAGCGCAGAGTTTCTGCTGGGATTGCCGCCGCTCTACTCATCTCACTCGTCTCTCATCTCTCTACCGCTAAAGAACTGCCGTACGTTGCGGCGGACGCCCAGCGCTCGGCCCACATGCGGGCGGCCATGGCATTCATTCATCAAATCCCGCAAGCCGAGCCGATCTTCGCCGACGTACAAACCAACCTGCTGCTTGGGCATTATTTATGCAACCAGCGCCCGGTGGTTTCTGGCCGGTCAATTCCGGGATTCGTCAGTTACGAATGCGGCGGGCATCGCGTGATCGCGAGCACCACGAAGTATATTTTTACCGCCAGAAGTTTTTACAACCAATGGCAGGAGATGGTTGCAAAATATCACATGCAGCCGGGTTCCAAAATCTGGGTCGCGCAAATGGGCTGGTACACCTATGTTGAATTCGAACTGCAAAATTTTCCGCAATTCCACATCACGCCGCACGACTTCGGTCCCCAGATACAAATATTTAATTTGACCGTCGGCCAGAGCATGCCCGATCCGAAACAATTGCCGACCACATGAAAATAATTAAGACAATCGAAGAAATGCGCGAGCTCCGCAGAGCCGCTCGCAAGAGCGGCAAGCGCCTTGGACTGGTGCCGACTATGGGCGCCCTACACCAGGGCCACTTGTCTCTCGTACAGACCGCGCGTGATAAATCCGACATCGTCGCGGTTTCGATTTTCGTTAACCCAACTCAATTTGCCCCCCACGAAGATTTCGCCAAGTATCCCCGCAACCTGGAAAACGATTGCCAAATGTTAGAGCACGAGTACGTGGATGTGATCTTCGCGCCATCAGTCGAAGACATGTATCCTGCGGGCGCGGTCACCTCGGTGACGGTTGAAGCAATGAGCGATCGCCTTTGCGGCAAATCACGTCCAGGACATTTTCGCGGCGTGACCACGGTGGTCGCAAAGTTGTTCCACATCATTGAGCCGGACATCGCTTTCTTCGGACAGAAAGATGCGGCGCAAGTTGCCATTATTCGCCGCATGGTTCGCGACCTGAACATGCCGGTTGAAATTGAGGTTGGCGCAATCGTCCGCGAACCTGACGGTCTGGCTCTCAGTTCGCGCAATGCCTATCTGAGTCCGGGAGAGCGAAATTCGGCGCTGGTCCTCCATCGCTCTCTGCTTCGCGCTCAGGAATTCTTTGAGGGCGGGGAACGTATTTCCTCCAAACTAATTGCAGCCGGCAAACGTGAATTGAGCAGCGAGCCGCAAGCCCGCCTCGATTATTTCGAAATCGTCGACCCCGATTCGCTCGAGCCGATCACAACCATCTCGAACCGAGCTTTGATCGCAGTCGCCGCGTTCATCGGCAACACTCGCCTGATCGACAACCTGATCGTCGATCCCCGCCGCTGACCATGACGATCGTTCTCGCCTCAGCTTCCCCGCGCCGCCAGGACCTACTAAAAGACGCCGGCATTGATTTCGTGGTCAAGCCAGCGAACATTCCTGAACTGCGCCATCCCGGAGAGGGTCCGCAAGCCTTCGCGGAAAGAATGGCTCGCGAGAAGGCTCGTGCAATCTGGGCCGGAAACAAGGACGAATACATCCTCGGCGCCGACACAGTGGTAGCAGTTGGAACACTGGAAGTTGGAGCATTGGCAGGTGGGGCGACGGCCGTCTCGCCCGTCGAGGTTCAACTGATATTGGGTAAGCCAGAAAATCCCGACGACGCCGCCAGAATGCTGCGCTTGCTCTCCGGACGCACGCACCAGGTCATCACTGGAGTTTGCTTGATCGGACCCAACTCCGAAGACGTGCGCTCAGAAACCACCGCAGTCCATTTTGCCGCGCTTAGCGACGCCGACATTCGCGAGTACATCGCCAGCGGCGAACCTATGGACAAAGCAGGCGCCTATGCCATTCAAGGCGCGGCGTCGCGTTGGATTTCAAAAATAGAAGGCGATTACTCGAATGTGGTGGGACTACCAATTGCGCTGGTGTTGCAGATGCTGCGCCAGCACCGAGTAATTGAAAGCTAAACCCGCTTCTGCAACTCGTTCTGGTTCTCAGAAGGAGGCGCAGCAGAAGGAGTAGCGGTAGGAGCCGCGGCTGGAGTTGTGCCCTCTTTCATCGACGACTTGAAGTTACGAATGCCTTCGCCCAAACCCTTGCCCAGTCCCGCCAGCTTGCTGGGACCAAAAATAAGGAGAGCGATCCCAAAAATCAGGAGCAGGTGTAACGGTTGAAACAAGCCCTCCATAAACCCTCCGCGGGTCGAGACGACCCTACATAAATTCTAGGCCTCTAAACCCCGCTAGTCAAAGTAAAGCGTCAAATTCCCGCAATCAGAGCCGCTAATAACGCCGCTCTCTTCGGCAACTCTGAAATCACCACCGACTCGTGCTCTGCATGCGCCCCTTCACCGATCCCCCCCAGACCATCCAGCGTCGGAATGCCCAATGCCGCTGTAAAGTTCCCGTCCGATCCCCCGCCCACCGAAGCCTCTGGCAGCTTCCATCCCAGTTCATTCGCTAGAACTGCAGCCTTGGCATACAAAGCCGCAACCCCCGCAGTGCGCTCCATCGGCGGCCGATTCATCCCGCCTGAGATCGCAAGTCGGCAATGCTTGTTGAACGGTTTCAACGAACGCAATTTTCGATCGATGCGAAGCGCGTCGCCCATTCTCCGTACCCGAACATCGATCGCTGCCGTTGCCTCTGCAGCGACGACGTTCACCCGCGTCCCGCCGCTCACCTTGCCGACATTGACGGTGACGCCCCGCTTCAGATCGACCAGCCTGGAAATCTCGCCGACCTGCCTGGCTAATTCCAGAATCGCGCTGTGCCCTTTTTCAAAATCCAAACCTGAATGTGCGGCCTTGCCGGTCACTTTCAGCGTGTACTCGCAGATTCCCTTGCGCGCCGTCTTCACCGCGCCATCGAGTCCTTGCGCGGGTTCAATCACCAGCACCGCAGCAGATTGCCGCGCTAAACTTTCTGTGATCGTCCGGGATGTTGTGCTGCCGACCTCTTCGTCCGAAACTAGCAGCAGCGTAACCGGTCGCGGCAGCTTTCCCGCGTTCCACTTCAACATGGCCTCAATCACGTGCAGCGCCAAGGCAATTCCAGACTTCATGTCGAGCACGCCCGGCCCATACAGGCGGCCCTTGGCTACGCGGCACGGCATTTTAGAAATCGCCCCAATCGGATAAACCGTATCCAGGTGCCCGAGCAGCAGCACCGGTTTCTGGTTTTTATTTTTGCCGGCGCTCCTGAACTCGACCTGCACATGGTTGCCGAATTTTTCCGCCGGATGCACGTGAACCCGCCCGCCCATATCGGCCAGCCGCGAGGCCAGCACCGTGCCCAATCGATCCACTGACTGCTTTACATCGCTCGGCGATTCAATCTCAACCAATTGGCGAATGGTCTCTACAATCTTCGACTGTTGCTTTTTGAAATAGCCAAGATGCTCGCTGGCACTGGGAACGCTCATCGTCTGTTTGCCGATCTCTTTCTGAATTGCCGAACCATAATCACAATGCGATAAAGTATAATCGTCGATCCCAGCAAACCGATTCCGGTAAACAATGACCGACACTCTCCACACTGCGACCGAACCTGCCGCGACCGAGCCCACCACGCTCGACATTCACGACATCATGCGGATTCTCCCGCATCGCTATCCGTTTTTGCTGATCGATCGCGTGGTCGACTTGGTGCGCATGAAGCGCATCGTCGCGATAAAGAATGTCACCATCAACGAGCCATTCTTTGCTGGACACTTTCCCAATATGCCGATCATGCCCGGCGTGCTGATCGTGGAAGCCGTGGCGCAGGCGGGCGGAGCTTTGCTGCTCACCGAAATTCCGGACCGCGAGCATAAGCTGATGGTCTTCACCGGAATCGAAAAAGCTCGTTTTCGCCGGCCGGTTGTTCCCGGCGATCAGCTGCGAATCGAAGTTGAGGTAAAAGCCTGGCGCGGCGACGCGGTCCGCATGCAGGGCATCGTCTACGTGGAAGACAAAAAAGTCGCCGAAGCCACCGTCACCTGCCGTCTGGTGGACCGTGACCGCGGGCGAGGTGCACAGGCTGAGGCCGATGATGGTTCGCCTGAATGACTACTCTTGCGCCCTACGCTTTCTAAGTTTCGGGAGTGCGCAGCCGCACTGAATGGGTTCGATCAGCAGGAGCGGGAAGGGCACGGCTTCCAGCCGTGCCGAAGCGAGTTGAGCATACACGGGGCTTTAGCCCTGAGGTGATTCGCTTTCGGCGACCACGAATTCGCGCGCAATGATGCTCGAGTCCGCGAAGCGGCGGAATGTGAAAGCCCGGCACGGGAGTGCCGGGAACGCGATCAACGAATAACGAGTCCCGAAAGGGACGCCACTTAACCAACCCATGCACGCCCACCCCACCGCCATCCTCGACCCCGCCGCCAAAATTCATCCGTCCTGCAAAATCGGCCCCTACTGCACCATCGGGGCCAACGTCGAACTCGGCGAATCCTGTGAACTGATCTCGCACGTCGCCATCGATGGTCCCACGAAAATCGGCGCCCGCAACCGCTTTTTTCCTTTCTCCTCGATCGGCCTCGCCCCGCAAGATATCAGCTACAACGGCGAACCCACGCGCCTCGAAATCGGAGACGACAACGTCATCCGCGAATTCGTCACTATCAATCGCGGCACCGTCAAAGGCGGAGGCCTCACCCGCGTCGGCAGCCACAACCTCATCATGGCCTACACCCACATCGCTCACGATTGCTCAATCGGCGATCACGTAATCATGGCCAACGCTGCCACCCTGGGCGGCCACGTTATTGTCGAGGATTGGGCCACGGTCGGCGCGTTATGCCCGGTGCACCACTTCGTACGCATCGGCACGCATGCATTCATCGGCGGCGGAACGACCGTCACGCGCGACGTCCTTCCCTTTTCAAAAACCGCCGCCGAACGCGGCACCCGCGCTTACGGATTGAACGCCACCGGCCTCGAACGCCGCGGCTTCAGCAAAGATCGCATTCGCAAAATTCATCACGCCTACAAAGTGCTGCTGGCATCGAAATTAAACACTTCGCAGGCACTGGAAAAGTTGAAGTCCGAGCCGGAACAGGGCGAAGATGTGGGGATGCTGATTAAGTTTATTGAGACGAGCGAGCGGGGAGTGGTGAAGTAGGTAGGTCGAAGCAGCACGGAGAAGTCAATGGATTCACCCGGCGGAAGACCCCGAATTGAGCCCATTAAGGAAGCAATGACCGCCGCCGCAAATGATGATGACGCGATCGCGTGCCGCTCTAATTTGGCAAGGTTCAGCGCTGACCAGCTAGTGAAAGCTGGCAGCGAACTTCACGTCATGGGTCACTTAATTGGCCCGGATAGAGCTCAGGGCAGATCTCCATTTGGGCATGGCAACGATGAAACTGTCGCTGTATCGGTGTTGCTTCGAGTTGCGGGGCAGCTCACCTCAGTAAGTGCGGACCTGTTTGCCGACGGTCGCCAGTACGCTGCATCCGCATTGCTGCGGCAGATGGTCGAGATCGAATATCTGGCGTGGGCATTCGAAATGCGCAACGGTGAAGGCGAGCGCTGGCTGCGGAGCGATAAGGCTGAGCGGCAGAAATTCTTCACCCCCGCCAAGCTCAGGGCCGCCGCGGGGCAAGGAACGTTCCGTGGCAAGGACTATGGTTATCACTGTGAACTTGGCGGCCACCCAGTGCCGCAGGCAGGTATCCTTCTGGAAGGAGATTCGGCGATCGGTCAGTTAATGGTGTCAGACCTACTGGGTCACGTAGGACGAATATGGGACCATCTGTATGGATGGGCTCGGCAAAATAAGAACGGCGGCCCAATTCTGGAGCGAAGTCAACGGATGTCGGCCAGGTTTCAAGAGTGGAAGTCAAAAGACAAACTCGTTGACCTACCGCCGCCCTAAAAACCCTCGTGATCCTACTCGTTAACCGCGTACTCCATGACCCCACATCCCAAACTCGGTCTTATCGCTGGCAACGGACGATTTCCTTTTCTCGTCCTCGATGCTGCCCGCGCGCAAGGTTACGAAGTTGTGATCGCCGCGATCAAAGAGGAAACTTTCCCGGAAATCGAATCCCGTGGCGCAACCGTGCACTGGCTTTCGCTTGGAGAGCTTTCTAAGCTGATCGAAACCTTCCAGCGCGAAGGCGTCAGTCGTGCCGTCATGGCCGGACAAGTCAAACACAAGCAGATTTTTTCCAGCATTCGTCCCGACTGGCGGCTGGCGAAACTTTTGCTCTCGCTAACCACCCGCAACACCGACTCCTTGCTGGGCGCCGTCGCCAAAGTCCTCGCCGACGAAGGCATCACTCTCGAAAGCTCGACGGCGCTCCTCGAACCGCTTCTGGCAAAACCTGGCGTCCTCACCAAACGCGCTCCTTCCGAAGACGAACTCAAGAACATCGAATACGGTCGCACCGTCGCCCGTGGCCTGGCGCAATACGATATCGGCCAGACAGTCGTCGTCGCTGAGAGCGCCTGCGTTGCGGTCGAAGCCATGGAAGGAACTGACGCGACCATCGAGCGCGCCGGACAACTCATGGCCACACTCGATCCCGGACGCTCCACGCTGGCACGCGAATTAACCGTGGTCAAAGTCGCCAAGCCCAAGCAAGACATGCGCTTCGATGTTCCGGTCGTGGGAGTAAAGACCATCGAAGTCATGCGCAAAGCGGGCGCAAGCTGCCTTGCTTTGGACGCAGGCAAGTGCCTGCTGATCGATGGGGACGCGGTGACTATCGCAGCGGATGCTGCGAGCATTGCGATATCGGCGGACTAGCACAGTCCGTGTGGGTCGGACACTCCTGTCCGACCTGCCTGCGGCAACTATGCGGCTGAGCTTTTCTTCCACGACTAAAAGCCGAAAAAACAACATCAACATCAAAAGCGTCGGACAAGAGTGTCCGACCCACACGGGTCGTGCCTCATTTAGGTTTCTGATCCACCCAGAGCCACGGATAGTCTTCTCGTCTCTTGACTAAACCTCTTCTGACTGGATTCTGCCGAATATACTCTAACTTTTCTTCTAGGCTCTCTTGCGACCGTAGCACGTGATCGAATGACTCTTCTTGCCAGACGGGGCCTTCTGCGCCAAGAAGTTTGTTGACGCTTCGGGCAGAGGCGCCCTTGATGAGTTTCAGAATTGCCGGCAGACCGTAGGGCCAACCCTTCATCCGACAGGGGAGTTAGGAGTAGATGAACATGCTCTGGCATGACTACAGCGGCGTGAAGTTGGTATCGCGTGCCGTGATCGTGCAGGCAGTGCTCAAGAATTACATCCCGCGCTCCCGGCGTGAACTGTGTTGGGATCAGCTTGCAGAACGTTACGAAGAGCGAACGGTTGGCTTTCTGATAATGCGGCAACATGCGCCGGTAATCGTACATTCGTTCTAGTGCAATTCGTTGAGACATGATGCCCGTGTGGGTCGGACGCACTTGTCGGACGCCTTTGACTTTGACCTTTTACCTCTTCAGAACGGATCTGTCTGTGATCTGTGAACATCTGGCTTGTGATAATCCAGGTCGGACAAGAGTGTCCGACCCACACGGGCTGATTTGGTTACAATCTCTTTGCTCACACAAAAACACATGCCCGAGATCGAACTGCTAGTTGACCAACTGAAGCGCGCCTTCGAAGGTGAGGCCTGGCACGGTCCCGCATTGATTGAAGTTCTCGATGGGATCGACGCCAAAACTGCTGCCGCGCATTCCATTCCCGAAGCCCACAGCATCTGGGAATTGGTCCTGCACCTTGCCACGTGGGAACGCGTGATCACGCGCCGAATCCAGGGCGAAGCGCTCTTGCCATCGGACGCAGAGAATTTTCCCAGCGTCCAGCAGCCAACAGAAGCCGCATGGCGCGAAGCGGTAAAAACTCTACGGGCCACTCATTTGGAATTGATCGAGCTCGTTTCCGCCATGAAAGAATCGCGATTGAATGAGCGCGTGCCCGGCAAAGACTATGATCTGCGTTTCATGCTGACCGGAGCGGTGCAGCATGCGGCGTATCATGGCGGGCAGATCGCGCTGCTAAAAAAAGTGCGGGAAAGAATGCAGAAGTAAGAAGTCAGAATGCAGAATCGATTTCAGATTTGAGATTTGAGATTGCAGATTTAAAACGAAACCATAATCCGGCATTGGGTCGGTTTTCAATCTAAAATCTGAAATCTTCAATCTGAAATCGGCCCCGGAGCCCCACTGCCCAACTCAAAACCCATCCCCGTTGCTGTCGTCGGCGTAGGCGCATTCGGACGCAACCATGCCCGCGTTTACCACCAGCTTGCCCGCGAACTGAAAACCGTTGAGCTGGTCGGCGTAGTCGACGAAAATTCCGCGCGCGCCGATGCCGTCGCCAAAGAGTTCAACTGTCGCGCCTTTGGCTCGATCGAGCAATTAGTCAGCACTGGCATCGACGTCAAGGCCGCCTCTGTGGCTGTCCCTACAATTCATCATCTCGTGGCGGCACGCCAGCTTATGCAGGCTGGCATCGACGTATTGATCGAAAAACCAATCGCGTCGTCGCTCGTTGAAGCCGACGACTTAATCGCCCTCGCCGCAAAAGCCAGACGGATCGCGCAAGTCGGTCACCTCGAACGTTTCAATCCAGCCGTACGCGCAACCGTGCCCCTGGTCAACCACCCCATGTTTTTTGAGATCCACCGGCTCAGCGTCTTCACTCCCCGCTCGCTCGACGTGGACGTCGTTCTCGACCTCATGATTCATGATCTCGACGCCGTGCTCTCATTCGTCAATTCGCCGATTCGCGAGATTCGCGCCGCCGGTCTTCCAATTCTTTCCAATAAGGTCGACATCGCCAACGCGCGCATTGAGTTCGAATCCGGCTGCATCGCCAATTTCACCGCCAGCCGCGTCTCCACCGAGCGGGTCCGTAAGCTACGTTTTTTTCAACCCCGTCAATATATTTCCATCGATTACGGCCGTCAGGATGTGCTGGTGTTCTCCGTTGGCGGCCAGGAAGGTGTTCCCTCGGCGAATCCCGAAATAAAAATTTCCAAACCTGCAATCACTCCCGAAGAGCCTCTGCACGCAGAGATTCAGGCCTTTCTGCACTCGGTGCGAACTCGCGAAAAGCCGGTCGTCCCTCTCGAAGACGGGCGCCGTGCCCTCGCCGTTGCCCTCGAAGTCCTCGAACAGATTGAGGACCACCGCAGCCGTCTGAATCTAGCCGGATGAGTAGGGATAACTTGGGTCATAGGGCTTTACACTTTTTGACAGCTTCCCACCCCGATGCCAGCTAACCTTAGAAGGTGCTTCCGCCGTAAGTACTTGTATTGTCAGAATTTCTAAAAACAGCTGAAAAGATGAGAAAATAGACAGCAACCCGCATCAGATATTTTAGTTAATGCCTTTGACCCAAATTCCGTCCTTGCAGGACCCACCCCCGGAGCCACCACCAACTGGGCCCGATCCCGCGCAACTAGAACTTTATGGCGCCGAGCAGTGGGAGTCCGCCTACAGCCAGATGCACGACTTCCCGACCCTGCTGATTCAGGCGCAGGACGATCTCTCGCGGTCGCGAAAACGCGAAGCCTTCTGGATGTCGTTGTTCGCGCATGCCGTGCTTCTGCTGCTGATCCTTCATCCGCCGGATTTCGCCAAATACTGGTTCAAGCGGTCGATGATGATTGTGAAGCCGATCAATAACGATCGGCACCTGACATTCGTCGACGCCGCCCCCGACAAGTTGAAAGTAAAGCGGCCCGATACCGACAAGATTTCCGACAAGAACCGCATTGCTTCGAGCAAGCAACCGCAGCTGGATCGCAAGCAGCTGAAGAAGCTTCTCGATGCCAGCCGCGCCGGACGCCCCGGTCCTGCCGCCCCTCCAGTCCAGCAGCAGCCTCAGCCGCAAGCCATGGCGCAGAATTCGCCGCCGCAGCAGCAACCGACCCAGCAGCAGCCTGAGCCTCCCGCAAATCAGATGGCCAAATTGCAACCCCCTGCCGTCAATCCGAAGACACTATTCAAGACCGGGCCAATGTCGGCCAGCCGCGAAATTGAGCAGGCGGCAAATGCTGCCGCCGCAACTCGCGGCAGATATGCCGGTGACGATGGCGATCTCGGACTAGGTCAGCGCCAGCCGAATGCGCGCATGGGCCCTGAGATTCTCAGCGACACCATGGGAGTTGATTTTGGTCCCTACATGGCGATCGTCTTGCGCGAGGTTAAAAGGAATTGGTACCGCCTGATTCCGGAATCCGCCGCCTACAAGAAGGGTGAAGTCTCGATAGTCTTTACCATCCTTAAGGATGGTCGCGTGGCCGGTATGACCTACATCAACAGCTCTGGGGACGTCGCGCTCGACCGTGCAGCCTACGCGGGCATCTCGGCGTCCGACCCTTTTCCGCCTCTGCCGACGGAATTTACCGGACCCAATCTGACCTTGCGTTTTGGCTTCTTCTACAA
Source organism: Terriglobales bacterium (assembly GCA_036268595.1). Lineage (GTDB taxonomy): Bacteria > Acidobacteriota > Terriglobia > Terriglobales > Acidobacteriaceae > Gp1-AA145. The sequence continues at coordinate 22,491 of DATATW010000125.1, forward strand.
CCTGAATCCAGACGGCTCCGAGATACCCTAGCCAATCATCTCCATTAGGATTTAGCGCGATTAGGATTTAGCGCGGTTTCGTGGGCTGGGCGACGGCGGGTCCGACTTGCTTGGGCGCTTCGGCAACGATCTTTCTCAGCAGCTCAGTGGGCAACAGGGCAGTAAGAATTGTGCGATCACTTTTCTGCTCGACCTTCAGGCTATCCAACGCCTTTTTCACGTCGGGGTCGGGGGTTTGCCCGGCCACCGATATTTCCGCGGAGTGAAAAACTGAAAGAAAAGTGTTCACCTGGGTAGTGAGTTGCTTGGCTTCCTGCTCGTCGCGGGTAAAGGCTTCAGCGCGAAAATGTACGGCTCGCAAATAGCGCACTGACGCAACCACCGTTGCCGGACTGGTGATCGGCAAGGGCATGTCGGACGACGATTGGTTGCTCGGCGGATTCAAGCGAAAAATCCCCCATGCCAGGCTGGCGATGGGCACGTATTTATAGTATTGCCGCAGCAGGGCGGGGCCGCCGAATGGCGACGCCAGTTTTCGTGAGCGGTCGATAATTCCGCGAATCACGCCGGCATCCGGATGGTTCGATGCCGCCACCGTATCCACACCCAGGATCGCCACACGCAGCGTGCGTCCTTGCAAAGGAATGTTGTAAATGTCGATCGATTTGTAAGAGTCGACCGAGCGAGTCAGGATTTTAAGATAGTCGCGCAATCTATCTGCGTCGATTTTGGCAATGAAAACTTCCGAGTACCGAGTCTCTCCGCCGGTCGATGGGCTGGCATAGTGGATGGCAAGCGCCGCCTCTTGAAGGTCTCGTTCAAACTGGAAGCCAGTGGCTTGAATGAACTGTTCATATTCCGGATCGTGTGGAACCTCCGGAATGTGGGTGGCGATGTCGGTCCGGCGCATCCATTTCAGATCGATGTAGAGGAATGCATCCGCTCCGGGCAGCAGACGCGCAGGCTCGGGTGGCGCATGCTTCCGCAGCTGCACAATCAGAGCCACCGCGGCCACAAAGATCAGAAACCCGAGCAGGACGGGAAGCGCACGCTTGATCCGCATGGAGAGTTGCGAGGAATGATATCAAAGTACGTTGAGTAAGTTATTCTTTCGTCGTCGCAATGGCAGGAGTGCCTGGATGAGAGTTGCCCTTAAAACCATGGTGATCATCTGGGGTGGGATAGTAGTCGCCAGTTTTGTCGGCCTGGTCTGCCTAGCTCCGTCTTACGGACTAGACGGCGCTTTTTCGCAAGCTTTGCACGGGCGACCGGACCCAGACCTGCAGTATTGGTTTCACTGGTTAGAATTGCTTTTTGTGATTGGCCTGATAGCGACATTTTGGTTATGGCATACTTACAGGAATCAATACGGCAAATTCTGGGGCGATAGAGCTGCGCCACCACCACCCCTTCCGCGTTGACAATCCAGCGTTTCCTAGTCTATCTTTAAGTCTTTGGTAGTTCTGCGGTTGCCCGCCTGATAGCCCTGCGCCTTCGGCGCTTGCAGAGAGTGGGTACTCAGCGTTTTTCTTTCAGTTTTCATTTTTTTATCTGGGAGATCAGAATGTCAACGTATTTCCCCAAAGCGGGGGAAATTGCGCGCAAGTGGTATGTCGTCGACGCCTCGGGCCTTGCGCTCGGCCGGGTCGCGTCGCAAGTGGCGCGCATTTTAATGGGCAAAGAGAATCCGCAATATACGCCCTTTCTCGACACCGGAGATCACGTAGTGGTGATCAACGCCGAGAAGGTAAAGATGACAGGTATGAAGGCAGATCAGAAGGTCTACCATCGTTACACTGGCTACCCTGGCGGGCTTCGCAGCGAGGAATTTCGCAAGCGTTCGGTACGCAAACCAGAGCTCATTGTTGAAGACGCGGTGCGGCGCATGCTTCCCAAGAACAAGCTGGGAACGCACATGTTCACCAAGCTGAAAGTTTACAAGGGCGACAAGCACCCCCACCAGGCGCAGAAGCCGGAAGAAAAGGCGCTTGCCTAATTTTGCTGTAGAGACGTAGCTTGCTACGTCTGAGTTCGACCAAGATTTCGAGATGTTGCGCGCAAGACGTTGCAAGCAACGTCTCTACGAAAAGAGCTAAAAGCTAATGGCTGAATTGGTCCAATACTACGGAACGGGACGGCGCAAGACCGCCGTGGCCCGCGTTTTTCTGCGTCCAGGCGGTGGCGAGTTCAAAGTCAACGGGCGTCCCTTTGAGGAATATTTTGTGACCGACTCGCAACGCGCAAGCGCGAAGCAGTCGCTCATGTCGACCGAGTCGGCGGCAAACTTCAATGTGATTGCCAACGTCTCCGGTGGCGGCGTGAACGGCCAGGCTGATGCGGTGAAGCTAGGCATCGCCCGCGCGCTGATGCTGTTCAATGCCGAGCTGCGCAAGAAGTTGAAGTCCGAAGGACTGGTCAGCCGCGATTCGCGTGGTAAAGAGCGCAAGAAGTATGGGCAGAAGGGCGCCCGCAAGCGCTTCCAGTTCTCGAAGCGATAGGTTTCAAGGTTGCAAAGTTTCTAAGGTTTCAAAGTGATCCAGGTCTGAAACGTTGAAACCCCGGAAACCTTGAAACGTTTAGTCCTAGCTAAAAGCCAAGAGCTAATAGCTAAAAGCTGCAGTTCAATTCTTCCCGTGCTCCGGTGCGGGGACGGGAAAGCAATCCCAAGTTCGCGCTTTGAACGAAGGATGCAGACTTAAAAAGGAGGTTTTTTGGCTAACATCACCATGAAGGAGCTGCTCGAAGCGGGTGTTCACTTCGGGCATCAGACTAAGCGCTGGAACCCCAGGATGAAGGAGTTCATCTTCGGCGAGCGCAATGGCATTTACATTATCGATCTGCAGAAGACGCTGAAGATGTTCAAGGAAGCGTCGAAATTCGTTGCTGACCTTAGCGCCGAGGGTCGCACAATTTTATTTGTCGGTACAAAGCGCCAGGCCCAGGATGCAATCGCTGAAGAGGCGGGGCGGGCGGGCAGTTTCTATGTGAACCAGCGCTGGTTGGGCGGACTGCTCACCAATTGGGTCACCGTGCAGAAGTCGGTGAAGCGGCTTAAAGAGCTCGACGAGATGGCGACGGATGGCCGCTACGAGCTGCTGCCCAAGAAAGAAGTTATCAAGCTCGAACGCGAGCGCAAGCACCTGCAGGCCAATCTGGCCGGCATCAAGAATTTGAACAAGCTGCCTGACGCGATCTTCGTGATTGACTCGAACAAAGAGCAGATCGCGGTGCGCGAAGCCCGCAAACTTGGTATTCCGGTGGTTGCGGTAGTCGATACCAACTGCGATCCGACCGAGGTGGATTACGTGATCCCCGGCAATGACGATGCCCTGCGTGCGATCCGTCTGTTCGCTTCGAAGATTGCTGACTCAGTCGTAGAAGGTTCTCAACTTCTGAACGATAAGCAGACTGCCGAACTGGCCGCTGGTGTTGGCGAAGCCCAGCAGGCAGAAGCTGCCCCGGCCGAAGAACCAGCCGAGGGCGCTGCAGAGATTGGAACCGGAGCTTCGATGTCGGCTGACTTCGGCGACGAGGGCACTGAAGAAATCAGCATGGAAGAAGTGCTTGGCCCCGGAACCCGGAAAAAGGCTGCCGCCGCTGAGACCCCGGCCGAGACCCCCGAAGTCGAGCATCAAACGTATTAATTAGCCGTCAGCATTCAGCCATCAGCAAGCTCGGAAAGGGCACGAGTTTACTCGCGCCGAACAGAAACTCAAATCAGCTGGCTTTGACCCCAGACGGATTAGGCCCGCGCGACGCGCGGGTTAATTTTTGTAAAATGATAAAGGAATCATCTTCGATTATGGCAACTACAGGTAGTCCCGAACCAAACGATAACAAGCAACCCAACATCTCTGCCGCCAAAGTGAAGGAACTCCGCGACCTCACCGGCGCTCCGATGATGGACTGCAAAAAGGCCCTCACCGAGGCCAATGGCGATGCAGAAAAGGCGGTAGTAATCCTCCGCAAGCGCGGTGCTGCGGTCGCCCAGAAGAAAGCCACGCGCATTACCAGCGAAGGCTCGGTCGCGCAATACATTCATGCCGGCGGCAAGATCGGCGTGCTGGTCGAAATCAATTGCGAGAGCGATTTCGTCGCCCGCACTGACGACTTCAAGCGCCTGATCAGCGAGATCGCCATGCACATCGCCGCCAGCGATCCCAAGTTCATTCGCAAAGAAGACGTAACCGCCGCCGACTTCGAGCGCGAAAAGGATATTTATCGCGCCCAGACTGCGGCCATGGGCAAGCCTCCACAGGTTGTCGAGAAAATCGTGGAAGGTAAAATGGCCAAATTCTACGAAGAGGTCTGCCTTTATGAGCAGCCTTATATCCGTGACCAGGCAGTTTCGATCTCGCAGTTGATTAATACCGCCATCGGCAAGTTGGGCGAGAATATTTCGGTGCGGCGTTTTGCCCGATTTAAAGTGGGCGACGCCGGCGAGACCATCGCGGTCTCAAAACCAGAACAAAAACCTGAGTAAATAAAAGGCGCCGCAAGGTGCCTTTTTTTTGCGCGATAATAGTGCAAGACCATATGCCTGAGCCCATCTTCAAACGCGTTCTGCTGAAAATTTCCGGAGAAGCCCTGGCCGCCAATCAAGGCTTCGGGGTGGATCCCCTCCGCATTCACGAGATCGCTGCCGAATTGGGCGAAGTCCATTCGCTGGGCGTGCAGATTGCGATCGTCGTCGGCGGCGGAAATTTCTTTCGCGGCGTAGCCGAACAGGCCCGCAACATGGACCGCGTCTCCGCCGACCATATGGGCATGCTGGCCACGGTCATCAACGCGCTAGCGTTGCAGGATGCCCTCGAAAAACAAAACATCTACACGCGCGTGCAAACCGCGCTCGAGATGAACCAGGTCGCCGAGCCCTTCATTCGCCGACGCGCCATGCGCCATCTCGAAAAGCGCCGTATCGTAATCTTTGCTGGCGGCACCGGTAACCCATATTTCTCAACCGATACCGCGGCCTCGCTCCGCGCCATGGAGATCAAAGCCGACGCCATCCTCAAAGCCACCAAGGTGGACGGCATCTATGACGCCGATCCCATGATCGTGAAGGATGCGACCAAGTTCACCCAAATCACCTACATGGAAGTGCTGAAGCGCGGCCTTAAAGTCATGGATTCGACCGCCATCTCGCTCTGCAAAGACAACAATCTTCCCATCATCATTTTCAACTTGAACCAGCGCGGCAACATCGCAAAGGTCGTGACCGGGGAAAAGATTGGGTCGCTGGTGAGTGCGTAAATCAGCCGTCAGCTTTCAGCCATCAGCCGTCAGTCCAACTCGGCATCCCCTAAACCCTTGTCATCCCGACCACGCGCCTGCGCGAGAGAGGGATCTTACGATGCGATTGAGGTGCCATGGACGATTGCAGGAACGGTCGATCCCGTCGGCAACAACTAAGAGACCCATCTCACGTAAGGTCCCTTCTAGCGTCCGCTTCAACGCGGACGCTAGAGGGATGACAAGTTCTCCTGGTTTGAGCTAAAGGCTAAGAGCTAAAAGCTGCCTTCCTAATTTACCCATCCCGACTTCGATCCGCCATTCTTCTTGTCTTCCTCAGGAGGGATGTAATTACCGTGCTCGTCGAAGGTGACGGTCCGATTGTGATCGCGCATATAGACTTCGAATTTGCGCGCGGCGCGACGGCGCTTCCAGCGGTAATAGGAATTCCGCAGCGCGAAGTAGCGCTCGGTAATCTGCAGCGTGCTTCGGCGGGTCAGGAACAGCGAATACCAGATATATCCAGTGCCCAAGCCCAGTAGGAGAACAAAATCAAAAAGGTCGAAATGATGCAGCAGTAAATACGCGGTCTCAATCCCTCCCGTGAAAAGCACAATCCATTTCACCGGAATCTGGATCGGAATTGGGAACAGCATGATCGGCGCGCTGCGATTAAACAGATAGAACACCATCAAAATCGCATTCACCGCCGCTCCACACCCGAACGCTGCGCCTTGCGCGATAACGCCAGTCAGCGACAGCGCGAAACCCGCCACTGCGGCCAGAATTGCGCTCCCAAAAAACAACCCATAGAAGCGCGCCAATCCGATCGAATCTTCAACCGCTCCGCCCAGAAAGTAGATCCCCAGCAGCGATAGCACGAAATCCAGCGGATCGACGTAAACGAAGATATACGTGACAAATTGCCACAGCCAGCCGTGATGAATCCCGCCTGGACTGAGAGTCCCAACTGCGATTAGTGCTTGTCCTGCTCCCGGCGCAAATGACAGCAGCAGCAGGATCACTATATAAATCGCGGCGCTAGCCAGCACGATTTGCCGCACCGCTCCGCGAAACGGAGGGAACCCCATTACGGAATTAAAGCTTCTCGGCATACTTGCACCCGCAACCAATCTGCAGTCTTTATGCTAGCAGCAGCTTACCGCTCCGGCACAGGCACGATGGGCTGACTTTTGTGGCCGGCGTCATCGATCGATTGAACCCCAAAGATCACATTATCCTTCGACACTGGAAGCGTGGCTCGCGTCACCTTCCCGAAGGATTGCGAGTGCTCCCAATCCGGCGCGCTCGTTGCCCGCCACAGCACCTCGTAACCCATAGCCCGCCCGTCGGCCGGAGGGTCCCACACCAGCGTCGAATCATTCACCAGTTCCTTGGTTTCGATGCGCACATTCTGCGGCGCTCCCGGGGCCGACGCCAGCTCCGCCAGAGTGGCCGCATTCAGTCGCGCCACGTTCGCGACGTAGTCATAATCCACATACTTGGGCAGATCGCCATATTCGATTCCATTTTCCGTGCGCACGTTCTGGTGTTGGCGAGTGAAATTTTCGCGATATTCCGTAAACCGCACAGCCGGGAACCCTTGCTCGTTAAATGAAATGTGGTCCCCGCCGCGAAGAAAACGGTCCTGACGGAACTCAAGCAGCGGCGATACCGGCAGTTGATACGCCTGCGCCGTCTGCACGATGTAGCGCGCCAGTTCGCGGGACGAAGAATCGCTCTCCCCGCCAAGCGCCCGAATCCTCTTCACTTGCGCTTCCGTCGTATTTTCCGGAATGCTCTCAGAAAACACCCGCACCACTTTAGGGTTCTGACCTTCGCTTTTGTCTCCGCCGACAATGTCGTTATTGAGCGCGGCCTCGACGTCCCATCCTTGTGATTTAGCAAACTCGGCAAAATGCTTGCTCCCGTACAGTCCCTGCTCTTCGCCCGCCACCGTCAGAAAAATAATCGTTCCCGGAAATTTCAATTTGCTCAAAACCCGAGCGCATTCCAGGCTCACGCTGCTCCCGCTGCCATCGTCATTGGCGCCGGGGGCGGCATCCGTCACATTTTCATTGCTGCTGTTTCTTGAATCGTAGTGGCCTGTGACCAGCACAATTCGCTTGGCGTCATCAGGATTGGTTGCTTTCAGCACTGCGTAAACATTCGTGATCACGGTCGGCGCCGCCACTCGCTGGCTGACCGGTTGCGTGAAGCTGTCAGTCTTAACCTCCAGGCATCCGCCGCAATCGCGTGAGTAGCGCTCAAACTGGCTCTTGATCCATTCCCGCGCCGCCCCGATTCCCTTCCCCGCCGTGATCGACGCCTCGTCCTGCGCCGAAAGCGTGCTGCGGTTTTTAAAGCTGACCAGCTTTTCGATATCAGCCTGCACCTGTTGCGCCGAAATTTCATTCAATGCGCCGCGGATCTTGAGGTCCGCGCTTTGCGAACTTAACTCCTGAGCTTGTTGGGCTGGAGCCTGCAGGGCAATCAAATTCACCATCATCAAACCGATCATTACCGGAAACGGTGGGACCCATCTCTTGGGAATCAAGCTGTTCTCCTCGCTATCTATTATTCACTTTCCCCTTCAAATTGCTAATCTCGGCGCGCCACCGCCATCGAGCTTACTCAGTTGCTCTGCTTTCTGTGAGTTTGATCTTGGATGTCGGCTTTCAAACTCGGGCCCGGTAAAATCTTTACCACAGAGGACACAGGTTCACAGAGGCAACGTCACAGAGATAATCGCGCAAGTTCCCAATTCGGAGCGTTACCGCGCAAAAATGTTCATCTGACCTTGCGCCGCCGAACCCAAGAGTGTTTATGTTCTGGCATGGACAAATGCTGGAGAGTTTCGATCTGCATTCTATTAGTGCAATGCATCGCCATCGCCGCTACCAAGCCTCATGTCGTCGCTCTGGGCCACTGGACGCAAATCTCGTTACGCAACGAAGACAGCGGAAACGAGGCGACTGCCATCAAGGTTCGACTGCTCTACATCGACGGCCGCACCAAAGAATTTACCCTCGGCCCAGCCCACGACATAACCGAGCGCACCTTCGTGGTCCAGCAAATCTACCGCATGAACGACTCGCTGCCCCAGCAGCCCGGCCCTACACAATGGCAATGGCAGCGTGGCGGATGGCTGCTCGTCGATCGCGTCAGCGGAAAAATTCAACAGCTAGCGCTTTCCGAGTTCGACCCCGATTCTTCGGCCGTGAACTGGTTTCGCGACTATGCGGCCTACTGCGGGATCTCCGACGACGGCCAGAAAATCTACGCGGTGATCTTGCAAATCGGGCGTCGCAAGCCGCTACTCAAAAAAGCAATCGGTGACGTCACCAGTTCACAGCCAGCCTGCCCAGCCCCGGTCTGGGACCGCGGGCCCGTGCGGGTCACATTTAGTCAGAAAGATCAGAAGTTCATCTTCGCCGTAAAAAGTCGCGCGGTTGACCCAATCACGCCAGATGAGAGCGAGGGCGGCGAGTAGATCATGCGTGGATAACAGATCTGCGAATCAAAAAGAAGATCGCCAGCAGTACTACTCCGCTCACCAGGAATACCCAGCTTCGCCACGAATTTCTTTCATCCCGCGGTGAGGTCAGATGCCGCGCCAGCACCGCTCCCAGAATCAGCCCGCAAACCAGTCCGCCAATGTGAGCGGAATTGTCGATCGCCGGAACCACAGCGCCGAAAAATAAATTGTAGGCGGCAAATAAAATCAGGCTTTTTAAGGTTGATTTCAATGCCCGCGGTGGAACTGGCAGATGCCCCAGATAAAGCGCGGCGATCAAGGCCCCAGCCATTCCGAAAATTGCGCCTGAAGCTCCAGCCCCAAAGCGGGTGGGGTGCAACCCGAGGCTGGCAAGGCTTCCCGCGATCCCGCAACACGTATAGGTCAGGAAATAGGTCCAGCGATCAAATACGCGCTCCGCCAAAACCCCAAGACTCCACAGGCACCACATATTCAGCGCAATGTGAACGATCCCGATGTGAACATAATTCGAAGTCCACATCCGCCAGGGCTGGCTGGTTAAAGTCTGCACCCCGGTATTCGCGCCCCATCTCACCAGGTCTGAAATCTGCGGTGAAACTGGAGACGCGCCGGAAAGAGCCATCCCCACAAATACCAGCACATTCGCGCCGATAATCGCCGACGTAACCGGCATTGCCTTGATCAGCGACAACCGGTTGGCCCGCGCCTGCTGCTGTGCCTGAACGTACGCCCGGGCCCGGCACTCGGGGCAGAGGTTGTCAGGATGTCCTCCGGGAAGTTGCTCCCGCCCGCAATTTACGCAACTGGCCATTCAGGAACTATATACGACCACCGGCCGGGAGCATCCGATCGAACTACACCGTCTCAGTGATGATTTTGATCGTGATCGTGGTCATGGCCCTGATTGTGTTCATTGTTGTGCCGCCAGTCCCAGTAACGCTTCTGATCTTCTTTCGACAGATGGCGGTAGTCGCGGTGCGGGTCCATATGGTTCTCGGTCGTCCACTGGTTGTAATACACGGTTTCATTCGCGTTCCAGCGGTGGTAGTCATTGTGGTCCGCATCGTAGTATCGGTGTCCACAACCGACTGTGAACAGTACCAGAGCCACCACCGCAGTTGCGGCAATACGCTCGAACCAACCTAAACCTGAAGCCATGTTTCCTCCTTGAGAATTAAACCCGGTTGATCGCGATTGGTTGCGAAACAGCAACTCCGCGTTGCCTACTCTTCGGCATGGAAAGCCCTCCGAGTAGAATCAGTGACTTTGCGACGTCATATCGACTCTCGAACCAGCAACTTTTGCCGGGTCGTCTTGGGCAACGTTTGCCCTGACCGATTCGCGACCCAATCATGAGCCGCTAAGTTATTTGATTCGTATGTCGTTTTTCTCTAATGATTTTGGCCGCACACCTGCACTTACCACTGGGTCGTACCGGAACAAGGGTTGATCTCACATCGATACGCTGCATAAAGATCAAGCGGGATTCGCCGATGGAACTCTTGACCGGACAATCTGATCGAAGGAGACGGCAATGTCACTCGCAGGCATTTCCAGCAGTCTTTTCAATTACACACCGCAAAGTGTGCAAAACAATTTTCAGCAGTTCCAGAAAGAATTCCAGCAACTCGGCCAGGACCTGCAGTCCGGAAACCTGTCAGCCGCGCAATCCGATTTCGCCACTTTACAAAAGGATGCGCCTCAGTCTTCCTCTTCCAGCGCATCGCAAAATAGCCCCATCGCGCAAGCCTTCAGCCAACTGTCGAAAGACCTGCAATCCGGAAACTTGTCGGCCGCGCAGCAAGACTATTCCTCGCTGCAGCAGGATTTTCAGAATCAGGCCACTCAAGCCCACCATCATCACCACCATGGTGGCGGTGGAGGGAGCAGCAGTAGCCAGGTAAGTCAGCTCTTCAGCCAGTTGGGCCAGGACCTCCAATCCGGCAATCTGACTTCGGCCCAGCAGGCTTATAGCACGCTCGCCCAGGATTTCCAGCAGTCCTCCAGCGGCGGCGCGCAGCCACAATCACCCTTGATCCCATTATCGGGCGGCGTTTCATTCAGTGCCTGACGTCGGATACTGGTAGTAACTGATGGTCTTCGTCCTGCTGCTTTCGCAATATCCAAAAAAGAAGGCCACGTCTAACGTGGCCTTCTGCTTGGATGATGATTTGAGGAGCGCGGCCTGAACCGGCAGGAGAACCGTATCAGCCGTTCGATCGCACGAGATAAAGCCAAGAATCGGTAATTGACCGGTACGGCGTCCGCGGAGCGAGTGGGCAGAGAACATCTGCCGGTCGGGGGCCAGTCTCCTAATTAACGGAAAAGTCAGGTCCTGCTTTTCTTGCCCGCGGTATCACTCGACCTGCAGAGTCTTCCAGTCCGTCAGGACAACCGCCTTGCCTTCGCGAACCACTGTGGCATACACAGAACTAAAGCCCTGATGATCTTTCGGGCTGTAATTTAGAAGGAAGTTTTGCCCAAGCCCAGCGTCGAAATTATGAATCGACTCGATGCCGCTAATAAATTTTTCCCTGGTCAGATCTTTTCCAGCTGCCTTTAATCCTTCGACTATAACCATCGCGTCCACAAAACCTTCCAGGCTGACAAAACTCGGCGAAGTTCCCGACATGTACTTTTCCAGGGCGTTACGATACAGCCGGACCGTAGGCAGGTCAGTGCTTTCATACGAAGGAACGACTTGGGTGATTACTACACCCTCCGCATCGGGCCCAGCAGCACGGATCAATCCTTCAGTCCCAACGAAAGAAACCGTCAGGAAAAGAGGATGCCAGGAAGAAGCATGTGCCTCCTTGAGAATCGCGGCGACCGGAGCATAGGGACCCACAATGATCACAGCTTCAGGCTTGGATTGACGAACCGCCTTGAGCCCGGCCGAAATATCCAGGGTATTGCGTTGAAAAGTACCCAGCGCAGCCGGGGACAACTGGTGCTTTGATAGCGCCCGCTGAACTCCATCGAGTACCGTCTTCCCGAACGCATCATCCTGATAGAGCACCGCAATCTTTCGCGCGTGGATTCGCCAAAGCGACTCGACCTGCTCGCGGGTTTCATCGAAGTACGACGCGCGAACATTTATGACCTCGTGCTTGAGCGGCTCATACAGGATTTGCGCCCCGGTGAAGAGACCGACCACGGGGATCTTCGCCGCTTCCGCCATGGGAACATATTTCGCCGCCGTAGGAGTACCAACGAACATTCCCATTGCAAAGACGTTGTCCTGGTTCAGCAGAGCTTTGAAACAGGCAGAGGTCTGATCAGGGTTATACCCGTCATCACGCGATTTCAGTTCAATAGTCCGGCCGTGTACTCCCCCGAAATCGTTTATCAAATGAAAATACGCGAGCGCGCCTAACTGGGTCTGAATACCAAGGAACGACGCCGGCCCCGACATGGCGGAACAGGACCCAATTCGTATAGTGGTAGGGGTAACCCCGGGCATTGACTGAGCTCGGCAAGCCACCGCCACTAGAAACAGGAACGCACACAGCCGTCCCGGCCATTTTCGTTCAAATGACATTTTTCCCTCGTTCAAAGCGTCTATGCGAATGTAATGCCGAATGCTGCTGATCACGTCAGGGACTGGTTTACTGATTCGATTCCTGTGAATCCAGGCGAGCGCTGAAAATGACGATTTCCACGGAGGGCATGTGCAAAACTTCTGGGAATGTTAAAGCTCTGTAATTTCAGTAGTTACAAAAGACCAGTCCGCAACCGGCGCGTAATCGGGTGGTGGGCAGCAACTTGCAGACAACTGGCACCTTCGTGCTATCCGACCAAGCGGTCGGTTTTGCCCCACATTAATAATTGGACACAGCATTCCACAATCTTTCCACAGGCGTGGCGGCGATAGAGGGCCGCCAAAAAACAGGTGCCCATAGGCATGCTGCCCCTGCGATTCGCCCCGCGAATTTTCACTCCCTTTAACATAATCATCCCTCGTCCGGATCCGGCCCGACTCCATCCGCTCGCGACTCAAAACGGGTCGAACTTTTCAGGAAAGCTAGTTTCACCGTTCCCGTCGGCCCGTTACGTTGCTTGCGGATGATCAACTCCGCCACCCCGTCCAACTCCGGGTCATCCGGCCTGTAAACCTCTTCGCGAAAGATAAACGCCACCACGTCGGCGTCCTGCTCGATCGACCCCGACTCGCGCAGGTCAGCCAGCTGGGGACGATGATCGCCCGCTCCCCGGCTTTCCGGTGCGCGGCTCAGCTGCGAAAGGGCCACGACCGGCACCGCCAATTCTTTCGCCAGGGCCTTCAATCCACGCGAGATAGCCGAGACTTCCTGGGTGCGGTTCTCATAGCGCTTACCGCCTCCAGACATGAGTTGCAGGTAATCCACCACGATCAGGTCCAACGATCCTTTGGATTGCAACAGCCGCCGCGCCTTGGCCCGCATTTCACTGATGGTGATCCCCGGACTATCGTCGATGAAGATCGGGGCCTCGGCCAGCTGCTCGATCGCCCGCGTGATCTTCCGCATGTCATCCTGCCAGAGCGAACCGGTGCGGAACTTGTGGGCGTCGACTCGCGCCACCGAGCACAACATGCGCTGCAGCAAAGCCTCTTTCGACATTTCCAGCGAAAAAACGGCCACGGTTTTTCGATCTTCAATGGCAACGTTCTCCGCTATATTCATCGCGAATGAAGTTTTGCCCATCGAAGGCCGGGCGGCAACAATGATCAAATCCGACTTTTGGAAACCGCTCGTCTTCTCATCGAGATCGACGTAGTGGGTCTCCAGCCCCGTGATCCGGCTCCCGCGCTGCAGGAAAGCGTCCACCGAGCCGAATGATTCCCGGATGATCTCCTGCACACCCATGAATCCGCGGCCAATGCGCTTCTCCGAAAGCTGGAAGATTTGCGCTTCGGTGTCGTTCAGTATCTCTTCCGCCGCATCGCCTTGCTCGGAAGCGCGGGCGATCGCGGCCGTAGCGGTATGGATCAGCGAGCGCAACAGCGACTTGTCGCGCACGATCTTGATGTAATTCTCAATGCTGGGGCGATCAGGCACTCCATCCAGCAATCCAGAAACGTAGGGCGCGCCGCCGATGGTTTCGAGTTCGCTGTTCCGCGACAGCTCTTCGCACAACGTGATCAGATCGATCGAGTGCGAAGCCTCGGATAAATCAATCATCCGCGAGTAGATTCGCCGGTGCGAATCGAGCAAAAAGTCTTCCGCCTTCAGATGTTCAGCGGCCTGGTTGTAAGCCAGGTTGTCGAGCAGAATGGCGCCAAGGATGGAGCGCTCGGCCTCAATATTTGCGGGCAGCGCCTGTGACGAAATGTAATCCGTGGTCGCCAATTAAATTGTTCCGGTAACTTTCAGAGGAGTTTTTGTGAAGCGCGAAGCTGATACTACGCGCACATGCGTTGTGGATGATTGGA
>DATATW010000126.1:0-16611 GCA_036268595.1 Terriglobales bacterium
ATACAGAACTGGGAAGCCCGCCTGCTTGAGATGTTGCGAGAGACGTTGTTGCAGGAAGCACGCGCCGCGATGCCTGATGACGAACTATCCCGGTTAGCCGCGCAGGTGGCGGAACACAAACGAGACCCTTATTCTGCTATCGAGGAAATTGCGAAACGCGTACGCCGATCTTAAGTTAATCGGCGACAGCGGCGTCTTCTACGGCTGCTGGCGACCATAACCCTTACTGCCGCGGAATCCGGGACCGTGCTCTAGAGAGCCCATCAACAAACGCCGCAGGCGATGACGGCTCTCCAGGTCGATGTTCACGAACTCGAACCCGACCTCATTCACATGTGCGCGCCTAAGCACGACTTGAGCGCGGATTTTGCTCATGCCCACGACGATTTGCAGGTCCGCGTCGGACCCTACTCGCAAGGTGTCCGATTTCGTCCCCATCCCGCCCCCGAGGCTGAGTTCGTGGATCGATATCTGCGATTTTCCCCAGGAGCTGCTTATGTTCGCCGGTACAGCTCGCTTGAGGATGATACGCTCGTAACGCCGTTGCCTAACCCAGGGACAAGCCGGCGCCGAATCGAGCGGGCCAATTGCCAGTTCACCGGGATCGAGGCTGCTTTCGGCCATCACTTGCGTGGCATAACGTAGATCGATTTTGGCTAACGCCTGCGCTGCGGCAATTCGTAGTTCGCGGTGGTGCTGCCACTTGAACATCCTTTTCGCTTCAAACAGAGCTCTCAGTACCGGCACTGCTTCCGGCTCGCGCAACCTTCCCAGCGCTTCAATGGCCTTCAGCTGTAATAAGGGAGAGCGTCCCTGGGCTTCACCAGCGCCTGCCATAACAATTAATGGCGGCGCGGCGCTACGATCGCCGCTCATTCCGATTTCATCCAGCGCCTGGGGTACCACCGCGGGATCGAGCACTTCGAGTATCTCAAGCAGCGTCCGGCCACGATTGCCCGCCGCTCCGTATGCGATCTGGCGCACGATCAAATCGTGATAAAAGCGGTTGAGTTCGCTGAGTCGTGACGGCAGCAGCTCCAGTAACGCGGGCACGTCCAATCGGCTCATCAGACCCACCGACGAAACTGCCTGCCGCTGCGGGCCGCTGCTTAGCATTTCCCGCAAATATTCATACGCTCCTGGGCCAAGCTCGTTCACCAGTTCTACTATGCGGTCACACTCCTCGCGCTTCATGGAGCGGAAGAAACGATCCGCCAGATGCTCAGCTGAAGCTTTAGAGTTTCGGCGCAAAACTCCGATCAGGTCAGGATTGAAGCTCGCTTGCGAAAGCGCATCTTCAATAAAATCCGGCAACCGGCCTTCGACTCCAATGCGGGAGCGGAGGTCCCTTTCGAGCGCCGGCCTGCGACTCGCCACGTATTCCATGGTTTCGCAAGTTTGCGCTATGGCGCGGTATTGCTTGCGGTGCGCGGCTTCGGAACTCAAGCGAACAAAGGCGGCGCTCAATAAAGCTTCGATTTCCGGATTCGCCTCCCTGGCAAGCGCATCGCCGAGCTTCTGCGTGGTCTCACCCAGCGCACCTGTTGCGCATACCGCAAACAGGTCGGCCAGTTGTGAAATGCCGTCTGCCACGCGCGAGCGGTATTCCGGATCTTTCGAAGTTACGGAGGCGGCGTAATTCAGCAGAATCGCTGAAGCGCTCTCGCGGTCCCCACGCTCGAGCAAGAGTTCAACATATTGACGAACATTGCGTGCTGGCACGCAGGCGGCATCTTCAGACTGCAATGCCTTCTTCTTGCTGCTTTCGGGAAGCTCAGACCAGAACGTGCGATCAAGAATATCCGAGTGCGACTCCACCATGATGCCGGCCTTGCTCATCTTGGCTTCGTGCATCTCGAGAATCTTGCGCAGATTGCCCATTTGCTGGCTCATCTGCTCCAGAATTTCGTGGACCGCGTTGGTTTTCAAGTCGCCGCTTTCGAAACGTTCCAGCGCATAGCGAATCGCCAGTTGCTCGGCAGCGCGCATCAGCAGAGGCTTTGCGGTTTTAGGGTCAGGACCGGCGCTCGACAGCTCATCAAGCAGCGTCAGAACGGAGTTCTTGATCTTTTCGTCTGCTCGATCTAATTCTGATCCTATCTGCTCCGGCTTGGGCGACTTAACAGAAGCCAATTCCCCGAAGCGGGTGAGAAGTTGCAACGCTTGCTGAGTCTCTTTGCTATTCAGCAGGAACGGAGAATCACTCCATCCTCCACCTTCCATTGGGCCGCGCTTTTCGGCACCGGCTTTGGGTTTGTGTGATCCCTCGGCGGCTGCAATCACCTGCACCAATTTATTAGGATCGCTAAGCCAATCTTTAAATTCGGGGCCCAGAGATTGCGCCACGATCTGTGCCGCGGCCGTCATATTCACTGATGCCGCGTCCGAAGCCACAAACTTAATCTCATTGATGCGAATGTTGCCGCGATTGTCAGCGAAGGCACTCTTGATCTGGTCAGCTAAATCCTGCGCTTTGGCGCCATTGAAGGCGAACGCCCGCACCAGCTTTTCAAATTCCTCGGGAGTTACGTCACTGGAAAATTGAATACTTGCGAGTCCGGAAGCGGTCAGGAGTTGGGCAAAGCCACGCTCGGCTTGCCCGGTTTCGATAGCGACGCCATCCAGCAGCAACCGCTCGCCCGAAACCCCCAACACAAAACTTCCCTTTCCTATGGGAAGAGAATCTTTCAGTTCGGCCCAGGCAACTTCAAATTGTGTTTGGGTCCGCTTATGGTCGAATCCATAAAGGCGAACATACTTAACCAGGATATTCAGGCTATGGATAAACGGACGCGCTGACGCCTGTGTCGCCCCTTTGCTTGTGCCGCTGCTCGGAATAGCATCCTCCCGATGTTAGTTATTAGCGTAATTCGAGGAAGTCATAGGTGCACGTTACCGAGGTCATGGGACGAAGGAAGATGATGAGTCAACCTGTTGAAAACAGGAATTCGCGTCCCAGCGTGCCTGTGAGTCACGCCGGTCAACGAAAAGTACTAAAGTAAAGGTGCCAGCGGTCGAAGTGGCGGATCGAAATCACCTACTTCTCAGAAATCACAAAATTGACCACAGCTCCGGAATTTGGCCGAACGCTAACGCTTTTCTGCCAGGTTCGCGGCTCTGAAAATACTGGCCGCTCCACCCGTTTCTCGGTCAGGACATCGAAGGCGCCTTCCTGACGGGTCACGGTCCACCCTTCGTGCCAGGCAACGATCTGGTATTCGCCCGGCGGCACGTCCGAGAGCTCGAATCTTCCGCTCTCATCGGTGACCGCGTAATAGGGATGCGGCACTACAAACATCTCGGCATTCATCCAGGTGTGGCCGCCATTGCATCGCAAGTTAACCAGCCCAACCGTTGACATCGAGCGGCTAACCAACTGGTTCGTGAATGGAAACGGCAAGTTGTAGGTTGCCGCTCCATCCATGTGGATGGTGTGCAAGGTGGCGTCGGAGCTTTTCATCTGCAGTTCGGAGCCGGCAGGAACCAGGAGAATATGCGGTTCGTAGCGACAGTGCCTCTGATCGAGAAACCGCCTCTGTTGCGGCAAATCCATCGCCTTGCCCTTCGAAATATCTTTCAAGTAAACCACAGTGTTTGCTACGCCGCTCTGGGACCCTACGATAAGTCGTTCCAGATCGCGAGTCTTCTGAGAGCTTGGGTCGCAAATCAATGGATCCTTGTTGATCGCAACCGGCATAAGACGTGGCATTGCGCCGGACCACTTTACAGTCCCATTGATAGTGCCTCCGTTGGTGACGGAGATCACATGATAATCCTGAGCGGAAAGTGCGGTAGCAAGGGCCAGAACTGCCCCAGCCACACACATCTTGACATATTTCGACATATCAACTCCGGATGTGCAAGAGTTTAAGTTACTTCTAGATCGTAACCTTGGAGTTTTGCTTGGCAAGTAACCGGAGTAACCGAGGCAGACCCGTTTCCCAAGTGGAATCCACTAATCGGCTTGACTGCCGGCAGGGGCAATTTGTCCCGGAGCAGCACGATGCCTACGTCGCCACGCCCAGCGCATCCGATCAAGGTAAAGGTAGACTACCGGGGTGGTGAAAAGAGTGAGCGCCTGGCTCAAGATCAGGCCACCCACGATCGTGATTCCCAACGGTTGACGCAGCTCGTATCCGACCCCAGTCCCAACCGCTAATGGGAGTGCACCCAACAGCGCCGCCATGGTCGTCATCAGAATTGGGCGGAAGCGTAACATGCAGGCTTCGAAAATCGCGTCCTGCGGAGATTTCCCCTCGCGCCGTTCGGCATCCAGAGCAAAGTCGATCATCATGATGGCGTTCTTCTTGACGATGCCGATCAAGAGAATAATTCCAATTAGTCCCATCACGTTCAGTTCGCGCCCGGTTACCAGCAATGCCAGCAGCGCGCCCACACCCGCAGATGGCAGAGTCGACAGAATCGTGATGGGATGGACGAAGCTTTCGTACAAAATTCCCAGCACGATATACACCGTGAGCAACGCAGTAACTATCAGTACAGGTTCATCAGAAAGCGATTCCTGGAAGGCTGCCGCAGTCCCCTGGAAACTGCCGTGGATGGTGGCAGGAAATTGGATCTCGTTTTTGGCCTGCTCAATCATCTGAGTCGCCTGGCCAAGCGAAACATTGGGTGCGAGGTTGAATGAAATTGTGGCAGCGGGAAATTGCCCCTGATGGTTTACTGCCAGCGCGGTATTAGACGGTCCAAAGTGCGCGATGGCGGAGAGCGGTATCATGCTTCCGGTGGTGGATCCTACGTAAACTGCATCGAGCGCCGCTGGAGTCTGCTGGTATTGCGGATCAACTTCCATCACCACATGGTATTGATTCAGCTGCTCATAGATGGTTGAAACCTGGCGCTGCCCGAAAGCGTCATAAAGCGCGTTGTCAATCGCTTGCGGAGAGACTCCTAATCGCGAAGCGGTGTCGCGATCGATAATCACAGTTTCCTGCAAACCTCTGTCTTGTTGATCTGTGTTTACGTCGCGCAATTCCTTGAGGGTGCGCAACTTCTGCATCAGGCGCGGCGCCCAGGAGTCCAGCTCACTCAAGTCTTCTCCCTGGAGCGTGTACTGGTATTGGGCCTGACTTTGGCGGCCACCAATGGTGAGGTCCTGCGCCGACTGCATGTAAAGAGTGGCGCCGGGTACCGCCGTCAGCTTGCGGCGTAATTCGCCTATGACCTGGTCCGCCGTCACTTTGCGCTCCGACCCCTTTGGCTTGAGCGTGATAAACATCCGGCCCTGATTTCTAGCCGTATTCCCGCCCGCAAAACCGACAATCGTTTGCACATTCGGGTCCCGCATTACGATGCTGACGAACTGCTCCATTTTCTTACGCATCGCTGGAAAGGAAATGTCCTGATCGGCCTGCACTGATCCCATCACACGGCCCGTGTCTTGTTGGGGGAAAAATCCTTTAGGAACTTTGACGTACAGATAGACAGTTAAAGCCATGGTGCCAATCGTCACGATCAGCGTCAGCAACTGGTGACGCAAAACCCAACCCAGGCTTCCCCGATAAATTTTGAGGATTCGATCGAAAACCGATTGCGAACCACGATAGAACCATCCGTGCTTTTCCTCGCCAAGAGGCTTGAGAATTTGCGCGCACATCATGGGCGTCGTAGTCAGTGAAACCAACAGCGAAACCCCAATGGCAATACTGAGCGTGACTGCGAACTCGCGGAACAGACGTCCGACCAGCCCTCTCATCATCAAGATGGGAATGAAGACTGCGACCAGCGAAGTGCTCATGGAAAGCACGGTAAACCCGATTTCCCGGGCCCCCTGGAAAGCCGCAGCTACCGGAGTCATCCCGTGCTCCAGATGGCGGGTGATATTTTCCAACACCACAATTGCATCATCTACGACGAACCCGGTTGAAATCGCCAGCGCCATCAGCGACAGATTGTCGAGGCTGTAGTGCAGCAGATACATCACTGCGAAGGTCCCTATCAGCGAGAGCGGCACGGCGATGCTGGGAATGATGGTTGCGCGGACGGTGCGCAGGAACGCGAATACCACCAGGATGACAAGAAAGACCGAAATGATCAGCGTGATTTCGATATCGCGAACCGAAGCGCGAATCGTAGTCGTCCGGTCCATAACCACGTCCAGATGGATCGCGGGCGAAATCGAAGAAGCCAATTGCGGCAGCAGCGCATAGACGCGGTCGACCGTGTCGATGATGTTCGCGCCTGGCTGACGGAAAATAATAATCAGCACCGCGGGCTTGCCCTGCGCGTTCTTGGCAGCGGTTCCATGCGCCGCGAGTCCGATGACGCGGGTATCGGCAACCGAGTCTGACACATTGGCTACGTCACTCAGCCTTACTGGCGCGCCGTTGTTGTAGGAGACGATCAGCGATTGATATTGATCAGCCTTCTTGATCTGGTCATTGTCAGTGATCGTCCAGGCATTGATTGCATTCGCTACACTGCCCTTGGCGCTGTTCGCGTTGGCTGCTCCGAGAGCGGTGCGCACAGCATCCAGGCCGATGCCCAGCTTGTTCAGCAGATTCGGATTGACTTCCGCGCGCACCGCGGGCTGAGCTGCTCCCCCGACGAAAACCTGTCCTACGCCACTGACCTGCGCCAATTTTTGTGCCAGCACGGAATCGGCGGCGTCATACATTTGCGGCAAGGTATAGGTGTCTGAAGTGAGCGAAACGATCAAGACAGGCGCATCGGCCGGGTTGACCTTGCGGTAATAGGGATTGCCGGGCAAATAAGATGGCAAGTTGCTGCGCGCGGCATTTATTGCTGCCTGAACATCGCGGCCGGCGGCATCAATGTCGCGGTTCAGATCGAACTGCAACACGATGCCGGTCGAGCCGATCTGGCTGGTCGAAGTCATCTGGTTGATGCCCGCAATGCGGCCGAATTGCCGCTCGAGTGGTGTGGCTACGGCAGAAGCCATGGTCTCAGGACTGGCGCCAGGCAACGATGCCCCCACCTGGATCACCGGGAATTCGACTTGTGGCAGCGGTGCGACCGGCAAGAGCTTAAAAGCAATAATGCCGGCCAGCAGGAGCCCGACGGTCAGCAGCGACGTGCCAACCGGCCGCTTGATAAATGGAGATGAAACGCTCAATGCTAATCCCCCGCCGCCGGTTGTTCTTGAAAATGACGGAATCCGAACCGTGAGAACCGTTCAGATAAACGGTCGAACCAGATGTAAACCACCGGAGTCGTATAAAGCGTCAGCAATTGGCTAACTAGCAATCCGCCAACGATGGTGATGCCCAATGGATGCCGAAGCTCCGAGCCTGTGCCGGTTCCCAGTGCCAGCGGCAAACCGCCAAACAGCGCGGCCATGGTAGTCATCATGATGGGACGGAAGCGCAGCAGCGAAGCCTGGTAGATGGCTTCCTCGGGGGGCTTGTGTTCATCACGCTCAGCCTCAAGCGCAAAGTCGATCATCATGATGGCGTTCTTCTTCACGATGCCGATCAGAAGAATGATTCCAATCAAGCTCACGACTCCCAAATCGTTGCCTGTGATAATGAGCGCCAACAACGCCCCGACTCCGGCGGAGGGCAAGGTCGAAAGAATTGTGATCGGGTGAATATAGCTCTCGTACAGAACTCCCAATACGATATACACCGTGATGATTGCGGCCAGAATCAACAGCGGTTCGCTGGACAGCGAGTTACGGAATGCCGCGGCCGTTCCCTGAAAGCTGGTGTGAATACTGGCGGGCATGTGGATCGCCTGCTCGGCGGCGTCGATTTGCTTGGTGGCTTCGCCGAGTGAAGCATTGGGCGCGAGGTTGAAGGACAAAGTTACAACCGGGAACTGGCCTTGGTGATTAATCGCCAACGTGGCGTAAGTGCGTTCGATGTGACTGAACGCCGAAAGCGGAACTTGGGTGCCGGTATTCGATTTTACGTAAATATCATCCAGCGACTGGGGGTCCTGTTGAAACTGGGGATCCACTTCTAGCACCACGTGATATTGGTTCAACTGCGTATACATGGTCGAGACCTGACGCTGTCCGAACGCGTCATAAAGAGTGCTGTCGATTTGCGCCGGAAGAATACCCAGTCGGGATGCGGAATCGCGATCGATAACCAGGTCCGCCTGCAGGCCGCCATTTTGCTGATCACTGGCGATATCGCGCAAGGCGCTTGACGAACTGAGTTGTTGAATCAATTTCTGCGACCACACCGCCAGCTCTTGAGCATCAACGTCTTCCATCGAGTATTGATACTGCGTACGGCTGACCCGGTCCTCAACCGTCAAGTCCTGCACCGGCTGCATATAAAGCGTGATGCCCTGGACGTTCGCAAGCTGCGGCTGGAGCCGGCGAATAATATCCGAAGCAGTCGCACTACGCTCATCCCGCGGTTTCAGGTTGATCTGAATGCGCCCGCTGTTCAGGGTAAGGTTAGTGCCATCGATCCCGATAAATGAAGAGAGACTCAGTACGTCAGGATCTTTCAAAATGGCACGCGCAAGCTGCTGCTGGCGTTGCGACATAGCGCTAAAGGAAATATTTTGCGGGGCTTCTGAAATACCCAGAATCACACCCGTATCCTGAACCGGGAAGAAGCCTTTCGGAACCACTATGTAGAGCAGTAATGTGAGTACGAGGGTCGCAACGGTGACGAGAAGGGTGGTGGTCTGGTGTTTCAGCACAAATTTCAGCGTGCGCCCATAGCCTTCAATCACCCGTTCATACATCCGCTCCGACCA
Organism: Terriglobales bacterium; assembly: GCA_036268595.1. Lineage (GTDB taxonomy): Bacteria > Acidobacteriota > Terriglobia > Terriglobales > Acidobacteriaceae > Gp1-AA145. Next base: position 8,701 of record DATATW010000126.1, read on the forward strand.
TTGATAGAAGCGGCTTTCCTTGTGGTCAGCTTTCGACTTCAATAAGCGCGCACTCATCATCGGCGTAAGCGTAAGTGAGACGAATGCCGAAACCAGAATGGTCACAGCCAGAGTGACGGCGAATTCGCGGAACAACCGGCCTACAATGTCTCCCATGAAAAGCAATGGAATCAAAACCGCGATCAACGAAACCGTCAAAGAAACGATGGTGAACCCAATCTGCCCTGCGCCTTTCAATGCCGCATCCAGAGGCGAGTCGCCTGCCTCGAGGAAACGGTCAATGTTCTCGATCATCACAATGGCATCGTCGACCACGAAACCCGTCGAAATGGTGAGAGCCATGAGCGTCAGGTTATTCAGGCTATAGCCCAACAGATACATGACAGCGAAGGTCCCAACAATCGACAAGGGCACGGCAACGCTTGGAATAATCGTCGCGCGCAGGTTCCGCAGAAACAAAAAAATCACCAGGACGACCAGCCCGATAGTGAGGGTAAGTTCGAATTCCACGTCCTTTACTGACGCGCGGATGGTTTCAGTTCTGTCGGTGAGAATTGAGACTCGCACTGCGGCCGGAAGTGAAGCCTGCAGTTGAGGAAGAAGAAGTTTGATCTTGTCGGCTACGCTGATGATGTTCGCGCCCGGCTGGCGCTGAATGTTCACAATGACAGCCGGCGAAAGTACCGATCCCTGGCCCATCCACGCCGACTCGTCGGTATTCTCGACGCTGTCCGTCACATTCGCCACCGCGTCCAGCCTGACCGGGGCACCGTTGCGATAGGCAATGATGATCGGCTTATATTGCGCGCTGGCGAGCAATTGATCGTTGGCGCCGATGGTAAAAGATTGCCGCGGGCCATCCAGCGTTCCCTTTGCCTGGTCAACGTTGGCCGCAGCCAGTGCGGTTCGAATGTCCTCGAGCCCCAAGCCATAGGAGGCCAGCGCAGTCGGATTGGCCTGGACGCGAACCGCGGGCTTCTGTCCGCCGCTGATGGAAACGAGCCCGACGCCGGTCACCTGGGAAATCTTCTGCGCCAGCTGGGTGTCAGCAAGATCTTCAACCTTTGATAAGGGCAGCGTATCGGAACTGACCGATAAAGTGAGAATTGGCGAATCCGCGGGATTCACTTTGCTGTAAATCGGCGGGTTGGGTAAGTCAACGGGAAGATAGGTGCCTGCCGAATTGATCGAGGCTTGCACCTCCTGCTCAGCGATGTCGATGTTCTGATCGAGATTGAATTGCAGGGTGATGATTGATGCGCCCAGCGAACTGGTCGAGGTCATCTGGCTCAATCCAGGCACTTGCCCGAACTGCCTCTCCAGCGGGGCAGTCACCGACGAAGCCATGACTGTGGGGTCTGCCCCGGGATAAAACGTCATCACCTGGATCGTGGGATAGTCCACTTCCGGCAACGCTGAGACCGGAAGTTGCCGGTAGGCCACAATGCCAACCAGCAGGACACCAACCATCATTAACGATGTGGCAACCGGACGAAGGATGAACAGCCGTGAGGGGTTCATTGGGAAGCAGTTCCGCGATTCTGATTACTAGCGTTAGATGAACCGTTTCCCCGCCGATTTCGCTGCGCTTGCTGCGGATTTGTACTGGGCGTCGCATTGGCTGCATTCGAACTCGGGCTGGAACTCTGCGCGTTTTCAGTGCCGCCGGTTTGGGTGTGCGGTTCAACGTGACTTCCCTCCTGCAGCTTGTCCTGGCCGTCAGTGACTACCAGTTCGTTCGGAGAAACGCCGCTTGCGATTTCACTCAGGTTCCCTTGTGTCACCGGAATTTTCACATTGCGCACTTCGACGGTTTTATCGGGCTTCATGACGTAGACGTAATTGCCCTGCGGCCCGCGCTGTACCGCTGCTGAAGGGACGACTGTCACGTTCTTCTGAGTTTCCAGCAGCAGGTGAATATTCACAAACTGATTAGGCCACAAGCCAAAGGTCTTATTTTCGAAGATGGCTTTTAGTTTTCCCGTCCCTGTCGTCTGATCAATTTGGTTATCGATGGTCAGCAATGTTCCGGTGTCCAGCTTCGTAAGGTCGTCTCGACTGTAGGCGTCCACCTGAAGGGTTCCTTTGTGCATGTGCTGCGCTACCGTCGGCAGCTCATCTTCGGGCAGGGTAAAGATTGCGGTGATGGGCTGGAGTTCTGTAATCACCAACATCGGATTGGTATCGGCGGCATGCACGATGTTTCCGGGATCGACCAGGCGAAGCCCAATGCGGCCGCTGACTGGCGCGGTTATGTGGCAATAGACCAGGTTCAGCTTCGCGTTCTCCACGGTCGCCTGATCGTTGCGTACTGTGCCGTCCAGTTGATCGACCGTAGCTTTCTGAGTGTCGACTTGCTGCTGCGACATGGCGCCGGAATTCTGTAACAGGTCTTTGTAGCGCTGGTAATTCAGCCTGGCATCTCGTAAGGACGCCTGATCTTTAAAGAGCTGCGCCTGCGCTTGATCCAGTTGGACCTGATAAGGTCGGGGGTCAATCACCGCCAGCAGCGCTCCCTTTTTGACGGTCTCGCCTTCTTTGAATTTCACGTCAACCAACTGGCCGTCAACACGGCTCTTTACGCTGACGGTGTAATAAGCCTCGATCGAACCCAGGCCTGTCAGGTAAATCGGGAGATCCTGCCGGACTGCGGGAGCGACAGTGACTTGCACCGCCTGCGGAGTGTTCGCGCGAGCCTTCGAAGGAGTGGAACCGGACCCCGAACACGCCGTAAAAACAGCAGGCAATAGCAGCAGAACCAAGAGGACTGCCAAGCGCAAAGACGTCCACTTAGTTTTCAGCAGATCAGAAAGCATTGAGTCACTGGCCTCCGCCCCGGAAGATTCATCATGTTAAATAATCTGGATAGAAAATGCTCACACTACGCCCGCACATACACAAGCTTTGGATGTGCGTTGAAGTCGGTTGTCATCAGATGTTTACAAAAATTTACCTGATTGGGGCGAGAAACTTCGTTCAATTAGGATCGCAATGGTCATTAGCCGGCCGCTCGGGTATATTGGACGGCCAATCGCTGTAACAAATCAGGAGCTATGGCTCAACCTGCGATCACTATCCGCGATCTCGAGACCATCGCCGATCTAGAACCTGTGCTTCGGCTGGAGAAAGAGGTGTGGGGGCTTGATGACGCCGATGGAACCCCGTTGACCCTCGCGGTGGCTTTAAAAGCTGCAGGCAGCATGGTGCTTGGCGCCTTCGAAGGTCTCGAACTAGTGGGATTTGCATTGGCTTTTCCCAGCTTGGATCATGGAATGATGGGATTTCACTCGCACATGCTGGCGGTACGTCCATCGCACCGCGAATTCGGGCTGGGCTATCGCTTGAAACTGGCGCAGCGCGAACGCGCCATGGCAATGGGAATCAATGAAATAACGTGGACGTTTGATCCTTTGCGCAGCCTGAATGCGCACTTCAATTTCTGCAAGCTGGGCGTCATCTCAGATAGTTATCGTCCGGATTTCTATGGACCCCAAACTTCGAGCCACTTGCACACCAACGGTACCGACCGGCTCTGGGTGACATGGCGATTGCCCGATGCGAGCGTTCAGGGAAAACTAAACGGCAAAGATAAATCCGCCGAAATGCTGGACACTCTGAAACATTTAGATCCACTGATTCGATTCAATGGTGATGGCAGGCCGGCGGAAGGCGACCTGAAAGCATTACTTTCAAGGCAAAGAGTCGCAATCGAAATTCCCCGCGAGATAGGCCAGATGGAACAGTCAGATCCGCCCCGGGCGCGCGAATGGAGATTGGCTACGCGACGAGCATTTGTGGAATCACTCAGCGCGGGCTTCGTCGTGAAAGAATTCTGCCGTTCGATTCGCGGTCAGCAAGGGCCGGGAGCATATGTTCTAGAACGATGCGGAGAGTGAGTTCAGTCGGCCTGCCGGTCCAGCACTTGCAGTTATAAATTCTTCAAGAACGGATTCACTCGACGTTCAGCGCCGATGTCGGTGAGCGGGCCATGCCCCGGCACAACGACGGTCTCGTCCGGTAACGCGAGCACTTTGTCGTGCAGTGATCGCATAATTTTTTCAAACGATCCCCCGGGCAAATCGGTACGCCCGATGCTTCCCGCGAATAACGTGTCCCCCGCAATCAGTTTTTTCTGCGCCGGAAAGTAAAGACAGATGCTGCCTTCAGTGTGTCCAGGCGTGTGCATGACGTTCGCGATCAGCGCGCCTGTCTGTACCGTATCCAGCTCGCTGAGGCTGTGATCGATCTCTACCTTTCCCGGCGATTCCATTCCGATCCAATCGGCCTGCAGGTCAAGCATCTTCAAGAGCGCGTAGTCATTCTGATTCAGCAGAATGGGCGCACCTGTCGCGACGCGTAATTTCATCGCTCCGCCCACGTGGTCGATGTGCGCGTGCGTGATTACGATCTGCTTTACCTTGAGATTGTGTTTCTTGATGATCGCCAGCACGTCGGCAATATCATCGCCCGGATCGATGACCATGGCTTCGAGTGAATTCTCGTCGCCAATGATCGAGCAATTACATTGCAAAGGCCCGACAGGAAGGATTTCGTGGATCATGGGGAACGGCTTTTAGCTGTTAGCTCTGAGCCACAAACTGCGGCTAAGAGCTAACGCAGACTCGGCGTAATTACTTCTTAGGAGCAGGCGCAGGCGCATTTTGAGCCGGAGCGTTCCCGGATTTCGCCGGAGCTGTCGGATAGTTCTGGAACACCGACTTCACCCCAGTCTTTCGCGAGGCAGCAATCGAAAGCGTAATGGAGGTGAGCATAAAGATCACCGCGCACCAGGTCGTAGCTTTGGTAAGCACTGTTGCCGCGCCACGCGGCCCAAATGCAGTCTGGCTTCCCTGTCCGCCGAAGGCAGCAGCAATGTCACCGCTCTTGCCGCTTTGCAGCAGCACGACAATGATCAGGAAAAAACAAACGAAAATGTGAAGCAGAGTGACAAGTGTGATCATGAATAATGAAACCTTTGCGGAGCGAATTCGTCTGAACTGGCGCCGGAACATGGTGCGGAAGGGGGGATTTGAACCCCCACGCCTTTCGGCGCCACCCCCTCAAGATGGTGTGTCTGCCAATTCCACCACTTCCGCTAAACTTGAGCGCTGTCAGCGTTTATTGGGTACTTTGAGACCGACTGGGCGAGGCGTTTTTCCACAGAAAGTCACTCAAAGCTTACACTGACAAGCGCCGCGAGTTCAAGCCAATCGCCCGCAGGTAGTCGGTCAGTTTCCGGTTTGCCGGCGATCGGGAGCCATCTCCGATAAGTTGTGACGCTCGCTGATCGTCGCCGAGGCGCGCGCTTTGCTCTCGACGAGTCCGATATAGTTTGTGGTCTTCGGCCTATCTCACCGGAGTTCCGAACAAAGTCGAGGAGGAAGTCGAAGGGATGGGGGCCCCTCAGTCGCGGTACTTTCCGACAAAAAGGGCCACCAGCCTCCGCACCTCACGGCAAAACGATGATTCTTCCTTTCATTCCCAACTCGTCGTGAAGCGCACAGATATATGGATAAACACCGGGCTTTGTGAACGTGATGCGAAACCGAGTTGGCGCCAACGGAGTTTGGGGTGAGCCAATCTCGTCTTGCGGCGCGGACAGGATGAAGCCGGAATGCACGCTATCGGCGGTTGAAGAAATAGTCGCATGCAGCGCGCCATCAGCGTCCACGCTCACGTTACCCGATGGAGGCATCGGGTTTGCCGGTTCGGTGCCGAACGTGATTGTGTGCGGCAAGCTGGGATCGTCATTCGTCCACTCCACCGTCGTGCCCGCACGAATCACCAGTTCGGGCTGCATGAACCGCATCAGGGAGATTGAGTTGTGGCCTCCGCCAGTTGCGAGCGTCTTGCCGGTCCCGACGACAACGTCATTGGCTGAGGCTGCATGAGAATTGCCTTGAAGACGCGCGAGATCGGCCAGCATTTCGTTGGCTTGACTGGCTGCTTCTCTGTCATAAAACTCCTGGCCGTGCGGAAGGGCGGCGTTGGTTTCCAGAACATGGACTACTCCCGTCTGATCCGGATGCACAAGGCAAACCAGCTTGAAATTGCCCGGTGAAGTGAACATTACGGAGAAGCTCTGGCCGGAGACCAGCGGCGGACTGCTAACGCACGTTCTGCCGTCGTCGACGATTGCTGGGCCGGAAGAGTATCCCGGACAGCCGACGTCGAAGGGTTGTCGGATTTGGCCCGCAGTCAGAAAGGTAATCGTATGTGGTTCGTCTGTCTTGACGCGCCATTCAATGCTGTCGCCGGCATGAATCCATAGCTCATTCGGAAGGAACGCCACGACCTGGCGACCTTTGTTTTCGTCCTGAGTGCCGACGGTGGCGTGCCAGGTTTCGGCTTGCAGGGATAGCGCGGCCATTACTGCTGCGAAAAACAGCGAGTACCGGGCCAGAGTGAATTTGTTAAGTGCTGGTTTCACGTGATCTCCTTTTGAAGTGCGAAATCTGCTCGAAGGCTTCGAGCTGCGGAAGCGAATGTGACCTAAGCGGGACAATGTGGCAAGGAACTGCAGATGAATTAAGGTGAAGAAAGGTGAAGCCGTAAGTCGCTGAATTTACGAATCGTTATTCGCCTTAGTTGCCGCCGGATGGTATAGTTCTTGCCCAATTGGTTGACTGTCGTGCCCGCGTCCACCTACAAGTTTGGCGAATTTGAGCTGGATCCTTCTCGCTTCGAATTGCGTCGCGATAACCGCCCGCTGAAGCTCGAGCGCATTCCCATGGAGTTGCTTGTCCTGCTGCTCGAAAGAGACGGGCAGGTCGTCTACCGTCAGGAGATCATCGAGAGACTGTGGGGCAAGGATGTCTTCATTGATACCGAACACGGAATCAATACCGCGATCCGCAAGATCCGAACGGTGTTACGGGAGGATGTGGAGAGGCAGCGGTTCATACAGACGGTATCGGGCAAGGGTTACCGGTTTGTACCGGAACCCCGAAATGCGAATGGCCATGGAACCCAGGCGTCCGCTGAGAAAGTAAATTCGCCGAGCGACGTACTAAGCCCGAACCTCACGGTCGTTCCGAGCAAGACCAGTGAGCACTCAGGCCTGAAGTGGCTCGGGTTGGCAATAGGGTTTCTGGTCCTTGTTGGATCGTTGATGGAACTGAATGTCGGCGGACTGCGTGACCGCGTTTTCGCGAGAAGCCAGATCGGTCCCATTCACTCGATTGCAGTGCTTCCCCTCGCAAACCTTTCGGGAGATCCCGCGCAGGATTACTTCGCTGATGGCATGACGGACGAGTTGATTACCGCCCTTGCGCGGAACCGCTCGCTGAGAGTCGTGTCGCGCACCTCTGTAATGCAATACAAAGGCGTCAATAAGCCGTTGCGCGATATCGCGCAAGCGCTTGGTGTGGATGGGATACTGGAAGGCTCGGTATCTCGTTCTGGCGGGCGAGTCCACGTCAATCTGCAGCTTATTTATGCTCCCACCGATACCCATGTTTGGGCAGAAAGTTATGATCGCGATGCGAGTGCCGCGCTGTCGCTGCCGGACGAACTGTCGCAAACCATAGCGACACAAGCCCGGACTGCCCCGCCTGCGATTAGACCCGCCCGCTACGTAAGTCCGGAAGCCCATGATGCATATTTGCAAGGACGTTTTTATTGGTTCGTGCAGGATTACGATCGCGGCAAACCATACTTTGAAAAAGCGATCGAGTTGCAACCGGACTATGCTGCCGCCTGGAGTGGACTGGGAGATACTTATGCCGCGGACGCTGCAAATGGCGAAGTGCTTCCGTCACAGGCTTTCGCCGAGGCAGAAACCGACGTCCGCAAGGCCCTCGCCCTCGATGACTCGCTTCCTGAAGCGCACAATGCTCTCGCCGCAATATATCTTTTTAATAAATGGGATTGGAAGAAGGCCGAGGCGGAGTCGTTGCGATCCATTGATTT
>DATATW010000127.1:0-7686 GCA_036268595.1 Terriglobales bacterium
ACAATTCTTTCGCCTTTGTATCCGGGAAATTCTTCCGGAGACAGGTCAACCTTCACCCACTGAGTGGTGAACAGGTCGTCGTCTGCGATTTCGCGATAGGCAAGCATCTGTTGCTGGTTTTTGTTTTCGAGCTCTGGGTGCATTTGCCGGGCGAGCGCCTTTGACGATTCTTTCGCAGCAATGCGAATGGCGCGGCCGTTGTTGACATCAACAAACGTCGCGGCCATTTTGCCCCAGTCGCGAAACTTCAGCGCCCGCTTGCCAAGACGGCAGCCAGTTACAACCGCAACTGCATCGGTTGCGCAACGGTCAATTTCAACAAATGTAACCAGACGCTTGCGATCTGCACCTTGAGGGTCGTCGATCCCCAATTTCTGCAGACCCAGCATTGCCATACGCACGCCGAGCACTTGGCCGGCGCAGAGGTGCCCATGCGCTTGCTCGGCATCGCGAAGGTAGTCGTCGAAGGATTTCATTAGAACCGTCGTGGGTCGTGCGTCGCGCGTCGTTCGTCAGGGTTCCACGACCGATGACCAATGACGAACGACAAAACTGCTCTTCCAACTTCCAACAGGAGAAACTATGAAAACTCATTCTAAAGCTAAAACCCTTCTCGCTCTGGCTCTGGCGGTCGCGCTCGCCGCCACCGGATGCAGCGCCCAATGGATCAACACAGCTTTGCAAGACCTGCCGGTGCTCACGCAGATGGCACTGAACATCGCCACTCTCGTAAGCACGCTGGCCGCGGGGCAACAGGCCAGCACTGCCGATACTGTGGTCATCCAGAACATTTCGGCGCAGGCCAGTCGCGATGTAAATCTGTTGCAAACTTTGTACAGCGAATACAAAGCCAGCCCCAACCCGACTACTCTGCAAAAAATACAGAGCGCTATTTCTGATCTCGATCAGAACCTGCCGACCATGCTGCAGTCGGCGCATATTTCGAACGCCACGCTTTCCGCCAGAATTGCCGCCGCGGTGAATCTGATTCTCGCAACTGTGAATAGCTTCGCCGCTTTGATGCCGCAAGCTTTCCCTGCCACTGCGCGCAAGACGCCGCCATCCCCGCTTCTTCACGCCAAAGATTTAAAGAAGCAATGGAACCAGCAGGTCTGCGCGCCCACCGGGAACCCTGCGCTGGATACGGCATTTGCGGCAAATATTTTGCGGTAGCAGGTGCCAGGTACGGGCGAGGGCGCCCGTACCTCCATTTCGAATCTCGGCTGTTTGATGTCACTCAGGAGTTTTATGTCCTTGCCAATGATTGCCGTTACCAACGCGTCTACCTGCCTCTCTGATACTCAAGTGGAGGCGGTTGTTCCTGCGCTCCAAAAACAGGTCAGCAACGACTTCCAGGCTTACTGGGGGTTGGATTGCACACTCAATTTTTTAACCAGCAACCAGGCGCTCACTGCAGGGTGGTGGCAGATTGTCGTGGTCGATAATCCCGATCAGGCGGGGGCTCTCGGTTATCACGAGCTCACCGAGCAGGGCGCGCCGTTGGGGAAAATATTCGCCAAGCTCGATCTCGATAGCGGATCATCCTGGACCGCGACCTTAAGCCATGAGCTGCTCGAAATGCTGGCTGACCCGTGGATCAACTGGTGCGCCGTGGGAAGTGACAGCAGGATCTACGCCCTTGAAGTGTGCGATGCCGTGGAAGCCGATAACCTTGGATACTTCATCGACAATGTCCTGGTTTCTGATTTCGTCACTCCAGCGTGGTTTGAGCCGACGTCGGTCGATCGTATGGATTTCAAGCAGCACCTTACGAAGGAACTGGAAATCGCGCGGGGCGGCTACATCTCTGTATTCGACGAGGCTGACGGGTGGACCCAGATCACGGCCCGCGGGGCAGGCGGCCCTCGCATTCTGCCGGGAAGCCGACGGCAACGGAGAAAACTGATCCGGCCATCATGGAGGACCAGCCTGCGGTAGGACTACGAGGAGATCTTTGTTTCGAGCGGGAATTCTTGGCGCACTAACTGCATCGCTTCTTCTTTGGAATGCAAACGTCCGTCGAGTTGTGCGTCTTCAATAGCGGCAAGAATTTCCTTGAATTGGGGGCCAGGGAAATATCCAGCGGCGATCAGATCGTCGCCGCTAACCAGCGGCTCTGGGCGGACCTCTGCCGGTGGTAGCGAGTTCATTTTTTCGCGGGTGTAATTGTACAGGCGCAAATTTCGATGGCTGGATTCGCAATCCAGGCGATGCAGCTCCAAGTGCTGTTCGAAACGCGGCAGCCGAATGAACTTCTTGAATGTCGAATCCTTCATGCGCTCCGCATCGCCAAAGCGCATGTGATTTTCGACCAGCGCTACTATCTGCTTGGTATCGTCATTCGAGAAGCGAAGCCGGCGGCAGATCGCTTCAGCCATTTTCGTTCCCACGCGAGCGTGCTCGTCGAAGCGAATGCGATCGGGAGCACGGCGGAAGGTTGGGGGCTTGCCCACGTCATGCAAAAGCACTCCCCAGGCAAGCGCCGGGGGACACGGCTGAGGCAACGTTTCCAGCATCAACAACGTGTGCACGAACACATCGCCTTCGGGATGGAACTCCGGCGGCTGCTCCACCCCTTTCATTGCATCGATTTCCGGCAGCACCTCGCGTAATAGGCCAGTTCGATCGAGTAATTCGAAGGCGCGTTTAGCATGGCCTTCGGTCAGCATTCGCGTAAGTTCGTCGCGCACTCGTTCGCGGGAAACCTGGTCGATTTGAGAGGCGAGTTTTTGGATCGACAAGAGGGTTGCGGGTTCAATCGTGTAATCGAAGCGTGAAGCAAAACGCACCGCACGCAGCATGCGTAGCTTGTCTTCTGTGAAGCGAATATCGGGATTTCCAATCGCCCGAATGATCTTTGCTTTGAGGTCGTCCTCGCCGCCAACAAAGTCGAGAACCTGGTTTCCGATCGGGTCGAGCAGCAGCCCATTGATGGTGAAATCTCGCCGCTGGACATCCTCGCGCGGATCGCGGCTGAAACGTACTTCATCAGGATGCCGACCGTCGGAATAACCGATGTCGCAGCGAAAAGTCGCGACTTCGACCGTTGACTTCGGCACTCTGCCCAAAAGTAGGTTCCTCGACTCCGACAAACCTTCGCTGCGCGAAGTTTCGTCCGCGCTAGGAATGACAGATTTATCTTTTTCCTCCGGAACGGGCACCAGCACCACCCCAAATTGCGCGCCCACCGCATAGGTTTCGGGGAAAATGCGCATGACCTCATCCGGCTTGGCATCGGTGGCGACGTCGTAATCGGCAGGTTCTCGCCCAAGCAACAGATCGCGCACGCAGCCCCCGACGAGATAGGCCTGATAGCCACGCTCCCGCAGCGTGGCAACGATCGAATTGGCGAATTCGCGCACGTCTTGATGATACAGATCACGCAGATGGCGTGGGTTTAGACCCAACGTCATTAGAGTCGGTGGAAGGTGCGGGGCACACGCGTTAGTGATGTCCCGTCATTGTTTCGAGATAGGCCAATCGCATCGTAAGGTCCCTCTCTCGTCCGCCTTCGGCAGACGAGTTCGGGATGACATAACACATGCGGAGTGCGAGGGTTGGCCGGGGAGACGACAGTCCCCACACCTGCCGGACATGTCCGCTTGCCATCTGTTGTGCTCGCCTGCGCACTTCTAGACTGAACCCACTGTCTTTGCAGTACTTAACCCTTCCAGCGGTAGGCGTCTTTTTGTGGCAGTCCGACGTGGGCGAGAACGCGACAGGCAAACTCGTGGGCCATCTGGTCGAGAGTAGCGGGGCGGAAGTAGTAGGCGGGGATGAGCGGAAAGATGGTCGCTCCGGCGTCGGCGGCGCGGTACATGTTGCGGATATGAATTTTGTTGAGCGGGGTCTCACGCACGCAAAGTATCAAGGCCCGTTTTTCTTTGAGACTCACGTCGGCGGAGCGCTCGATCAACTGTGAGGCGATGCCATTAGCAATACGGGCAAGCGTGCCCACGCTGCAAGGCAGCACGATCATGGCATCGGCGGGATAGGAGCCGCTGGCGATGTTGGCGCCGATATCAGCGTTCGCTTGCTGATGAATTTTGCGGGAAGCGTGACCGAGCAACTGAGTGACCAGATTATTGCGACCGCGCAAACCAAGCTCTTCGGCCATCACGCGCAGGGCACTGTCGGAGGCGATGAAGTTCGCGTTTTGAACGCGGGTGTCGCGGTCGATAACCAGTAAAAGATGGCGCAGGAACAGTGATCCGCTGGCGCCGGTAGTAGCGATGGTCAGGTTTTGGAGTGAATTCGGCAAACGAAGTTTGAGCATAGGCAAGCAACCGGCACAGAGTCAAGACGAGGATGGCCAAGCGATCAGCTCAACAGTTGCGGCGAACAGCGGCGCAAATGCACGCGCTGGCGGCCGTGCGCAATGACATCGGTACGCCGGACTCCGTTCGCGCACTCGGTTATTTGCGGGAATTCACCCAGCACTTTCGCGAGTACGATTCTGTTCTTTCGGCTCAGCAGTTGCAGCAGCGCCTGTCTTCGGCCAGCACCGTCCTGATCGGCGACTATCATGCACTTCCCGCGTGCCAACGTTTTGCTGCTGAAGTGCTTGAAATATCGGCGAGTCAACGAAAGGTGGTGCTCGGTGTGGAGGCCGTGCTGGCAAGGGACCAAAAAATCCTGGATGGCTGGTGGCGGCGAGAAATTGCTGAAGATGAATTGAGGCGCCGGCTGCGTTTCGACCGTGACTGGGGATATCAATGGGAGCCGTTCTATGGCCTGATATGCGCCGCGCGAGATCATGCGGAAGGTCTGTATGCGCTGGATTGCCTGCCCCGCGAAGATCTGCGCCGAATCCGCTCGCGTGACCGGCACGCCGGGGCAAAAATTTGCGACATACGGCAGCGGCATCCAGACTCTGCAATCTTCGTTCTATTCGGCGAATCGCATCTCGCGCCGCAACACTTGCCGAGCACGATTGCAGAATTGTTGCCACAGGAGAAAATCCTGACGGTACTGCAAAATGTCGACGCGTTATACTGGCGCGCCGTCGCCCAGCACGCGACTGCCGTGAGCTTGGGAGAAAACGCGGTGTGTGTTTTTAATTCCAGTCCGCTCGAAAAATATGAGAGCTACCGCTTGTGCCTGGACGGCTGGAACTCCGCTGCGGATGACCTTCCCGACTTCGCCCCCGCAATTTATAACCTGATTTTTTCCCTGGCCAGATCTTTGGGCTTCCGGCTGGACTCGCCGCGCAATGGCACCCAACCCAAATATCTGACGGACCTGTTGCCAGAAGTCGTAACCCTTGACGATGACGCGCGTCATCTCGATTCCAAGCTGCAAGACAGATCGTGCGCATATTTAGCGGACTCAAATCTGTTTGTGATCAAAGAATTCCACATGCCGGAAGCCGCTGAAGAATGCACACGTTTTCTGTATTCTGCCTGCCGCGGCATGGTCCGACTTCCGGCCCCGGCGCAGCCGATCGAAGATGCGTTGGCGCGTTTCGGCTCACGTCTCTTATGCCCGGAGTTCGACACGAAAGACCAAAATGCCGCCCTCGGGGATTCGCTTTATCAGGCATATCTTGGCGGGAAGATCTCGCTTCCAGCGTTGCGGCGAGTGTTTCTGACCAAACCGGAAGCTCGCGAGCAAGCGCGAAAGACCCTGACGACGCTAGCAGACTTAGCGCGAGCATAGCCAAGAGGTCCTTCGGATCCGCACGGCCAAATCCAGCCCGACGATGCTAACCTGAGAGTTGGGTAATCGCGTGAACGCTGAATCCATTCGCAAACTTTTCGAACAAGTACACGCCGGAAAGCTGGCGCCCGACGAAGCGGTAGAACGAATCCGGCATATGCCGTTTGAAGATCTGGGTTTCGCGAAAGTCGACCACCACCGCGCCTTGCGGGTGGGCGCGCCCGAAGTGATTCTGGCGCAGGGGAAAACTGCCGCCCAGGTGGCAGCTATCTTCAAGAAACTTGCGCAACACGGAAAAAATGTATTGGCCACTCGGGCCAGCAAACAACAATTTGCTGCCGTAAAGAAAGTTGTGCGCGGTGTGAAATATGAGGAAGCTGCCCGAGCCATCGTACTGCGTCGCGACAAAACCATACGCGGGAAGGGCTTGATCACGGTGATCTCCGCGGGGACCAGCGACATTCCCGTCGCAGAAGAAGCCGTAGTCACAGCCTCGATCATGGGGAACGAGATCGATCGTTTGTACGACGTGGGGGTGGCGGGGATTCATCGGCTGCTGGCACATCGCAGTGCGATCACGCGATCGCGAGTAGTGGTAGTGTGTGCGGGCATGGAAGGTGCGTTGCCAAGCGTTGTCGGAGGTCTGGTCGGAGTGCCTGTCATCGCAGTGCCTACCAGCGTGGGCTATGGTGCATCGTTTGATGGAATGGCGGCCCTGCTGGGAATGATGAATTCCTGCGCTTCTAACGTCTCGGTAGTGAACATCGACAACGGATTTGGCGGCGGCTATGTTGCTTCTTTAATAAACCGATTGTAGCTGTTTAACATTAGGTAAATTTCAGCCAAAAATTTACTCTACGCTTGCTTTTCCACCGCAGGGTCGGACTAGAATAAAGTAGATGGAGGCGCGATATGTTATCCAAATGCGCCAACCCCGATTGCTCTGCTTCCTTCCGGTACTTTCATACGGGAAAGCTTTTCCGCGCTGAAATTTCCGCAGGTTTAGATCGTCGCCGCACCCTGGGGGAAGACGAGGATTCGGAAAAAGTTCTGCGCCGTCTGGAATTTTTTTGGTTGTGCGAGAATTGCGCCGCCAGAATGACAATCATTTTTGACAAAGAATCTGGAGTCGGCGTGCGCCCTAAAAGCTATGCGCATTCGGCGGCAACAGCTTAGGATTTCAGTCGCGAATATTTCCTAGTAACTGCGTTCCAACGGATGGCCAATACTTCGGCAATCATGTGTAATCCGTCGCGCAGCGGATGTATGCGCGTGCCTTCGGCATCCGACCATATGACGGGGACTTCCTTAACTTTCAGGCCGGAGCGCTGAGCGAGGAAGAGCAATTCCGCGTCGAATCCCCAGCCCTCGATCGTCTGTTTAGAAAACAGCTCTTGGGCGGAGCTGCGGCTGAAGGCCTTAAACCCGCATTGCGTATCTTTGAACCTCAATCCCAGCAAGATCCGCAGCACGAGATTGAACGTCCTGCCATAAAACTGACGCATTAACGATTGCCTTTGGGCCTGTGTGTCGGGTTGCAGCCATCGTGAACCGATGGCTAGATCCGCGCCCTCGTGAATTGCCGCAAACAGCTTGTCCGCTTCTTCGATGGGCGCGGATAAGTCAGCGTCGGTAAAAAGGCGCACCTCGCCGCTGGCGTTCAACATCCCATTCCGCACGCTGTAGCCTTTCCCGCGATTGCCTGGATTTTCGATCAGCCGCAACTCGGGATTGGCTTTGGTTCGCGCCCGCACCATTTCCGCGGTGTGATCGCGCGAACCGTCGTCGACCACGATAATTTCCGCGTCCCAATGCTGCGCGGCGACGTGCTCGAGCACGCGGTCAAGCGTGGCGCCCAGGCGAGCGCTTTCGTTGTACGCGGGAATAATGATGCTGTACTGGGACATTCGAGGTTGGCTCAGTCCTGAGTGACGGCTGGGCGACCATAAAAGGTATCATGCGAAGGGAAAAAAATTGCGACAGGGTGGAACTAAGCTACGCGTCTTTGCTTTTCGAGCATAGAGAAAA
>DATATW010000128.1:0-4467 GCA_036268595.1 Terriglobales bacterium
AGGCTCTTGGTCTTGATGTAATGCCGCGAACCGCCGCCTTCAATCATGTAACTCGCAAGCGTAAAAGGCGCGCCGCAGAAACCGATCACCGGCAATTTTGCGTCGAAATGCTTTGCGACTATGCTCACCGCTTCCGCCACGTAGCCAAGATCTGCGGCGCGGTCGGTCCGCAGGCGGCTGATGTCCTCAACAGTTCGCAGCGGACTTTCGATTACCGGCCCTTCTCCCGGCGAGAAATGAAACGGCAGACCCATAACTTCGAGCGGAAGGAGAAGGTCCGCGAAAATAATTGCCGCATCTACTTTTAGAAATTCCGCTGCGGTGATTGTTACTTCGGCAGCCAGACGCGGATTTTTGCAGATCTCAATCAGCGAATGCCGCTTACGCACCGCGCGATATTCGAGCATATAGCGTCCCGCCTGCCGCATGAACCATACCGGAGTTCGATCCACGGGCAGGGCTTTGCAGGCACGAACAAAGCGGGAATCAGGCGCTGACATGAAGAATTAATGTAGCAGAGCGGTGGGCATTGACAAGCGGTCAGTGGTCAGTTTTGGTGGTGCTGGTCTATTCTGCAGTCGCGCGAAAGAGATCAATGTAAGCGGGTTCTTATTGCCAGCGTCAGTCACTGATCACTAGCGGCTATTTACCGACTAGTGTCAGGAAATCGGCTCGACTTTATCCACGTGGATCAAGTTGATCGAAGGATCCAGTGTGCCGGTGACCTGAACCCGCCGGCCTTCGAAATGCTGCACTTGGGACTGGTTGTCGAGTTTGTAGGAAGTCGACGCCGAGACCTTCAACACATAGCTGTCAGATTCTTTGCTGATAATGCCGGTAAAAGTTTCAGCAGTAGCGCTCTTATCCTGCGACTGCGGAGACGACGGAGAAGCGTGTTCCGTACCGGGCTGCGAAGGAGTCGGGTTGGGAGCGGGTTGAGTCTCCGGATTGGGATCAGGCGTGGGCTGCTGATGGCCGCGCTCCTGCTCTGGCTGCTGTGGCTCCTGCATCGACGACCACAGCACCAGGTCAGACGAGAACAGTTGTCCCGGCTGCGCTGGCTCCTGCGCAAATGCCAATGCACTGTAAAAAACGAACCCCGCAATGATCACCGACCAGCTCTTCATATAGAACTCCTTGCCGGTCTTACGATGGCAAAAATTGAGATCAGGGAACCCGGTTCCGGGATCTTTCTGAGCAGAAGCTCAGAGACAAGTGGCAATGCTCTTTTACACCTATACAAAGGAAACTGCCCTACGGATGATTGTGTAGGCTGCCTAAGGGCGCTGAGGCTCGGCCATTGGCCGATAGCCGCGAATAAACAGGGGCAGGTTTGGTGCTCCGTGTTAATTTGTTCTGCTTGTATTTCTTAACCTCGGAGTGCTCGTCCTTCTTATGAGAGCATGCTTCGTCTGTTGTCTCCTGGCGCTAATGAGCAATCTTTCCTGGTCTGCGGATTCTGGCCGAGCGAAGGCGATTGGGCACATCCTGGATAACGCAGGATTGAAGGCAGGTGACCTGCCGGGCGCGGCTGTGCTGGTGGCGAAAAACGGAGAAGTTCTATTTCTCCAAGGGTACGGCGTCACTGATCTAAGGTCGCTTCATAAGATCGATCTCCACACAAATTTCCGGCTGGCGTCTGTGACCAAGCAATTCACCGCGATGGCGATCATGTTGCTCGTTCGCGATGGCAAATTGCGCTACGAGGAACCGCTCACGGATGTATTCCCCGAATTTCCGGATTACGGCCGGACAATCACCATTCGCAATCTGCTGAACCATACCTCGGGTTTGCAGGATTACGAAGACCTGATGCCACCGCCGAATCCGAAGCTTTCGATCCAGCAGACCCAGATACAAGATCAGGACGTGTTGAAGCTGCTGGAGCGACAAAACGGTACGAAGTTCCCGCCAGGATCGAGGTGGGAGTACAGCAATTCAGGATTCGTGGTGCTTGGAATGGTGGTGCAAAAAATTTCCGGCCAATCATTTCCGGATTTCCTGCATGAGCGAATTTTCGCGCCGCTGCAGATGACCGGCACGATTGCCTATGTGCAGGGAAAAAACAAAGTATCCAATCGCGCCTATGGCCACACGGTCGTGGACGGAAAATGGATGCAGACGGATCAAAGTCCCACGTCGGCGACGCTTGGCGATGGCGGAATTTATTCGTCAGTCGAAGACATGGAGAAATGGGACCGCGCGCTTCAACGGCACACTCTGCTCACCGCGGGGGAGATGGAATCCGCACTCTGTCCGGTGAAAGTGCCCGGCGTTAACGAACCTGACGGAACGCCTGCCGAATATGGCTTTGGATGGTTTCTCAATCCTTACAACGGGCATCGCCGGATGTGGCACTACGGCGAGACGGTAGGATTTCGAACTGCAATCCAGCGTTTCACTGAAGACGGGCTTACAGTTATCATCCTGTGCAACCGCGCCGATCTTGGTCCCACAAAACTGGCTCTGCAGATTGCCGACCTGTATTTACATAAATGATGAAGCCGTGAGAAAGAAGCCAATGATACCGAGAAGATTTGCGTTAAAAACAATTTGCTTCGTGCTGGCCACCTCAACCGTGGTCGTGGCGCAGGGACAGGCTGTCTCTCAAACATCTATAAGTCAAAAGCAGCAGGTGCTTTGGGATAAGCTGGGACCGCAGATTCGTGGAATAGATGCGAACCTCGATGGCGTGATCGGCTTGGCCATTGAAGACCTCACCTCGGGGCATACGTTCTTTCTTCACGAAGATGAAATCTTTCCTCAGGCGAGCACCATCAAGATTACTGTGTTGGCTGAGCTTTATCATCAGTCACAACAATCTGAGAGCGGCGCGCAGGGAAAGGCAAGGCTGACGGACATGTATACGGTGCAGGCTAAAGACCTGGTCCAGGACAGCGATATTATGGGCGGCCTCACGGCTTCCGTTACCCAGCTCACCAACCGCGATCTGGCCACGATGATGGTCGCCGTCAGCGATAACTCCGCAGCCAATGTGCTGATCGATCGAGTGGGCATGAAAAACGTGAACGCGCTGCTGGATAGTCTGGGCCTGGCGCACACGCGGTTGCAGCGCAAGATGATGGACCTGAAAGCTGCCAGCGAAGGCCGCGAAAACCTGTCTACCCCGCGAGAGATGATGATTTTGCTCGAAAATATTTATCGCGGCAAGGTGCTGAATGAAAACAATACGCAGGATTTCTGGCAGATGTTGAGCACTCACAAGCAGAGCACGATTTCGCGAAATTTACCCGATGGTGTACGCGTAGCCGATAAACCGGGGGAACTCGAAGGCGTCCGCAATGATTGCGGAGTGGTGTTTGTGCCCAATCGTCCTTATGTGCTTTGCGTGATGACATCGTATCTGCACAACGAAAGGGACGGGGAGGAAGCGATCTCGCGAGTCTCTGCGGCAGCTTATGGGATGTTCGACCGGCTCGGTCGGGCTTCAGAGTACGGCCGAGTGGTATCGAGTGCGAACAGCAACAATGCACACTGAGAATTTCCGGAGGAGCCAGATTTAGGCGAGCAGCTCTGAAAATCGCCTTCGGAATGCCGGTCTTGCCAGCAAGAGCGTCACAAAAAAGGATTTATTCTGCCACTCGGAATTGCGGCACCTGCAAAATACGAATCACCGGTTTTGTGAATCGGTTCTCGCGAGTTGATCGGGTGTGAGCTCTGTCCAGCACTGAACGTGAGTTGCTATTTGCAGAATGCAGCAGAAAAGCTGCTCGCGATTGTTGCGGTGAGTGAGGACATTCGTCGAACACTGCCCGGAAAAAGTGCATCTCAATAGGGCATTAAATTTGAGCTGCGAAGGAGAATTCAATATGGGTGACGAAAGAAATCAGGGACAATCCGGTCAAGGTCAGGGTTCGCATGGTGAAGGCCAACAGGGCGGGCAGGATAAAGCGCGGCAGCAACAACAGGAAGATCAGAAGCGCCGCCAGGAAAATGACCAGACCAATGATCAGAGCGGCAACCGCGACAACCAGGAGCGGAAGCGCGCCTAACCTTCAAACCCTGCTGAACCTTGAACCCGCCGCAAGCCGGCGGGTTTTCTTTCTTCCGCGGCCTTGCAAAATCTGACCTCGATCACACGCCACCGCTGCTGAGATCACAGATTTCCCCGTTTAGATGATCGAAAATTGCGATAGTCGTCGGACATGATGACGAAAATAAAGTCGAACCAGGTTTCATGCGTCAGTAGCGGATGTCACAACATCGTGCATGACGTGAGCACGCTCAACGACGCGACGTTCTGGAAGGAAACGAAATAGTATGGCCGACGCGCGGACTCTCGAGGCTACAAATCAGGTCGAAAATCACATACGCTGGGCTGCCATCCTGATCTGCCTGGGATTGGTGGTTTTATCAATTACGCTGCTTGGAGTTCATCCTCTCGCATTCGTGGCATTCGCGGTGATCGGCTGTCCGCTGGTGCTGGCCGGAATTCTGCTATTCCTC
>DATATW010000129.1:0-8734 GCA_036268595.1 Terriglobales bacterium
GGGCTCTTGGGTTTCCTTCGTGAACCTTCGTGTCCTTCGTGGTTGATGGTTTCCAAAGCGATAACCACAAAGGACACGAAGGTTCACGAAGAAAACCCAAGGTCGAAGAAATGCCTTTGTCGGCAGGGCAGCTGCCCTTGATTTCGTTTGTGTTACTTAGTGTCCTTCGTGGTTATTGCTTTGGACGCAGCTAAAGAAGCGCTGCCGAATTAGCTGGCGTACTCACGTTCGGTCGCGCGCATGCTATGAAGAAGAGTAGAGAGCACATTTTCGTCTCCCATAGCAGTGTTGATCATCACGTGATAGAGCGAGCGCGTCGGCCAGTCGGCACCGAAATAGTGCTTTACGAAGAGAATGCGCTCATGATCGACGGTATCTACCAGGTCTTCCGCGTCCCGCAAGCTTTTGCCCAGGCTTTGAATGCGGCGCAGCTTCTCTGCGCGTGGAGCGTAGAGGAACACATGAAAGGTGTCGTCCCGCTCGCGAAGAAAATACGGTGCGCCTCGACCGACGATTACGCAATTTCCCTGGTCGGCAAGCTTACACATCACTTCTTCACCCACCTCGACCATGCGATCCGGCCCGAACGGCTGGTGTGAAAGGCTGGCGCTACGTTCATAACTGCCGCGCCAGAAGACCTTCACCAGTCGCTGAAAGGTGCTGTCAACCCGCTCTTCACACATTGAAACTGAAGACGGGTCCACTTCTGCAACCCGGGCAATCTCGGCGGTCAATTCCGTATCCCAAAGCTTCCAACCGAGTTTCGAAGCAAGTTTGCGAGCGATCTCGCCCGCTCCGCAGCCATACTCCCGTTCGATGGTGATGACCCGATACATTGTCTTGCCTCGAAACCTTAGATCCGAAGCGATCTTACAACCAAACTTTAGCGCAACCAGACCTTGGGTTCAACTGACATTCCCGGGCGCAGGTCGTGCGCCTTAGTTTCACCTTGATCAAATGTAATCTTCACCGGAATGCGCTGTACAACTTTGACAAAGTTCCCGGTCGCATTCTCTGGAGGCAAAAGGCTGGTGATGGCGCCGCTGGCCCCGGAAAAACTCTGTACGTGCCCTTTGTAGTCCTTGCTGGTGGTGTCAACATGAATGGTGACCGGCTGGCCCACTCGCATATGGCGCAGCTGGGTTTCCTTGAAATTGGCAGTGACCCAGATGTCGTCAAGGTTGATGATGCGCATCAATTCCTGCCCGGGCTGCACATTCTGGCCTACCTCTACCGTCCGGTTGGTGACTACGCCATTCACTGGCGAGGTAATGGTCGTATATTGCAGGTTCAATTTTGCCGCATCCAGCTCCGCCTTCTTTTGTTCGACTAGCGCTTCGGCCGACTGGGCTCGGGATCGAATAGCTGCCACCTGTTGTGGCGCGGTTTTCGCCGACCGCAAATTCGCCTGCGCTTGCAAAACCCGGCTTTGTGCCGCCTTCACCTGCTGTTGAGCTGCTGAAACCCCGGCGCGGGCAGCGTCCACTCCGGCAGCTCCAGCCTGCGACGCGGCATAGGCCTGATCGTATTGCTGTTCCGAAATCTCCTGCTTCGAAACTAATTGCTTGTAGCGCGCCAGGTCGTTCTGCGCTTTCACGTTATTGGCATCGGCTTGTGTCAGTTGGGCGTTGGCTACATCAACCTGTTGTCTCGCGGCCAGCAGGTTTGCTTGCGCAGCTTCCACCTCTGCCTCGGCAGACGAGAGCTGTCCCCCGGCGCTGGCGGTGGTGATCGGAATGTCTACGCCAGC
This sequence comes from Terriglobales bacterium, assembly GCA_036268595.1. Taxonomy (GTDB): domain Bacteria; phylum Acidobacteriota; class Terriglobia; order Terriglobales; family Acidobacteriaceae; genus Gp1-AA145. The sequence continues at coordinate 1,751 of DATATW010000129.1, forward strand.
GCTTCGGGCCGCAGCCAATGCGTTGTCGTAGTCGCCTTGCGCCTTGGCCACCAGCACTTGGTAATCGGAGGGATCAATCTGCGCCAGGGGTTGTCCGGCCTGGACGTACTGGTTGTCGGTAATCAGCAGTTTTTGTATATGGCCGGAAACCCTCGCGCTTACTGGATTTAGGTGTCCATCGATCTGCGCGTCGTCGGTAGATTCATAGCTGCTGAAATAGCGCCACAGGAAAAAGCCAGCCACCAACAGAACCACAATCCCGATGATCACGAACATGCGGAACCGAGGATTGCGCGAACGGAACTCACGCCATTTCATGTCCCGCTCGGATAATTGAGGACGCGCCGGCTGGGCCTGCCCTGGCGGAGAGTTTGCCGGCGCTGGTGTCGGCGGAGCCTGGGGTTGCGTCCCCTGACTTTGCGGCGAATGCTCTTGAATTTCAGTTTCCTGTGCCATAACTCACTTGCCTTTGCCTTCGAGATATTGTTTCACGCCCTGCTCGGCGAAGCCGATAGCTTTCGCCAGCAGGATCTTGGCCACATTATGGGAATAGAGGCTGCCAATGTAGTTCTCGTTCGCCGACGCCACCGCGTCCTGTGCCTCGACTACTTCTAGATTATCGGTAACCCCGGCGGTGAAGCGATCGCGTGCCTGTACTAAAGTCTGGTTGGCGAGGTCGAGGGCCGATCGCGCAACCTGCACCTGGTCGGAGGCAGCTGCGAGATCCAGCAGCGCGGTGCGAACGTCATAGTCAATCTGGGCCCGCAAACTTTCCAGTTGCTGCCGGCTCTGCCGAAGTGTGGCTTCCGCCTGCAGTGCATCGGCATGCGCGCGGCCCCCGGCAAATATAGGGATGGAGAGTGTTGCGCCTGCCAGGAATACCCCGTGTGAATCGCCGACGTTGACCCCCGCCGCTCCATAGTTGGCCGCGATATCTACGGTAGGCAGGTGTTCAGCGGTGGCGGCGCGCCGGAACTGTTCCGCCGCGCGTACTTGCTGGGCTGCTGCCTGATAGTCGGCCCGGCCAAGATAGGCTCGCTGCAGCGCCTGCTCCACGCTCATCGGTGCCAGCGGTTGATAGGGTGCCTGATCGGTCAGATTAAATTCCTGACCGGGAGGCAATCCTACAGTGCGCGCGAGCATAAGTTTTTGCTTAGCGTAGTTGTTACGCGCAACAATCAATTGTTGTTGGCGGGTTTGAAATTCCACTTGTGCGCGCAGTGCGTCAATTGCAGGGCTGACGCCAGCGGCTTGCTGGTCATGCGCTTTGGTAAACAGTGCCTGAGCAGTTTCGACTTGTGCCTGGGCGGCGTCCACACGGGCCGCCGCCGATAGAGTCAACAGGTACTCGTTTCCTGCAGCTAACACTACGAGTTCGCGCGCGTCATTGTACCTATAGTGGGCTGCCGCTTCGTTAGCTCGGGCTCCGCGCTCCCGCTCGATGGCATGCCAATCAAACACCGGAGCGCTCAAATACGCCCGGGCGTCAAAAGTTCCGATAGGACCGATAACGGGCGGTACGCCGGGGAAATTGAACCTGAATCCCAGAGCGGCGAGGTCGATCTGTTGCGCGCTCTGATTGGCGGCCACACTCAGGTTGGGCAAAAGGTGACTAAGCTCTTCCAATTTGCTGCCACGCGCGGCCAGCGAGGTATCACTTGCCAGCAAAATTCCCAGGTTGTTACGCAGCGCGCGATCAATGGCGTCCTTGAACGACAAGGGAATTACTGTGCCGGTCGCCTTGCCTTCAGGCACGCTGCTTACAAACGGGCTCTGAGTACTGCTGTAATTAGCTGGCGCCGACCCGCTCCCGGAAGAAACCGGCGAGGCGGCCTCGTTACCTGATGAGCCAGAGTCACTGGCTGCGGCCGGCGCCGAAGAAGGGTTGAATCCCCCCTGTTGTTGGCCGAAAGCCGGTGTGATCACGGTTAAGATCAGTCCGCAACTCAAGGCCATCCGGACAGGGAAGATTGCTCTCGTGCATGCTTTATTCATCGCGCTCAGGCATTGCAAGCCAGGTGCTCAGCGGCAACCTGTATGGATTCACTTGGCTGGGTTATAGATGCAAATGATTGCCTGATGCGGCGATTAGCGCCGAAGAGCAAGCGCTAATTCCCGACCGGAATAAAGACGGCAAAACACGTGCCATGCCCCGTGCCGGTCCGGCTTCGGAGTCGGATCGAACCGCTGTGTTTGGTCACGATTCCCAGGCTCACCCAGAGACCTAGTCCCGTACCCCTCTCGCCCTTGGTGGTATAGAAGGGCCGGAAAAGATTGGCCTGGGTTTCACGAGTGATACCCGGCCCGTCATCGGCCACCACGATTCGAATTCCCCGCTTTTTCAGGTCTCGCCAATCTGCGGATTCGCGTACATGCAGCTTCAATTTAGTTCCGGCCGTGCCTAAGGCATCGATAGCATTGGCGATCAAGTTGGCAACAACCTGCCGCAGTTCACCCGAAACCCCTACCACGCGTCCGGGCGAATCAAAACGCTTCTCGACGTTTACCCCAAGGGATTGAACCTGCCGGTTGTAAAAGGTCAACAAGTTATCGATCATCTCCGCGAGATTTACCGGCCCGGGAGTCGTGTCACGCTCACGATAAAGTCCCAACGTGCTGCGGGTGATCTGAGCGATGCGGCGCAATTCATCGTCGGCGATCTTCAAGTGCTGCCTGGCGCCCTCGTCCAATTGAGAATTGCGTGAGAGCAGGTACAGAACGTTAGTGACCGTCTCGAGAGGATTGTTAATCTCGTGCGCGATCGTGGCGGCCATACGTCCTGCTACAGCCAGCCTTTCTGAATTGCGCAACGCCTCTTCTGCCATTTTGGTTTGTGTAATGTCGCGTGCGATCGTGGAGGCCGCGACGACTCTGCCGAGGGTCTCGCGGACCGGCGAAATTGTGAGTGAGACGTAGACAATCCGTCCGCTCTTGGTTCGGCGGCGGGTCTCGAAGCGTTCAATCTTTTCTCCCTGTCGCAGCCGCTCAAGGATCTCGCGCGTTTCCTGCGGGCGATCCGGAGGCAGCAAAAGCGACACGTTTCTGCCAATCACCTCGTCAGCGCGATACTCGTACATCCGTTCGGCAGCTTTATTCCAGGTGAGAATGGTGCCGTCGAGCGTCTTGCTCAAAATTGCATCATCGCTGTCTTCAACAATAGCCGCTAGAAGTTCGCGGAGAGGAATTTGTTGCGCGCGATCCGGCTGTTGGGCAGCGGCGGCCGCTTTGCGCGAGGAAAGCAATTGCTCAACCGTCTCCAGTAATTGCTCAGGACCTTCCGTCTTGCTAAGGAAGGAATCGGCGTGGACCAATGGTTCTGGTACGGTGCTGGTTCCCGACAGAAGGATGATGGGGACGGTTGGCTTAGTCCGCTTCATTTCCTCAGCCATCTCGTTGCCGGTCTGCCGCCCTAACAAATGGTCGGTCACGACTATATCGACTGGATTGGCGCGAAAAAGAGCGAGCGCCTCCTCCACTCCGGTGGAGCTGAGCACGGTATGCCCCGCATGCTCCAGAATGAGCTTGCGAAAGTACAGCCCGGAGCTTTCGTCGTCAACGGCGAGAATTAAAGCCACTAATATGCGCCTACTCTGATATGGGTCTTGCGAAATAGCCGATCGCGATTCCCTGGAGCGACTGGCGGCTCTGGGAAATTATCCTGCAAATCCTGTGTTCGCGGTATTTAGGATGCACTTCCGATTGATCGCTTTGCTGCCAAAGCTGGACATTTTACGCTCCAACTAAATGCTTGAGCAATAAGCAATTATTTCGATGAAAGGGCCAACATCCGGCCCTTTCACCGGACTTCACAAATCTACCAGCGGTCGGGGCGACGTTCATTTCCGAAATCGCCTCGGCCCCATCCGCGAAACTGCGAACCGTCAACCAGGCTGCCTTCACGAAACTCAAACATGCGCTCCCGACCGTCGGGCCCGCGGGTGTAAAGCCGTAAAGTTTTGACCCGGCCGGGATCTGGATCCATGCCGAAAGTGCCGTTCCCCATCACGAAGGTTCTGTCTGAGCGAGCCAGATCCTTCAACCGGTCGGTCACGTCAACATGATGACGGCGGGTGCCGTATGAGGCGCTCAGGATTGTGTACTGACCTTGATCCGGCCGGTCACGGCCACGATCGTGGTCATGATCGCCACCACCCTCGCCCTCCCAATGTCCGCTCCAGCCTCCGCGACCCCAATCTCCGCCGCCCCAACCGCGGAACATGGAGCCATCGACCACACTGCCCTCGCGAAACTCAAACATGCGTTCGCGCCCTTCCGGGCCGCGAGCGTAAATGCGTAGTACTTTTACCCGGCCATAATCAGGATCGACACCAAAAGTATTATTCCCCATCACAAATGTACGATCGTGCCGCGCAAGCTCACGCAGCCGCTGGGTGACGTCCACATGGCGTTCGTTGGTTCCGTATTGAGCGTTGAGGATGACGTATTGACCGGCATCTGGCGGACGTTGAGCCTGCGCCAGAGTTGCTGGAAGTAAGGCCGCGGTGAGTAAAACTGAGAGGGCTAGCCGGACTTGAAACATGAGATCCTCCTGTCGATTTAAGAATCTGCGTGCGTTCGACTGCTCTGATGGTTCTATGCTGAAAAAAGCCTACTTATGAGTTAATTTCTTTGGTCGGGGCGAGAGGATTTGAACCTCCGACCCCCTGCGCCCAAGGCAGGTGCGCTACCAGGCTGCGCTACGCCCCGCTGTTTATGCGGTTTCCTCCAAATTTTGCGCACCTGCTTGGAGAATCGCAATGGAGAGGTTTTCACAGTTCACCCGCGAGCGTCAATACCTGCACAACGTTAGTTTTTCCACACTCGATTGGTACAAAAACAGTTTGAAGTGGCTGCCTTCCGAATCGCCTTCACAAGATGACTTGAAAGACGCCGTGATGCGGATGCGCGAGAAGGGAAGAAAAGCGACCGGCTGCAATTCCGCAATCCGCGCCATCAATGCTTATCTGAAGTGGTCCGGGTCTACGCTGAAAATCCCGTCACTGAAAGAGCCGCAACTTATTCTGCCCACGTTTACGGCTTCGCAAGTATCGCGGCTCGTGAAGTGGAAGCCAAAGAATTTCTACCAGCGCCGTTTGCATCTGCTCGTGCTCGTGCTCCTCGATACCGGATGCCGAATCAGTGAGGCGCTAACTCTGCGGTTGAGCGAAATTGATTTTGACAATCTCTTGGTCACGTTGGAAGGGAAGGGTAGCAAGCAAAGAATGGTCCCGTTCTCGTTTGAGTTGAGGAAGATTTTATTCCGCCACGTCACCGATTACCGAAAGCCCGATGCGCTACTCTTCTCTAGCCGTTCGGAAACGAAATTAGGCAGGCGCGTGATGCTGCGCGATGTGAAGTTGCTATGCAAGCGGCTCGGATTCAATCCACCGGCTCGGACACTGCACGCCTTCCGTCACACGTTCGCGGTCAATTACATTCAGCGCGGCGGGTCTGTGTTTCATTTGCAGAAAGTCTTGGGACATTCCACGCTGGAGATGACGCGGCGTTACGCAAATCTCGTGACGGCGGATCTTCAGGCCGTGCATGAACGGGTTTCGCTGCTCTCACGCTCGGCCTAGCGTTGGAAAGAACAGCGTCCGCACGAGATGGTAAAGCGCGAAAATCCTCACCACCGTGACGCGGTTTTTAATAGGGCTTCAGGCCAATTAGTAAGTTTGCGCCCATGGGAATCGGCCCTTGAGATGCCTCAATCCCCGCATCTTTGAAACCCTTTAACAACGCTCCATTTCCGCTTATCACCGTGCCATATCGCGGCGGACCCATTTCGCCAATAAAGGTTACATTCACTGTCCATCCTGCGCTCTTCAGGACGCCAATAACTTGCTCGCCGTATGCGTTAGCTTCACGATCTCCAAGAAGTATGACGGATAAGGACTGTGGCGAATTTCGCAGCGACTCAGCAATTGCGTTTCCCTGCGATTGGCTCAATACGCGATCTCCCGTCCTGCGTTGAATATCCTGAATGCCAGAAGAAATTTCACTTAGCTTCGACATTACAGCATTTGGGTCAAGCTGCTTAGCAAGAATCTCGTTCAAGATACGGAGCATTTCCTCGCCCTGTTCTTTATCCACGCCGGTACAAGTGATCTTGAATTGATTCGCATTACCCGAAACCGCAGGACTGCAAGCACCCTTCGTTGACGCAGCTCCGGTGCTCGATTGGGACCAACAAAAACAAGGCGCGGTTAGTAAGATCAAAAAGATTGAAAAATACTTCATATCGTTTTATTTTTTCTCCTTCTCTTTAGCTGGAGCGGTAGGAGCATCGCTGTATGTGAGAGTGTTTCCATTCCCTGTGACGGCTGGACTGTTGGTGCCTGAAGTGGATGCTGGACCGCTAACCTGTTGCGGCACAGAAGCGCGACGGCCTTTCTCGACCTGCTTGCCGAGTGAATACCAAAGCGCACCGGCCACAAGCGCAGCTAAAACCATTACCACGAGTAAAGAAATTCGAGGGTGCGGAGTGCCAAACGCATCATAAATCTGTTTTAGAAAATCAATGTTCATAATGGACCGAATAAGCCGGGGTTGTCCCGGAGGCCGCGACCTTCGATTACCGCTACACTAGCACATTAAGTAGCACGAAAAGACCGGGCGCACACCTAAGGAGTTCCAAGGAATCTGCACGTCCCCGGCCTTCCCCTCGATAGAGTCGCACTGTAGCACTCACGCAGCAAAAGGCGTTTTATTTTGTTCGATTGTGTTACGGAATCGGAACAGAGCACGACTGCCGCGATTTATGCCCTCTTATTTGAAGGCTCAGCGGACTGCACGGCAGCCTCGAACTGCACGGCAGCCTCGATAGGTTCCATCTTTTCCAGTGATCTTTGAATGGAAAAAAGCTCTTGCTGAATCCGTTCGAGTCGGTCCGCTAATTCGCTGATTGTCTCGGGAGGGACCTTTGTGCCGGTCATAGCTCTTAAACGCTATTCCTTGCGCGGAAAAAATGCGGTACGTTACGGC
>DATATW010000130.1:0-58354 GCA_036268595.1 Terriglobales bacterium
CTGCTCCGCCGCCGCTCGCGCATAGAGCAGATCGAGCATCAGTTGAAGGCTCTGTCTCCAGTTGCGATTTTGGAGCGGGGTTATGCCCTTGTCTTTGACGCATCTGGAAATCTGGTGAAGAACTCTGCTCAAGTCGAAATAGGCGACGAAATTTCCGCTCGTCTGGCCCACGGATCGCTGACGGCAAAGGTCGAAAAAAAGTGACTACTGGCTACTAGTTAGTTGTAAGTGAGAAGGTACCAAAGACGCCCTTATCCCCCTAATCAGCTACCACTAAACGCTGAGAACTAACCACCAGTCGCTTACCACCAGCCACTGTTTCCTGCATTACAATTACCTCTACAAGCTTGCCAGCGGGGTCTGAAAGGGGCATTCATTGGTCCAGGCTGCCGGAGCGTGGTCGCATTTGACGATGATCTCGGTCATCGACATTCTGCTTGTGGCCATCATCATTTATGAGTTTCTGGCGCTTATTCGCGGCACCCGCGCTGCCCTCATCCTGATCGGTCTTTCCATTGTTGCACTGGCTTTTTATGTGTCTCGCCTGGGCGAACTGGTCACGCTCAACTGGCTGATCTCACGGGCGCTGCCTTACGCGGTGTTTGCTCTCATCGTGATTTTCGTTCCTGAAATTCGCCAGGCGTTAGCGCGCCTCGGCCGGCGTATGACATTGGCGCGCTCCGCCGCCGCCGAGGCCGATGCCTACGATGACATTGCCCTGGCGGCGAATTTGTTTTCTCAGAATCAGACCGGCGCACTCATTGTGATTCAGCGTGAGATCGGCTTGCGCACCTACATCGAAAGCGGTGTGGTGCTGGATGCGCATCTCTCCTATGACCTGCTGGCGACGCTCTTCCGGCCCAGCGCTCCGCTGCATGACGGCGCCGTAATAATTCAGGGCGATCGAGTGGCCGCCGCGGCCTGCTTTCTTCCACTGTCGATGAACCCTGTGCTCTCGACTCAACTGGGCACGCGTCACCGGGCGGCGATCGGCATTACTGAAGAGACCGACGCGATTTCGATCATTGTCTCCGAAGAGACCGGCAGCATCAGCCTGGCGGTTGCGGGGACAATCGCCCGCGACCTTACCGTGGAGCAGCTCCGTGAACAGATGAGCAAATTGCTGCGGCGCTACGTCCCACCAACTCCGCTGCCCACGCCGATTTCAGACGGCGTTGAAATGCTGGATGAGGCTGAGACTGAAATTCCATCCCGCTCTGACCTGCACCAGGGTGGAGGCGAACGATGAGCACCCGCGACTTTGCCCGCCGTCATATTTTTCATAACCTCGGACTGAAAATCATTTCCCTTGGCATCGCAACCGCGCTCTGGCTGGCGGTTTCTAACGAACCGGTCTCCGAAGCAGCTTTCAATGTCGCCATCGTTTTTAAGAACATGCCCGACGAGCTGGAAATCAGCTCGGAACTCATTCCTTCAGCGCAGATCCGTGTGCGCGGGCCGGAAAGATTAGTGCGCCGGCTCGAGGCATCCGACGTCCATGAAGAAATTGATCTGACGGGGATGAAACCAGGAGAGCGCACCTTCGATCTCAATAAGAACCAGGTGAACCTGCCCGACAAGCTGGAGGTGTCTCAAATCGTCCCCAGCCAGATTCATCTGGCATTCGATAACCGGACCAGCCGGGTGGTACCGGTGCGCCCGCGCGTAATCGGAACCTTTGCCAGCGGTTATTCGATCGGACAGATAAAAACGGATCCTGCAACCGTGGAAATCGTGGGGCCAAAAAAAATAATTGATGATGTCGAGAGCGCCATCACCGATCCCATCGATGCCAGCGGTCTCATCGATCGCACCACTTATTTTCGACATGCTTACGTTTCTGATCCGCTCATTCAAGTAGTCGATCCCCGCCCGGTGCGGGTCACCGTTATTATGGAACGCACGTCAACAACCTCTGGTCCGCCCCAATCCCAATGACATCGCAAACCCGGCAGCTTTTTGGAACCGACGGTATACGCGGCGTGGCGGGTGAATTTCCGCTTACCGCCGAAAGCACTTTTTTGATTGGACGCGCTCTGGGTCATGTTTTGATCAAGACCAAAGCAGCACCGCGCGTGGTTATTGGCCAGGACACGCGCGAATCCAGCCGCTGGATCGCTGACCGGGTTGCGCTGGGATTGACCTCAGCGCAGGTCGAAGTCCGCAGCGCCGGCGTGATTACCACTCCTGGTGTCGCCTATCTGGCGCGTTCTCAAAAGTTCGACGCTGGCGTGGTGATTTCCGCGTCGCACAATCCGTGGACCGACAACGGAATCAAAGTTTTTTCGGGCGACGGATTCAAGTTGCCGGATTCCCGCGAGTTGGCGATTGAGCAGGAGATATTCGCGATTCTGCAATCACCGGGTGCGCATCCCGAGCCGACATCCAAGCCGTCGCCGAGCCTTCCTGGAGAACACTCGCTGCGGGCTGACTACATTCGGTGGCTGTCGAAAAATATTTCAACCGATTTGAGTCATTTGCGCGTGCTGGTGGATTGCGCCAACGGCGCCGCTGCTGCGGAGGCTCCGGAACTGTTTCGCGCCTGCCGCATTCAGGCCGAATTCGTTCATTCTTCGCCAGACGGAAAAAACATTAACGAGGGCTGCGGCGCGCTATATCCCGGAACCGCGGCAAAGAAGATTTCGGAGTCGAATGGGAAGTTTGACCTGGGAGTGACCTTTGATGGCGACGCCGATCGCGCGCTTTTCAGCGATGCTGAAGGCCGCGTGGTGAACGGAGATGGCGTACTGCTGCTGGCCGCCCGCGATATGCACGGGCGTGGCACGCTTCGCGGGGAGACCGTAGTTGCAACCACCATGTCAAACATGGGACTCGAAATCGCCCTGCGCAATTCCGGCATTCGCATGTTGCGCGCGAATGTTGGCGATAAATATGTTCTTGAAGAGATGATGAAAACCGGCGCGGCGCTGGGCGGAGAACAATCCGGCCACATTATCTTTCGTGACGGAGAAGCCACCACAGGCGACGGCCTGCTGACCGCCTTGCGGGTTATGGAAATAATGGCGCGCAGCGGAAGTTCGTTGGCGGAGCTGATCTCAGACCTGAAAGTGTTTCCGCAACGCATCCAGAACATTCGCGTGCGCGAAAAGATTCCCTTCGACCAGGTTCCCGAAGTGAAGCACGCGATCGAATCTGCGCAGCGCGAACTGAATGGCGATGGCCGTATCGTGGTGCGCTATTCGGGAACTGAGGCGCTGGCGCGGGTGATGGTCGAAGCCGAGTCAGAGGAGAAGATGAATGCGTTGACGGACGGCATAGCGGGGGCGATCAGAAAAGCGCTAGGCGCGTAATATTTCAACTCTGCGTTCCGAGCGGTCGAGGAACCTGCTGTTTCCTTTGCGATCACTCTAGGTCTCGCCAGTTCTTTCCCACCCCAACTTCGACCATCAGCGGCACTGACAGCGTCGGGTGCACATTCTCCATCTGATCGCGCACCAGGCTGCGCATTTCATCAACTTCATCTTTAGGAACGTCAAAGACCAGTTCGTCGTGCACCTGCAACGTCATTCTGGATTGCAGCCCGCGTTCGCGAACGAGCGCGTCAATTCGAATCATCGCCACCTTGATCAAATCAGCCGCAGTGCCTTGCAATGGCGTATTTACTGCAGTTCTTTCAGCAAATCCCCGCAAATTGAAATTCTTGCTGTTGATGTCAGGAATCGGGCGAACCCGGCCAAACAGAGTCTTGACCCGGCCTTCGCGCCGGGTTTCATCGAGCGTGCGATCAATAAACTTGCGCACGCCGTGATATTTCTCGAAGTAAGCTTCGATAAATTTTTTCGCCTCGGAAGGTTCGATCCCCAAATTTTGGGACAAGCCGAACGCGGAGAGTCCATAAACGATTCCAAAGTTCACCACCTTCGCCTGCCGCCGGTGATCGGCGGTGACCATGAGCGGCGGAACTCCGAATACCTGCGATGCCGTCAGAGTATGAATGTCGTCGCCGCGCCGAAATGCCTCGACCAGCAAGGGATCTTTGGAATAGTGCGCCAGCAGCCGCAATTCGATCTGCGAATAATCCGCGGCTAGCAGCAGGTGTCCCGGCGCAGCGGTGAAGGCGGCGCGAATTTCGCGTCCCAGCTGAGTGCGAATCGGAATATTCTGCAGATTCGGGTTGGCCGACGACAGCCGCCCAGTCGCTGTCCCGGTCTGATCAAACGTGGTATGCAGGCGGCCAGTGTCGCGGTTCAGCAGCGCGGGAAGCGCATCCACATACGTGGATTTCAACTTGGTGAGCTGGCGATATTCGAGCACCAGCTTTGGCGCCTGGTGACTGGCGGCGAGCTCTTCCAGCACATCAACCGCCGTCGAAATCATTTTGCCCTTGCCGTACTTCACCGGCTTCGGCAAATTCAGTTTATTGAACAGCACATCTCCCAGCTGCTTCGGCGAACTGATGTTAAATTCCGAGCCGCAGCAGTCGTAAATTTCTTTCGCCTTGACACTGATTTCGCCTTCGAGTCGCGTCGACATGTTGGCCAGCGCGGCGCGATCGATGGCGACCCCCGCCTGCTCCATGCGGGTGAGCACCGGGACCAGCGGCAAATCGATTTCGTCGTACAGCTTGCGCAGATTCTCTTGATCGATTTCCTTTCCCAACGCCGCAGCCAGTCGTCCGGTTAAGTCAGCGGCCTCGGCCAACGATCCCCCGAGTTTCAGATTGAACCGCCGCAACGCAACTTCAGGCAGGCTATGCGACGAGTAAGTGGGATCTAGTAGATAGGAATACAACCTCGTATCATGCTGAATTCCTGCCAGCGCGTTTTCGCCGAGCGCATGAGCGGCAGTTTTCCAATCGTGGATTGCTTTGGGAATTTGTTCGTCGGCAAGCGCCTTGTTCAACACTTTAACCGTATCTGGTTCCGACGAAATCGTCAGCGCTGACCCGCTTTCGACCGAGATTGCAATCTGTGTGGCCTGTGTGGCGCGGGCGCCCTCGCCCGCGACGCCTTCCGCAAACATAGACACCTGCTCCCTCAGCGGCAAAAGATTCTCTTCGGATTCTTCGTCCTCCTCAACATCGCGCCCTTCCGAAACCGCATTCACAGCGATTGCCAACGGGGAGTTTTTTCCACGCGATTTCAGCAGCTTTTCCACCTCTGCCGCCGACTTCGCCTCGCGATAATTTCCTTCCGGCGCTTCCACCACCGGCAGCAACTCTTTCAGTAGTGAAGTGAATTCCAGTTCGGTGAACAGGCCTCGCAACGCCTCGATGTCCGGCTCTCCGGCGTGCATCTTATCGACGTCAAGCTCGATGTCGACATCGCATTTGATGGTCACCAGCTCTTTGCTCAACAGAATCTGCTCACGATTGTTCTGCAGCGACTCGCGGTAAGTTTTTCTCTCGACTTCGGCGGCATGGTCAAGAGCGGCCTCCAGACTGCCAAAGCGGCGAATCAAATCCACCGAGCCTTTGTCGCCGATTCCCGGCGCGCCGGGAATGTTGTCGATCGAGTCGCCACGCAAGGCCATCACGTCGATCACGCGCTCCGGCGGCACACCCAGAATTTCTTCCACCTTCGCGGCGTCGCAAATCAAATTGTCCTTTGGCGGATTCAGCACCAGCACGCGATCATTCACCAGTTGCAGCATGTCCTTGTCGCTGGAGACAACGTAGACGTGCCTCCCGTCGGCGACCGCTTTGGTCGCCAGGGTGCCGATCACATCATCGGCCTCGAAGCCCGGCATCTCGAGAATCGGAATGCGGTAGGCCTCAAGCGCTTGCCGGATGTATGGAATCTGCTGCACCAAATCCCCGGGCATCTCGCTGCGGTTGGCTTTGTACTCTTTGTATTGCTGGTCGCGAAACGTGGGCGCGGCGACATCGAACACCGCAGCCAGATATTGCGGTGAAAAATCATCCCGTAGCTTGCGCAACATATTTACGAAGACATAGATCGCCGCCGTGGGCAGGCCTTTGCGCGTCGACATTCCGCGCTGCCGCGCCATGGCGTGATAAGCGCGGAAAATGAACGACATCGCGTCGATGAGAAAAATCGTATTCGGGTCATGCCGCGGAACCAGATTTGGCTTCGCGGCCACCGGGGTGTCAGTTCGCGGCGCTGTCTCTGTGCGGACCGCCTCGGATTTGATAGAGGTAGGCAAGAAATAAGTTTAACAACTGAGGGATGAATCGTGTCGCGAACATGGGGGGATCCGTCTGCTGTTCCGGTGGGAGGATTATGTGGGGACAGCCGCCCTCGGCCTGTCCCAAGCTGTCCCGGACGTGGACGTCTGGGGCTACACGATCAATGTAGGGGCGGGCGTCCACGCCCGACCGGGTTTCTTCGGGCACGAATGTCCGACCCACGCGAGCATTCCTACGCGGGCTTCCCAAACACGGTGGTGTAGTGCAATTTGATCACACCACAGGTGCCCTGCTCCGGCGAATACACAACACAAGTATCAAATGGCCGCGAATAAATGTGCAGGCTCACGGCGCGCTCCCCGAACTTTTTTGGATTTACCACCCGATGCACCGGATCAGCGGGATTCACCGCGCACGGATGTGTGGCATTCATCTCCACCGTATCTGTGGGTACAAGTTGCGAAGACCCATGCTCGACATCCTGCGAGACAAGATGAAAATTTTCTACCTCTAATCTTCCAATCGGCGCCGACATCCAGCAATTCTGATCGCGGTGATTGTGCACCGAGCTCACCTGGCCTACATCCCAGCAGATCGCTATCAGTTCATATAACGGCGTCTTATCGATTAGATTGCGAGTGTAGTGCTGGCGGTCCCAGTTGAGATAAGGCGTAAGCGTTTCCGGCGCTACAGATGTGCGTTCAAGAAACGCAAGGATCTCGTCGGTCGGAACAAACGCCTTTTCTGGAAACTTATGCAGCTCGGAGATGAAATCCTGAACAGAAAGTTGTTTGGGAATTACGTGAGTAGCCATAAGTCATCTCTGCGCAAGTATATCGCTCGGACGGGCGTGAACGCCCGTCACTACATGGACAAGTGTCGGCGCCCAAGCCGTGCGTGTGTAGCCCGGACGTCCACGTCCGGGGGGTTACTCCACCAACATGCAATCGCCATAGGAATAAAACCTGTAACGTTCAGCGACGGCATGGTCGTAGGCACGCAAAACATTTTCTTTTCCGCCGAAGGCGCACACCAGCATCAACAACGTCGATTGTGGGAGATGAAAGTTCGTCAGCATGGCGCTTACCACGCGGAAATTGAAGCCTGGATAGATGAAGAGATCTGCTTCTCCCGATTGCGCCTGGAGGCGCACCATATCGCTCGCGGCAAATTCGAGAGTCCGCACCGTGGTCGTCCCGACCGCAATCACGCGGCGCTTCTCATCCAGCGCCAGGTTTATTTTTGTCGCCGCAGCAAGCGGAATGCTGTACCGCTCAGAATGCAGTTTGTGTTCTTCAACTTTTTCAACTCGCACTGGCTGAAACGTCCCCAGGCCAACGTGCAGGGTGATCTCCGCAGTCTGAACTCCGCGTTCTTTCATCTGCGTCATGATCTCCGGCGTGAAATGCAATCCCGCAGTCGGCGCCGCTACTGATCCCCGTTCTCGCGCATAGACAGTCTGGTAACGGTCGCGATCCGTGCCGCTATCCTCGCGAGAAATATACGGTGGCAAAGGCACGTGGCCAAGCTTCTCCACTAGCTCGAAGAAATTCTCAACCGGCGCGAAGCGGATACGCCGTTCGCCGAATTCGCCTCGCTGTAGAACTTCTGCCACCAGTTCCTGACGTTCGCCGAAAAAAACCTCCTCCCCCACTCCGATTTTCCGTCCCGGACGCACCAGGCACTCCCACTCGTTTGGCTCCTGCGAAACCTGCTTCGTAAGCAGCACCTCCACTCGTCCTTGCAGAAAATCACGCGACCCCGGATTGGCCGGGCTGAGTGGCTGAGCTTTGAGCCCGCTTCGGCGTCCGTACAATCGCGCCGGAAAAACCCGCGTGTTGTTAAAGACAACCAGATCGCCGGGACGCAGGAGCTCGGGAAAGTTACGGAAGGAAAGGTCCTGGATCGCGCCAGGAATGCGGTCCACGCGCAGCATTCGCGAAGCAGCACGGTCCGCAAGTGGTTCCTGGGCAATCAATTCTTCCGGAAGCTGATAATCGAACTCTGCAACCAGCACGTCTGCATTATAGAAACTGGCACCGCCGGCAAGGTCAAAACCTTGAACCGCAGAGAGCAGCACACAGAGAAAATCCACAGAGGAAGTATTAGTCTCTGTGGCTTTGCCCTGTGAAACTTTGTGTGCTCTGTGGTTGACTTCCTCGTCGGCGGCAAAGGCAACCTCGAAAAATTACAGATCTTGGCAGAAATTCCGATTGTTTCCGTTCCCAACCTGCGCTAACATACGCGGGCTGTCCAGTTCAGCATGCCGAACCAACTCCAATCTCGGGGCGAGATTGTCAAAATAGGCAAGATGTTGCACCAGCGCGGCTTTATCGCTGCCTGCGATGGCAACTTGTCCGTGCGCCTCAATCGCGACCAGATCCTGGTTACCCCCACCGCCATGTCCAAGGGGATAATGAAGGCGGCAGACCTGCTTATCGTCGATATGTGTGGTCGCAAGCTGAAAGGCCGCCGCGAGGCCACTAGCGAAATTGGCATGCACCTGTTGATCTACCGCATGCGGCCGGACGTGAACGGAATTGTTCACGCCCATCCTCGTACCGCCACGGGGTTCGCGGCCGCCGGCATGGCGCTTGATAAACCGCTGGCCTGCGAAGTTGTAATTGGCCTAGGTCAGATTCCCCTGGCTCCTTACGGAACGCCCGGAACTCCCGAACTGGCCAGGACCCTGGAGCCCCTGGTGCCCCAATATGACGCCATTCTGATGGCCAATCACGGGGTGGTGACTTACGGCTCTGATCTGCAATCCGCCTACATGAAGATGGAAACCGTCGAACACTTCGCGCAGATCGCGCTGGTCACACACATTCTTGGCCGGCAGCAACTGCTCGATGGCGCCGAACTGGACAAATTAATCGCCGCTCGAAACAAGTATTTGGGCGTCAATTCGGCAGCGCCGATGCCGGTTCACTCCTCGAACGGCAACGGAAATGGCGACCGGCACGGACCGAAATCCAGGGCCCGTTCACTGCGCGATCGAGCTATTCTCCGCCAATCCGGAATCGCATCCCTGCTCGAAAATTGATCCCGAGCGCGGGATATCCGATCACTTCCTCATACGATCGATCCAGAAGATTCTCCAGATTCACATAAGTCGTGACTCGGGACGTGAGGTTGTACCATGCGCCCGCATTCACCAGTACATAGGATGGCGTGTGATCGAAGCCGTAACCGAAGAAATCTGAGTCGGGCCGCCGCCCGACGAAGTTTCCCGAGACATCCGCACCCCAGCGAGTTCCTACATAACTCGTCAGCAGAGTCGCCGAGTGCTTCGGCCGGCGAAGTAATGGCTGGCCTGCCGAAAGAATTGGATCAAATGCCAACGGCTCTTGCAATATCTGGGTCGAGGTATAGGTGTAAGAAGCGTCGACCGAAATGCGGGAACGCGGGCGGGCATGCAGTTCCACTTCTGCGCCGTGAGCCAGCGATTCGTTAATGTTTACGTACTGCCCCTTGCAGAAGCAGGTTTGATCGAAATTGAAATCGATCTGATTGCGGAACAGGTTGTTGAAGTAAGTTGCCGAGAACGAATAATTACTGCGCAGCCGCTGCTCGAACCCAGCGCGAAACGAGCGCGTCTCCTCAGGCCTCAAAAAGGGGTTAGGGACGGTAGGAAACCCTCCACCATTGCCAAATGACTCCGCAAAAGTCGGTTCTTCGATTCCCGTCGCATATGAAAGCAGCAGCCTGGTTCCCGAGAAGAATTGCCCGCCTTTCATCGCCAGCAAGCTCAGCGAAAGCCGGGGAACGAATTTATTCCCAAAACTCTCATTGTGGACAAAGCGGCCCCCGGCGATAAACGTTACTCGTTCGAAGTTGAACAACTGCTCGCCGAAAACATCGTGATTGCGGCGCAGCCCGTGGCTGGTAAATGGCAAATCGCCAGTCACGCCGTTTTCATCTTCGAACTCATACCCGGCAGTGGTGAGCGCCCAGCTGCGTTCCGCATAATTTGTCTGATAATTCAATCCGGCGCGGTTGTAGTTGTTCACATTACGAAACTGGAAGTCCTGATCACCGAAAGGCGTAATCCGATTTCCCTGATCGATGCCATCCTCATTGGTGCGATGCAGGGTGTAGTCGAAGCCCTGAATGTGCTGCTGCAGGCGTGATGGCCCGGAAATATTCAACTCCAGACTCCCCAGAAAATTATTCTGGCGCGCCCGCTGATCAAGGTCAGGAGGCAGGAGTTTATTGCCGTTGAAATCCCATTCGTTCTGCACCCCGCTCACGCTGTTGTCGTGCCGCGTGCGCAAGCGCAGCGTGGCCGCGTCAGTGAGCTTCGCGCCCAGGTTCGCTCCCTCGAGTGAGTTCGAGTAGTCGTCATTCGGACCCGAACCGCTCGTATTCAACTGATTGCCGAAAAGGTTGTAGTCGAATCTCCCGTTCGCGCCGGCCAGCGATGCATAACCGTTCTCTGTGCCGTAGTTTCCGGCGTCGGCTCCGAAGCGTAGTTCTGGAACCGGCGTGCTGCCGGTCTGGCTCCAGACCTGCACCACGCTGCTCATGGCGTCTGTCCCGTATAGCGTGCTCTGTGCTCCGCGAAGAAACTCCATGCGGTCGGCTTCAAACAGCGGCAACGTGCCGAAGTCAAAAGTGCCGCCCGGATCGTTGATCGCCACTCCATCCACGATCACTTTGTTGTAGCGCGACTCGCCGCCATCCACGAACAGTGATCCCAGTCCGCCACGCTGTCCCGCCGTGCCTACAATCGCGCCCGGCAAAAAGCGAAGCGCATCGCTTGCCGCTACGGGTCGCATGGTTTCGAGCAGCGCGCCGCTGAGAGTGTCAATCGATGCCCCGGATTCGTCATCCGGCACCGGAGTCCGGGTTCCGCTGACTACTACGGTTTCGGTGGCGACTGCGAGATGCAACTGGATCGTTACCGTATTGTCTTTGCCGGTATCAGCCATGGCTTTCCACTGCTCCGCAAATCCCGGCGCGAGGACGTGAATTCGCGACACATTGGTTGTGACATTGCGGAATTGTGCGATACCTTGCGGCGTAGTGCTTTGCACGGCTATGGCAGTGGTTGAGTTTTCAGAAAAGATTTCAACCTGCGCCGCATGGACCGCGGCCGATTGGGGATCGACAACTCTGACCGTTAATTCTGAAGCCAGAGCGGAGACGGAGAGAAAAACTACGACAAGAAACCGGCAGCAGGACCGCATCACTCCTCCTTTAATCGCGAAAGGGGTTAAGTGTTGTCAGTTCGCGCCGGTCTCCTGGCTCGCGAGTAAGAATTCGTGACGGTGTGGGGCTTATGGGGCGGGCGCCCTCGCCCGCCGCTTCGTCAGTCCTTCACTGATGCCTCAGGCCTTCCCAGAAAAAATTCCAGTGGCCCGTTGCCATGTCCTCGCTTACAGTTGCGCGGCAGCGCGGGATTTACACCCGCTTCCCAATCCTCCTCAAGGCGAGGAGGACGCGCGAACCTCTTCAAAAGCAGGATGAATGTAATTGCTGGCCGGAGAGAAGTCAATGCGATGGCTGCCATTCGCCCAGAAACGGTGGTGAATTGAGAGGTGGTGGATTTAATGGGACGAAATGACTATAATGACCACCATGACTAACAAATCCAGTCGCTGGACAGTCGCCGAGGCTAAGGCAAAATTCAGCGAAGTGATCGACGATGCCAAGTCTCAAGGGCCCCAGACCATTACCCGCAACGGCCGAACTGCGGTCGTGATCGTTGCCGCCGAAGAGTGGGAGCGAAAGACCAGACGCAAAGGCAACTTGGCAGAGTTTTTTGCAAGCTCTCCGTTGCGCGGCTCAGGCCTGAGGTTGAAGCGTGTAAACGGCAAGCTGCGCCGAGTTGATTTGTGAGTTTCCTGCTTGACACGAACGTCGTTTCCGAGTGGGTCAAACCCCTTCCTAACCAAGGCGTAATTGCCTGGACGGCAGACGTAGATGAAGACAGGGTTTTTCTGAGCGTGGTCACGTTGGCAGAGATACGCTATGGGATTGAGAGGATGCCCCCCGGTTCCCGTCGCAAACGTCTGGCTGAATGGCTGGAGCAGGAGCTGCCGTTACGGTTTGAGGGACGGATTATCGGAATTGACGCGACGATCGCAGATGTGTGTGGCAAAGTGGTGGCTCATGGCGAAGATCGCGGCAAGCGAATGGAAGTGATGGATGCATTTCTTGCCGCCACAGCTGAAGTGCATCAGTTAACGATTGTCACGCGAAATACATCGGACTTCGAGACCGTCACACCGAACATTCTCAATCCTTGGGTATGACTCTTGAGATTCCCACTCTATGGAGTCATAGGATGCGAGTGCGGGTTCAGAGACGCAGAGAAAGACCCAACCCACAACATGCGCCGGAAACAGGGGTATCATCCCGAAGGAACGCGCTTGCGCGTTTAGGAGGGACCGCACGATGCGTGTGCGGTTGCAGCGGCGTAGAGAGGATCTCTTTGACAGCATGCGCCGGATGCTCAAGCGAAAACCACACACTCGCTTCAATCCGACGTAAGGTCCGTTCCCGCGCTCCTTCGGACTGCGGGTTCGGGATGACAAGATTTTAAGTTGCGAGCCAGTTGAAACTTATCACTTTTCCCCGCGTGTAAACTATTTCGCAGCCATGCTTTCGACATCCGACTCGAGCTCCGCCGCGTGACTCCCGACCTCAGAGTCAGCTTCGCAGGAATCGAGCTTAAGAATCCGGTCATCGCCGCCAGTGGCACTTTCGCCTATGGCGTTGAGTTCGAAGACGTGGTGCACCTCGACCAGCTTGGCGGCTTTGTGGTCAAAGGTCTTTCCCGCGAACCCATCATCGGCAATCCGCCGCCGCGTTTGTATGAAACCCCCGCCGGGATGCTTAACGCCATCGGCCTGCAAAACATCGGCGCGCGCGCATTCGTTGACGAAAAACTTCCCAAGCTGCGCGAGATCAAAGATATCGTCGTTATCGCCAATGTCTTCGGATACACGCGAGAAGATTACGAATACGCTATCCAGATTTTGAACGAGGGCGAAGGGATCGCCGCCTACGAGCTGAACGTTTCCTGTCCCAATACTCAGCACGGCGGGATCCAGTTCGGCAGCGATCCCCGCAGCCTCGATGAAGTCGTCGCCACCGCAAAGCATTTTTCGCAGCGCCCGCTGATCGTGAAACTTTCGCCCAACGTCACCAGCATCGGCCAGATGGCCTACGTAGCCCAAGAGGCGGGCGCCGACGCGATTTCTCTGGTCAATACCTTCGTCGCCATGTCGATCGACGTCAACACTCGCAAGCCGCGCATTGCGAACGTCACCGCCGGATTGTCGGGTCCGGCCATCAAGCCCATTGCGGTGCGCATGGTGTATGAAGCGTCAAAATCAGTACAGATTCCGGTGATCGGCATGGGCGGAATTTCGACCGGCGAAGACGTCGTTGAATTTATGCTGGCGGGGGCGACCGCGGTTCAGGTCGGCACCGCCAATTACTGGGATCCGCGCGCCACCGAAAAAATCGTTGGCGAATTGCGTAACTGGTGTACCCAGCACGAGGTCAATCGCCTCGCCGAACTCATCGGCGCAATGACTGTGTAGTTGTCACTTTCGCCGCCGTCGCGCATCGAATAGACAGCTAATCAGATTGGAGAAACTCAATGGCCAAAGCTACATTTGCCGCAGGATGTTTTTGGGGCGTTGAAGCCAACTTCCGCCAAATTGACGGCGTAAGCTCAACCCGCGTCGGCTACACCGGCGGAGAGCTGAAGAATCCTACTTACAAAGACGTTTGCAGCGATCGCACCGGCCACGCCGAAGCGGTCGAAGTGGAATACGATCCGGCGAAGGTCAAATACGAAGATCTGCTGCAGGTTTTCTGGGAGAACCACGATCCCACGCAGTTGAACCGTCAAGGCCCCGACCACGGCTCGCAGTATCGTTCCGCGATTTTCTACCATTCGCCGGAGCAGGAGCAGGCAGCACGCGCCTCGAAAGAAAAGCTGGAAAAATCCGGACGCTTTAATCGTCCAGTTGTGACTCAGATCGTGCCCGCAGTAACGTTTTACGAGGCAGAAGATTACCACCAGCAGTATCTGGAAAAGCGCGGCCTCGCCACCTGCCACATCAAGTAAAGACACAAGCTGCAGTCCGCAGGATGGGGTCGCCTTTTGGGGATCACCAGGGTGCGCTCATAATGTGCGGATGGCCGGCGGTTGGCTGTCCGCACCGTCCAACCGTCGTCTTTCCGAAACAACCGAATTTGCGGGCTAAGAGCCGGTCAGCTTGACCCGCAGATCCTCGCCAATTCGCTGACGGATTTCCGCCGGGAGACGGTCATGGACGCGTCGCGCCCCTACCCGAGCGACGTCGACAACTGTTGCAGGCGCCGGGGTTGAAACTGCGACGATCAGCCAGATCAGTGCGGACAAAGCAAAGCCGGCCAGCGCCACCAGTTCAAGGATCAGGGTATGGCGGGGCTCGAAGTGGTGGATGACTCCAAACGCCAGCAAAAATACTCCCGCGGACACCGAAGCGAGAACAATCAATCCGACATCGATTGCGCGATGGATTTGCTGGTGCGAGCGGCAGTGTGCACACTCGGCGAAATGCGCTTCATAGTCTCCACGCATTTCAGGCGCAATGCCGGAAATGTCATATCGCCAGCCCGCCAGGATCTTTCCTATGACCGGGTCAACGCATTCATTCATAAATTTACCAATGTGGAGACAGCCGCCCCCGGCTGTCTTACTCTGTCCCTAAAGCTGAATTCTTTCCGTTGGCGCATTCTGCGCCGCCAGCATCACCCGGTTGCGGATCAACGTCATCTGCGGCCCGAGCGCGTTTTCCGCTGCTCGCAGAGCTATTTCCGGATGGTTGTTCTGCTCCGACAGGTGCGCCAGCACTATGTATGATGCGCCTCCATCATAATAATCCGCAAAAAATTGGGCCAGCGACTCATTCGACAGGTGCCCCACCCGGCTCATAACCCTTTGTTTTACTGACCATGGATAGGGTCCCACCCGCAGCATTTCAAGGTCATGGTTGGATTCGATCATCAGCACATCGCAACCCCGCAGGTGATCGCGCACGCTGGGCGGCATGTAGCCCAGGTCGGTGGCGATGCCAATTTTCGTGCCTTCGGCGCGGAAGGTGAACCCGACGGGGTCGGCGGCATCGTGTGGAATGGTGAACGGCGTAACTGTAATGTCGCCGATCTGAAACGACCGTCCGGAAGAAAAAAGTTCCAGCTTTGCCGTCTTCGGCAACTCGCCGGCTTCGTCACGCGACACCCGCGCCCACGCCTGATGGGTGGCCCCGGTCATGAACACCGGTACATCGAGTTTCTTGCTCAGCACCGCCAGACCATAAACATGGTCAGAATGTTCGTGAGTTATCAGAATCGCGGAAATTTCGCGCGGATTACGACCCAGCGACTTCAGCCGCTTGAAAGTCTCGCGGCAGGAAATTCCGGCATCGACCAGAATGCAGGCACTCGAGCTTTCAACCAGCGCACTGTTTCCCCGGCTGCCGCTCGCCAGCACCGAAACCGAAACACTCATCCCCGCAGCATACATTCATCTACTGTGGAAACGGGAGTAACTTCCTGGTTAAGCCGCTACCTTGGAGTAAAAAAATCTCAAAGCGGGCCACGGATTGTCACGGATTCAGCCATTCCAGCCGCCGCTTGAAGCTGCGGCAAGAAAATGCACTTAGATCATTTGCGAATAGAGTCCGTATCCGTGCTAATCCGTGAAAATCCGTGGCGAGTTTATTTGCGCGTCAGTTCATCTACGCCCAGCCGTGCCAGCGCGCCGCAGTAGCACCCGGCAGTTCCAGTCACAAAGCCTAATCCTGACTCCCAAATCTGCGCCCGGTAAGGCTTCCAACCCAGGAACAAATAAGTGACCAGTTGCAGCAGCGGCACAAAGACGCCGACGATAAGTATCCAGCGCCAGGCGCGCCGCGGACGCATGAATCCGAGCGCCAGCGTCGATATCAGCACGAACAGCGTCGTCACCAGCACGTCGCCGAGGGTTACGTTAAGGATGCCGGCAGAGATTCCCAGCAGGGCGGCGAGACCGTAAATGAGGGCATCAGATTTCGGCATCACTGATACTTGTAGAACCCGCGGCCAGATTTTCTGCCCAGCCAGCCGGCATCGACCATTTTCATCAGCAGCGGGCAAGGGCGGTATTTAGGATCGCCGAGCCCGTTGTGCAGCACCCGCATAATGTCGAGGCAGACATCTAGGCCGATGAAATCCGCCAGGGTCAGCGGCCCCATGGGATGGTTCATTCCCAGCTTGAAAACTTCATCGATGGCCTCGGGAGTGGCCACGCCTTCCATCACCGTATACATAGCTTCATTCAACAGCGGCATCAGCACGCGGTTGGAAACGAATCCAGGAGCGTCATTGACTTCGACCGGAGTTTTCTCGAGCTTCAATGCCAGCTCGCGCACGGCCTGAAAAGTGTCGTCCGAAGTCGCCAGGCCGCGCACGATTTCGACCAGCTTCATCACGGGCACGGGATTGAAGAAGTGCATGCCAATAACTTTTTGTGGCCGCTGGGTCACCGCCCCGAGCTTGGTGATGGAAATCGAAGAAGTGTTGGAAGCCAGAATCACCTCAGGACGGCAAATGCGGTCGAGATCGCGAAAGAGTTCTGATTTGATCTCCAGCTTCTCAGAAGCGGCTTCGACGATGAAATCGCAAGCACTCAGCCGTGCGCGATCTAAAGTAGTTTCAATCCGCTTCAGCGTCTCGGCCTTTTGTGTCTCGGTGATTTTGTTCTTTGCCAGCTCGCGGTCGAGATTTTTGGTGACGGTAGCGACTCCACGATTCAAAAATTTCTGTTCGACGTCGCACAAAATTACCTGATAGCCGCTACGCGCAAACACATGCGCAATCCCATTGCCCATTGTGCCTGCGCCAATCACTCCTGCCCGCTCGATTGCCATTGCGAAGTTCCTGAAGAAAAATCGGAAATGAGAACCGAAAAGTCTACCACCGGGGAAAATCTTCAAGCGCGAAACATATTTTGAATGCGCAACGCGCCATGTTCTTTGGGGTGGGGATTGATTTTCAGTTCATAAGGCGTTCCATTTCCAGTTATGCCGCCGCGTTCGCTGCTAGCGCTTCAACCACCGACACATTCTGCATCAGGTCCGGCGGCAGGCCATGACGCTCCCGCAGGAACTCGGGGCTGTTGTAAGTGACCCAGACTTTTCCAGCGTTGTCCTCCCAGATCAAAATCTTCAGCGGGAGGTCGATGGCGGCGCTGGGCGCGGCCAGCATCAGCGGAGTGCCGGCTTTGGGATTGCCGAAGATGAGCAATTTCGTCGGGCGCATTTTCATCCCAACTTTCTCGGCTTCGCCGCTGTGATCGATCACCGCAAAAAGAGTGACGCCTTTCGATTGCAGAATGTTTTTCAGCCTTTCAACCGTCTGGTCCACGGAATGACTCGTGGACACGTTGATCAACCCTTTATCTAACGGCGATGCCATGTTGCCTCCACGGTGCCAGTGATTTCGCTAATCGCATTATGCGACTGGTGAGTTGATACCAGATAAACTGCCATCGCCAGGCCTACCAACGCGAGGAACAAAAGGAGAACGGCTGCCGTGGCCGGACGAGCAGGCGGGACGCCATCCTGATCCAACTGGCGGGCAACGCCATAGTGATGCCACGCGGAGTAGAGGTTAACCATTACTCCCACAATGATAAGCCAGGTAGGTGCGTTCGGCGGCGAGAGAGTCGTTCCAGGTGACTTTCGAAGCCGCTCCTGCCGGTGGAGTCATTGAAATCCTTAGCTGTAACTGACTTTGCGCTCGCCTTTGACGATGCGGCCCACCGCATAGTATTTCTCGCTGGCGCGATCGAGAACGCTTTCCGCCTTCTTGAATTTTTTGGCGGGGACCACCAGCAACATTCCGAGGCCCATATTGAAGGTGCGCATCATTTCGTCGTGCTCGACGTTTCCCAAGTTTTGCATGTGAGTAAAAATGGGCAGCACCGGCCAGGAACCATATTCGATGATGGCCGCCGTGCCGCGAGGCAGCACTCGCGGCAGGTTCTCACTGATTCCCCCGCCGGTGATGTGGGCCATAGCGGATACGCAATCCGCGGCCACCAGCTTTTTGATGATCGCCCAGTAGCTGCGATGAGTCAGCATAAGTTCGTTGCCGACTTTGCCTTTGATCTCGTTCACGTAAGTTTCGGGCTCGTACTTGGCGACTTCGAACAGCAGCTTGCGGGCGAGCGAATATCCGTTGGTGTGCAGGCCGGTCGAGGGCAGGCCAAGAATAATGTCGCCGGGTTCGACGGTTTTTCCGGTGACAATGCGCTCGCGCTCAACTACGCCTACGATGAATCCAGCAAGATCGTATTCGCCTTCAGGATAAAAGCCGGGCATTTCGGCGGTCTCGCCGCCGATCAACGCGCAGCCGTTGTGCTTGCAGGCTTCGGCGAGACCTTCGACAACTTTTTCGGCGACGCCGGGATCGAGTTTTCCCGTGGCCAAGTAATCCATGAAAAACATGGGGGCCGCGCCCTGCACCGCAATGTCATTGACACAGTGGTTCACCAGGTCCGCGCCGATGGTGTGGTGGACCTTCATCTCGAAAGCCAGTTTTAATTTGGTGCCCACGCCGTCGACACTCGAAACCAGGATGGGATCAACGTATTTAGCCTTGTCGATCGCGAACAGTCCGCCGAAGCCGCCGATCTCGCTCAGCACGCCCTTGGTGAAAGTTTTGTGGGCTAGATACTTGATGCGCTGCTTGGTGCGATTGGCCTGATCGATGTTGACGCCCGCGTCGGCGTAAGTAATGGGTTTGGAAGAATTGGGAGCCACGGTAATCAGTTTACTGAGAGGGAGCTTATCAGACCCGGCCTCCGCTCCCGGAAATAATACGACTGAGGACGGAGGCAAAAACGCTTTAAGAGCGGGTAATTGTAGCACGGTTCAGGTGCGCAAATTCAGTCATTGGATCATTCAAGCATTCAGCCATTGAAGCGTTGAAATTATCAGTCACTACATTGTTCCAGCAGCGAAGGTGGAGCGTGGCAGTCTTGTAATGACTCAATTGGATCCGGTGATTCAAAGACCGGCGAGAAATGAATAACCTCTCACGCATTTATTTTCGAGATTCATCCTGGTAAATCGATTGTCTCTGCGAACTCCCCTGAGTTTCTCAGCGTTCTCTGCGGTTAAAAGCTCCTACATTCAATGATCGGCAAAGTCGTGTGAGCCAAAGTAACAGCGTCCCTCAGTTCATTTTCGGGAACTTTTCCACTAATATTTTCGGATTCGCCTTTTATTCGCTTTGCGCAGGCTGTATACTCCACCCGTAATCCCAAATTTGTGGTTCTCACAGGAGAAGTATTCATGGCCGACGAGCGGGCACGGGCGATTGATCTGGCATTTGCGCAAATCGAAAAGCAATTCGGAAAAGGCTCCATCATGAGGTTGGGTTCGAAGGAGGCCATTGTCCCGATTTCCGTGATCTCGACGGGCGCAATTTCATTTGACGCCGCGTTGGGTGTGGGCGGAGTTCCACGCGGCCGCGTGGTTGAAATCTTTGGACCGGAATCGTCAGGCAAAACAACGATTGCGTTGCAGGTGATCGCGCAAGCCCAGGCCCAGGGCGGCATGGCCGCGTTCGTCGATGCCGAGCACGCGCTCGATCCCGGCTACGCCAAAAAACTCGGCGTGGATGTGGACAATCTTCTGGTGTCGCAGCCAGATTACGGCGAGCAGGCGCTCGAAATCACCGAGGCCTTAGTGCGCTCGGGAGCGATTGACGTGCTGGTCGTGGATTCCGTCGCTGCGCTGGTGCCAAAGGCCGAACTCGATGGCGAAATGGGCGACAGCCATATGGGCCTGCAGGCGCGGTTGATGTCGCAGGCATTGCGCAAACTGACCGGAACGGTTTCAAAGTCTCGCACCTGCCTAATCTTCATTAACCAGATTCGCGAAAAAATCGGCGTGATGTTCGGCAACCCCGAAACTACAACCGGCGGCCGCGCCCTCAAGTTCTACGCCTCCGTCCGCGTGGACATTCGCCGCATCGCCGCCATCAAAGAAGGCGACGTGGTCATCGGCTCTCGCACCAAGGTCAAAATCGTCAAGAACAAAGTCGCCGCCCCCTTCCGCGAATCCGAATTCGACATACTTTATGGGGAGGGGATTTCGCGCGAAGGCGATCTGCTCGACCTGGCGGCGAACCAAAACATCCTGGAGAAGTCTGGCTCCTGGTATAGCTACAAAGGCGAACGTATCGGGCAGGGCCGTGAAAATGCCCGCCAGTTCCTGAAAGACAACAAAGATGTTATGGCCAAACTGGAAACAGAAGTACGCAAGGCGCTGGGATTGATTCACAATCAGCCGGTTGCCGCGCCTCAAGCTCAGGGCGCTGCGCAGGGAGCGGGTCAAAGCACAAGCCAAGGCGCGAGAGTGACGACCATGCCGACCGGGACGGACGGGAAGGCGGCGGCGAGACGGTAGGAATTCAGCTTCTCACGAATGTTTACTTCATAGTAATTAGAACTGTATTATCTTCAGCCTATTGCGGGGTCAGCGTTTCTTCGATCGCGACTTTCTCGCCTTCCTGCACATCGACGACCCGGTGCAGAGTGCGATAGCCGGACATGTTGAGAGTGATCTCGTAAGTACCGGGGTTGAGATAGAAATCGAACGGCGCAGTTTTCTCAAGCACGCGGTTATTGACCATGATCTGCGCGCCCTTGGGTTGAGTCTTGATGCTCACGATGCCCATGCTGGCGGATTCGCCGCGGCCGAATACTTTCTTGAATTTGCCACCGGCACTGCGAATGTCTTCGGTATTCCCCAGCACCTTGAGCTGAACGTTCACGTTGGCGGACTGGCCGGACTGAACGCTCACGGTGTTGGTTTCGCCCAGGTAACCAGAGCGTTTGATGAGAACGGTGTGAGCGCCCGGCCGGTCGAATGAAAACAACGTCGGAGTCAGGCGGCCGGTGTCGCGGCCGTCGATCACGATCACTGCTCCCGCTGGCTTGCTCGAAACCATCAGAGTTGTGGCTGCGACCGCATTCAGTTGCAGTGCTACCGTCGAAGTGCCGCCTCGCAACGTAATCGTGCGGCTCAAAGAGGTAAATCCGCTTTTCGTGGCTCCGACTATGTGCTGGCCGGGAGCAATGTCAGTCAATGTGCAAGGACTCTGGCAAAGAGGGCTGCCGTCAAAGGTGATCTGCGCTCCTGCTGGAACCGACGATACCGTGAGCTGCGCCACCACGGGAGCCGCAACGGCGTGGGTCTTGCCGCGGCCATGCCGGTTCTCGGTCCGGCGTTCTGGTTTTTCTTCTTCCACGGTTAATGCAGGCTCGTGCTCAATCGGAGGCGCGGCTGTCTCAATCGGAGGCTGGACAGGCGCCGGAGCCACCGCCGCCGGCTGCGCATGTTTTGGGCGCGCAACCTGCGCCGGAGGTGTGGCTGCAGCCGGTTCCCCGCTGTCGTGATCTTCCAGATAATTGTGCATTGCCATCCCGCTGACAATGATGACGATAAGCGCAACCGCCCCGCCCGCTCCGTACAGGTAAAGCTTGGGCGGGGTTTTGCGAATTTCGGCAACGGCTTTTTGTGCAACTTCGCGGACCGGGATCGAGTGCTTCTCCGGAGCTTTCTTTGCGGTCGCGGACAGAACGGGCGAGGTTGGCGGCGCTTCATCGCTCGCCGTACTCGGCGAAATCGAAGGCACATAGGCCTCTTTCAGCGGAGGAAGCTCTTCGAGATCCGAGAAACTGGCCTTAGTGGCGACAACTGGAGGCGCTTCATCCGGCTCGGCCATCATCGGGTCTACGCTGAACCCTGGGATTGAATTCGGAGCTGCCGGGGCCGGAGCTGCCGGCTTCGGAGGCGCTGGCGCCGGGGCTGCTGAGCTAACTGGCTTGGGAAGCGGCTTTGCGGCCGGGGTCGGTTGACCCGCAACGCTGGGCTTGGCTGCCGGTTTTGCACCCACACCCGCGACGGCGGCCTGTGCCTTGGGTTTCGCGGCGGCGGTCGGAGGCGCGGTCTTGGTGCTGGAATTGCATTGTTCAATTTCGCGCAGAAGGTCCTGGCAACTTTGAAAACGATTTTCGGGTGATTTCGAAATCGCCTTCATGATCAGCGCGCTCAAGGCGTGGCTGAGGTTAGGCTTGAGCCGATGCGGCAAAGGCGGTACTCCATCCAGGATGGCGGACCGGACCTGCACCGCGGTGTCTCCCTCAAACGCTTTGCGCTCGGTCGCCATTTCATAAAGAATCGCGCCCAGACTGAACAGCGCAGAGCGATGATCGCAGGCCTCGCCGCGCAATTGTTCCGGCGAAATGTAATGCAGCACTTCAGGAACTTTTTCCGACGATCCGGTGAGTCCGTTCATCGATGAAATGCCGAAGCCCAAAACCTTCACCATGCCGTCCCACTGGACCATGATTTTCGCCGGCTCCAGCGAGTGATGGACGACCTTGTGCACCTGCGCGTGATCGAGCGCATGGCAGATTTGCCGCGCGATGTCCTGCAAATCCCAGATGGAAAATCCATCCTTACGGCTGAGTGTGGTGGCTATGGAGTTGCCCTGAACGTATTCCGCGCCCGCCAGCAGCTGGCCTTCTTCATCGCCTACGCCATAAAGCACCGCGATGTTATGGCTGTTTAAAGGTTTCGATCGATCGGCTTCCTCAAAGACAGTCTTCACCAGGGCGTCGCGGTCGGCGATGCTGTTCAGCGCAACCGCTTTCAGCGCGATGACCTGTTGGTTCTCCGTGTCCAGCGCCTTGTACACAGTCGCAAACGCGGACTGCGACAGCTGGCTTTGAATTTCGAAACGTCCGATCTTGGTGGGCATTGTCTCTGCCTCAAACTCCGGTGAAGACGAACAAATGGAGCGAGTAATTCAAATAATAAGTTCTAACCTGCCTGCAGCGGGAATTACCGAAGTACCTAAGCCCGCCGGGCTCTCAAAACGAGGCCAGCTCAAGACAGAGATTCCAATCAGACTCAACTGAAACTTAGGCGTTCGACTTTGCGTACCAAGACGGCAGGCCTGGGCTCCTGGCTAAGGGGTAAGAGCTAAAAGCTAATAGCTGGAAGGAAATGGCTTCGTGACAAATGTCAGGCGCGTTCACTGACGATCTGCACTGGCAGGTTAAAGGCCGATGAATGAATATCGAGATGGTTGTTAGCCTGGCAATTGATCGGCTATGCTGGGTGTTCCCAAAAAGGTTCGGCGGCCCGGTTGTAACCCAGGAATTCGAACATGACATTGAACCGCTTTGTCCGTAAAAATGCGTTCCGCAATAAGAGGCGGAGCATCCTCACCGTGTTGAGTATTGCGTTTTCGCTGCTGCTGCTGTCCTTCCTGATGTCGGTTTGGCGAGCGTTCTACATGGACCAGGGAAGCGCGGAATCGGCGCAGCGGCTGGTTACGCGGCACAAGGTATCTCTGGCGAACTTCCTTCCGGGCTACTACCGGGCGAAAATTCGCGCCATTCCCGGGGTCGAGCACGTGGTGCCGCTAGCCTGGTTCCAGGGAATTTATAAAGACCAAAAGCCGGAGAATTTTTTCGCGCGCTTTGGCACTGATCCGGACGAATTCTTCGACACTTTCAAAGAACTGTCGATCCCGGTCGATCAACTCGAAGCCTGGAAAAAAGACCGGGCCGGGGCCGTAGCCGACGTTGCACTGGCTAAAAAATATGGTTGGAAGATTGGCGATCGAATCGTCATCCAGGGAGACATTTATCCCATCCGGCTCGAACTGACGCTGCGTGGGCTTTTTACTTCGACCGAGCCGAATAATGCCCTTTACTTCAACTGGAAGTATGTTGAGGAAGGCGTGGCCTTCGCCAAAGACAAGGCCGGCCTGTTTACGATTCTGGTCGACTCTCCGCAGGATGTGAACCGGGTGGCCGTGGCTGTCGACCAGATGTTCGCCAACGCGCCCGAACCGACGAAAACTGAAACCGAAAAATCGTTCCAGCTCAGCTTTATTTCCATGCTGGGCAATGTGAAGGCGTTCATTCTGGTGATCTCGCTGGCCGCGGTGTTCACCATACTTCTGGTTTCCGGGAACACTATGGCGATGTCGATCCGCGAGCGGACCCGCGAAGTCGCCGTGCTGAAAACTCTCGGCTTCAGACGGCAAACCATACTCGGCTTGTTTATCGGAGAGGCCGTCACCATCGCGCTGATCGGCGGCATTGTCGGCAGCGTGGTGGCTTTCCCGCTGCTCTGGGGGTTATCGCATGCGCCGCAGATGGGTGGCCTGTTTCTGGTGGCAGTTCGGGAATGGCGGTACGTAGCTCCGGTTTCGTGGGCGGTCGCCGGCGTGGCAGGATTTCTGAGCGCGGCGATTCCGGCATATGCCGCTTCGCGTACCGGAATTGTCGACGGTTTGCGTCACATCGGATAAGGAAAAGTTTATGGCGATACCGATCAGATATAACATCCGCAACATGATTTTGCGCAAGGGCCTCACCACCATGACGGCGTTGGGCATCGCCATGACGGTAATGACGGCCGTTTTTTTGATGATGCTGCTGGCCGGCATGCAACGGGCATTCGTAACCAGCGGCGATCCCCTGAACGTGCTGGTTATGCGCAAGGGATCGACTTCAGAACTCGCAGGCGGGTTCACTAAGGATAAATTGCCGATCCTGACCGCGCTTCCGGGGATCGCAAAAGACAGTCACGGTCAGCCCATGGTTTCAGGCGAGTGGGTGGTGATCGTCAACCTCCCGCGCAAGGATGGGACCGGCGATACTAACGTGACGCTACGCGGCATGGGCCCGGATGGTCTGGAGTTCCGCCCCAAGGTGAAACTGGTCGCGGGCCAATGGTTTACTCCAGGGCAGCGTGAAGTGGTAGTCAGCCAGTCTATTCACAAACGGTTCGGTCATACCAATGTTGGTGACATGATCGACTTTGGAAAAGGACCGTGGAAGGTGACCGGCATTTTCGACGCCGGCGGCACTTCGTACGATTCCGAAATCTGGAGCGATATCAATCAGGTCGCCGACCAGTTCAATCGGCAGAACGCGGTCGGTTCCGCCTACTTGCGAGCGACGGATCCGATTGCCGCGGACGCCTTGAAGCATCGCGTAGCCGATGATCAGCGTCTGGAACTCGAAGGCACCCTGGAAACGGAGTATTACGATAAGCAGACCAGTTCCGGTGCGCCCATTCGCGTCATGGGTTACATCGTGGGTTTGACCATGGCGATTGGATCGATTTTTGCCGCGGCCAATACGATGTATGCCGCGGTGGCTTATCGCTCGCGCGAAATCGCTACTCTCCGAGTGATCGGCTTCCGCCGGACCAGCATCGTGGTTTCATTCATTTTTGAGTCCGTGCTGCTCGCGCTGATCGGAGCCGCGATCGGAATTATCTTGATGCTGCCGTTCAATGGCATGACCACGGGCACCTCAAATGCGGTCACATTCAGCGAGGTAGTTTTCAGCATGCGGATCACGCTGCAGGTGGTGATCACCGCATTTGTGTTTGCAATCGCGATGGGACTGATTGGGGGCGTTGCTCCCGCATGGGGAGCAGCCCGGCGCGAAATTCTATCGGCTTTGAGAGATTAAGAATCGATGGCACTCGATACCAAACATCACGACCTGGCCGGACTTAGAATCGACCGCTCGGCGCCGCCCGAACACTCTGGGCCGCCGCTATGGGCGCGGACTTACATACTTGCGGGTGTGGGCATTATTTTTCTGCTCGGCATGGCCACGCTGGCGTATCGGATATTCGCCGGATCGACTGCCGAGGTCGAAGTGGTTCGCGCCGCGGCGCAAGGCGGAGACACCGGTGGCACGGTGCTTACGGCTACGGGATACATCGTTCCTCACCACACCATTAATGTGAACTCCAAAGTTACCGGGCGCGTGAAGTGGATCGGAGTAGAGAAGGGCGACAAAGTTAAAGAGGGCCAGATGTTGGTGAAACTCGAAGACGATGAGTTTCGCGCCCAGTATGAGCAGGCGCGAGGCGCCGCCGACAGTGCACGCGCTTATCTCGAAGAACTGCAAAATGGATCACGTCCCGAGGAGATCGCTGAGTCGCAACATAATTTGGATGAAGCGCAAGCCACACTGGTCAATGACAAGCTCACGCTCGATCGCACGCGGCAACTTGCCGGACAGGGCGTAGTTTCAAGACAATCGCTGGACGATGCGGTGGCGAAATTCGATTCCGACCAGCAACGCGTAAATTCACTGCAAAAGGCATTCCAGTTATCGAAGATTGGGCCGCGCCCGGAAGAGATTGCCCGCGCACAAGGCGCGCTGACACAGGCCGAGGGGCAGGAGGCGTACGCAAAGTCGTTGCTCGATGCCACCATCATTCGCGCGCCGGTTAGTGGGACCATTCTTGATCGCACCGCCGAAAAAGGCGAACTGATCACTGCGCAGTTTGCCAGTTCGGCTGAGGGCGGACCGCAAGGATCAGTCGTGTCGCTGGCCGACTTGAATGACATTCAGGCGGACCTCGATATCGCGCAGGACGATTTTGCCAAGCTCACGCCGAAGCAGAAGGCGGTCGTCAGCGTCGATGCTTTCCCGGATCTGCATTGGAATGGCGTGATTGCGGAAGTTTCACCGCAAGCCAACCGGCAGAAGGCCACCATCGAAGTGAAAGTACAGATCCTCGATCCCGATTCGCATCTGCGCCCGGAGATGAACACTACCGTGCGCTTCATCGCCGATGAAAACAAGCCCACCACAACCCAGGCCAGCGGCGCTTATGTGCCCTCGGCGGGATTACGTGACGCCGATGGGCAAAAGTACGTGCTGCTCGCATTCGATGGCAAGGCCATGCGGCGCAATGTCAACATCATTTCGCAACGCAGCGGAGGTGCGCTGGTGAGCGGATTGAACGGCGGCGAGTCGGTGATCACGACCGCGCCTGAAGGTTTGAAAGACGGAGATAAAATCAAGATCAAGGGACAATCATGAGCACAGCTATTGCAAATAATGTTGCGACGGCGACCCAGGTCGTGCAGGCACACAACGTCAGCAAAATTTTCAAGCGCGACGCCTTCGAAGTGAAGGCGCTGGATAACGTTTCCCTCGAAATCGCCGGCGGCGAATTCGTGGCGCTCATGGGGCCTTCGGGCTCGGGCAAGACCACGCTGCTGAATATGATCGCAGCCATTGACCGGCCCACTGCGGGAGAGTTGCTGGTGTTGGGGCAAAACATTTTTCGCTACAGTGATGCGCAGTCGGCGAAATGGCGAAATGAGCACATTGGGTACGTGTTTCAGACGTTCAACCTGATTCCCGTGCTGACGGCATTTGAAAACGTCGAGCTTCCGCTGCTCCTGACCAAGCTGAACTCGCAGCAGAGGAAAGAACACGTCATGACCGCGCTGAAGCTGGTGGGACTACAGGACCGTGTGCATCATCTCCCCAAGCAGTTGTCCGGTGGACAAGAACAGCGGGTCGCCATCGCGCGGGCGATTGTCAGCGATCCGACCCTGTTGCTGGCCGACGAACCGACCGGAGATCTGGACAGTCAATCTGCCACCGAAGTGCTCGAAATTTTGAAGCGGCTGAATCAGGATTTTCATAAGACCGTGATCATGGTGACCCACGATCCGCATGCGGCCTCGTATGCGCATGTGACTCGGCATTTGGAAAAAGGCATGTTGTTGCCGGCGTAGAGGAATGGACGGGCGAGACGCCCGTCCCCCACCTCCTCTTTTTTTCTTCTCTTCTTTCTCTTCGTTACCTTTCCTTCTTTCAGACGCACTCGCTGATCTCGCCTTCCCTAAAGCGGAAGCCTCGCGCTGCCGATGAAAGGCTCATGCAGCAGCCCTTTGTGTGGGAAGTCCGGCCGGCGCCGGCGGTGCGGTTATGATCGGCGCCGCCGAGGCCGTGCAAAAGGCCAGTTCCTGCCAGAATACGAAAAGCGATCCACTGAAACAGATTCGCGACCTGATCTACCACGTGGCGGGAATTTTTCAGGCTGACAACAAATTGCAGCTTCTGGAAGATCGATGCCGTCGGCGCATGAAAGCGCTGGGGGTTCCAACCTTGCGCGAATATTATGACTGCCTTACCGTCAACTCCATCCGCCAGGCGGAAATGGTCAGCCTGCTCAACGAAATCACGATTGGAGAAACTTACTTTTTTCGTAACCTGCCACAGTTGGAGGTAATCCGCAAAATCGTATTGCCGTCGATCATCGAAGCAAAAACCAGGGTTGGCCAGAACCGAATTCGCATATGGAGCGCCGGGTGCTCCACCGGAGAAGAGCCGTTCACTCTCGCCATGATTTTGCTTGAGGAATCCGCGGGCCGGCTGAAGGGCTGGGTGACCGAGATCATGGCCAGCGATTTGAACGAGCGCTCCATCAGCCATGCCCGGACTGGGATTTATGGGGAGTACAGCACACGAAACCTGGATGCCCATTTCCGCGACAAGTATTTCCGCGCCCTAGGCGACAAGCTGCAATTAAACCAGGAGGTGCAGGCCAAAGTCATATTCAGCCGAATCAATTTACTTGACGACTCTCGCATGTTGTTCGCACAGGGCATCGACCTCATCCTCTGCTGCAATGTGCTGATCTATTTTGACGTCGCATCGAAACAGCGGGTGCTCCAGCGCTTCTACCGTGCCCTGCTGCCACACGGATATCTTTTCCTCGGGCACTCTGAATCCTTGTACGGCATCAGCCAGGATTTCCGGCTGGTCCACCTGCCGTCGGCCACCGCCTATGTGAAGTCTGAGAACGCCGGAAACGGTAGAGGTGAGCCATGAGTATTGCAACCACCAATCACATCGTCGATAGACTCGAATCGACCCGCGATCTGCCCACCGTGCCCGTGGTGTTGCTGCCTCTTCTGCGATATATGGAAAAGCCATTGGACCAGGTGGACGTGCATAAGGTGGTGAGCTTGATCTCGCAAGACAAGTCGCTGGCGGCACGCTGCCTGCAGGTAGCCAACTCCCCATTATTCGGCAGTGCCCGCGAGGTTGAAACCATTCAAGCTTCGGTGGTGGCGCTGGGATTGGACCGTATTCAGCAAATCGCGGTCTCCTGCTCGCTGCTGCGGCTCATGCCTGCAACTTCGTTTGGCGTAGAACCTGCGGTTTTCTGGGCCCACTCCATGGGTTGCGCTCTGGTGTGTCATGAATTCGCGGGCCGTATCGGCTATCCGGACGTGGCTAAGGCTTATGCGGCGGGCCTCCTTCACGACATCGGCATCGTTGCCCTGCTCTGGGTAGCGCCACATGAATTTCGCCATTGCTTCGAAGAGGCCAACCGCCGCCGGATTCCATTGCACGAAGCGGAACAGCAGATACTGGGCATTACCCATTGCGACAGCGGAAGAATCATCGCCCGCAATTGGCATCTTCCGGAAGAGCTCACGCGATCCATCGTAGGTCACCATTCTCCGGGAACGGTTCAAGGGGATCCGGCATTGACCAGCATCGTGTGCGTGAGCGACCTGCTGTGCCGGCTTGGCGGATTGGGATACGGTTACGCTGAAGAGAAGCAGACTGACTTTACGGAAGAACCCGCCTTCGCCATCCTTGCGGCCAGGTACCCCGCGCTTCGTCCATTCGACCTGGCGCGGTTTACGTTCGAGATGGAATCCATTCTCGATGAAGTTCGCGTCACCGTGGCGCATATATACGGAGCTCACTGATGCACTCTGCTGCTCCGGCCTTTTCGCCGATTCGCGTTCTCATCGCTGACGATAGCGCAGTCATGCGGGAGGCGCTATGCCGTGCGATAGAGTCCACACCCACATTGCAGGTTTGCGGGACTGCGCGGCGAGGCGAAGAAGCGCTGCAGATGGTTCGCGACCTGAAGCCGGATGTGATCACACTTGATGTGGATATGCCCGACCTGGACGGAATCGAAGTGCTGCGGCGGATCATGTTCGAGTCTCCACGTCCGGTAATCATGGTGAGCGCAGCCACCGAGCAAGACGCCGATGTAACGATTGAGGCCCTAAACCTTGGGGCTTTCGACTATCTACACAAGCTGGACTCCGGACACGCGGTTGATCCACGAAGGCTGAAAAAGGAACTGATCGCCAAAATTGAGGCGGCGGCGAGAAGCCCACTCGCGCGAAGCAGCCGGTCGGTTCAGACTGCGGAGCAACCGCCGGGCATTGCGGTAACTCAACGGCCGGTCACTCCGGAAATTGTGGCAATTGGAACTTCCACCGGCGGTCCACAAGCGCTGCAGGAAATATTGCCAAACCTGCCCTGCGATCTGCCCGTGGCAGTCATCGTAGTGCAGCACATGCCTCCTGGATTCACAGCTCCTTTGGCAAAGCGGTTGAATACGCTTTCCGCCGTCGATGTCCGCGAAGCCGAACACGGCGATATTGTTCGACCGGGCAACGTATATATCGCGCCCGCAGGAAGACATCTGAGAGTCAGGCGCCGGCCCGAAGCGAAGGAATCACTAAAAGCGCAAATTTGCCTGTCAGATCATCCGGCGAGCATGCACAAACCTTCGGCGGATGTGATGATGCTTTCGATAGCCGAAGCCTTCGGGAAATACGCCTGCGGCATTATCCTGACCGGCATGGGCGCGGACGGTTTGCAGGGCATGACTGCGATCAGCCACGCTGGCGGGCTCACCATTGGGCAAGACGAGGCCACCAGCGCGGTTTACGGAATGCCTCGAGTGTGCGCCGAACATGGGGTCCTGCACAAGGTCATTTCCCTGCCGCAAATGCCGGCGCAGATCTTACAGGCTCTTCACTACAAACCCAAGGACTGAACCGTCAATCTGCGCTATTTGGCGCGTGACAGGAGGGTTTGCTCCGGATCTACAACCAGTTTGCGGGTTCCGGCCGGGACGGATATACGAAACGAGGTTTGCTCTCCTTCGGCGAAGATCCGCTTCAGAAAAATGTTTCTTCCGCCGACAGAGGCATAAATCGGGACGGAGGTCACCAGCATGTCGGGCGCCTGCTCCTGAATGAGGGTACCGCTCGCAGTCGCAGTTTTTCCTTTTCCTCTGTCTTCAAATTTCACATCGTGAATAGTAAACGTCGGGATAGAGCTGCCATTGATCCAGCCTTCGTAAAACCAGTCGAGCGATTTGTGGCCCTCGTACCAAAGCGAGGGCGGCAGTTCGGATTCAAATATCCGCATGAGTTCGACGGTGCTGACCGATTCGTCTCCATATTCTTTTCGCAACTTGCGGAGAGCCCGAACGAAAGGTTCATCTGCGATTTTTTGAGGGCCCACCGAACTCTTACTTTGCCCATCGCGCATCATGGTGCGCATCATGTGCAGCAACCAGGTCCCGCGACCATAGCAGACGGGTTCGTACGCTGTGGGGAATTGCGATGAGGAGAGCCGGAACCCAAGCGTCACCGGCCCAGCGTCCATAATCGGCATTCCCTTTGGGCCTTTCTCTAATAGATCATCGCGGTAGCTCTGCATCACGCTACGGAACTTCGCCGGCTCGCGGGTTTCAAGCAGCATCAGAGCACTGTAATTGGCAAGCGCCTCCATCATCCATTGATCGCGATAACCGCTCCAGTGAACCAGGTCCCCCCACCACTGGTGCGCCGTCTCATGGGCGACCACTTCATCAGAGCGAATTCTCCGCGCCGGGTTGGGCTCTATCCGGGTTTTCTCCTCCGGCGTCAGAAATGAAAAACTGGAAAGGAAAATCAGACCGGGCCAGCCCTGGCTGACCGATCCCGGCATTTGTGTGATGGAAAGCTCGCCATAGGGATAAGGGCCGAAGTTGTGTTCGTAAAACTCAATCGCCGCAGCCGCAGCAGCGCCTACGGCGGGCGTATTCACGGCCGGAGAAGGCGCTTCCGGTGCATGAATTACAGGGAAGGTGTGCAGCCCTCCGGGCGTAATCGGGCCATGCTGCCCGGGAACGACCGGGATTGCGGACTCCGCCAGATCGACTGTTCCTGGAAAACCGCGCTCCACGGCGGCGGTAGCGTAAGTTGTGACCACCACGTCGCCGGCGCGATTGACGTTTTCTGAATACTTGCCGAGATTGAATCCGGCAACCGGCACCGGCCGGTCCGTCACCCACCTTGCAGTCTGTTCGCCACCGACCGCGCTGATTTGGGCTCGATGTCCGGTGGCAACCAGCGTCCAAGCCGCCGGATAGTGAAATTCCAGCTCGAAAGATGCCCTGGCGAAGCCACGATTCGGATACCAGTTGCCATGTTCTCCGACATATAACAGTCCGTTAGCAGCTTCGGAAAGCACTATGCCAGAATATTGGAAGGTCAACTCCAGCTTCTGATGTTTTTCAAGCGGGCTGTCCAAAATGACCGCCACAGCGTCATTGCCTTGCTTGGCCAGATGTGAACCTTCGACCGCCTGGTTGTGAATGAATTCAACCGGTCGCCCATTGGCCAGGACGCTGCTCACTCGCAGCAGCCGCGAAAGTTCAAAAAACAAAACCCGTTTACTTCTGCGGTGAGCCACTATGCTCAGGGTCGCAGTGGCGTCAAGCTCCTTCACTGGCTTGATGCGGGCATCGATTTTGAAATCAGTGATGTCGAAATCAACCGCCGAGTCTTCATCGTCTTTGCGGCGATTCGAAGCTGCGGCGGAATTCCCGGGCAGCGGAACCTCAAATGACGCCCACACGTCGTAGTAATCTTCGCCATCGACACGCCGGTGCTGGCCGGCTGCGATCTGCTCCTGCAGCATGGAGTCATAGCGGACGTCAAACGCGCCGAGCTTATTGCCTTGAACGTAAGCGTGCAGCATGCGATCACTGGGTTTGGCGGGGTCGCTGGTGCCCGGCAGCGATTCGCTGAAACTCAGAAGCAGACGCAATGCATCTTCCTGTGCCAGATTGCGAGCTGTATTGCCCCAGAGCCCGACGAAAGACTCCGCATCATCAGCCGGCCGCAAATAGGGTTGCAACTCCGCGAAGACATCATCATTAAAGCGAAAGTAGGCGTAGGAAAATGTTTCCTCGAGAATTGCGCTACCGGTAAAAAGCGCCATCGACGCGCGCTCGGCCTGGTTCGGCGGCATCAGCAACACCTCGCCATAGCCTTGATAAAAAGCGCCGGTGATGTGACCATCCACCGCTTCAGTAAAAGCGATAGTGCCATCATCGAGTGAAATGTGGAGTTGCGCGCGGTCGAGCGACGCGTCCCGAATCTTGTACACCTGCGATTTATTAAGCCCCACAGATCGCAACTTCAGATAAAAAGCCTGCGCGGGGTTTTTCGCGTCTGAAGCCGTAATTGGTGTGGCGACCGGTGCTTGCGCGTGCCCCAAGAAAGGGACAGCGGAGAGAAAGATTGCGAGCGAAACTGCTGTGGCGGCCCGACCCATTGTCCTGCAAGGTTCGCACTGACCCAGCGGGTCAGTATTCAGCTGTGACCTTGGTCACCTTCGAACCAAGCTCCTGCACCAATAGAATGCGCCTAAGTGCGTACATTTGTCACCCCATACTGCTGCCTGGCGTTGCTTGCTGGCGGACTGGCCCAACCGGTCTTGGCCGATATCATCCATTTAAAAAATGGAGGGGCCATCTACGCCGACCAGACGAAACAGACTGCCAGCGGAATCGAATATCAGAAGGGTGACGATTCTTACACGATTCCGAACTCGGTGGTTCAGAGCGTAGAAAAAAGTGACGCCCGGCCGCTATCCTCGGCCTCCAACTCGGCGATTCCCGCCTTTGCGCCAGAAACACATGCCGTCGGCGAAGAACAGTTGCTGGGTCAAGTCATTCATGCCGGCAAAGTAGACCGCGATGTGGTTATCCAAATAGACGCGGCCGGCAACCGAGCCCAGACCGCGATCGCATACTATGTCGCGGGCAAGCAGGAATTTCAGGCGGGCGACTATTCTTCGGCTCGTCGTGATTTTGAAAGTGCCCTCGGGAATGATCCCCAGAATCCGGCCATCTTGAATTTTTATGCGGCCCTGTTAGTAAAAACCGGGAATGCGCAGCAGGCGATGGTGTATGCCCAACGCGCCGTTGAGCAAGCCCCGGATTCGGCCGACGCCTACGCGGTGCTTGGATACGCTGAGTATTCCGGCGACCGCCCCAGAGATGCCATTCAAAGCTGGAAGAAATCACTCGCGCTGCGGCCCGACGCCTCCATCAAGCAACTGCTTGACCGCACTGAACGGGAACGTTATGTGGAGAGTAATTTCTCCGAGCACGAGACCGGACATTTTATGTTGCGCTACGAAGGCAGCCAGACCTCCGACACCCTGCGTGTGCAGATTCTCGAGACACTGGAATCGGCCTACCAGGATTTGTCTCGCGAATTTGGGAACGAACCCCGCTCCAGTATTCCCGTGGTCCTCTACACCAGCCAGGATTTTTTTGATATCACCCGCGCGCCCGGTTGGGTAGGCGCACTGAATGACGGCAAAATTCGGATACCCTTACGGGGAGTGAATTCCGTCACTCCGGCCATGGCCCGCATTCTCCGCCACGAACTGACTCACTCATTCGTAAATCAGGCTACCCAGGGCCGCTGTCCGGAATGGCTCAACGAAGGCATCGCGCAAATGCTCGAACCGAGATCGTTAGGCGATGGCGCAGCATTGGCCCGTCTGTTCAAAGCCGATCGTGAAATCCCACTCAATTCGATCGAAGGCGGATTTTCCACATTTTCCACCGGCGAGGCTACGCTGGCTTATGCAGAGTCGTTGGCTACCGTTTCGTATATCCGTGACCAGTACGGCATGAGCGACGTGTTGCGAATATTGGAAAAATTGGGACATGGCGAATCGGTGGAATCGGCGCTGCGATCGACTATCCATTGCGATTATCGGCAA
This sequence comes from Terriglobales bacterium, assembly GCA_036268595.1. Classification (GTDB taxonomy): domain Bacteria; phylum Acidobacteriota; class Terriglobia; order Terriglobales; family Acidobacteriaceae; genus Gp1-AA145. The sequence goes on from DATATW010000130.1 coordinate 34,854, forward strand.
CTGCAGGAAGAAACCGGAGCGGCATTGATTCACCAGTTTGGCGCTTGACGTTCCAGTCTGGGATTCGGGCGCTACCTTGGTGCAAGGTTATGATCGGACCAGGATCGAGCCTGTTCCGTTCAGTGATAAAGTTCGTTCTGCCCAAGTGACTCCAGCACTGAACAGGTGTTCGCCGCCCATGCCCGGGAAGCACCCTGTCCAAGCCATCGTTCCCGAAATTCGCAACGGCTCATTGAGCGCCGTCTACTATGGCCAACGCCGGCATGGCGATTTCTACGACTTTGTATCTGTGGCGCCCGGTAAAATGCTCTTCGGGTTGTTTGACGTAGCTGGAGAGCTACAACAGGCCCGCGGAGTCATGGTGGACTTACAACGTAACTTCCGCAATTGGGGAGTAAAGCTGCTCAACAATGAGCATGCAAACGAGACCGACTCACTAATCGAGCTCTGGATACTAAGCAACCGCGCAACCATGAAATCTGCCGGCGGCGTGCACGCTTGCGCGGCATTTTTTGGTTGCTATGACGATCAGTCAGGCATCGTCTCTTATGTGAACGCCGGGCACACGCCGGGATTGGTGCGGCACAGACAAAAAGTCCGCCAACTCGAAGCCACCGCTTTGCCCTTCGGGCTTTTTCCTCGGCTCGCTCCGGGCGCTTCGGTGATGGCATTGAATCCCGGAGACGCACTGTTGCTGATTTCAAAGGGCGTCGTAGAAGCAGACTATCGTGGAGAAGAGTACGGATTGCAACGGGCGGCCGATTGCCTCGATCAGTCGCGAATCGAAAGCGCGCACGAGGTGTGCGTCGGGCTGTTGGAGCAGGTGCGACGGTTCATGCGTGCGCCACCGACGCATGATGACGTGACCGCGCTGGCGTTAGTGCGATCAGCGTAGGGATGTTGTAATCAAAGCTCCGGTTGAGAGCTTTTGCAACTCCTCACGAGTGTCATCCCTCTCTCGGCGGACGAGAGAGGGACCGTACGATGCTCCAGCAGTAGCAGCGGCGTGTACGGGAGCCGCAAATGCGCGCTCCTAAATCGCTTCATCGGCACTATAATCCTACGTGAAGATCCTCTCGCGTCCGCTTCAGCGAGCGCATTTGGGATGAGACGAAACCGGTCCCGAATCTGCTCGCGCCGGTTTGTCTTTTAAACATCACGGGCGTATATTAGGTACTGGAACTGCTGTGTAGTACCAGGATTGGCGAAACACACCAGTGGGCGCAAGCCCACTTTTTACTTGCGGGTGGTTTCTTGCGGCTTGGGAGGCATCTAAGCCGCTGTTTTTATGGCAGTTGACTTGGATCACGTACGCGCGATTGTGGAGCGCGTGGCGGCCTCGCTGGGCGTGGAAGTGGTGGAAGTCGAACTGCGCGGCGGCGGGAAGTCACGCATGCTGCGAATCTTCATTGACAAGCCGGCGGGAGTGACGCACGAAGATTGTGCGACCCTGAGCCGCGAAGTGAGCACGATATTCGACGTCGAGGATGCAATGCCCGGCGGCGCCTATGTGCTGGAAGTTTCTTCGCCGGGGCTGGACCGCAAGTTGTCGCGGGCCTCGGATTTCGAGCGGTTCCAGGGTAGCCGGGTGAAACTTACGACCAGAGACCCGGTAAACGGCAATCGGCATTTTGAAGGACGGCTGGAGCGCTTTGGGTCCGGGAGATTGACCCTGGATTTAGCCGAGGCGCGAAAGAAGTTTCGCCCTAAGGAAGGGCCTGAAAAGCTGGAAATCGAATTGGCCAACGTAGAGAAGGCCAATCTGGTGCCGGAAATTTAGAAAGATTGAGTAATCGGGTAATTGAGCAATTTGAAGCTGGCGGTTGGTTTTCAAATTTCCCAATTACAAAATTACGCAATTACAAATTTCGTTTATGGCTAGCGAGCTTTACAACACGATCGACGCACTCAGCAGGGACAAAGGGATTGATCCGCAGATTGTCGTCACCGCGGTGGAAGACGCCATTGTTGTGGCCACGCGCAAGTACTACAAGTCACAGGAAAATCTGCGCGCACACTTGGACAAAGACACGGGGAAAATTCGCGCTTACGCGGTGAAGACGATTGTCGAGTCTCCAGAGCAGATTGAGGATCCGAACCTGCAGGTCACCATCGACGATGCGCGTAAGTCTGACGTCAACGCTGAAATTGGCGGCGAGTTGCAGATTCCGAAAGAGACGGAAGGCATTCTGGGGCGAATTGCAGCGCAGCTCGCGAAGCAGGTTATTTTTCAGAAGGTGCGCGAGGCTGAGCGCGACACGGTTTATAACGAGTACATCAATCGCGTGGGCGAGATCGTAAATGCCACGGTCAAAAGAATCGAAGGCCCGGATGTGATCTTTGATCTGGGCAAAGCTGAATCGCGCATGCCGCGCAAAGAACAGTCACGGCTGGAATCGTTCGCCATGGGCGAACGGGTGCGGGTAGTGATTGCGCGCGTGGAAAAAGCCTCAAAAGGTCCCGGGGTCGTGGTTTCACGCGCTGCTCCGGAACTGGTGCAGCACCTGTTCCAGACCGAAGTTCCGGAAATTTATGACGGCACGGTTGTGATTCGCGCCATCGCCCGCGAAGCCGGCGAGCGAACCAAGATCGCCGTGATGTCCAAGGACAAAGAAGTGGACGCGGTCGGCGCTTGCGTTGGCATGAAGGGCATGCGCGTGCAATCGATCATTCGCGAATTGCGCGGTGAGAAGATCGACATTATCGAATATCACGAGGATTCGGTGACCTTCGCCGAGAAGGCACTCCAGCCGGCCAAAGTCAGCCGCGTCACCGTGGTTGATTCTGCGGACAAGCATCTTGAAGTCGTGGTGGATGACAGCCAGCTTTCGCTGGCTATCGGCAAGAAGGGCCAGAACGTCCGGCTGGCCGCGAAGCTGCTGGGCTGGAAGATCGATATCAAGAGCGAAGAAGAAAAACGCCAGGAAGTGGAAGCGCAGATGGCCGAGCTCACCAGCTCGACGGCCACGCCGCTTGAAAGCGTCGAGGGCTTGGGCGAAGGCCTGGTTGAGAAACTGAAGGAAGCCGGGATTTCTACGGTCGAAGCTCTGGCCGACATGACGCCGGAACAACTTGAGGCGATTGAAGGAATCGGTCCCAAAACGGTGGAAAAAATCAGCGTTGCGGTCAATAATTATTTCGCCGCGCTCGAAGGTGGCGAGGCAATGGCTCTGCCCGAGAACGAAGGGGAAGCCGTTGCCGGCGAAGTGACGGACGAAGCTGCAGCCAACCCGGAAGCTGAAGCACTACAGGCTGGTGCACCCGAAACTGGATCGGAAGAACTCAGCGCCGAGGCTGCGGCCGAAGAGCACGCCGAGGGAACCGAACCAGAACCTGAGCAGGCCGCGGAGGGCGAGGAATCGCCCGAGCCTGCAGAACAGAAAGAATAAAGCCATCGTAGAGACGTTGCTTGCAACGTCTAAGGAAAGAGCAAAGACGTAGCCAGCTACGTCTCTACACTCTCGTGAGGTTGATATGAAGGCTTAGCGGGACAGTCCGGAGGGACAAATAGGCGGATGAGTAAGATTCGAATTAACGATCTGGCGAGAGAGCTGGAAGTCAAAAGCAAAGCGATTCTCGATGTGTTGACCGAAGTGGGGGTCACTGAGAAGAAAACGCATTCCAGTTCACTCGAGGACCACGAGGCCGATAAGGTCCGCGCGGCTTTGCTGGGCTCGGGCAATGGCCAGAGCGCGAAATCAAGCCGCGCTGCGCGTGCCGACGCCGACAGCGTAAAGCCAAAGATTGACCTGTCCCATATCTCCAAGCCGGGCGATGTTCTGAAAGCCATCCTGGCAAAGCAACAAGGCACAGCCCCTGCACCCAGCGCACCACCCTCGCGGCCCGTTCCGCCGGCAGTGCAGGAAACCAAGCCGGTCGCGCCTGCGATAAAGCCTGCGGCTCCGAGCGCATCCGCGGCCACACCGCCGCCCCGGATCGTGACTCCGGCTACGCCTGCCCGACCGGCGGCTCCAGCTGCACCGATCGCGGCGCCGCCATCTTCGGTATCAGCTTCGCCCGCAGCTACTCCGGCCGTGCGCACGCCGACTCCGGCAGCGAGCTCTGCGCCGCCGACAGCACAAGCTCAGTCGCCGACAGCCACAACTCAAGTTCAGCGACCCGCACCTGCTCCGCCAGCTCGCCCGCAACCGCCTGCGCCACGCATGATTGTGCCGCAGACAGGCCCACGGCCGGTTTATCAGGCTCCGCCAAGGCCGGCGGCAGCGCCGCCGAGAGCTACGGGACCGCAGCCCGGTCAGCCCATACGTCCGATGTCCGGGCGTCCAGCTCCAGGTCGGCCTGTTCCCGGTCAACCAATTTTCCAACGTCCACGTCCGGCAGCCGGAGCTCCCGGCACCCGTCCACCGATGCGTCCCGGCGAACGGCGGCCGATGCATCCCACGCGGCAAGGTTCTTCTGGCCCACGTCCAATCGGCGTTGGCCCAGGTCTTCCGCCGCCCGGACCAACACGTCCAGGAAGCCGCCCCGGTGGACCGTCTCGTCGGCCGGGCCAGCGCTATGTTCCGCGCGGAATAAAAGAAGGCCCGATGAAGGGCTTTGTTCCGCCGCCTCGGCTTTCATTGTCGAATGAGCCGCTGCCGATTACGCGGAACATCACCATCACTGAAGGAATCAGCGTTAAGGACCTCGCCGAGAAGCTGGAGATTCGCGCAAAAGATCTCATCGCGCGCTTGTTGGCGAAGGGCGTCTTCGCGACTATTAACCAGAATCTCGATACCGAGCTGGCCAGCGAAATGGCGCGCTTCTTCGGCGCTGAGACTAACGTCATTAGCTTCGAGGAGCAGGCCGCGAAGGAAGCGTCCGAAACAACTTCTACTGAAGAAGGTGGCGCAGAAGCAGTGACGCGTCCGCCCGTGGTCACCATCATGGGCCACGTCGATCACGGCAAGACCACGCTGCTCGATTCGATCCGTTCAACCAGCGTCGCCGAAGGCGAGGCGGGCGGAATCACGCAGCACATCGGCGCCTACAAGGTTTCCATTCAGGATAAGAGCTCACCCGCTTTCGGCCGCGAGATCGTTTTCCTCGACACCCCGGGTCACGAAGCTTTTACTCGCATGCGTTCGCGCGGCGCAAAGGCAACCGACATCGTTGTTTTGGTCGTGGCTGCTGACGATGGCGTGATGCCGCAAACTCTCGAGGCTATCGATCACGCGCACGCCGCCGAAGTTCCCATCATTGTTGCGGTCAACAAAATCGATAAGCCCGGCGCCCTGCCTGATCGCGTGAAGAAGCAACTCGCCGATCGCGGACTGATGCCGGAAGACTGGGGCGGCAAGACGGTCTTCGTCGATGTCTCTGCAAAACAGAAAACTAATTTGAACTTGTTGCTGGAAATGATTTGCCTAGTCGCTGATTTGCAAGAACTGAAGGCGAACCCGGATCGTCCCGCGACTGGCGTTGTTCTCGAAGCCAAACTCGATCGCGGACGCGGACCAGTGGCCACTGTGCTCGCGCAAAACGGCACCCTGCGTACCGGCGACAATTTCGTAGTTGGAAATGTTTACGGCAAAGTTCGCGCCATGTTTGACGATCGCGGACAGAAGCTCACCGCCGCGCCTCCGTCCACGCCCGTTGAGATTCTCGGCATGGAAGGTTTGCCACAATCGGGCGACCAGTTCGTGGTCGTTGCCGATCGCGATAAAGCCCGCGGCATCTCCGATTACCGTGAACAGAAAGCCCGCGAAGCCACGCTGGCCAAGACTTCCCGCGTATCGCTCGAAGGCCTGGCTGAACAGGTCAAGAGCGCTGGCACAAAAGAACTGAACATCATTCTGAAGGGTGACGTTCATGGCTCGATCGAGGTATTAGGCGATCTGCTGGGCAAGATGTCGAACGACAAAGTTCGCCTGAAAATTCTGCGTGCAGGCGTCGGCGCGATCACCGAAAGTGACGTGCTGCTGGCATCGGCGTCGAATGCGATCATCATCGGCTTCAACGTTCGTCCGGAGCGCAAAGCGCAGGAACTAGCCGAACAAGAAGAAGTCGATATCCGGCTGCACTCGATCATTTACGAGTTACAAGACGAGATCAAACGCGCTATGAGCGGCCTGCTTGAGCCGACCATCAAGGAAACTTATCAGGGACGCGCGCAGGTGCTCGAAACTTTCCGCATCCCGAAAGTTGGAACGGTTGCAGGTTGCCGCGTCACCGATGGCTTGATCAAGCGTGACTCCGAAGTGCGGCTGCTGCGTGACAACGTCGTTGTCTTCAAAGGCAAAGTCAGCTCACTGCGCCGCTTCAAAGACGACGCCAGCCAGGTCACCAATGGCATGGAGTGCGGAATTTCCATCGCCAACTACGGCGACGTCAAAGTGAACGACGTGATCGAAGCCTTCGTGACGGAAAAAGTCGCCGCGGAAGTGATGGCATAGAATCGTCGTGCGTCGCACGTCGTTGGTCGCACGATCATGGCGCACGACGCACGACCAATGACGCACGACGGCTTTCATGGTCGCCCTTCTCACCATCGAACTGCAGATCGAGCACGCGCAATCCTTGAAAGACAAACGCCAAGTGGTACGCAGCCTAAAAGACAAGCTGCGCGCGCACTTCAACGTAGCAACGGCTGAGCTGGATGCCTCAGGTTTGTGGAACCGCGCAACCATCGGCGTGGTCGGCGTCTCCGACTCTCGTGATTATCTTGATGGACTAATGAAGCACGTCGAGCGGCAGGCCATGCGTATTGCGAATAATGCGGGAGCTGAAGTGGCGGATTCGTTTGTGGAGTTCTTGTAATCTCCACTTGTGTCATCCCGAAGGGACGCGCTCGGCGCGTCCGAGAGGGACCTTACGAAGCGTTCGCGGTGGCAGCGGCATCGGCAAGATCAGATGAGCTGCATGCAGAACATGCAATCCTGTACACGTCTGTCGCGCTGCAACAGTGACATAAGGTCCCTCTCTCGCCCGCTTTTAGCGGGCGAGTTCGGGATGACACCCTTAGCCGAGAGATCTTCCTCAAAATTCCGATCCTCCCTATCACCCGTTTGACATTCCATTTGCGCGAGGGTGGGGACTTCGACTTGCTGCATCCGAGGCAAAGTCAGAACCTATTCGAATTTGATTCACAAAGCGAATCGTCAATCGGTAGTATTCTTCTTCCCTAACCATGGAAGTCTTTCTGGTTGACGGCACTTACGAGCTGTTCCGGCATTACTACGCGGTGCCGTCTGCGCGCGATAAGCAGGGCCGCGAAATCGGCGCAGTGCGGGCCGTGCTGGCGTCGGTGCTGGGGATGGTTAAGGGCGGGGCGACCCACATTGCGGTGGCCACCGACCACGTGATCGAGTCCTTTCGCAACCAATTGTGGCGGAGATACAAAACCAGCGAAGGCGTCGAGCCGGACCTGCTGGCGCAATTTCCGTCGCTCGAGGACGTCCTGGTAGCAGCCGGAGTGGTCGTCTGGCCCATGATCGAGTTCGAAGCTGATGACGCTCTCGCCGCCGGGGCTGCAGCCGCGGAAAGAGACGCGCGCGTCGAGCGCGTGATCATTTGCACTCCGGACAAAGATCTGGCTCAGTGTGTGCGAGGCAGGCGGGTAGTGCAACTCAACCGGCGAACGCGAGTCACGATCGATGAGCAGGGCGTAATAGAGAAATACGGCGTCCCGCCATTATCGATTCCGGATTATCTGGCGCTGGTGGGCGACGCGGCCGATGGTTATCCCGGACTGGTCGGTTGGGGATCGAAATCGACAGCGGCTGTGCTCTCCAAGTTCGGGCATCTGGAAGCGATCCCCAAAGAGTGGCGCGAGTGGCGTGTGAATGTGACCAATGCCGGCGGACTCGCCGACACCCTGCGCCGCGAATGGGCCGATGCCTTATTGTTCCGAACCTTGGCCACGCTGCGGACTGACATTCCTCTCTTTGGCGATGTAGAGCAACTGCGCTGGAACGGCCCCAAGCCGGAGTTCGACGCAATCGCTGCGGAGCTGGATAGGGTGACCACGGCAACCCGCAAATCGTCGTCAACCAGATCCTCACAACGCAAAAACGCGAGCACCTAGCTCGTCGCGCGCCCGAAGATTACTCTCCTATTCCACCTACTCTGCCATCCTGAGCGCAGCAGGCTGATTCGCTTCGCGAATCGCCCGCGGAGTCGAAGTAGCCTTCGGCTGCCAGTACTGCACCTGAGATGGAGGCATTCTCGCCACGACGGGGGTAAGAACTCCCTGAAACGCCAATATCAACTCAAATATAAAATGGGGTCCTTCGAGTGCGTCGACGTTCGCTCCGCGAAACTCGACTTCGCAGGATAACAAAGTGCTAAGAGAACTCATCAGCCCTGGACAGCGTTCATCATCTGCAACCGCTCGCGAAAATATTCTTTCCAGCTTTCAGGCAATGCCGCGACGCGCAACGCGCGCTGGAGCATCTGCAGGTCGTCCGAATATTGTTTCGAAATATAGAGCTGCGTGATCGCAGAGACTGGGACGGCATTAGGATCCGGCGACACCAATTTCATCTCGTCGCCCGTCTCGACCTCGCCTTCGCGAGTGACTGCGAGATAGAACCCCGATCGGCCACTCGCCAGGAAACGTTTCACCATGTCGTCCATCTGAAAGCGAATGCCAAGTTTGTAGCAAGGCAAGCGCGGCTGGGTCACCACCACTTCCGCCGAACCGACAGAGAAGCGGTCGCCAATGTGGATTGCATCTTCTGGCGAAGCCGAATTCTCCCTTGTTGCGCCGCCGCTAACATCGTCGCCAGCGAAATCCATGGTGAAGTTTTCCCCAAATTCTCCCAGCGGGAATTCATGGCCCGGCAGCTGTTTTTTCCAGTAGTCGTAGTGTTCGAGCGGATAACAATATACCGCCTTATCCTTGCCCCCGTGGACCGTAAGATCAGCTTGGCGGTCGCCGTCAAGGTTGAGCTTGCGAAGCGGAACCCTGCCATCGACTGACTGCTTAAAGATTCCGCTGCTGACGTTCATCCCGTGCCAGGTCACTTCGCGGGGCAGACCGACATTTAGTGAAACCAGTTTCATCCGCATCATGTTTCGATGAAGGTCATTCGAATTCCGATTCGGCGACAAGCAATAGCTGTATGGTGTAAGAAACCGGGTGCCACGCAGCAGGGGCACTTTTTTCTCTTGTTGATAACTCTTTTGATTCGGGCTCGGCAAAAGATTTCCACTTCACCTCACTTTCGAGCGTGCCTGAGGGAAAGCCTCATTCCAAAATCGCCTCAATAGTGGCTCAACGCTCCACCTTTACTGGTTTGATTCCGGCTCGGCAAAAACTTTAAGTGGACATTCTTTTTGAAAGAAAACTGCTTGCTGAATCTCTTGCCAAACCTTGAGCCACGATACCAGATGAGCAGACAGTCACACCCAAGCTACAATTCCACACTGAGGAGAGTTCATGTCCAGATCACGCCGTCAATTTCTGATGCAGGCAACAGCAGGTTTACTGGGAGCAACCGCAGTTAGAGCGGCTGCTCAGACGACGGAACCGCCTCCGGGCACGCCGCCCGCATTCGGGACCGGGCCGCAGGTTGGCCCAGAAGTTTCCGCTGCGACCTTCACCGAAGCAGAAAAGCTGGTGCAAATCCAATTGTCCGAAGCCGCGCGTCAGGTCGCAGCAAAGAGTTGGCGGAGCAATATGGCTGCACTGTACGAGCGCCGCACTGGACCGCGCAAAGTCTCGCTCGCACCATGGCTTGCGCCGGCGCTGCAATGGAACCCGATCCTTCCCGGTCAAAAATCTGGACCAGAGCGCAACCGGTTCGTCCAAAGTAAGGGTGACCCTGGGCCGCTGCCCTCGCGTGATGAAGATATTGCGTTTGCTCCGGTGACCAAATTGTCCCGATGGATCGAGAACCGAACACTTACGTCAGAGCGGCTGACGAATATTTATCTGCAGCGACTTCGGCGCTTCGATCCGAAACTGCGTTGTGTGATTACGCTCTTGCGTGAGCCCGCGCTGACTCAAGCAAAGCAGGCTGATGCCGAAATCGCAGGGGGAAAATACCGCGGGCCGCTGCACGGAATTCCCTGGGGAGCGAAAGACCTGCTCGACACCGCGGGCATCCCGACGACTTACGGCGCAGAGCCTTTTCGCAACCGCGTGCCCGCGGATGACGCCGTGGTCGTGAAGCGTTTGCATGCTGCTGGAGCAGTTCTGGTCGCAAAGCTGAGCCTCGGCGCTCTGGCATTGAATGACATCTGGTTCGGCGGGCAGACCACGAACCCATGGTTGCTGGAGGAAGGATCATCGGGATCGAGCGCTGGACCCGGAGCGTCGACGGCGGCGGGCTTAGTTGGCTTTGCCATCGGCAGCGAGACCGGTGGAAGCATCGTTGGCCCAAGCATGCGCTGCGGCGTCACCGGCCTGCGCCCAACCTATGGCCGCGTGCCTCGCACCGGCGCCATGACTCTCTGCTGGTCGCTCGACAAACTTGGCCCCATGACTCGCAGCGTGGAAGACGCAATGCTTGTGCTGAATACGATTTCTGGGCCTGATCCAGGAGACCTGGCGAGCGTTCCGAGCAAGCTCGATTTCGAATCAGGCCAGAGTGTTCAAGGACTGCGAGTTGGTTATTTTCCTAAGTGGATGAACGAAGCGCCCGCGACCGAAGTCGACCGCACGGCGCTCGCTACCGTGAAAAAGCTTGGCATTGTTCCGGTGGAGGTTTCGATTCCCGACTGGCCTTACGATTCGCTCGATCTGATTCTTTTTGCCGAAGCCGCTGCCGCATTTGAAGAGATCACCCTCGATAATCAGATTGACCAACTCAAAATGCAGGTACCTGATGCCTGGCCGAACGTCTTTCGGCAATCGAGGTTCTTGTCAGCAGTCGATTACGCCCAGTCCGACCGGTTCCGGCGCAAAGTGGCGGAAGAAATGGCGCGGGTATTTTCAGAAGTCGACCTCCTGCTGGTGCCGTCTTTACGCGATGAAATGCTGACCATCACTAATTTCACCGGGCATCCGTCGCTCACGTTGCGCGCGGGATTCATTGAGGTTTCAGAGGCACGAAGCGACTGGGCGCCAGATCCTGATCATCCTTTGCCGAAGTTTTCGCCGCCCCGGCGCGTTCCTCATGGAGTAACTCTCATCGGGCGATTATTCGAAGAAGGCAAAGTTGGAGAAGCTGGCATCGCACTGGAACGCGCTTTCGCCGTGGTGAACGAGCGCCCGCCGGGCTTCTGAATTCTGTAACTGGGCTTTGTGAAGCCATGCGGGGACAGCCGCGGGCGGCTGTCCCCACGACCTGCATCGATTCTAAGCCGCCGCCTTTTCTTTCCGCTCGACCGGAAGCCCGGCCTTTTGCCAGGCATCGAATCCGCCGATAAGGGCCCACACCTGATCGTATCCGCGCTGCTGAAGTTCTCGCGCCAAACTGGCGCTTGAGCCTTCGCCGGGTCAAGTGCAATAGGTGACAATGGGTTTGCTCTTGGGAATCCGGGGCAGGAATTGTTCGAAACTATCGAGCGGCACCCGAAGCGCGCCTCTCGCCTTGACATCGGAATCCGCCCAGGCTTGCGGATTGCGCGCATCGAGCACAGTGAAATCCTCGCCCGCCTGCAGCTTCTTTTTCAATTCTTCCGGCGTAATTTTCGGGCCATCTGCCATTTCTTGTCCTCCACTATTAGACATCAGGTAGATGCGGCCCAGCCGACCGGGTTGCGTCATTGTAAGGATGGATACATTCAGCAACTCACTTGTGCCGGCTCTCAATTTCCTGAGCTTTCCCACAGGAGTTCTGGAGTATACTGCGCCAAGAGTTCAACTTTTTCTCCTTAGGAATTGGCAATTATGAGTTTAAGAATGGCGGAAGAGGTATCCACACAGGTTCCGGCGGACGATTTTCAGGCCCTCGAAGACAAAATCTATCGCACTATTGAGTTATACAAGTCGGCTCAGGAGGCGCGCACCACGGCAGAACGTGACGTGAAGCGCTTGCGGGAACAACTTGAGGAGCGCGAAGAAGAAGTCGAAAGTTTGCGGCGGGAGGCGGTCGGTTTGCGCAAGGAGCGAGAAGACATTCGGGCGCGGGTCGAAAAAATGCTTTCGCACATCGACCACATTACGCAAGAACAAGCGGCAAGCTGAGTCCACAGGATTAAACATGGCAACTGCCACCAAACATCCGCCAATGCAGGACGCCGGCAATACCAGCGTGCGAGTCGAAATTTTTGACCAGGCCTACAACCTGCGCGGAACCGATCCCGAGTACATTCTGAAGCTTGCCGAGTACGTGGATGGCAAGATGCGGGCGGTGGCCGACCAGACCCATACCGTTGACAGTTCGCGGCTGGCGGTGCTGGCCGCGCTGAACATCGCCGACGAATATCACTTGCTTAAGGGCAAGCAGGATGGCGGATGCTCAGATTCTTCAAAGCGGGCACGCCGGTTACTAGATGCGCTGGATGAAGTGCTCGACGCGCGGCGCACCGGCTAAAGCAATTCATTTCTGAAATGAGGCTTCGCCACCCTTCCTGGCGATGGACGTAAGCACCAGTTCTGCTTTCATTCCCTTTTGCTTCAAGTGATTCGCTACTCTGGCCACAGTCTTCTCTGCTGGTATGTCCGCGTCAAGGAACATAAGAACTGTTGGCCCCGCGCCGCTTAGAACCTCGCCAAGAACTCCTTTTTTTTTCGGAAAATCCTGCATCGCTGGCAATAGCGGACAAAGCGGTGCGCGGTAAGGCTGATGAATCCGGTCGTTCAGGGCAGAGCTGAGTAGCTGGCGATCGCCCTGGAACAGTGCGGCCAGCAGCAACATCGAATTTTGAATGTTGCTCACCACATCGTGGCGAGAGTAGTGGCGCGGCAGGACTTCGCGGGCCTTTTCCGTGGATAGGCTTCCGTCAGGAATCGCGAGCAGCAACGGCCATTTCCCTTTTGGCAAAAAGTGCGAGACCTGCGCTTCTCCGTCGGCAAGCATCTTTGATACCGTCACGCCACCCATCCAGCAGGCAGCGGCATTATCGGAATGGCGTTCGCGGCGGGCAGCTTCGCCGATGATGCGTGTACTGTTCCAACGCAGATTTCCAAAATGTACCGCGAGCGCTACGCCTGCAAGCCTCGCAGCGGCCGAAGAGCCGCATCCTTTGCCGATGGGAAAATCATTTTTTATTTCCAGCGAGAGCGGAACGACGGGTTTGACTTCTGCGTGCAGGACCTCGCGATAGGTGGTCAGAATCAGGTGATTTTCAAGCTGTCCGCAAATTTCCTGATCGCGACCTTTCGCGGCAATGGCAAATTCCTTCGCTCTTGCTGCTGTGATCCGGAGCGATAAATTGAGCGCCAGCGCGGCAGTATCAAAAGCCGGGCCTAAGTTCGCGGAGGTCGCTGGAAGTGTGAGGTTGAATTCGTTCATGTCTGCTGTTCTTCGGGTACCTTCGTGTCCTTAGTGGTTAATGACTTTGAATCTCTAACCACGAAAGACACAAAGGTCCACAAAGGAAGAACTACTTCTCTGCGGATTCCAGCAAGTCGACGACGGCGTCCACGCTTGGCTCCAGAATCAACGGCGCGCGTTGATTTTTCTTCAGGTCGCGACCTTCGGGCTTCTCCGCGGACTCCGCGAACAGGTCTCCGCGATGAAATTTTAAAGTGAACTCGGAATCTTTCAGTAAATGCCCGGTGAGTATGAGCACCACGGACTCATTAGGCTTCACGAATCCCTTTTTCACTAATTTTTTCAATCCGGCCAAAGTCACAGCCGAAGCCGGTTCGCAGCCGATACCCTCCCCGCCGATCTCGGCTTTGGCGATGGCCATTTCGATTTCGCTCACCTGCTCAACTGTGCCTTCGGTTTCATTGATTACGCGTATGGCTTTTTTCCAGGAAGCTGGATTGCCGATACGAATTGCAGTCGCCATGGTTTCGGCATGAACAGGGATTAGCTTCTCTCCCCCATTTTCGCGAATCGTCCGCACCAGGGGGTTCGCGCCCTCCGCCTGAATCACTGACACTTTCGGCATTCGCGAAATAAAACCCAGATGTTTCATCTCACGCAGCGCTTTGCCGATCGCCGAAGAGTTTGCGAGATTTCCGCCGGGAACAATAATGTGGTCGGGAGGCTGCCAGTCGAACTGTTCCAGCAGTTCGAAGGCCACGGTCTTCTGTCCTTCTACGCGATAAGGATTGACCGAGTTGAGCAAATAGACCGGCATGCGCTCCACCACTTCATTCAAGACGCGAACGCAGCCGTCGAAATCAGTTTTGAGTTGACACGTAATCGCGCCGTAATCAAGTGACTGCGACAATTTGCTCCATGAAATTTTGCCGTCTGGGATCAAAACCAAACTATGCAGACCGCCGCGTGCGGCATACGCCGCCATCGATGCGGATGTGTTCCCGGTGGAGGCACATGCAACCCAGCGATATCCGGCTTGCCGCGCAAATGACGCTGCGACCGTCATGCCCGTGTCTTTGAACGAGCCGGTAGGATTCATTCCTTGATGCTTAGCAAAAAGCTGTGCTACTCCGGCACTGCGCGCACAGTGCGACAACTCGTAAACCGGAGTGTTTCCTTCCTTAATGGTGATTATCTGCGGCGAGGATATCTCCGGCAGGATTTCGCGAAAGCGCCAGACTCCGCTCTGGTCAACCGGATCAAGAGATGAGCGGCGATTGCGCCAGAGCTTTTTGAGCGAAGAAGCGGGAAGGTCGCCGGGGCCGCGTTCTTCCCAGCCGGGGTAAATAATTTCGAGTAAGTCGCGGCAATGCTCGCAGCGAAAGCGGTCCGGCAAAACGGTGCGTCCGCATCCGATACAACGCAACATCGAGACACTTGTACCCGCTTTTGTTTTGGTCGCCTGTTCACTCATTGAGCAACTCTAAGAATAGCAGAGCGATCTTCTAACAAGAGCCGCAGGCGTCTCTGTTATTTACGCAGGTAGCTATCGGTTTTGTTGAGCCAGTCGGCGCGCGGCGGATTGAAGATGTCGAGATCAACCGTGTCTTCCATGGCCTCAGCTTTGTGCGGCATATTAGGCGGGATGGTGAGCACTTCTCCAGCGCGCACCACAATTTCTTTTCCATCGATATAAAACTTCAGCGCACCTTCGAGAATATAGCTGAGCTGTTCATTCGCATGGCTGTGCAGCGGAACGATGCACCCCTTTTTCAGCAAGACGCGAGCCAGCATCACCTGATGGCCAACGATTAACTGTCTTCCTAGCAGCGGGTTCATGGCCTCCACTTCAACATCGGTCCATGCAAGATACTGTAGGCTCGCGGTCGCGGCGGGTTTGGTCCGCACCGTGCCCTTCAAAGCATTCCCTTTCGCGGTGGAAGTTTTCGCTTTCGCGGATTTTCGCGGTGCGCTTTTCTTTTTTGCTGCGCTCATAAGCCTTTGTACGCTCCTCCGTCCACTAATATCGTCTGCCCGGTAATGTACGACGCGCGCTCAGATGCAAGCCACAGGATTGTGTCCGCCACTTCTCTGGGTTCGGCGATCCGCTTGAGTGCGGAGTCGCTCGCCCACGCGGCAAATACTTCTTCTTCACTCTTATTCTGCGAACGCGATCGGGCCCTGGCCAGTTCCTTTAGCCGATCGGTTGCAGTGTAACCCGGGCCAACGTTGTTCACTAGAATGCCATCTTTGCCGAATTCATTCGCCAGACTTTTCACCAGTCCAACCACTCCGGCCCGCACCGCGTTTGAGAGAACAAGATCGGGCACGGGCTGCTTGGTTGAGACCGAGGTCAGAGTAATGATTCGTCCCCAGCGCTTGCGCTGCATGTGTGGGATGACTTCACGGGCAAAATATACCGTGCTCAGGAAATTCGCGTCGATGGCTTTGCGCCAATCTTCGATGCTGGCTGCCAGAAATCCTTTAGCGGGCGGCCCACCAGCATTAGTGATGCAGATATCTACGCTGCCGAATTTTTCAGCAACGGCTGCAACAAAGCTATGCACCGCGCCGGCATCGGTCACATCGAAAGCTTGCGTAAAAACCTCAGCGCCAGATTGCTTGCGGATTTCCTGCGCCGCAGCTTCGAGTTTTTCGCGGTTGCGGGCGCACATTGCAACCCGGCATCCCTCCGTAGCAAAGGCGGCGGCAGTTTCCCGCCCGATCCCCTGGCTGGAAGCGGCTACAATCGCCACTCGACCGCGCAACCCAGTTTCCATAAGTTCAGAAATTATATGCCGAGGAGTGAACCAGCGAAGTGCTCAGCTACAAAATTCCGGCGTTCAAATATAAAGAAGGGCTGGTTTGGTACGCAGCTTTCTCCGACCATTGCAGTTTGTTCCCCACCGCGGCCGTGATTGAAAAATTCAAAGATGAGCTGAAGCCGTTTCAGAAATCAAAGGGCACGATTCATTTCCCAGTCGACAAATCGCTGCCGGCAACTCTGATCAAGAAAATGGTGAAAGCGCGATTAGCCGAAGTAGAGGCCAAAAAGCGGCGTTAAAAGAATGGGAATTTCTGGACACCGGGAGCATAATAGAGGCAGGAGAAAAGCATGGAAAGCAAATCTCCGCATCGTGGAATCGACATGCACCGGCTACCGGTGGGCGGCGACTTCCCAGGACTTGTCTTCGCGGTTGGCAGCGCGCTGATTTTCCTGATCGCGCTGCCCGCGCTGTGGTATCTCGTCGTCGGCGCGCTCGCGGTCGGGCTTGTAATTGCGGCGGTGACGCAAACCGTCCACGATAAAAACGATGGATCCCAGCACAGCATTTTCAGAATCTAGTTAAGACCTTTGCTGCGCAGGAATTCCCTCACCACGTCTTTCACGTCACGTTTCTTCCCGTCCACTTCGTAATTCAAATGGCGCATTTCTTCGTCGGAAATTTTGTCTCCCAAGGCATTCAACGCGGGGCGAATTTCAGGATGTTCGGCCAGGGTTTGCTCGCGAATTACCGGAACCGCCTGGTAAGGCGGGAAATAATGCTTGTCGTCTGCGAGCACGAAAAGGTCGAGCGCTGGAATCAGGCCGTCGGTCGTGTTTCCGGCGATCAAATCCACCTGATGTTCTTTGAGGGCACGAGTAAGCAGGCCGAGATCCATGATGCGCGGCGGCGCGGCGAAGCGCAGGCCGTAGGTTGCTACCAGCCCTTTGTATCCGTCGGGGCGCTCCATGAATTCGTATCCGAATCCGGCGCGCCAGTGTGGCGTGTACCGCGCGGACTGCGAAAGAGTTTGCAGGTGCAGGCGGCGGGCATCGTCACCGCGAATCTCGATGGCAAAGGTGTCGTTGAATCCGAAGGCGGGACCGAGCGTCAGGTGAAAACGGCGCTCGTATTCTGATTTCACGCGATCATAAACCGCTTTTGGATTTGATGAAGCCGACTCCTTCAAGACGGCGGTTAGCGCGGTACCGGTATATTCCGGATAGATGTCGATGCGTCCGGCGAGAATGCCTTGATGCGCGATGTAAGTGCCGCCCAGATAAAAGCGGCGTTCCACTGGAAGATGAGTCTGGTTTTCGATCTGCTGGGCGATAAGTTCGCCGAGGACGATTTGCTCGGTGAAATTCTTACAGCCGACGACGATACGGTTGCGATGAGAGCACGCGGGGGCCAACAAGAGAGTGAGGAGAACAAAGAGAACTTCAAAAACCCCGCCCTGTCCCACCAGAGAGCGGTGAGACAAGGACGGGGCGCCCGGGGTCTTTGCGGACTTTCGCATATCAATCTGCTAATTGTGGGGTGAAGCGTTTTTCGAGCCAGCCCAGCAGCGTGTCGGCGGCTAAAGCCATCAACGCGGCTGGAATTGCGCCCGCCAGAATCACTGAGTTATTCACCATGGCCAAACCTCGAAAGATTAATTCTCCTAAACCCCCGGCGCCGATTGCGGCGGCAATCGTCGCTAGTCCAATCGAGATCACGATGGCAACCCGCACTCCCGCGAGAATTACGCTGGCGGCAAGGGGCAATTCAACTTTGAACAGCAGTTGCCAATCCGTCAGCCCCATACCTCGAGCTGCCAGAATCACGGAGCGGTCCACTCCGGTTATTCCCGCGTAAGTGTTGCGGATCAGCGGAAGCAACGCATAGAGCATGAGCGCCAGAATCGCCAGACGCGTGGCGCGCTCGCCAATCCACGGAGCGGGCAGGAGGAAACCAAACAGCGCCAGACTGGGCACGGTTTGAATAATGTTTGCACCAGCAATCACCGGCTTTCGCAAGCGGGGATGGCGGGTAATAAGGATGCCGAGTGGAATGCCCACCGCGAGCGCCAGCAGCGTCGACATTCCGACCATCCATAAATGCTCCAGCGTCAAGTCGGCGATCTCCAGCCGGTTCTGCGAGACGAAAGTCCAGAAATTCATTTGCGACCTCGCGCTTCTTCGATCGATCCGAACGCCTCCACGTATTTTTTCACCAGCGGATCCGACGAGCTCAGAAATTCTTCTGGCGATCCCACCGAAACCAGCTTGCCAGCTTCGAGCAACGCGATCCTGCTTCCCAGGCGCAACGCTTCGTGCAGATCATGGGTGACGAAGAGAACCGTCTTTTGCAATTTTCTTTGCAGCGACAAAAATTCGCGCTGCAGGTCGGCACGCGTCAGCGGGTCGAGTGCGCCGAAAGGCTCGTCCATCAATAGAATCGGCGGATCGGCAGCTAGGGCGCGGGCTACACCGACGCGCTGCCGCTGGCCGCCGGAGAGTTGATTGGGATAACGCGACGCCAGCTCCGGATTCAATCCAGCCAAGCGGAGTAGCTCTTGAACCCGTGCATGAATTTTTTCTTTGTTCCAACGTTCAAGTGAAAGAATCAGCCCGATATTACGATCTACCGTGTAATGCGGGAACAGGCCGACGTCCTGGATTGCATATCCGATATGCCGCCGCAGTTTGATTACATCCCAATTTTTTGCGTCGCGCCCTTCCACGAGGATTTCTCCGCCGGAAAGGGTAAGCAGGCGATTGACCAGCTTAAGCGCAGTGGTTTTTCCCGAGCCGCTGCGGCCGAGCAGCACCAGAATCTCTCCGCGGTTAATAGCCAGGTTCAGCGCGCAAATTATCTTCCGTCCGCTCGACTCATACTCGACGTCGCGGAATTCGATGGCGGCTTCCGGCATGTGGGGGTGCTCTTGTGAGGCCGTGGTCATGGGGTGAGGGCTTCAGCGCGGCGATCAAATATGCAAAGTATGACCGAGGCATCTCCCATTGTTCCGAGAACTCGATTCAGGAGAGCAATCTCTTGGCTAACAAAGAAATCTAAGACGCTGTCTCCATCCTGAGCGGTTCGCGCTCTGCCAATATCTCGTCGAATTGAACCGCGGGTTCGATGTTTGTGTAGTTCGGGATGTCGCCAAGAATCTCCGCGCGGTGCTCGGCAAACACCGCTTGAAACTCCGCGATACTTGCCGCGATGGTCGCGATACAAACGTAAGGCGCCGGCGCACCGGCTGCCGACGAGATCCCACGGCGAACCTCGATCTTCTTACCTACTAATCTTTCGACCATTGGAATATGTTTTTGCATGTAATAGTCGAAATCGAATTTCTGGCCTTCTTTGCTTGGATAAATCACGGTCACACGCTGAGTCAGCATGTTCTCCTCCTGGATGCCATCCGCTTTCATAGGCAACTGATTTTAGTCCACGGGCGTACTTGCAAACACCTCTTTTGCCGCGATGACCGTATTGCAGTGAATGGTCACGGTGTCCGCGACGTTGCGGGCATAGCCGCCAGCATAAGTCACCATCACGGGAATGCCCTGCGCTTTGGCCACGCGAAAGACTAACTCGTCGCGCTTTTTCAATCCCTCGATGGTAAGCGCTAAACCACCTAACTGGTCTTCGCGATATGGATCGGCGCCGGCGATATAACAGATCAAATCCGGCGTGAACTGTCGCAGGCCGGAACTGAGCGCGTTGTCGAGCCAGGCAAGATAATCGTCATCGGTGGTACCGTCGGGCAGGTCGACATCGATGGACGACGGTGGCTTGGTCGGCGGGTAATTGTTCTCCTGGTGGAGCGAGATAGTGAACACATCGCCGGCGTGAGTGCCGCGCATGAGAGGTTTTCGGCCCAAAACGGATGGCCCGCTCGACGGTAGCGGCTCACTGATAGTACGCGCACTCCCAAAGATCGCAGCCGTGCCGTTGCCGTGGTGGACGTCACAGTCGACAGTCATTGCAGTACGGATTTTGCTGTCGCGCTGCATGCGACGAATGGCGACCGCGACGTCATGAATCATGCAAAAACCCTCGCCATGATCGGGAAATGCGTGATGGAATCCGCCGCCGATATTGATCGCAATTCTATCCGTCAATGCATGCTGTGCGGCGAGAATTGATCCGCCAGCAGCCAGCCAGAAAGCCTGCACCAGCTCCGGCGAGAACGGAACCTCAAGCTCCAGTTCCTCGCGCTCGGAAAGCGTTCCCGTCTTCAACTTTTCGACGTATTGCGGCGTGTGGACGAGCAAGACGTCCTGATCGGAAGCTGGCTGAGGAGTGATGAAATCTTCTGGATCGGCAACGCCGGCTTCGATCAGCTGGTCTCGCACGCGACGATACTTCTCTGCCGGAAAAACATGCTGCCCGATCGGCAAGTAATATCCCTCACTGTAGATGAGCTTGAAGGGCAGCATTCGCTAACGATGATACCGAAATTCACGATGCTCCTAATTTCATCCTCTGAAATTGTCATCACGAAGCTGCGGTCCGAAGGAGCGCAGGAGAGGGACCTTACGTGAAAACGCATCGTCGATGTCGTCATCAGGACAAACCCATATGGTGTAAACCGTCAGGCGATCCGACCGGCGCCGCTGCTGGTGTCTGAGCACCGTAAGGTCCCTCTCGTGCGCGCGAGCGCGCCCGTTCGGGATGACACTCGTCTAGGAATTACTTTTTGCGGGCGGTTGGCATTGGAGGAAATGGCTTGCGAATGGGTACTATAGCGCCGCGGGCGGGATCGCTGGCGGCGTGAGCGCGGGTGAGCACTTCTTCCTGAATGTATTTCACGAAGTCCTGAATCTGTCGCTGCATCTCTTCCATACGCTCGCGCATTTGCAGGATGATAGCCATCCCGCTGATATTCACGCCCAGGTCACGCGCGAGATTCAGAATGAATTCCAGCCGTTGTAAATCTTCATCGGTATAAAGCCGAGTGTTGCCTTCAGTGCGCGATGGCTTCAACAGCCCTTCGCGCTCGTAAAGGCGCAGTGTCTGCGGGTGAATGCCATACATCTCGGCGACGGCCGAAATCATGTACGCGCCTTTTGAGCGGCGTTTGGTCATTTACTGTAAACATAGCAAATTGGTGTCTTGAGCGCATACCTTAAGCTTGTTTACCCGTGCTATACTGCGCACTTTTTGGAGGAATTCTGCTTCACATACAGCGCACTGAACGATTCCTCCAGGGCATTGTGATTCTGGTTGGATTGCGATGCGCAGTTGCTGGAAGAAATCTTCCTGTTGGATCCGATGGTCTTGCATACCTTGATGTGGCGCGTGCCTATCTTCGCCACGATTGGAGCGTGGCAGTCAACGGCTATTGGGGTCCGCTCTACTCGTGGCTGCTAGCCGCAACAATAGGCATAATTCATCCCAGTCCGGGTCATGAATTTGCTGCTGTACGCGGCCTAAATTTCTTAATATTTCTCTGTTGTCTATTCGCCTTTGCCAGATTCTGGCGGTCTGTCGGCCAGTGGCCTCGAAACCTTGGTAACGATGGAATCTCTGTGGCGAATGCTCACCCAGTCGGGTGGATCACGCTTGGGTATGCTCTTTTTCTTGCTAAGACTGCTTGGTTCGTCGAAATGGCCTCGCCGGACCTTCTCGTGGCCACCGCGGTTCTGCTCATCGCCTCAGAAGTTATAAAGCTCGAGGACCGCGAGCGGCAGCATACTGCGGGTTTTTTTAGGCTCGGCTTTTTGTTTGCATTCGGCTTTTACTCGAAAAACATTCTCTTCTACTTTGGGCTTTTTGTGCTGGCGGCGCTTACGATCCGGGAGCTTCGTTCCCGGCGTTTTAAGGGCCCTATTACAGCTCTGCTTGTATCTTGTGTCCTCATCGGGCCGTATGTGGCCGCCTTAAGCCAGACCCTGGGTCACCTTAGCTTCGGAGAAAGCGGGCGTTTAAATTATGCCTGGTTCGTCGATGGCACGGAGACCGGCGACTGGCCGAACGGAGGCGCTTCGTTCCCGTTTTTCCCTGGATCGGTCTTGCTAGAGTCGCCACGAGTTTTTAACATCCCGCGTCTTGACGGGGTCACCTACGCCCCTTGGTACGATGCGGCGCGATTCGATAAACGCAGCCAGCCGGTGCTGAAAATTCGAGCTGAAATCCGGCAGCTCTCTATCAATCTGAAGGCGCTGAAGGAGGAGATATTGGGAAGTTACTCAGCGCTACTTGTCTGCCTGATTATTCTGATTTCCGGTTCGTCGAAAGTATTTTTCAGGCGATTGGCCTCCGCGTGGTTTTGTGCCATACCCGTAACAATGATTATTGGAATGTACTTGCTGGTGCATCTCGTGGACCGGTTCACGATTGGATTTCTGCTCGTGTTGTGGGGCATCGCGTTTTCGAGCGCTTCTATATCACCAACCGCACAGCCGGTTGTCCGACGGGTAATAATGGCCGGGCTCGCGGTGTTCGCTGCATGTGTTTTCCCCGGTCTGTTGCACTACTTGACTTCGCCCGCCGAAGACTCGGTTAAGTCTGACGTGGTAATTGCCGAGGCATTGTCGGAATATGGGCTTCGGCCAGGTGATTCCATAGGTGTTATCGGCGATGGTCAAACAGCGTATTGGGCGCACTGGGCGAGTTTGTCGGTCGTCGCAGAAATTTCCTCGATGGACTCGCCTTCATTCTGGTCGTCCGCGTCTGGGATGAAGAGAGCCGCGGTGGGCGCGATGGAAGAGTCAGGCGTAAAAGCGGTGATCTGGCGGCGTAATTCGGAGCAACCTTGTCCCCGGTCGTGGAAAGAACTGCCCCAACAATCCGGATGCATCACTTCCGCAAATCAATGAACTCCAGAGTATGCGATCGCGGACCCCGCTCTTTCGAAACATAACTTTCGCGTGAGCTACGCAGCTGGCTGGGTTCCCTCCGCAACGCCCCAACCAGCGGGCTTCACCGCTTGTTTGATCGCATAAGCCACCACACCCGCTCCAATGATGATCGCCCCGAAGGCAAAGGAACTCATCCCGGCGACTTGTTCGGTCTCGCTTCGGATCAGGTCGAACCCGAGCAGGAGCACAGGGCAAATTCCGACCGCAATGGCTCCGAACATGCCTCCGGGCACACGGAACGGCCGCCTCAGTCGCGGCTCGCGGATGCGAAGAACTACGAGAGCTGTGAATTCCAGTGCCAGGCTCAGGCCATAAATCAAAATATCGATCGTGACCAGCCGCTCGAAGCCAAGATTCAGGCAAGCCGCCCAGCCGATCGCCAAAGCGATGATCGCAACCCAGGGAGCGCGCCGACGATTTAACTTGCCGAAGATGCTCGGCAGCATCCCGTCCTGCGCCATGGCGAGCGGCAAGCGGGAGTAGCTCATAACCAGCGCATTGAACATTCCGAAGGCGCTGAACATGCCCCCAACGACTAACGCAACTCGCAACGC
>DATATW010000131.1:0-4031 GCA_036268595.1 Terriglobales bacterium
ACAGTACACCTTCGCGTGGTCGGACTTTAAAACCGATGGGCACGACGTGACCGGGATTGCGTTCGCACATGCGCAAGAGCCGGGGAAATTTGAGTTTGAAATTGATGAAGTGGAGATCAAATAGTGTCGTGCAGGACGGGCGAGGGCGCCCGTCGCTCCACAATTTCTTCGAAAGGACGGGCCTTACAATGTTTGCTTGCGAATACTGATTTCAGCGGGTGAAGCCTCAGGCGAAATGTACGGGGCGCAACTGATCCAGGCGCTACGGCGACAATTCGGCCAGGTGGGGCCGGGCCCACTCGCCCGTGTGGGGACGGGCGCCCTCGCCCGTCCGGCGGTGCGAAGCGCAGCATCATCATCAGACAGCCAGCTTGAGTTTTTTGGGGTGGGTGGCGAGAAAATGCGCGCCGCTGGGTGCGATATCGTCGTCGACGCCAAAGACCTTTCCGTAGTAGGAATCACAGAAATTCTGAGCCATCTCCCGAAAATCTGGCGACTTTTTCACAAATTAATTGCCGAGGCCGACAAGCGCAGGCCGGATCTGGCAGTGGTCATTGATTCGCCGGCTTTCAACTGGCGCGCGGCGCGGCAAATGAAGAAGCGCGGAGTTCCGGTGGTGTATTACGTGTGTCCGCAGTTCTGGGCATGGCGGCAGGGACGGGTGCGGCTGCTGCGTAAGTATGTCGACAAAGCCCTGGTAATTTTTCCGTTCGAAGAAAAGTTTTATCGTGATCGCGGAGTGAATGCAGAATTCGTGGGGCATCCGCTGGCAGAGCTTCCCCGTCCCGCGATTTCGCGTGAGCAGTATGCGGCGGACCATGAACTCATCGCGGCAAAGCCGTGGATCACACTGATGCCCGGGAGCCGGGTGAAAGAAGTGCGGATGAACCTGCCCGGCATTTTGGAAGCCGCGGCTTTGCTCGGCTCAGAATATGAATTTCTGATTCCGGTAGCGCCGACGCTGGCTTCGGGTTTCATTCAGGGCGTGGTGGATTCTCACCCACTTCTCGCAAAAGCAGCGAGGATCGTGGCACCCACGGGCGAACAAGCCGCCGGCGAGCACAGCTCGCTCACCCGGATGAGGACGTCCGCGCCTACACGAGCATCTTCGGTGCATCTGGTTCCCGAAGCCCTTCCGGCCCTTGCTCATTCGCGCGCTGGAATAATTGCCAGTGGTACGGCAACGGTCGAAGCGGCCATGATGGAAACGCCGTTCGTAATGGTTTACCGAGTAACTCCCCTTACATACCTACTAGGCCGATGGACGGTGAAAGTTCCCCATTTTGCCATGGTGAATCTGATCGCTGGGGAAGAAGTTGTCCCGGAACTGGTGCAGAACGATTTCACCGCCGAGCGAATTGCGGCGGAATTGAAGCAAATTATTCCGGACGGAAAACCGCGAGAAAAGATGATCGATGGATTGCGGCGCGTAAAGAGATCGCTGCGGGGTAATGTCGAAGGAAATGCCCCGGAACATGCGGCAAAAGCTATCGCCGATTTATTGTCGACGCGGGCTTCTAGGGCAAAATAATAGCTAACACGGGCGTGTACGCCCGTGCCTACACTAGCTGAGTGACTGCGGCAATGTGGCATTTCGATAGATCTGGTGCCTACGTCTGGGAATTGCCGGTGGCATTCCCCGCAAATGCCTGAGTCCCAGCATCTTTTCAGATCGGGTTTTCATCATAGAATAAGGAGTATTCCCCAAAATCGTAGGAGTTCCCGGAAATGCATTCCTTAGCTCGGCCGCGGCGTCGAGAACTTATTGGCTTTGTGCTTGTTGCGTTGTCACTGGCTTCCCTGCCCGCCTGGTCGGCGGAAAAGCCGCGCTTTCATGTCGATGATTATCAGATCGATGCGGTGCTGAACCCGCATGAACACAAAATCACCGCGCGCGCCAGAGTGAAGATAACCGCACTGGAAGAACTGAACGTCGCCACATTCAATCTGCATAATGATCTCAGGCTGAGCAAAGTGACCGATGCCGCCGGCAAGAACCTCACCGCCGAGCGGGTGCCCCAGGATTCGAGCGTGCGGGTATCGCTGGACAAGACGGTTGCCAAAGGCGACTCCGCAACCCTGACCTTCGACTACGAGGGTGTGCTGGATTCGGCGGACGATTCGCCGGTTTCCGGATTGAAGCTTACCTCGATTAACGACGATACAAGTTACCTGCTGTATGCAGGCGACTGGTTTCCGGTGAGCGCATACGGAATCGACCGCTTCAGCTCCACCATCAACGTGACCGTGCCCGCGCACATGATGGTAATCGGAAGCGGCAGCGTGATCACCGAAGCGGCTCCGGCGTTGAAAGGCGCTAACACCGGTAGCGCCGAGAATAAAACTTATTCGCTGAAGTATGACAAAACCAGTTTTCCTGGAACCATCGTTGCCGGAGAGTTCGGCGATTATGCAAGCACGGAAGCGGGCATGGATCTCCACGTGTACTTCAAGCCGCTGCATAAAGACATGGCGGCCGCGTATGCCGAAACGGCAGTAAAAGAGTTTACCTACTTCATCACTTTGTACGGACCGCCGGCTTCGAACGTGTTGCGAATTGTTGAGTTGCCGGACGACACTGTTCCGTCGGCATGGGCGCCCGAGTTGGCCGCCCTGGCATCGAGGGGGATCACACCCAGAACTAATTACCGGTTGCTGGCCAATGCGATTGCGCACCAGTGGTGGGGAGTTTCAGTGAGCCCCGCATCGCGCGATGATTGGTGGCTGGAAGACGGCTTCGCCAGATATTCGGAAGCGCGATACGTTGAGAGCGCAGCCGGCGCGGGCGGATTGCAGGAGATGGTGAAGGATATGTCGGTCGGCGCGCTTTCCTATGACACCGTGCCGATGTCGCAATCCGGCAAGCTGGATTTGTACTCGCCGGAATTTCAGTCGCTCGCCACCGACAAAGGCGCAATGATTTTGCACATGCTGCGCTGGGTGGTCGGCGACCAGAAATTCGACCAGACCATGCGGCAATTCGCATCCCAGTATGCGGGAAAATCGGTCACCTCGGATGATTTCAAAAACCTGGCTGAGAAAAACTATGGCGACAAGCTGACGTGGTTTTTCTCGCAGTGGCTGGATTCAACCGGCGCACCCGAGTTTAAGAGCAAGTACACGATTTACCGCCTGGGAAATAACAAGGGCTTCCGCAGCGTCGGACAGATCACTCAGGACCTCGACCTGTTCCGCATGCCGGTGGAGTTGAAGATCGACACCGACGGCAAGACCGAAGAAAAGCGGATCGATGTGGTCGGAACAGATTCGCCCTTTTCAATCGACACCTTCGGACGCCCACGGCGCATCACCCTTGATCCGAATAATGAATTGTTGAAGAATTCGGCGGACATCAAGTTGCGTGCTTCCATCCAGCGTGGGGCCGCTCTTGTGCAACAGGGAGATCTGGCGGGCGCGCTTTCGGAGTTCAACAAGGCGCTCGAAATCAACAAAAATAGTTCGCTGGCTCACTATCGCATCGCAGAAGTTTTCTTTTTGCAGCACAACTATCAGGCTTCGGCGAATTCCTATCGCGACTGCTTGAACGGGGACGGCGATCCACGCTGGACTGAGGTTTGGAGCCATATTCAGCTGGGCAAAATCTTTGATATAACCGGGCAGCGCGAGCGCGCAACCAACGAATATCGCCAGGCTTTGCAAACCAACGACAATACCCAGGGTGCGCTCGACGAGGCCCGCCGGTATCTGCAGAAGCCATACGAACAGGCGAAGGGCGGGAACGCGAACGGAATGCAGTAGTAGTGGAACTCGTACTACGGTTCGCGATCCCACTACTTCGGCGCTTCAATCTACAATGAGAGTGTGCCTGCTAAATCCAACGCTAAGCTGAAATGTCCTATTTGCAAGAAGCCGGTGACCAGCACGGGTGCAGACTTCCCGTTCTGCAGCGAACGCTGCCGGCTTATCGATCTGGGCAAATGGGCAAGCGGGCAATATGTGGTCTCCTCGCCGGTAACGGACATCTCCGACGAAGCCGAGCTGCAGAACTTTCCTGGTCCGGACGATGACGA
>DATATW010000132.1:0-83542 GCA_036268595.1 Terriglobales bacterium
CCTGACTTCGCGCTTCCAGAGCCCGTTCGTGTGACTCTATCGGAGCAATCACAAATGGTTAACCTGGCCGTAAAGGTGCAGGTTGAGAAGCAGAATGTAAACGTCGAAGAGCAAACAGGGCCAACTGTGAGCGCCGAAACCAGCAGCAACGCAAGCTCAATCGTTCTTCACGGGAAAGACCTCGAATCATTGGGCGACAGCCAAGAAGACCTAGCAGCGGATTTGCAGGCTCTTGCCGGACCTTCGGCCGGACCGAGCGGCGGGGCGCTCTACGTGGACGGATTCAGCGGTGGCAGCTTGCCAACCAAGGAGTCTATCCAGGAAGTCAAAATCAACCAGAACCCGTTTTCTCCGGAGTACGACAAGCTGGGATATGGGCGGATCGAAATCACAACGAAAGCTGGGGCAAAGCAATATCACGGGCTGACCTATTTCAATCTTGGCGACAGCGTGTGGAATTCTCGCGATCCATACTCACAAGAGAAGGCTCCCTTTCTGCTTCGCGAATACGGAGGAGATTTTGGCGGGCCGCTAAACCGAAAATTATCCTTCTTTCTGAACGTGGATGGCGCTGCCATCGACAACGGAGCGAACATTGATACGGTCACGCTCGATCCTCAGACACTCGCAATCACGCCTTTCAGCGACGTTTTCTCCGTGCCGCAGCGACGAATCATTGTCAGCCCGCGTCTCGACTACCAATTGAATACCAATCATATGTTCTCTTTTCGCTATCGAGTCGAGCAGGCGGACATAAGCGATTCCGGCATCGGCAGCCTAAACTTAGTGTCGCTCTCAAACCACGTCCATTCTCTCAGCGATACTCTTCAAGCCAGCGAGACAGCCACGCTGGGAAGCAACACAATCAATCAGGCGCGATTCCAGTTTTTCCGAATAAGCAGTTCGACACTGTCCAACACTCCCGGCTCTGAGATTCAAGTGCTCGGAGCGTTCAATGGCGGCGGCTCCCAACTCGGCCCCGTGTACGACACGCAGAACAATTACGAATTCCAGAATTACACCACGATCATTCACAAGGCGCATACCCTGCATTTCGGTATACGGGTACGAGAGAGTGGTGATACCAATACCTCACAAGCAAATTTTGGCGGTACTTTCACGTTTGCTGGTGGGATCGGCCCGGAGCTTGATGCCAACAATAAACCCGTTTTGGACGGTTCCGGCAATCCCATTCTCATTCCTCTGCAATCAATCGAAGTGTATCAACGCACCTTGCTGTTCCAGAGTTTGGGAGACACGCCCGCGCAGGTTCGAGCGCTGGGAGGAGGAGCTACACAGTTTTCCGCTTACGCTGGAGTTCCTCGTATTTACGTGAGCCAAATGGACATTGGGGCGTTCTTTGGGGACGAGTGGCACATCGCTTCCCATATGATCCTCAGCCCCGGTCTTCGCTACGAATGGCAAACCAACATCCACGATTTGCGAGATTTTGCGCCTAGGATCGGGCTTGCGTGGCAACCGGGTGGAAGCTCGAAGTTAGTCATAAGGGCAGGTTTTGGAATTTTCTATGACCGCTTCCCGCTTGCCGATGTAGTAGCAGCCAGTCGTTTCGATGGTGCAGTTCAGCAGCAATTTGTGGTCAACGACCCCGATTCATTTCCAAATGCCCCCACCATTACAGTTCCGTCTGCGATTCAGGAGATCAGTCGTTCTCTGCGCGCTCCTTACCTGATGCAAACTTCCTTGGATGTAGAGCGGCAGTTGTTACACGGAACTACGCTTGCTGTTACCTACAACAACTCTCATGGTCTGCACCAATTGAGGACTCTGGACGTGAACGCCCCTCGACCGGGCTCGTTCAATCCCGCCGTTGCCGGCAGCGGTCTTTTTCCGCTGGGCTTTGACGCACCTGTGTTTCAGATGGCTTCTGACGGTCTCTACAACCAGAACCAGCTAGTCGTAAACGTGAACTCAAAATTGGCTCCGAGCCTTTCGTTCTTTTCCACATACACCTTTAATAGGGCGCTTACCAATACGGATGGCCTGACTACCATTCCGGCGAACCCGTACAGTTTTTCAGGCGAGTATGGCCCCGCCATCACCGACATCCGCCACTCGTTTGTATTTGGCGGCACGTTGGAGAGATGGAAATTCCGAATCGCCCCTCTTGTGAGGATGTTTTCTGGTCCACCATTTGATATCACTGCCGGCAGTGACACTTACGGCGACACATTATTCAATGCTCGTCCTGGCATTCCTTCCGACCTTAGTAAGCCGGGACTGATTCGAACGCAGTATGGGTTGCTTGATCCTAGTCCAAGTCCAGGCGAGCCGACACTATCACGAAATTATGGACGTGGACCGGGTTATATTCTCTTCAATCTTCGCTTGACTAAGCTTTTCGAGTTTGGCCGTGTGCCTGTATCCACAGGGACTATTGGCCACACCTTCCCGGAAAAAAGCCGTTACACAATCTCTGTCGCTGCTTCCTTTCGCAACATTGTCAACCACAATAACCCAGGGCCAATCATCGGCGACATAACGTCGCCTTTTTTCGGACGAGCGAACCAGAGTGCAGGGTCGACTGGCTTCGGCGGAACGGGTTTTCTAGAATCTGCAAATAACCGTCGCTTAGAACTGCAAGTGAAATTTAGCTTCTAGGCGGGCTGTCGGTTGCTTCACAGCAGCACACGTCAGAGACCCGCGTATTCCCCTTTTGTTCTCGAAAAGTGGCCGTCCAGCGCTCACCGTGGTCAGGAAGTTTTTTGCAGATTAGCTTGCAGCAAAGTGCGTAAATGAGGCGTACTTCAATTCCGTTCACCATCCGGCCAGCAATGCTGTCGAAGAACCGCTCCTCAGCGACAGCCACAGTGCCCGCCAGTCGCACGGAAGAATGCGTTCGTTACAATTGCGGGACTGTCAGTGAATGCTGGCAGCGGAATTCTTGCTGAAGTGTCTCCCCAAAGTGCCAAAAGAAACTAGAAATAAATCTGTTACGAAATCTGAACACGAATCGCTCTCGTGATTTTGTACGATTATTGCCTACGTGCGATGCGACGTTGCCGGATCGGATTCGATGTTCGCAATTCTCGAATACACATTCTCCTGCGATCGCCATATTCGTTGGTAGAGCGGACATCTTTGGATTAATTCATCGTGTTTTCCGGTATCGACTGCTGTACCTTCTCCCACGACAAGAATTCTATCCGCCCACAGTATGGTCGCCGGGCGATGAGAATGGCGGAATTGGCTTTTTCTCCTCCTCCTTATTATTAGGCCTCCCTCCTTTTACTGCCCACCTCCGTCCTCCTATGCTCAAAACAGGCAAGGCGCAGGTATGTAGGCGTAGACGCAGCTATTTTTACTAAGGCGCAAGTATAATGCGGAGATACGTTTTAAAGTTGCGTCTATCTGTGTTTTAATAGCACCTACCGATGGTTTTGTTGCGTATATAGGCGATAGACGCAACTAAATGAGAAATTAACGATGCCCAAGCGAATACCTGAACAGGCCCTGACTGCAATCGAAGAGGCTGTCCGGCTGCGTCCAGACGGCGCCGATCTGCCCGAGATCGCGAAGGCGTTGAAACCGGCCGTGCCGAAAAGAACGCTCCAATACAGGCTCAAGTACCTCGTAGATGCCCGACGCCTCGTGAAGGTAAGGGACGATCGCTGGGCGAAATACCGCCTTCCATCGGCGGAGGAGGCAAAGGCGGTGGCGGCCGACAAGGCCGCAGCTGTTGCGGCAGCCGAAGAGACAGAGGACGCGGCGGTGCCGCTGTCTCCGGCCAGCAAGGAAATACGCGCCTATTTGAGCCAGCCCCTTAATGCGCGTAAGCCGGTTGGTTACAACCGTAAATTCCTGGACTCGTACCGTCCCAACGAGACGTTCTATCTTTCGGCAGAACAGCGCACGCATCTCGCGCAGGTCGGCAAGCCAAACTTTGATGATCAGGCAGCTGGCACTTATGCAAAGCAGATTTTGAACCGGCTGCTCATCGATCTGTCGTGGAACTCCAGCCGCCTTGAGGGCAACACATATTCCCTGCTGGATACGACGCGGCTGATCGAACTCGGCGAGGCGGCGGAAGGCCGCGACCGGCTGGAAGCGCAGATGATCGTCAACCACAAAGAGGCGATCGAATTCCTCGTCAATGACGCGGAGGCAATCGGCTTCAACCGTTACACGATCCTCAACCTTCACGGCATTCTGGCCCAGAACCTTTTGCCCGACCCCAGCGCGCCGGGCAGGCTGCGCCGTATGGGCGTCGGTATCGGTAAGTCGACCTTCCATCCTCTGGAGCTGCCGCAACTGATCGAGGAGTGCTTCGACGAGGTGCTGGAAAACGCCGTAGTAATCAAAGATCCGTTCGAGCAGGCGCTGTTCGCGATGGTGCAATTGCCATATCTGCAGCCGTTCGATGACGTGAACAAGCGCGTCTCGCGCCTCTCGGCGAACATTCCGTTTATCAAGCTCAATCTTTCGCCGCTATCCTTCATCGACGTACCGCGCGCGGTCTACATGGATGCGATCCTGGGCGTTTATGAACTAAACAAGATCGATCTGCTGCGGGATGTATTCATCTGGGCCTATGAGCGGTCGGCAGCCCGGTATGCCGCCGTGCGCCAGTCGCTGGGCGAGCCCGATCCGTTCAGGTTCAAGCACAAGGCGGCTCTTCGGCAGATCGTCGGTGAGGTGGTTCGTGGCCCCATGGACAGGAAAGCCGCGGCGGCATATATCACGGCCTGGGGGGAGAAGAACGGCATCCCGAAACCCGAGCGGGAAAAATTCAGGGACATGGCCGAGAGCGAGCTCGTCAGCCTTCATGAGGGCAACTTCGCACGCTACCAGATCAGACCCAGTGAATTCCAAGCATGGCAACAGGTCTGGGACGAGCGCAAGAAACAATGAGTGAAAGAGGGCTGCAAGAATTCATCCGCTTCTGTTCGATTCTGACCGAGTCCGACAAAGCTTGCCGACGGGCGCCTAGCTAGCGCTGAAGCGGAGAATATGCTGCAATCTGCGCAGTGTCCGCGCTGCACATCCGATGCGGCGAGGGCCCGTGGCCGGCTGCGATTGGGCGGGACAAATTGGCAGTGGGTCGGAAAGCAGTGGCAAAGTTAACTTGAGTTGCTGGGCTGCTTGGGCGCAGGCAGAAATCACTCAGCTACTGATCTTCCACCAACCAATTCTTGTCGGCTAGACCATGCTTCTAGGTAGCTTCGCGTGTTCTGTCCCACGCGCCTCTTCCGGATGGGCGCCGCTTGGCCGCGGCTCGGAGGGGCGTTTCGGACTGCGCCGGTTTCGCGCCAAACCGAAAATCAAAAGCGGTTTGGCAGTCACCGCGCTTTTCCCTCACGCCCTGCCACCCTCCTTCGCGCTCCGTTTCGTCCCTTCGCCCGTGTCGCCTTGTTTTTCCTCGCTGCCGCTCAAGTGAAAGAAAAAACAAGCCGATATCGGCAGAAAGATGGGATGAGAACGCCCGCCGCGGTGTGGTAAAACGCAGGCTAGGAGGATGGTCCAATGCCAAAGAATGGAACGCTAGCGAAGATTCACGAACTCCAACCGAGCTTTCAGACAACAACCGAGCAGATCACAATCGGCATCGATCTCGGGGATCGTTTCAGCCACTGCTGTGTTCTGGGCTCAGACGGACGAATATTGACCGAGGGACGGCTACGTTCTAACCCAGAAACAATTGCCCGTCATTTTCAAGATCTTCCGCCTTCGCGCATCGCCATCGAGGTGGGAACTCACTCGCGATGGGTAAGCCAGTTGCTAGGACAGTAGGGCAACGAGGTGATCGTCGCCAACCCTCGTAATCTTCGAATGATCGCCGACAGCATTCGCAAATCTGACCAAGTTCATGCACACATGCTCGCCAGGCTCGCGCGTGTAGATCTAAAACTGCTCTCTCCGATCGTGCATCGCAAACAGGAAAGCTACCCAGATATTATCCAACTGAAAGCTCGCGACCTTTTAGTCAGAACAGAACACGCCTGATGAATGCGGTTCGAGGCGTTCTGAAGTCTGCAGGATTGCGGTTATCTCCTTGCGGAACATGCTGCCTTCCCAGCAAGGCCGCCATGTGCATTCCTGATGAGCTGAAACCGAGCTTGACGCCGCTGCTGGAAACGATCTCGCATCTCAATAGACAAATCTATTCTCTGGACAAGGCAATCGAAAGCACAGCGCAAAATCGCTATCTGGCGGCAGAATCACCCTGCTTGCGGGAATGCAGCCAGCCGAGGAGTTCTCAACCCTCGTGCATGAAATGGCGCATGAGATGTTGCATCGCAGCGAACGGCGAGCTACAACAGTACGGCGGTGACTCATACGTCCTATTCGCGCGGAGGAGTGTTCGCTGGCCCTAACTAAGGACTTCCGAACCTTCGAGCGCTACGGCCTGATCATGTCTCCCGACGACAAGGATTCAGCACTGCTGCCACGAAAAATGAACGGCTACTGGCACTCATTCATCGGCCAATGCCGTCGCTTGTTCGCAGATGTGAATTTCCTACTGCCCTGACCTGATCCATTGGGGCGTCACAGACTCATGCTGGAAGCGCGACGCGGCGCATGGTGGGATGCCAACAAAATCGGGTGTCGCTGCCGGCAATCGAGACATCCCGGGGTTGGCTTGTGCTCTATCAATATTTACTGCGTAGCCGCCGACTGCGCGATTGCCCTGGCCAGGGCTCGCGAAACAACCTTACTGAATCGGCTCGGTGCCAACGGAAGCTGCGAACGCAGGCGAGACCACGAACGATGAAGCCGCTGCATTGCATGATCCAATTCGCTTTTGGCTCTCACGACCGTCACATAAGCCGCGTGTTCACGATCAAGACCGGACGTACACCGTCTCCCTTGGCTCAATTGCATCGTTGTGAGCTATCTTGCTCAGACGCAACTGCCTATACCTGTCATTCTTAATCAGTCGAATCGTGGGAAAAGGCCGTGACCGCTGATTCGCGGCTCTTACAGCTAGACCGTTGCAACCGTTCTGGTGAAGCAGCCTAAACGATCACCTCAGCTGATGAGCGTTCTTTGCGCGCGTGCTGCCGCGACTCTCCGGCAAATGCGATCCTAGGCACCTCTCGGTTCGATGTTTAACACTTCACCAGGCAAGAGTCCGCCTGACGAGAAAGGAGTTGACGTCGTGCCTTTGCTTCAAGCAGTAGAAACTCTGGTGGTTGGTGCCCTGCTCTGGCTGGTGAATCGCTACCGTTCCGAGAGCACTAACTTGAAAATAGCAACTCAACTGGACAACAAACGTAACGGGCAGACAACAGCCTGAAGGAGATATTTTGAATAAAAAACTTTTGCTAACAGCCACAATGCTTCTCAGCGCGAGCGCTTTCGCTCAAACCGCTTCTCAATCAGAACTCACGATCGAACGGTTGAACCCGACACCTGTATTTCACGTCTCCGTAACCAGTCGGAGCGTGCAGGCCATCAACTACAAGCATCGCGGCGGCGCAACGAAGGTGGATTTTGCGGGAACAGCCCTGATGCCTGCGGCGGACGGCCAAGCTAAAGTGGAAAGCAAAAAAGGCTACATCGAAGTCGAGGTGGAGTTCGGCAATTTGGAAAAGCCCACCAGCTTTGGCAATGAATATCTGACCTACGTTTTGTGGGCAATCTCTCCCGAAGGGCGCGCAATCAATCTTGGCGAAATCCTCGTAGGCGACAACCACCGCAGCAAGGTAGATGTCACTACCGATCTTCAAGCATTCGCTCTGGTCGTCACCGCCGAACCTTATTATGCCGTACGCCAGCCCAGCAACGTTGTGGTGCTGGAGAATATAGTACGCGATGACACAAAGGGAACTACCGAAGCAATGAACACCAAGTATGAACTTCTCGAGCGCGGCGGCTACATTCCTACCGGCTACAAATTCGACCCTGTCGTTCTGAATACCAAGCTGCCGCTGGAATTCTTTGAAGCGCGCAACGCGGTTCGCATCGCGCAGTCAGAAGGCGCCGAGCAGTATGCCAGCGACAGCTACCAGCATGCTGTCCGGTTGATGGACAGAGTCGATCAATTCGCCACCGACAAGCACGCGGACAGAAAAGCAATGATCGCGGTCGCCCGCGAGGTAGTCCAGACTGCAGAGGACGCTCGGGCAATCACCGTCAAAAAGATCGACCAAGAACGTCTGGAGAACGAGCGCCGCTCTGCCGCGAATGCGCAGGCGCGAACCCAGGAAGAAGCAGACGAAGCTACACGGCAGAAGAATGAGGCGCAGGCTGACCAAACCCGAGCCGAAATAGCCAAGGCTCAGGCGGAATCAGATACTGCAAACGCACAAGCAGCGACTCTGGCAGCACAAACCGCGACGGCAAACGCCCAGGCTGCAAAGACTCAAGCGGAAACAGACGCAGCAAGTGCCCAAAGCGCAAAGGCCCAGGCCGAAGCCGATGCAGAAAGATCGCAAGCCGAAGCTGCCAGAATTCAGGCCGAGTCGGACAAAGCCAAATCCGATATGGCGGACAGTCAGGCAGCCTCAGCTAATGCGCTTTCCGCAGCCCAGGCGGATGCCGAGCGGTCGCGCTTAGCAGCCCAGCAATCGCAACTGAGCGCAGAGCAGGCAGAAGCCGAAAAAGTAGAGATGCGTACAAAACTTTCCGAGCAGCTGAACTCGATCCTTCAGACGCACGACAGCGCCCGCGGCCTCATTGTCAGCATGTCTGATCTTGTATTTGACAGCG
The DNA here is from genome assembly GCA_036268595.1 of Terriglobales bacterium. GTDB lineage: Bacteria > Acidobacteriota > Terriglobia > Terriglobales > Acidobacteriaceae > Gp1-AA145. Next base: position 8,674 of record DATATW010000132.1, read on the forward strand.
GAAAGTACTCACTGAAACCTGGAGCGCGGGAAAAACTGGCTAAAGTCGCAGGCATTCTCCTCGCCTACCCGGGGCTGAATATCGCAGTCGGCGGCTACACGGACAATGTCGGCGGCGATGCAATGAATCAGAAGCTATCCGAAAATCGCGCGGACTCCGTACGTGACTATCTGGTGGCGCAGGGTGTAGCCACAAACTCGGTCAGCGCACAAGGTTATGGTAACAGTTTGCCGGTTGCCTCAAACAATAACTCGGCTGGGCGCCAGCAGAATCGCAGAGTTGAGCTTCTAGTTTCCGGCGAAGCCATCGGCCATCCGGCGAACGCGACGACGGGAAGCTTACGGTAGAGGGTCACCAAAACTTCGATGGAGATCTCACATATGAGAAGAACTGGAATGATTGGCACAGGACTTCTGTCCTTGCTAATCGGAGTCGCGGCACCACTGAATGCGCAGCATGACCAGAGGGACGAAAACCGGGGCCATTCTGAACAGAAACAAGCCAAGCACGAGCAGGCTAAGCCGGAACAACATGGTCAGCAGCAGCGGTCCGAGCAGCGTCAACAGCAACAGCACGCAGGTCAACAGGAGCGGCACGATCAGCAACAGCAGCATGCCCGCGAAGAGCAGCATGTTCAACCGCAACACGCCCAGCAACATGGACAAGATCAACATAATCAACAACAACGGGTGCACCAGCAGAAGCAGGGCCAGAACAGTCAAAGGCAACGGGACCACCAACAAGCCCGAAACACGCCGGAACAGCACCGCATCCAGCAGAGCGCATGGCAACAGCATCGCTCACGGCGCTGGGAGTCTGACCATCGAGACTGGCGCCAGCGCGGCGGCTACCACGGCTACCGGATTCCCGACGATCATTTTCGTGGACGATTTGGCCCGGAACACGCATTCCGGATCTACGGCTTGCCTTTTATGGTGTATCGAGGCTATCCGCGGTTTCAGTATGGCGGATATTGGATCACTGCGGTTGACCCATGGCCGGAATACTGGGGGAATGACTGGTACGACAACGATGACGTTTATGTGACTTACGTAGACGACGGCTATTACCTTTACAACCGCAGGTACCCAACGGTCGGGATTGCGATCCGAATCTCGATGTAGATGTAGTGGTGACTTGTCTTCCCGCGGTGTCCTTCATGGTCTTAGGTTGGTGAAAACTTAAGCCATGGAGGCCCACGCAGGATAGAGAAGGAATAAAAGATGCTTGGAACCATATTGGCCGTGATTCTGTTTTTGGTGCTCGTTGGAGCTCTGCCGAGATGGTCGCACAGCCGAAGTTGGGGCTATGCTCCGGCTGGTGGTTTTGCGCTCATTCTCCTGGCGGTCGGCAGAATCGGATGAAAGGCATTGCAGTTACATCAACAACGAACGTGAAGCTCTGGCGGCGGCTTTATTTCTGTGCGTCGGCGCTTCTTCTTGTTCTCACTTGCAGCCGCGGTGCCTCCGCATATTCCGTACTAACCCACGAAGAGATGGTCGAGCTGCTGTGGGCTGATGAAATCCGGCCGCTTCTACTGAAGCGATTCCCAGGACTTACGGACGACCAAATCAAGGTAGCGCATGCCTATGCTTATGGCGGCGCGGTCATCCAAGACCTTGGATACTACCCTTTTGGGAACCGAGAATTCAGCGACCTAGTGCACTACGTCCGCAGCGGAGACTTCGTCCGTGAGTTAATTCTCGAGAGCCAGGATGTCAACGAGTACGCCTTCGCCTTGGGCGCACTTTCTCATTACGCCTCAGACATCGCAGGTCATCCAGCGGTGAATCAGGCGATTGCGATCGAATACCCCAAGCTGCGGGCGAAATTTGGTAAGTCTGTGCGGTATGCGCAGGACAAGACGGCGCACCTGAAAACCGAGTTTGGTTTCGATACGGTGCAAGTCGCGAAAAACCGTTATGCCTCACAGCAATATCACGACTTTATTGGCTTTCAAGTTTCCAAGCCGCTGCTGGAGCGGGTCTTCCCAGTTGTGTACGGAATGGAGTTGAAGGACGTGCTGACGCATGAGGACATGGCCGTGGGCTCATACCGTTTCGCCGTGAGCCGGCTAATCCCGCAAATGACCCGTGTCGCGTTGCAGACCCACAAGAAAGAACTGATGCTCGAAACGCCCAACTTTGCCAGAAAGAAGTTCTTGTATCGTCTTTCGCGGTCGGGATATGAAAAGGAGTGGGGCAAGGACTACGTGAAAGCCGGCGTGGGCACCCGTGTCCTGTCAACACTCCTGCTATACATGCCCAAAGTAGGTCCATTCAAAGGGCTGGCATTCAATAACCCAACTTCAAAAACTGAAGACCTGTACATCAAGAGTATCAACACGACCGTCGGTCAGTACCGCACATTTCTTCAAGAGGTGCGCAGCGACAAATTGGTCCTACCGAACGCCGATCTTGATAGCGGGCAAGCGGCCAAGGCAACGGAATATTCTCTGACCGACGACGCTTACGCGAAGTTGCTGGCACAGGTGGCGCGCAGGAAGTTCGATCTGACCACACCGGATCTGAGGGCCAATATTATGGCGTTCTATTCCGACCTAAGCATTCCGATCGAAACCAAGAAAAAGCCCGGAGAGTGGCAGAACCTGCTAATTGAACTGGATCAACTGAAGTCGATGACAGCGGTCAATAGCGCTGCTCGGTGATTCACGTTTTTCCTTAGTTGTCGACGACGCACCATTCCAAATCAGCCGTTCTCGCAACAAAAAATAAAGGCTCGGTGGGCTGCGAGAGTCAAGCTGCAATTTGCCCCACTACGGGTCACATTTCAACACAGAGACAAGCGCAGGATCCAGGTGAGCACTTCTGCACAGTCTTCGGCATTCGTTGTCATCTATCGTGCTAACTGGAGAAGCCATGAAAAAAATCGCTGAACTAATACTGCGGCTTCTCGAACTCCTAAGGGGCAGAAGACAACGAAGTCCTGAGACTGTCGCGGAGGATGACCGATTAGCACTAAGAATAGGCGCTCGACTGCGCACGGAGTGTGAAAAAAACCGCTCACGTGCAGACAAGATCGCCTAAAGGAAATCATGGAACGATTCGCCGAATTGATACGAAGGTTTCTTGAACTTCAAAGTGACGGAACGCCACGAAGTCCCGAGCTTATCGCGGAAGATGACCGATTGATGGATGGTCTTCAGAAAAGGTATCGAGCTTTCGGTTTCAGGTCCGTTGTCGAACAATGAAAATCGCCCTACACGTGAACTCAAGTCTGTCCCATGCAAGCCTACCAAACCACAGAGCGCATGTTGCCGCCTTCGGAATTTTAGAGGAAAGCTGAATTAGTTATGGATGCAATCCGTCATCCGGTGCTTGCTCGTCTTAGTAGGCCTCTCGCCTTCATACTGGCTTGGCTGAGAAACAGGTCAGGCCTTACGCCGCATGCTGGCGATTTCGCATCGCTGCGGATGTGCCCCTTTTGTGGTCTCATCACGCCCCGCTACAAAGCCTGTTGTTTAGAGTGTGGCCGGGTGCTCAGCCCAGCCTGATCAGTCGAATACCAATGCTGCTGGTGTGGTAATTAATCGTACAGAACTACATTCAGCAGTGAACTATGCACCTGCATTCCGTCGCCGTCGTAATTAATGAATCCCATTTTCCTGAACCGGTTCATAAAAAAACTCGCGCGCGAACGGGTTATGCCTACCATCTCTGCTAAGCTTTCCTGGCTCATCTTGGGGATAGCCGACGCCGGTGCGCTCTCCTTGCCAAAATGCGCAAGCAGGAGCAGAAGCCGGGCAAGCCGCTTTTCGCTCGAATTAAACAGTTGGTCTACTAAGTCTTCTTCATATCGGATATTCCTTGCCAGCAGATAGGAAATGAACAGTTCTGAGAAAGTGTGCTCCCGGTGGATTGCCAGCATCATGGCTTTGCTGTCGATCCGCAGAACTTTGCAGTCAGTCATCGCGTTCGCAGATCCCATGCGCAACTGTTGCCCCGCCAGGCTGCCTTCCCCGAAAAAGTTTCCTTTGTTCAATACGCCCAGGGTCGCTTCCTTGCCATTTTTGGAAACGACGGAAAGCGTGACCTTACCCTGCTGAATGTAGAACACTGCATCAGCTTTCTCGCCTTGCTTGAAAATTGTCTGTTTCCTGAGAAATGCCACCACCTTCCTCCCCTCACCAATAGTTGCAAGGAATTTCCGTAGATCGAAGGTGTCGACTTTTTTGACTGGCTTGACTGCTGGAGTCAATTAGCTCTCCCTAGCGCGAACTTACACTGTTCGCCATCTTCTCAGAGGGCTTATTTCTGAAGCTGGTCACTTTTGCTCATATTTATTCGTGACATACAGCAACTCTTTGCCATCCTGCGATGTGCGGTGAGCAATATTGAGCAGCACTCCCGTTCTGAGCGTTCCATGATGGGACAGTGAAACTCAGAGAACTTACGCGGAAGCAGATTCGCGCAGTATCTTGTCCAACCTGCGCCGCAGCCATTGACGAGCCCTGTGAACTGCATTCAGGTGCTTTGCGGACCGAGCCACATCGGGAACGCAAACTCTCTGCAGCCGACGCGGCACAAGCGAAGTCTCGAGAAAAATGACCGTCTGGCCGCCAATCAGAATTCGCTGAGTTCGTACAACAGGAATTTCGGAAAGTTATTTTTCCATGCCAGTTAATACCAAAACACGAATATTGATCGTGGAAGATGACGTCTCTGTACGTCTCACAATCTCCGAACTTCTTAATGACCAGGGTTACGAGGTTTCCACCTCGAGCGACGGCTTTGACGCTCTGTTGCACTTAAGGGAGGAGATCCCGGAGCTGATACTCTCCGACCTCAACATGCCGCAGATGTCGGGCTTCGAGCTCCTGTCCATTGTCCGGCGCAGGTTCCCAGAGATTTTGGTTGTGGCCTCCAGCGGGGCCTATGACTCTAGTGAAATTCCTAATGGAGTCTTAGCCGATGCCTTCTATGCTAAAGGACACGAAAGCGCCGCCGACCTCCTGGAAATCATCTCGAACCTGATCAAGTCGGGATCGAAAAACCATAAGGGCGAGAACGCTCCAGTCTGGATTCCGCGGAATGGGAAAGATCACAACGGCAAGCCCTATGTGCTTCTGACTTGCACGCAATGCTTGCGATCTTTTCCATTCACGGTGGACCACGAACCAACCGCCGAAGTGTTAAAGACGTCGTGTATCTACTGTCCGCACGAAGTAACCTACATCATTGATTTTTCCCGGTCGGTGAACTCGCCCGAAAAGCGGGCGGCTTGGCAATCTGCTTTCTTGAAGTCGCAGGAAAAATCTATGCCCGCGGGCGAAGTTTACGGCAGCAATACCGCCCAGTACTGATAAAAATCAGCGGTTCGCGATCCACACGGATTCAACTGAAGCAGCACACGGAATGGCTTTGGCGGTCGGTCACTTCTGAAAACCTCTCCATGTAATTGACGCTGGAAATTCCTAATTGTCGTGAGCAATTGTGCTCAGACAGCATCAACTCTGGATGCGATACTTCAGGAACTCTGTACGTGAAGAGATTTTCCCAGCTTTCCCAGGAGGTTCTGTATGAGCATCTTTCGCATATTGTTGGCTGAAGACCACCCGGTGTTTCGGATGGGCATGTCTGCACTGATCCGATCTCACGCAGGGTGGGACGTCTGCGGAGAAGGCGCTGACGGGCGGGAATCCGTTAATCAATGCCTACAGCTGAGGCCAGACCTTCTTATTTTGGACATCAGCATGCCAAGCCTGAATGGCCTTGATGCCGCACGTCAGATACTGAAACGCAATCCTGACCAGAAAATTCTCATCCTGACGGACGTCGAATCCGAGCAGGTCATTCACGACTGCCTTGAAGCAGGGGTGCGGGGTTGGATCCTCAAGTCTGATGCGCCCGATGAACTAACCGCAGCGATCGAGCAGCTGCAACAGAATAGGTCCAGCTTCAGCCCCCGCGTCTCTAATCTCATTTTGTACGGCTATCTCAAGCCCCATAGCGCAAATTCAATTATAGGCCGGCCGGCGAGATTGTCTGTACGAGAGCGCGAAATCGTGCAGCTCGTGAGTGAGGGCAAGACTTCACGGGAAATGGCCCAACTGCTCGGCGTGACTGTGAAAACTGCTGAGAGTCATCGCAACAACATAATGCTCAAGCTCGAGCTTCATTCCACAGTTGAGTTGGTATTGTATGCGATACGAAACCAGATCGTTAACGTGCAACTCCCGACCATTATGCAGTCAGTTCCTCAAAGGGAAATCACTCTAGCGAGTGCGGCCAGCTTCGGGGATTGACAGCGTCGCCGTGGAAAAGCGCTCGGCACATTCGACTTCGCTGCTCGATGCAAGTGACGCACTTAATCGTGCAGAACGACATTGAGCAGTGAGCTGTGAACTTCCAGGCTGCCATTGTAATGAATAAAACCTAATTTCCTGAAGCGATTCATGAAAAAACTGACTCGTGACCGCGTGGTACCAACCATTTCCGCCAGTGTCTCTTGGCTTATCTTCGGAATCACGGTTTCAGGCACACCCTCTTTTCCGAAATGAGCCAGCAACAGCAGGACACGGGCCAATCTTTTCTCGCTGGAATTAAACAAATGGTCCACCAGGTCCTCTTCGTACCTGATATTTCGCGCCAGTAGATACGCTACGAACATATCGGAGAACGTATGTTCGCGGTGCAGCGCCCCCACCATCGCTGATTTCGTCACCTGCAATATCTCACAAGCGGTGATTGCCACCGCTGACCCCATTCGTCGAATCTGGCCCGCCAGCGCGCCCTCGCCAAAAAAATTCCTTTCGCCCAATATAGCGATGGTGGCTTCCTTGCCGGTCTTGGACAGGACTGTCAATCTCACCTTACCTTTTTGTATGTAGAAGACGGCGTCGGCTTTGTCACCCTGGGAGAAGATCGTTTGCTTGCTTGACACTTCCAAAATCTTCCTCCCTTCGCCGATGGTTGCAAGGAAGGTGGCTGGATCAAACTCTCGGAGCTTTTTAGTCGCGGCAACGGTAGGCATGATTGCGGTACTCTCACGGGTTTCTGAGGCGATTCCCGAATCATGCGTTCATTCGGAGGATTCTTCTGCCACTGCTTAACACGATAGCTCAGTTCTCCACATACGGGTGAACTCTTACTGCCTCTTACCGCAATGCGATTAACGCAAGCTCCTGATAATGCGAATGTTAGCCTAGGATACGTAGCAGATCGTAGCGGTAGCATCCTTATCGCATAGATTCTCAGTTGCAGGATACGATCTGTTTGGTATACGATTTATCGCACTCGAGTCACTCCACAAAAAACGAGGTCGCGATGGGAGCTAATGGAAACAACAGTACGCACTACACGCAGGTGGACCGCTCCGCCGTTCCGCAGGGCCGAAAAGGAAAGCATCGAAAGGCTGTGACGGATATTCTGTCGGACCTCGGAAAGCTAAACCCAAAGCAAGCGGTTCGGATCCCATTGAGCAGCCTAAACGGCGAGAAGATGCAGAACCTTCGCTCCGCTTTGAATCGCGTCACCCGTGAGAAAAACATTCCGGTGATAACGTCGAGCGACGAGAAATACTTGTACGTTTGGCGCGCAGATCAGCCGAGCGCAGCCACTGAGTAGGCGCCAATGCGGCGAGATTTACTCGCATCCTCTCCGTGAATGCACAGACTACTTTCCAAAACATCCAAGTGAAAAGTGCGCTAGCTTGTCGGCTTTGGGCTCGAAGATTTTTGCTAATCCATCTTCATTAACGTCTGGTGGATACTTTGTGAGGAGATAGTACTGTAGGAATCTCGCCAATTTGGCAGCGATCCGTGATTCGCCGCCGGCATTTAGAGCAGAGAAGGCGCGCTTTCGCTTGGCTCTTTGGAATCGCCTTTCAATACTTCGCGATCAAGCCAATGCGTAGTCTCTCGGTGAAACAAGGACTGATTGCGCCGATCAAATCCGATACTCTGTCCATTCTCACTTTCGAAATCGGATTGTTCGGCTGGATGGCATTGACCTTCTTTGTCTTTTTTCACCATCCACATCTCGGTCCCACACAAGCCGGTTATTGGTTCATGATGCAAATTGGGATGATTCTCGGATTCTTCACGTCTTATCCGATGAATCGTTGGCTCATTAAAGCTGGCTTCCGGATGGCGCACCTTTGCCAGCGTGTAATCCCGCTACTGACCTGCATGTTATCGTGACTCTGAGCGTTACGGCACTGGGGGCAACATCGAGCACAACTCCGTCCTTTGATAACTGCACCTATCTTCACGCGATTGCCGCCGCCACAGGCCCGGCTGCCCTTTCCTTCACAGTTACAGTGCCTGTCGTAGGCACTGGCGGGGGCGACACAACTCCTCCCACAACGACTCTGGCGCTTTCTCCGCAGCCGAATGGAGCTGGATGGAACAACAGCAATGTCACCGCAACCTTGACTGCAACTGATAACAGTGGCGGCTCGGGTGTGAAGCAAATCACTTACAGCGCAACCGGAGCGCAGACTGTGGCGACCACAGTTGCTCAGGGCGCGACGGCCACGGCGGGCTTCACCAGCGAAGGACAGACCACCTTGAACTTTTTCGCTGTTGATAATGCCGGCAATAGCGACAGTCCGAATCAAGCAGTGGTGATGATCGATAAGAGCGCACCGTCAATAAGCTGCACGGCGCCTGACGGGAAATGGCATCCAGCTGACGTCAGCATTCCATGCACGGCCATCGACAGCCTTTCCGGTCTTCAAAGTTCAATGGACTCGAGTTTCACTCTGACCACTGCTGTTCCGGTAGGCACCGAAACCAACAACGCATCGACGGGATCACTTACGGTTTGCGATCAGGCCGGGAACTGTTCAAATGCTGGCCCGATCGGCGCAAACATGATTGATGAAAAGCCACCGACCATTATGTTGGCCATTCCGGCAAATGGCGCCACTTATTCTGCCAATCAAGCTGTCAATGCCTCCTACTCCTGTTCCGACTCCGGGTCAGGTGTAGCAAGTTGTGCGGGAACTGTGGCGAATGGAAGTGCTACCGACACAACTCCCATGGTACCTCTACGGTGAAGTCATTCACCATCAACACCGCTGATAATGTGGGCAATTCGGCGGCGCAGTCCAGCAGCTACACGATCTCGTGTCACTACGTTGCGATCGGGATTGCTCCTTCGACGGTTGCCCGCGGCGGAACAATCACGGTTAGCGCAAAAGTGATGTCATGCACGAACAGTTCTCAGACCGTCAGTGTGGAATTCGACTTGACCGGACCGCGCAGTCCGAACTCCTGCTCAAACACAAGGGCGGTAATGTTTACCACTCCATCATTCACCATACCGAAAGGCACTTCAAAAGCGATTTCGTTCCCGTTCAAAGTTCCGAAGAATAACTGCACTGGAACATACTCCGTCACTTCAACAACATTGATTGGGGGGGCCGCGGTCGATTCGACGACCGCCACGCTGACGGTTCAGTAATCTTGAGTGACACGATTTTGAGACGTGGGAGCATCCAAAATCAAATTCATTCAACAGCCCTCAAAGAGAGGCGTGCGGCGGGCTGAACAGAATCAGTTGGCGAAGGTCAGATTTCAACGAATTTCTATGGGATTGGAATCGGGTTCGGGACCAGTGGCGCTGAAGCAATAGCCTTGGTCTTGGCGGATTTTGCGAATAAACATGCCCGTGGGGAGCGTACCGTAATCCACTTCGGACAATGGCATCTGCGGCAGTTGCTGTCCGCCTGAGTGCAAGGCGGATAATGGCGGGTGTAAACGCTCAGCATGTTCCTCGAAACCGGGCGTTGCAGAGGACGCCAGGCCGAGGGCACTGTACGATTATTGTACGATTCGCGCAAACCGCGTCAAAATCCGCGTATTTCCAGGGGTTTGGAATTGGTGGAGCTAGTCGGTATCGGAGGTGCTTCAGTTCGATGCGATCGTCCCAGGCAGCGGGGCGGACTCAGGACGTGGCTCTAGTGCCTGCTTACCGCAGGAGATCACAATCGTAAAATAACAAAATCAGTCCGGTTCAGACATACTCGGCGATACGTGCCTTATCAGTGAGTGTCACTCGTCCGGGATCGTATCGCAACTGTAAACGCAGACAGCATCGGACTCCGAAGCCAAGTCGCTCGCCATCACCATCGCAGTTCTGGAACGAAGCCGGTTCATTTCTCGGCGAGACTTCGCCCATTTCTTTCCGTACAGTTGTTTAGCAATCCCCTTCTTCGATTGAACCGCTCTAAAATTAAGGTGCTCTAACAATTTCGCACAACATACTCACTAGTACACGCTGTCGAACAACACCGCAGCGTCCAGTTGCCGATTTTCTCCGCGAAAATGCAATCTCCTCCGATAGGTCCTTCTCAGTAATTGGAGTGCACTGTCGAGACCTTCACTGATCGACACTCGCTCGGCAAACTGGAAGTGCTATGAACCTCCCCCAACTAGTTTCCAGAATTGCCTTTTTTTTATCAGTACTGGCCTTTTCCCTCACCTTCGGGCTGCAAGCGCAGGCTTCTACTAACCCACTGAGCTTCAGCCCGAGCAGTTTACGCTTCGGTGACGTCGTTGTCGGACAATCAGAAAGCCTGCCGATCAACTTAACGAATCGGAGCACGAGTAGCGTTAGCATCTCCACGCTGAGCGCAAGCGCAGGTTATTCCGTTAGCCATCCCTCGTTGCCGCAGACTTTAGGCGCGGGAAAGACTTTGGCCCTCACCGTCACTTTTAGGCCGACAGGATCCTCTTCGGAACCGGGCACTCTGCTGATTAATGGTAAGACGGCGATCGACCTTCACGGGGCCGGAACATCCAATAAGACCGTGGTTCCTACTCCGCCGAGCATCTCGTTCGGCAATATACAAACCGGAAGCACGGCGGTATCGCGCGTGACTGTGACCAACAACAAAAGCGGCAACACCACATTATCCAGCACAGTTATAAAAGGCACCGGATTCACCGTTCAGGGTCTCACCTTACCTCTGACCCTCACGCCTGGACAGAGCTTTACCTTCACGTTGGCTTTTTCTCCGAAGTCGGCGGGATCAATCAGCGGGTCATTCCAGGCGCTGAGTCCAAGGAACTCGACATCGGTCTCAATTCCACTGAGTGGTACGGGAACGGCCACTACAGCTCAACTCAGCCTCTCTCCTGCAAATATCTCGTTTGGAAATGTAACAGTAGGTTCGAGCGCCACCCAGAGCGGAAAATTAACTGCGGTTGGAGCGAGTGTAACCATCACCGCCGATAGCAGTACCAATTCACAATTTTCTTTGAGTGGATTATCGTTTCCGATGACGATCGCGGCTGGACAGAGCATTCCATTTACCGTAGCCTTCACTCCGCAAAGTAGCGGATCGGCATCCGCCAAGCTCTCTTTCGCCAATAATGTGTCGACGGTGAGTGAATCTCTGACCGGGAGTGGCGTGGCGGTCGCATCACACAGCGTCAGCCTTACCTGGGACCCGAGCACATCGCAGGTGAACGGCTACAACGTCTACCGCAGCGGTACGACGGGCGGCCCTTACGCGAAAATGAATTCTGGTATTGACGCTGGCACGTCGTATGTCGACAGCAGTGTGGCTGCATCGCATACTTATTATTACGTGACTACGGCGGTGAATTCGAACGGCCAGGAAAGCTCCTACTCAAACCAGGTTCAAGTTTCGGTTCCGTAAGGCGGAAGCTACACCAGCTGGACGGAACAATGGCCCGGGCATTCGCCAGAGAGCCGCTGCGTGACAGGCACTAATGGGAACGCGAAGTGGAGGGCGCCGGGAAGGCGAGCTTCGCTGCTGGAAGGATCCGACTGACGTGCTAAGTCTACTCGACTAACTGGACTGCGCTATCGAACACCGCTCTACCGGTGGGAGAGTCCGTAAGCAACCGCAAATGCCGAACTGGCAACGTTAGCGACCGGCGCCAGGCGTTCAAGCTTGTGATGTCCGGTTTTGTGAAAGACGTAACTGACCATCACTACCCCAGCGGTTTGCGCAACAAAATTAGTTGCCAATAAGGCGGTGTTGCCGGCGAACGGACGCACTATCGGGTTGAGCTCTCTTCCGCCGCTCGCCAAGTTGGCGTGGGTGACCGCAAAGTCAGACGCGCTTAAAGCGGCAACCGACGCGAAAAGGAAAGTGTTCTTGCCATCCCAAAAACGGTGCTGACTCGGAGCTTCTGGAAGGTACGATTGCTGCTCGCCGATTACAGGTTCAGCAGCCGGGACGCGGTACGAAGCCAGAGTGAGCTGCGGAGTCGACTGCTGCGCGGCCGCCGATATGGAAATAAACGAAGAGACTAATACCAGCGTAACGAAAAACGAGAGGGTATGGCCCTTTGTCATCATAGGATTGGACTTCCGTTTTAAACTGCGTAATGAATGTTGGCAATTATTCAGCCGAGTAACTGTTTTCATGCTCCAATTAAATCATTGATTCAGAAAGGGTTAGAATTACCGCGGTTTACCGCGAGGTGACCATGGTGTAAAGTTTTGCAGACTTTTGTCGGGGTTCATCCGCTTCTTTTGGAGAACCCAAAACCCCAATATCTGTAAGCCTTTGGTTTACATGACCTAAGTGCTTAAATTCATCATTTTCCCCAGAGGCCGCGGAGAACGGCGGAGAAGTTTGACTCGACACCCAAGATAACTGCGAGGAGATTACCGAAGTGCAATTCAGCCGCTCCGGAGGGTCATGGCTATTCGCACTCTCGACGGAGGCCCATTCGGGCCAGATAATCTGGGTATGGAAAGAACAATCAGTTCGCGATGGCGTCCCTTTCGCACCTTCGCCGCATTGAGTTCTGTACTTGTTCTTGCTGGATGCGCGGGAGTCTCGGCTGGGTCGAATACCCAATCTCCGCCACCACCGACGACGGGATCGTTGGCGGTATCTCCTTCCACGCTCAGTTTCGGTAACGTGGCGGTGGGCAGCAGCTCTTCGCTCACTGGCACTCTGTCAGCCTCGACTGCTGACGTGACTGTGGCATCAGCCGCCTGGAGCGGATCGGGATATTCGGTAAGCGGAGTGACCTTTCCCCTCAGCGTAGCGGCAGGTCAGAACGCACAATACACCGTAACCTTTACGCCGCCAGCCATCGGAAGCTCGCCGGGCAGCATCTCCTTTGTCAGCAACGCTTCAGACGCTTCCTTGAAGCAGAGCTTCAGCGGGACGGGCAAGCAAAGCGGGTCGTCGCACAGCGTGTCGCTGACCTGGGACCCGAGCACTTCTACCGTGGCAGGATACAACCTCTACCGTGGCACTCAGTCCGGCGGTCCCTATACGAAGCTGAATCCCTCTTTGTTAGCGGGTACGAGTTTTGATGACGCAGGCGTGCAATCTGGTTCGACGTATTACTACGTATCAACCGCTGTGGATGGCAGCAGTAACGAAAGCGCCTACTCCAACGAAGCGGCGGCGGCGATTCCTTAATCGCGATGGCTTGCGACCAGGGCGAAACGGAACTGCTCGGCGGGCAGCTTCAGCAAACGTGTGCGTTGCGCTTATTGCTAACAGGGCAAGGCCGACTTCAAACTCCGGTTCTCCACGCCAGGCTTCTCTCCCCGCTGCAATACCCACAACAGGAGAAAGATAATCAGCAAAGAAATCGCGAAAAATACGATTCCTCCCTGGTGATGAAACCTGCCATTCAAATATCCGGGATCGACTCTAGTCCCCAGTATCGCGATAGTAAAAATACGCAACCCATTTTTCGCGATCGACAGCGGAAGTGAGATCGCGATAACCAAAAGCCTTCTCCACGGCGAGCGCAGCAACAGGTACGCCAGCACCATGGTTGTGACTACCAGCATTAGGCTGGACCGGATGCTGCTGCACTCTTTGGCCACTTGGACCGTCAAATCTGGAATCGAAATCAGCAGCCCGTTCTGCACCACCGGGACCCCTGCCACTGCGAACAGCGCCTCCGCTGCCCGAGCCGAGCCGTATTGCAGAAACTTGATGAGTTCATTGAGCGCAACAGCGGGAAGCGGAACTATCCAAAAAAGAAAACAAAGAGGGAACAACATCGCGCGCGAAACTTTGGTACCAAAGCACAGCACGAAACTGCCGATCCACCAAATCACGACCGCCAGAATTTCCATCATCAGATGAAAATCTGAGCTAAGGAAGGCAAGTCCCCACCGCGAAAAAGCAGCAACAAAGATGGCAGCACTCAGCAAAGTCCCGCCGGCAGCGAAGCTGGTTCGCGTCAATAGCCGCTCTGATCTCCATTGCACCGAAATCAAAGCAATACTTATGGGAAGCACCAGGAGGATCTGAGTATATTCATCGCTATGAAGTGTGAGCTTGAATAACTCGAGTAGAGGATGCCAGGCCACCAGCACCGAACCGGCTATTAAAGCTGGGAAGCGTGCATCGCGCAAGGACGCCATCTCACAGCCTCCCCGCTGACCCATGTTTCGAAACGCCAGGACACCAGACGGCGTGTCGCGATAGCGGACATAGGTAAGGTTTAAAGTTCATTGTTAATTTGACTTCCTCTTAGCGTGGCCCGAACCTGCAAATGCCGGCTGCAATTCATAAACCAGCTTGCCATCACCGATTCTGGCGTAAGCCACGCACGCTCTCTCTGCGCCCTCGCCTTCAATTTGCCAGTCGTTGCCGTCGGACACTAAATGCATTTTGCTCCGCGCCCGCCACCACCGGTCAACCTCCGAGGGCAACGCAAACCAGATCTTTTTTGTCGCACCCTGTTCGCGCAAATGAGCGAGCAACTCCGAATAAAGGGTCTTAATCTCACCGTCCATCACATAATCAGGATGCACGATGAAACTGATCAGGCCGTTCTTCTCCAAGATGAATCCTATTTGTGTTCTCCACAATTCAATGGACCGTTCGGAGAGCAGATGGTAAAGCGTGTAATCCTGTACCGTAGTTACCGGAAGTTCGACCATGTCTCCGATAAAGTAAGGCATAACACTGCAGCAACCGCCACGCTGGGGATCAAGACGCGCAGTGTTAGGGATGGACATATCGAACGAGAACTCTAAATCCTGGTACCACTCCGGCCTGCGGTAAAGCACCGCAGAACGAAAACCGGTGGCGTGATATTCCCTCGCATACTGATTTATGAGCTTGGCGCGCCGGAGAAATTCAGTCCGCTCATCAAAAAGACGGCCGTCATGATTGAAATCCTGAACTCCAATCTCAAACCCACGGCCACGAATGCTATCAAGGAAGCGCTGCGAGACCGAATAAGATCCCCGCGGAACTATGTTAAAGCTAGCCTTTATTCCGTAGAAATCGTCGACATCCATCAGGTCAGCACAATAATCTCTACCTGTCTCCCCTTCGACATCGTGCGTCATGATGGTGCATGCGTCTTTGCCTTGGGGCCAGAACCAGATGAATGGAATTCGCTCTGCTCCCGTGCCGCGCAGTACTAACGCGAGAAGCTCTTCGCGTAGATTCTCAACCGTAAAATCCACCGGCCAGCCAGGAAACGATATGCTTCGCCAGTCCCTCAATTGCCATTTCTGAATCCATTCGCGAATCGAAGTCTTCATGGTAGGACGAACTTGATAGTAGGCTCGTTTGGCGACCCTCCGAAGCAATGAATCGCGGCTCTGATAACGTTCGCATTGGAGATTTTCAATAACCTCCGCTGGGTCAAATGGAAGCCGGACTTGGGATTGAGCGAGCTGAACTTCGGACAATAGGTCGCAAACAACTGAGCTCGATGGGTTTGGGCAGCTTTTCGCGATACGCCCGTAACCCATTACGTTTGGGCCAAAACGAAAAAAGTCAGGACGAGTGGAAAGCACATCGTGCGTGATGTCAAGAAATTTCGCGGGGCAACGGTAGTGTTCCAGTAATGCCCGCGCAGGAAGGGTCATAGCACATTTTCGAGCTGATTAATTGTCGCACGACACGGGCTTTTCCCGGCCGTAGATCAAGGCGTTCTGCTAACCAAAGTGTCGGTAAAGTAATCGACCCATGGTGCTCATAAGCCCTTGGGGAAGCCGCGCTGCCAGCTTTTGGCGCGATTGCAAGTCCCCGGTGGACACCGAATTTTCGCCAGATGCCACGGGGTAACGAAAGTACGTGAGATCGGTAGATGCCGCGCCCAACCGGTCCTTAAATGTTTTGAGACCCTGGTCTTGAAAGGCCGAACGGCCCAAGTCAACTTCCTTTAAGCCTTCCATTTTAGCTACAGTAATAGCGTGCCAAAACAGCATCTGCATTCCACCCAGATTGAAATACTTTTCGTTGCTCGCGCCGTACTTGTAAACCAGAGACTCTTTTAAACAAATTGTTACAATGCCGGCGATCGGCACATCTTTGCTTAATGCAATCTGAATATTTAGCTGATTCCCGAATCCAGTTCGCAGACTGGAAAACCATTTTCGCGGTTGGGGGGGTACTCGATGCCTTCTTCGAGTCAACACCAGCAAATCGTAAAATTGATTCAGGAGTTCTTCTGAAGAACCTTCTTCCACCCTAAGGCGTTCCCTCTCGGCTCGTTTGATTTTGCGTTGAGTTGAGCTCTTATGCAAGCCGTCAAAAAGCTGGGCCAGTTCAGGCTCGAGATTCAGCTTGTGCAAAACAAAGCGGTCCGATTCAACGAAACCCTTGGGAACAGCCTCACGAGTCAGCGGCCGACACTCGATGTATCTCCAATGCCGCTGCTGCCTGTCTTCGAGGAGCGCAGCTGATAACTGTCGCAGGTCTTCAGGGTTTTCGATCAGCGGATCGCAGTGATCAGAAAAAGGGAGTGAAACCAGACGTCGACCCGTCAGCCAGCTTTGGATGCGGCAGAATACCCAGGCGTTCTGGAGTGGTACTCCCGGCGGATCAGTGGTGTAAGCGACCGGCTCGTAGTCGTAGGTGCTCCTTAAAGCTCCGAGCCACGCGCGGGAATGAAAAACCGATGCTCGCGGGTGCCGCTGCAACAAATCCTGGTATCGACGGTCAGAAAGGGGATCGAATTCATATATGCTCATCTTCGATCCCGCTATTCACCCTTTAACTTCCGGCCACAATCGTTCTCCTTGTCTACTGATCTTGCTATTGCAATTGAACGAACGGTGCGACGGATGGTACACCGTTTGAGTTTACTAAAAAGAGCATGTAATAGCCGGGAGGCGCCAAGTTGCCATTGGCCGGCGCTGTCAGCGTCAATCCTCCCGCCGCTTGCTGGAAGGTGACAGGAACAAATTGCGTATTCATGTCGAAGAAGTGAGTGACCGCCCCCGTCCGAATCAGAACAGCGCTCTTAATCGTCGCCCCATCCGGAGTACCAACAAAGAAGCTCTGACCGTAAGAGATTTGAGATGGCGATTGAGTAACCGTCGGACGAGGTCCTTTGAATAAATAAGGCGGCGAGAAAAATTCCGCGCTGAGTTCGTTCGGGACATTGCCAAAGTCTGCGCCCATCCCAGATTCAAGGACACGGCCGTCGGGCAAGAGCAGCGCGGTGCCGTGGTACTCGCGGGGGGTATGCATCGCGGACATGGTCGTCCAGGTTTGCGTTACCGGAGACCAGAGTTCCGCCGGATATACGGCGTTACCAATATTGCCTCCGTTCTTGTCGGTCTCGCCGCCGGTCGCGAGCACGGTTCCATCTGGAAGTTCAGTCAGATTCAGGAAACTTCGCGGATAGGCCATCGACGCCGTCTGCTTCCAGCTCGGAGCAGGCTGCGTCATATCCAGGACGTAGGTCGTATTAGCGGAAGCGCCGCTTTCCTGGCTGTCTGTAGCGCTGCCCGCTTTCATAATCACGTCCGGCATGTACATTACCGAGCTGCCGCCATCCTTTATCGCTGAGTCCACCGTGGACCAGGTCAGTGTGTTGAAATTGAGAATATCAGTAGTCGTCGGATACTCAGAACCGTTCACGTGAACAATGCGCCCATCGGACAACTGATAAATGAAGGGATAGGTCTCAAACGGATTGTTGGCAGCTGTGAGCTGGGTCCAGGTATTGTTGGATGGATCGTAGATCTCAGGAATGCCGGCATTGGTGTGCTCAGCGGTTTGCCACCCTCCCATTACTATAATTCGTCCATCAGACAGCGTTTTTGCCGTCGGGTACCAGCGCGAGTAAGCCATCTTGGGTAAGACTGTCCAGGTATCCGAGGCGGGATCAAACATTTCCGCGTTCGAAATACCCATTTGATTGGATTTTTCCCCATATCCGCCAACTACGAGGATTCGCCCATCCGCCAATTCAGCATGACCCGAACAAAATAAATCTGCCGGCGCTGGAATGCTTGTAAACAAATTGTTCTGGTAATCCCAGATGGTGGGGGTTGACCCATCCTGATAAAACAGCAACGTATTGTTTTTTGTAAGTATAAGGTTCACTGCAACTGCGGGAAGGTTGACCGATATCGACCAACTGCCAGCGATCGGAAGATTTCCAGAATTATCTACTGTCACTGTATTGGTGTTCGAGATGGCACTTAATCCTAGAGAATTGTAAGCAATCGCTGAAAGTGTGTGCGCGCCGCTCGACACTCCAGTGGTATCCCATACCAGGGAATAGGGCACCGACGCTACTTGTGATCCGAGGTTCTCACCATCCAGCTGGAACTGAACTCCGGTAATGGGCGAACCGCTGCTTGCGGCAGTGGCGGAGATCGTGGTGATGCCGGTTACGGTGCCGAATGGCAATGGGGAGGTCATATTAACCGTCGGTGGCGGACCTCCCGCATTAGGCAACACTTCCACAAGGCTCAGATCGTACCGATCGGTCTTTGGTGCCGTGTCATTGATAGTGACCTCAGTCCCAATAATCGGAGTGGTCTTCGTTTGCCTCTGCACCCAATAGGTGTCGCCGGAGGACGAGAGATCTTGGTGGACCATGGTCTGGCCAGAGCCCAGGGTACGCGCCACCGCGTTGTCGAAGTCGTCGCCAACGCCAAATACCCATGAGTTATTTCGCGTAGTAACCAGAGTCGCAGACGGTGCGCCTGTTGCAGCGTTTTGACTAGCAGTAGCCCCGATCGCCCCAGACCCGTTGCTGCCCGAAATATCGACACCGGTGAAGCTCACCAGTGTTATCGAGGAAAGCACTTTTTGCGAGAGTGCGGCAGTGATGGAGACATTAGGAAGCGGGTTCGGAGCAAATGCTCTCCATATTTCGGCTGTTCCGCTTTGCACGTTCGTACGCTGCACCAGAACCCAGGTAAGCGATCCTCCAGTAACGCCAGTCACAGTTGTGTTGTTGCCGGAGAGGTAATCTGCCGCGACGAACGCCAGCAATAACTCGTTGCCGGAGGTCGTCGAAAAAGAAGGAATAGTGGCTGCCGCTGCCTTCGCGGTTGTGTCTACCGAAACAGAGGAATCGATGGCCAGCGTTCCTACAGTAGAAGCCTGTGCGGCGAAATTGACACCAGTTTGGGATGCGCCAGACAGCATGACCGGCTGCGACCCCGGAGTGAACGCTTCCGACGCCTGGCTCGGGGTGATCGTGTAACTTCCGTTTGCCAGATTGTTAAAAATATAATTTCCCGTACCGTCGGCGTTCACCGTACCTGTGCCCGATCCACTTAGCGTCAGCAACACGTTGGCGCCGAGATTCGGGGGAGTAATGGTGCCCGATATACTCCAGGTTGGATTAGCAGTAGCCGAGAAATTGATGCCGTTCACATTTGCGGACGAAATACTTACCGGCTGATTTGCAGGATTGAAAGTAAACCCACTATTACTGGGCGTCACGGAATAGGTGCCATTCGGCAGATCACTAAAGGTGTAATTACCTGACCCGTCCGGACTGGTACTGGCGCTTGCCGAGCCGCTAAGCATTATAGTCGTTCCGCTGCTTGCACTCGCAGGACTCACCGTCCCCGCGATACCCCAGGTCTGCAGCGCAAAATTGACGCCTGAAATGCTGCTGCCGGCAATGCTAATGTTTTGACTCGGCGGCGTGAATGTCTGCCCCGATTTGTTGGGAGTTACGGTGTAACTGCCGTTGGCCAGGTCAGAAAAACTGTAGCTTCCAGAACCATCGGGCGTGGCGGTGACGGTGCCTCCGCCAGGAAGGCCCAGGACAATTGACGTGCCGCTCACCAGGGCTGAGGGACTTAACGTTCCGGAAATGCTGGATAGGCTGCCACCACCACTGGCCGCGACCACTTCAACAATACTCAGATTGTAGCGATCACCGGTTGGCGCGGTATCGTTAATAGTGACAGTGGTCCCACTCAACGGAGTGGGTGTGGCCTCCATCTGCACCCAGTAAGTGTCTCCCGAAGACGAGAGGTCCTGATGCACCAGCGACTGGCCGGCCCCCAAGGTTCGGGCTACTGCATTGTCCCAGTCATTGCCAACCCCGAAAACCCAAGATCCTGACAGAGTCGTCACCAGGCTGGCTGTAGGCGCCCCTTTCGCCGCACTTCCACTCTGGATCGCGCCAATTGCGCCAGCGCCGCCAGTTCCGGAGGTATTAACGCCGGTGAAACTCAATACCGTCAATGAGGAAAGAACGCTATGTGACAAGGTTGCCACCACGGTCGCCTGGCTCAAAGGAGCAATTGCGAATGCCCGCCATATTTCAGAAGTGCCCTTTTGCGCATTCGTGCGCACCACCAGAGTCCAGGTCAAGCCACCGCCGCTCACGCTGCTCACCTGAGTGTTGGTGCCGGAAAGAAAATCGGCGGAAACGAATGCAAGTAGCAACTCATTGCCAGCGGTGGTCGACAGCGCGGGACTGGTAATCGTGGTTTTGGCCGAATTCTGGTTTACCGATACGTTGGCGTCTATAGCGATGGAAGCAAAGGCCGGAATTACACCAAGAAAAATAGCGGCGACGAGCGCCAGCGGTACTCTGCGAACGATAGACGGAAGTCGTGAGGATTTCACAGCGTCTCTCCTGTAAGGGTCTTGGCTTCTTGCCTGTCCGGGCGAGTTGATCTCAATGTCGATTTATCGATGCCGGGGACGGGGAGTGTCTGGCTTATAAGCAACGGAACGACGTAACATCGTACATACCTTTATGAACAAGAACCAAGCTGGGTAATTTTCCCCCAGACCCTGGCACTTAGAAATGGGTAGTGTTACTAGGAGAAGAATGACTCTAGCTGGCCATTAGCCATGGTCACACCGCGAGAGAACTGGGCCAGTCTTCCGGGTTCAATTTGCAGCTTTTGCATCAGCCGCGCTGTGCGCCGCATGCGGGTAAGAGCCCGACGAGAGCGCGGGTTCCACGCGAATCGTTCCCATCATTCCGCCATCAACGTGCTGCATGATATGGCAGTGGAATGGAAATGTCCCGACGATTCGCGGATCGCGAAAATCCATTCGCAGCACCACGCTGGGATACTTGCTCAAACCATCCCATGCCGGCACGTCGATGGTATCGCGCAAAGTGGGCTCTACCCAACGCGTAAATAGCCCGCCCACTACTATGAAGTGCAGTTGATGGACATGAAAAACATGCGACTCTCGGGAACGGTTCTCGATAGTCCAGTCCTCGACGTCGCCTGAGTGAACGGTAATCGGCTCTGTGGTGTGAGGATCGAAAACCGCCGGCGTGTGCCCTTCTTCAGTAATAAAGAACAAGGTCGCACTGTTCGGATTACTCGGATCGACCAGCTTTTCCGAGAAATACAGCGTGCGCTTTTTCACCGGTCGCACCGTCGACAAAGGCGGAAGCGGCGGTTGCGGAGCTACTGTCGCCGATTCCATAAGAGGAGCTGGATCCGATTCCGATGGAATAATCACAGCCAGTGGACGGGCCGAATCCACATCGTCTAGGCCTACGCGCAACGCTGGTTGCGCCGCGCTTTTTGTGGTGACGGGCATATTGTCATCTTCCGCGCCGCGAAAAACCGCATTTGTAACCAGGTGGCCGGAAGCACGCGCCGGTGGTCCGGTGACGATGAATTCAGCGCGTGACGCCGGAGGCAGAAAAATATGCGTCGATTGGGGCGCGTAGTTCTCCGCCCCGGGCTCCCCGTATTTCAGAGGCACGCCGTCGAGTGCCACAACACCGAGGCTCTGCCGCTTGCCTCCATACTCAATCCCCAAATCAAGATAGGTGTCTGCGGAAGCATTCAGCACTCGCCAAAATTGACGCTCCAGCGGCTTCATCGTGATTACCGCCGGGGGATAGTTCGGGTATGGCACTGGAATGTTATTGATCGAAATCTGCTTGGTAGGCCGCTTTAAGTCGAGCTTTTCAGCCGCCGAAGGCTCGAGCATTTTTTCGTCACGCACAATTAACACACGTTCGTGCAATCCGGCGACCCGTGGAACCACGCGCTCCATCCCTTCCACGATGATCGCGCCCGACGCTCCGCCCAGCATTTGATCTTCGGTGAAACCGTGCACGTGCGGGTGATACCAAAATAATCCTGGGGTTTGGTTCTTTGGAATGTGGACGCGGTACTCAAATGGCGGGTCGCCCGGTTCTATGAGCGTCTTGAGGGTGTCGTCTTCATGGCAGACTGGCGGAATGGCCAACCCATGGAAGTGAAAATTCGTCGCCGCCGGATTCGTCTCACCGCCCATGCACGGATCATGCTTTGCGGAAGCGGCATGTTTCAATGCATTGTGAGTTGAAGATCCATCTGTCGCGGCGGTCGGCGGCAGTGAGATTTCATTTTTCAGAGTAACGATGAGGGTGTCGCCGGGCTGCACACGAATCGTCGGGGCCTGATTCCCATGGGCATCGACATAGCAGTAACGCATGTTGCCGTTAGCATCGAGTGAAGTGCGCACAGTCAGTGCAACTTTTAGAGTGCCGTTTTTGCTGCGCAGATCCGCGGGTTCAACGGCCTCACTACCCTCAGCACCGCGCGTGCATGGTTGCGATGCTAGCGCTGTAACTGGCGACTCGGAATGCGCTGTTCCTGCCCAGGCAGAATTTACGTACAGCCCTAAGCAACAGAATACAAACAGCAGGATCGGTGCTGCTCGCAAACTGCACTTTGAGCTCAGGTTGCCTGGACTAAAAGGGTTTGAACAACAGATAACGTTCACCAACTTCCTACCAACTCAGAGCTGCTCCTCATGAACCCAACAAGAGCCAACTGAAACGATGTGTAAATTTATCACACCATCCGAGAATGCACCGTCACAAAGAAAAAACAATTCCTACAATACTCAAGCCATTAGCACTATCCCTTTGGGTAAGCCTGACTATGACACATTCTAAACCGCGTGAGGTGGGACCCCCTTGTTTGAGAGAGACAAATTTAGTCTGCCGGAGTGGCACCTGCACCAGATCGTTGCAGCAGGAGATTAGCCAAGGCTTTGAACATCGTGCCTTGCCCCCAATGCAGCATCGGTGTTTTTACTTTTTTCCAGCCCAGGTCGCGATAGTAGAAGTGGCCATCACTGTTCTGCATGTGGTGGATCGTCCAGTCAGCAACTTGTTCGGCTAGGCGAAGCGAATCCGGGTCGACATCTGAAAACAATGCCAATGTGTCGATGGCCTGCGCCGCGCATTGAATGTCTATTGGCAATGCCCGATTGTGGTAGTACTTCGGTCTGCCGTCTGGCTCGATAAAGGTCTCTTTGAAGTACTGGAAGCCGCGGTGGAGATTGGGTTCAAACTCGCGGTCACCACTACTGCCAATGTACCGTTTGAGGCAGTCGAGATTGTAGCCGGTGTGAAAATTGTCGATCCAATGATACTTTTGCGCCTCGCCGTAAAACCAAGCGCCGTCCGCATTTTGCCGGACGCAACTGTATGTCATCGCACTTTTTGCTATGTCTAGCGCAACGCGGTCCCCCGTGTAGGAAGCCACTCTCGCGAGCAACGCTGCGCCAAGCATATTAGAATTGTGAATCGAGCTCTGCCCGTTGGGAATATAACTCAAACACACTCCCCGGTCGGTTTGTTCCTTTGGCAGCTTCTTTATCCAATCGGCCACACTGGCAGCTACATCGAGGTAGGTTTTGTTTCCCAGAATCTCATAGCCCTCCAGGAATGCCTGCCCTATCAGGCTGCTCCAAACAATTGTAGGAGTGTATTTGTCTATAGTTCCTGCGCGGGTCGAAAATGAAAAATGGTTGCCCCAGCAGTACTCCTCCCAATTCGGGGCCTTGTTCTTTATAAGCCAGTCGAAACAGAATTCCGCTCGCAGGCGGTAACGGGCATCCTTTGTCAGGGCGTACATCTTCGTGTAGCCCCATCCGAAATATCCCATCCCTTTCGTAGATGTATGTGGGCGAATTCCAATCCACGGTCGAATATGGACTGGCGTTCTGAGCACAGCGGCGGTTAGCAAGCGCCGCAAAAAGTGTGAGTTGAAGGTGAAATATTGTAAAAACGACAAGCTACCGTCGCCGGGATCATACGCGCGGTAGTTATGCCCTTCCACCCAGGACGCAAGTGCCTCAATGCTTTGCTGCACCGGCCTACTCATACTGCGACGCCGCTCGCGCGTGAGCGGTCCCATTCAGCTGGCATAGTAAGTCGATGTATTTCCGTTTCTCGCTTGTCCACGAAAAGCGGTCGCGTAAAGCCACGGAACGCTCCCTATACGGCAACAGAATACTTGGGCTGTCGGCAATAGCATCCATGATTTTGCTGAGAGAGCCCGGATCATCCCAATCGAAAAACATACAGTCCTGTTCGCTGAGGTAATACGAAATTGCGCTACTACGAACCGAAACCACGGGAAGCCCCATACAGATGTATTCCACCAATTTCAGTGGGAGCGCAAAGTCAGTAACGGACGAAATTTCCAACGGCACAAGGCCCACATCACAGTCTGCGAGATGTTCCGCAATCGCGTGCGCCGGGTAGCTGCGATTTTCGAATTCAACGATTGGTTCCAATTTCAGCTCAACTATCATTTCTTTCAGGCGCTGGCTGAAGTCGCCCTCGCCTATAATCTTTACCCTGACTCGATCGCGTCGCCGAACCTCCTTCAAGGCGTTCATCAAAATGCCCAATCCTGAACGCTCGAGAATTGTTCCATGAAACGCAAATCGGATTTCTTTGCCTACGCTGAACGAAGGCCGCAGTGGAAAGATTTTTTCATCGGCAAAATTAGCAATCACCTCTACTGACTCGGGCTTCAGACCATGCTTGGTTAGAATGCCGAACTTAACTGGGTCATGCACTGTAATCACTCGCGCGCAATATGCCGCGCTGAGGCGTTCCTGCCACAGAAGAATGTTATAGAAAAGGCCTTTTTCTTTACCCTTGAATTTTGAAACGAACGTATTAGGCATTGGATCGTGAATGTCCAATATGATTTTCGTTCTGAACAGCCATGGAATTAAAGTGCTGAAAACCAGAAAATCTGGCATGTTGTTAACGTGAATTACAACATACCGGCGCTTAAGAAACAGGCGTGTAATCGTTGCGAAGCAGCGAAAAAAAAAGGTCAGGTATGCAAGCAGGTATTGAAAGTGCCCTCTGCCTCGATATTTAGCCTGATTGACCCTGATGATCTGGACGCCGTGAATAACTTCATTCTCAGGACTACCTGGTCTGCGAAGCGCCAGGAAATCTACTTCAAATCCACCTTCGACCGCAGCTTCTGCCTCGCGGATCACGCGCGGATCTGTTTCATAGTAGGTATATCCCACCATGAGAACTGGTCCTTTATATGAAGGCGAACTCACTGCAACACTCTGGAATCAAGCGTTTGTATAAGTCTCTGGAAGTCCGCGCTTAGTCTGGAATCAGCGAGAACATTTTCCGGATGTACCAGGAGAACGATGTCCCGCTGACCGGCTTGCTCTAACAACCAATCTATTGTGAAAGTTCTAGTATCTCGCCAGTGCGGTTCCAGCCAGAAGGCAGACGGGAACGTCAACAGGCCTTTGCCAGTCGTGACTGGTGTGAGAGTGGGATCTTCCAGATTGCCGAGAAATAACCGCATAGAGGCGCGTTCAGCCCATTCGGTATACTTGGCTGGCTCGTAGGGTGCGTAGTGATGAAACCCGTACTTGCCATCGCCTGATCCATGTTTCGACATCGCCAAGATTTGCTTTCCAAAGTAGGTCTCTAGTATTCGAACTTCTTGACTAAAAGTCTCGAACGATCGCGAGTTTTCCAAATGCAATCCGACTTCGTGGCCACCGGACTCTAACAAATCGAGCACTGACTGCGATGGAAGCGTGCATCGCCGAAAAAAAACATACGCTCGCGCTTGAGCGTCGTTAAGCCACCCCAACATCGTTTGCAGCTCAGAGAGATACCCAAATACAGAGACCCTCGGTAGATAAAGATCTGAGCTCAATCTCGAGAGCATATGACGTGCTAGCGGCTTTCTCCCGTATGGCCGGTCAACATCAATTCGTATGATCAGAGCCATGAAGCTTCTGGTAACAAACGCAAAATTACCGTGCCGGCTGCGTGGTGAGCCGGAATCGCACGATTTCGTAAGCCTTGAAAACCGGCAATATCTGTGCGCCCGACTCAATCGAGTACTTCACAATGTCTTCAAAAAGCTTAGGAACACATCCGAACCGGGTGGGCTGCTCACAAACGTCATGCGTGGCAAAAATCAGCCAGCCGTTGGCTTCGCGATTGGCATCAATCATGCGTTTTATCTTGTCCGGAGTATCTCTGGTCTTTTCCAAAAAATAAGCGGAAAGATAATTAAGATCCACGGTCCCACTATTGAAAGCCTGTCCCCCGCCCCGTGAGCACTCGAAGTACTTAGATGTCAGATGCTTGGTTCGAGCCCGGGGCACGCCAATTGGATACGAGAGTGTCTTGAACGACGCGCCCGGCAACAATGTGCTTAGGGCGTCACAGTTTTCGTTAATGGCTTGCTCGAAACTATGCGGGTGCGTATCCCAAGCGTGACAATGCCCAAATGTGTGGCACCCAAGCTCGTGTTCTTGTTCCGCCACAGCTTTCAAATCCTCCGGAAGGAACATTTCACCGGTCGGCGCTTGCTTGCCCATCAAGCCGAGAGAGGCGTAGTAAGTTCCTGCTAATCCAAAAGACTGTAAAATTCTCCCGCCGGTCAGCAAAGCGGAACGCGGGAAATCGTCGAACGTGAACGAAATGATCGGAGTGCGTAAACGGACATCGAAGGGACGTTTGCAAAGATATCGCGCAGTGCACCGCTGATATTTGCCTTGGGCTTTGGTTACCAGCTGCGAAAAAGACATGGCTTTCAGGTTTGCTTTCGAGTCGTTCATTGAGTGTAAGGTCTGGTCTTCCCGAACCGGCGACTCTGTTTTAGAAGTCGCCGGGACTCCCAGGATTCCCATCGTTGCGCCAGTCGCGTACGAATCCGCCGACCTTTGGTGCGCCAAGAGCCCTCCATTAAGTGAACACCAAAGTCTCCAAAGCAGTTCCAGTCATCTTCGTCACATACGTCGTCGGGAAAAAGCACCGTGACGCCTTTCGCGAATTCCGGATTTTCAGCGAACGTCCTGGAGAGCAATCCTGGTCCAGTCGTATTTAGCACGATGTATTCGGACCTCAGAATCAGCGGGGCGCCACGCAACATGGGCTTAACCCAATCGGGATCAGCTTGCGCCCTCACGCAATTCTCGATGACAACTTCAAGAAACGGATGTCCCGGGGCGGCGCCAAACGCATAATTTCCGATCTCCCAGTCCATTTTATGTTGCTCTCTCAAGAAGTGGCTGATGGTAAGCCCCTCGAAGGGAAACACACAGCTGCATTGCAACAGAGGTGAGAGGCCGGTCGCAAGCAGCACATCCAAATCAAAGTAGAAACCGCCATACCTGTACACGGCAAGATAACGAAAGAAATCATACCGTTGAATAGGAAATGGAAATGATTCAAAGACCTTACGATACTGCGGAAATTCCCTGCCAATGAAAGCGCCTACGTCGCGGTCATCGAAAAACAAATATTCATAGTCTGGATTCAGAATCTTGATCGTGCCGAGCATTGCGCGCGTGCGCAGCGAGTGTTCGGAATTTTTGCCAGTCTGAATAATCCGCTTTGGAATCAAGTTCTGCACGGGTCCACAAGACGCCAATCGTGAGGCGAAACAGCTTCAGCCGATTTCATCAGAATGCTGCTCAAGAATTCAATTATGCCTGGAGCGTTGCGGGGGAGGGGCTACTTCCAGAACTGCTCCGACTTCTTCTTTCAAGACTTTCTGTCCACAAAAATCTGTGCCGGATCCAGAAGTCAGCATGGACCCGGCATTCGAGATTCAAAGTTGCTTATTGAACAATCGCCGTCAAACTACTTGGAGGATTTGGCGGTGTTCCACCTCCACCTCCACCGCCACCAACCGTACCAGTCACAAGTGGGTGCGGATAGGTGTAAGGAACATAGTAAACGCTCCATGTATTGGTTGCGGAGCAAGTATAAAGTGTTCCCTGCGAACCCTGGTCGGTCGCAAAATAGCCAACCCCTGCCTGCCCGCCGAAAGCGGCTTCGGTACTGGTAGTGCAGGAAGTAGGGCGGTTCGCCAGGGTGCCAAACCCCATTCCCGTCGTGCCGTTAAACGGCGAGGTGGGTGAAGTCTGAGCATTGGCTGAAACTGCTACGTAATATTCTCGGTTCTGTTGGATATGTTGAGCAGAATAGTCCGGACTTCCTCCAGGATCATCGTAGTTGAGGTCAACCTTGGCTGAAGTATCCGCCCAGTAGTTCTTCCACGCATAAATAGGTTTGTAAGCGCCGGTAACATCGCGTCCCGGCTGGCGAAAGCACGGATACCCGCGATAAGTTGCCGTAGGAGAGCGGTTCCCATCCTGAGATTGAGTGCCATCACACTCCGACATTCCACCATCAATACAATTCGCTAAAGAGCAGTAATGAAGAAACGCCATTGGATCGCTGCTCTTGGCCCCTGTTGTGCTGAGAGCGTTGTTGAATACGATCATTGTGTTTGAGCCCTGATGGTGGACACAGCGATAGCATCCATCGCCGTTTGAATCCGTTTCGGTAATTGTGTTGTCGTAGACTTCGAAATTGCTTGGACCACCACCGTGCGTCACTCCGTGAACAATCACCCTGCAATTGGTGCTGGTGTTGTGGCGATAAACAATGGCCGCCTGCCCCCATCCATCCGTGCAACCTGTACCCAGGTCGGTCAGGCTTTTGATCGTAATAGTGTTGTCCTCGATGAAGAAATTGTTGGCGGTTCCGAGCGGCGGAGGCGGCGGTGTATTATCCTGAGCGTTAATCCACTCCAAAAAATAGCAACTGCTATTGCAAGTCACGGTGTTGTGATCGGCCACGCCGTAGATATATTGCGTCGAGCTATTCTCGCCTAATTGCAGAACAACCTGCTCTGATGCCGATGCATTAACCGTGTTGTTATCCACCCGCACCTGGGTCAATGTTCCGTTGCAACCGCCCGAGGGGCATGTCCACAAAAGATAGCTTGAAATATTAAAAGTGAAACCCGAAATTCGGTATAGATTGGATGAACTGCCCGAATTAAAGCCGAAAATCGTGTTGCTCGCCGAAACTGTGCATTTCGAGCCACTCGCGCACATGAAGGTGATGCCCTTCGAAAGCGATGGCATGATCTCCGAACCGCCCCAACTGTACGAGCCCCCGGCGAAGGTTACGGTTGCACCGTCGCTGGCGCTGCTAACTACATTGTTAACATCAGAAACCGAAGCCCCGGCAGGGCACGACCAGCTTGTCCCACTTCCGGTACAGGCGGCTTGCGCAGGAATCGCAGAGAGTATTGAGACTAGTCCAATTAGGCAAATCAGCTGCCGGATCGGAGCCGATCGGATTATCATAGCGTTCCCTCGTAACAAAACTTTCTTCGCTCAGTCGCATTGTCGCAAACCGCTGTCTAGAGTCACAACTGACTAAAGACTCACGACCCACAGGCCAACTGGACAGCCGGATTGCTCGGTTTTGCTCACCGGGTGATGGCCAGAAAATCCCACCGTACGGCACCTTGGGATCTCGTAAATCAGGCCTGCTTGGTTTCGCGAAGCGTCACTGGAAAAAGTGTAGTCGTTACTTGGGAAGGCAACTACTGTCGGAAGTACATCCCCTTTCTTCACATGAATTTAATGTGCTACTCGCAAATCCGCATTGGACGAGGCTTGCGCCGAAATATACTGCTGCAGTCTGCTCGCAATGTCCTCGGAAAACAGCTTTGCTCCTTGCGCATTCAGATGTTGCGAATTGGTGAAATATTGCGTGTCTGCGGCGTATGACCAATCACTGTAGTCCCAAAGCGGAACATGGTAGCGGGCCGCCAGTTCATGAAAATGACCAAACACTTCAGCACGATTATTTGTCAGCTTCTGCATTTCAATGTATTCGGGAGAATAGACAAATATGAGCTGAATTCCGCGCTCCTGGCACAGCCGCGCCAGATCTTCCATGACCTGAATGCCTTCCGGCTCGATTGGCCAACTCACACCGTTAGGATTCGAAGCCCTGAAGCTGTCAAAATCATCAGTCCATGGTTTCAGTCGAGGATCGAATCCCTGAAAAAAATCGCCCTTTGGGGACCAGCCAAAAAAGCCTCGGATGCCCAGCATCCAGGAGAAATTCATATCGTCGACAACGTACCCATACAGCGGCACATAGCGGCTTTTCCATGTGTCCGGAGTGATCTTCCGCAACGGCGCATAAATTTCATTGTCGTAAAGATATGGCACATATTGTGCAAAGGCATACACTTCGTGAGAAGTCTCAAAGGTGAAAGCGTCGAGATTGTGCACCACTATTTCCGGTTTTTGGTTGTGCTCGAGATAAGCCTTCAACACTGCAACCTGCATATCGGTTTGTGATCCGTTGCGGCCGAGGTTGAAAGCGCTGCGCCCGGCGGTGGCTGCAATAATCCGCGGGTCATAGTGCGAGGCCGCGCGAGATGATCCGGTGATCACAATTCGAGCGTTGATCTTGCCGTCCATCATCTGATTCCAGGCGCCATATTGCGAAGTCTTGATCCGGCGAAGGCCCGAAGTGATCATGGCATTCAGTGCAAAAACCATCACCGTCAGGATCGCGAAAAAGCATATCAAGCGTCTGAGGGCCCACAAGGCCGTCGAGGGCGGTTTGCTCCCAGAGAGGGTTTTGGTCCTCACCGCTGCAGTTTCACAACTAGATGCGCGTGGCACGTCGACGATCACGCTAGAAAAGTTGTCCGACACTTCAGTTGAAGCTTCCTGCCTGTACACAATGACCTCTAAAACTGGAAGTAAATAAATTGCCGATTCTGGTAAATCCCGAACATGACCACCAGTATGACGAATGCTGCGTAAGCGGCCCATCTGGCAGAAACCGGCATTTTGCCCAGCACGTTAAAAGGCGTTTTTCGTCGCGCTAGGAGCTGACCAACTTCGAGAGCAAGAATCGAGGCCAGAGCCACCGGCATTTGCCGCAGCAGGAATTGTGGTGTCTTGATATTCCCGAAGTCCCATCCACTGAACAGGTGAGTTGCCACATAGACCGCATCGCCCATGCTATGTGCCCGGAATATGATCCAGGCGAAACACGTCAGAATAAAGGTGCTCAGCAGCATTATCGCTTTGCGGATGAAGCTCCGGTCGTGCAATCCTACCGCGCTGAACAGGCGATCTCTCCAGCTTTTGGTGAGCGACCCCATAACTAAATAGGAGCCGTTCAGCAGCCCCCACCATACGTACGTCCAATTTGCACCGTGCCACAGGCCGCTGATTCCGAATGTGATCAGCAGATTCGCAATATGCCGGCGTTTGCTGACCCGGCTGCCGCCGAGCGGGATATAAAGGTAATCCTTGAACCAGGTCGACAGTGAAATATGCCAGCGATGCCAAAACTCCGAAATAGACAGCGAATAGTAAGGAGTCCGGAAGTTCTCCATCAGCCGAAAGCCAAGAACTTGCGCCGCGCCAATCGCAATATCCGAGTAGCCGGAAAAGTCACAGTAAATCTGGTAGGCGAAGAAGACGGTAGCAATGGTAAGCTGCAGGCCGTTATGACCGCGCGGCGCCGCGTAAACATCGTTCACATAAAGCGCTAAACGATCAGCCACCACCAACTTCTTGAAAAATCCCCACCCCATGCGCTTCAAGCCAGAGGTAACGTTGCCATAGTCAAACTCGTGCCACTCGCGAAATTGATGCAGAAGGTTTTGCGGCCGCTCGATTGGTCCTGCGACCAACTGGGGAAAGAACATGACGTAGGTCGCGTATACGATAAAATCCCGCTCCGCTCGCTGCTTTCCTCTGTAGACCTCAATGACATAGCTCAAGCTTTGGAAAGTGTGAAAAGACAGGCCGATCGGCAAAATGATCTTTAGCACGTAGTGCGGCACGGGCCATCCGAACAGGCCAGCCAGTCCTTCGAAACTGCTGGTGAAGAATCCGAAGTACTTGAATATAAAAAGTACGACACAGGTGGAAACGATACTCACGACAAGGAATGCTTTTTTCTTTGGACCCTCGACTTTTTCGATATAAATGCCAGCGACATAGTCGATCAGAATCGTAAAGAACAGGATGAGTATGTAGGCTGGAATAAAAGCCATGTAGAAGAAGCAGCTCGCAGTTAGCAGCAGGCCCACTCTCAACCTTTGCGGTGAGAGAAAATACATGGCGACAACAGCCGGAAAAAAAATCGCGAATTCAATCGAATTAAATAACATATCGCTTCTAAAGACCTAGAGTGATTGAGCGCTCAACGTCGGGCGCAGACCAGTTCCCAGAAGATCGGCTTGCACTGCAGCAAATGGCTTTTTTCTTGGGTTGGACGTCTTCGCCGCATATGACGCCCCCATAATTGCCCAAAGGAAAAATATCCAAACCGGGGATTGCATTTTGAATGATGCCTCAGTGAAGTTATAAACCAGGCATATAAAAATAAACGCCAGCCTCAGCCCGCCAGTTTCGATATTGTTACGAACCAGCTTGAGAACTTTCAAGTAACCACCGAGTATGATCGCGGCGAGGAGTGACAAGCCCACCCAGCCCAGGTTGAGGTAGATCTCTATATATCCATTGTGTGCTTGATTCAATCCGCCGAGCAGACGTTCGAACAGTTCCATGCGCTCGCCTACCCAGAAGTTCTCGTAGCCGGCCCCAAGCCATACATTCTTTGCATAAGGAATGACCGTCTTCCAGACTTCAGTCCGGCCAGTAAGGCTCGAATCCCGGCCAATCGCCGACAATGCGCCTCCGCCGACGCCGAGAAACAAAACGCAATAACAAACCCCTACCATCGCCACCATCATCAGCGTGACGATCCCGGGCTTTCTGAACATTCTGGAGTAGGTCGTCAGAATTATCAGAACATTTGACAACAGGAAACACGCGAGCGCGGTCTGAGAATTTACCACGAAGAGCAAGTACAGAATCATCGCGAAAACTATGCCAATAGTCCAAAGCTCTCGTTTCCTCTGCCGTGTGGCTGGGCGGCCTCTGTAAACACTTAGTCCGTACCACAGCAAAGCTGCGCCATAAATCATGCAGATCATACCCAGCGCATTCTTGTCGGTGCCGACGCCGGTCCACTCCGGAACTCCGCCTCGAGAGTAAAACCTGCCTAACGAGGGATAGAACCTTATCAGAAGAATCGATGCAGGCATCAGAATGAAGCTTATGCGGGTAAAGAGCCATTTCAGCGCGTCCATCCAATGAGGCTCGGTGATGATTATCAAAATCATCACAATGTCCCCGATCGACCGGATCCATCTCTTCAAGAGCACTTCCGGATAATCGCACCACAAAACGCTAGCCAGGCAATAAGCAAAATAGGCGAGAATCAGCCAATCCTTGGATAGAATCGCCAGCGCCTGTTTTTGCCTTCTGTAAAGAGTAACGATGCCCACCACAAGCAGGAGCGTGAGTACGTTCCGGTCAAGCGGGCTTCCATCAACGTATGCTGTGCTCGCTCCAACAGGCTCACTCAGGCTTAACCAGTTGCTGAGCGGCCGGGAACTGGCAATCAACAGCCATACATACGGAGCCCAGATTGCGTTGGTAACCTTGAACGCGCCGCGATTAAAGCGGAATAGTCCGTAGATTATCAGGACAGTTCCGAAGCTTCCGAGAAGAGGGATCATTTCAAGCTGGCTTCTTTAATCAGCAAAAAACAGCCGTATACACTTGATTGATCGGCCGCGACTTGGGTCTTATGCGATCCAACACGACGACACCTAGAATCGTGCAGATAAGGCAACCGATAAATGCAGAGGCTTTGAGGCCAACGCTCAAGCCAAGCGGATGCAATCCTCTCCGCAGCAGCTGCAGGATCACAATTTGGGCGATATAGCCAAAAAGCGAATATTGTCCCAATAGGACCACTACCCTGCCAACATATGTCGACTCGCTGCAGCCTATGCCTAATAAGTAAATCAGAGAAACGCTCAAGCAAACACCAATGATCTGCAACGGGTAAATTACGTTCCAGACAGTGATCGCGGCTAGGTATAGCAAATAGGTCAGCACCATTATTGCCGGGTCCTTCACAAATCTATTGACCCGCTCCATCGAGAAATGACCAACACTTATCCCCAAGGTTCCAATGCTGAATATCTCCAGGTAGCCATTACTAATTCCAATAATATTGAGCAGCAAGGCAGATAGTACGAAGAGCGCGCAAGCAATGTGGAAGACGAAAGCGTGACGTCGAAACACCGGCAATAAAACGCCTGCCATAATCAGGAGATAGGCAATTGGAATGAGCACCGAAAAGGCGACGGGAGCCATTCCCAGAAAAAACGCCAGCCCGAACTGCGCGATTGAAGAAGCCGGACCATCACTTACAGTGCCTCGAATCAGGATCACAATCAACCCAATGTTCAGCAACGCCACTACCGCGAGCAATTTGAGCCCACGAACCAGCAATCTGCCGCGAATATTCGGTCGTGGCGAACCTTTCTTAGATAAATAAACCTGCGATATCAAAAAGCCGGTGATAAAGATAAAGGATGGAGTGAGAAATCTCAGGTATTTGTAAACATCACCGTCTGCTCTTATGAAGTAATTCATCCAGTGGTATAGGACCATGATCAAAACCAGCGCTCCCTTGGTGAAATCGAGCGCTGGAACACGCTTTGATTTCTGCGGAGCGGCAAGCGTGGCAGTATGCAGAGCACTGCCGGGGACGGCGGACAAGATGTCCGTGCCTGGTCTTGCTTCCTGGATAACTGCCGAATCGGCCATGACGATTACTCTCGCTCTGAATGAGAACTACTACAGCACTGAATCTATGAAAACACGATGAATCAGTTCCAACGTCAGCAATGTGTGGAGCGCGAGCGTGTGATTACGCTCTCCTTTGATGTGGCTACGGACAATGTTCGGAACCGTCCCGGGCTGCAAGTAGGGACGGTTCAAACTCCGCGAATCGAGCAACATTTCTTGAATGTAGGTGGATAGGGTATCTCGATACCAGACACGAAAATGGTAGAACTTGTGTCTGCCGAGAAAGAGCTTTTCGGGATGCAAAGGCGCCAGTAAGCGATCGATGGGAGCAGCCCATTGCGGCATACCATAGTCGTAGGCGTATTCCGCCTTGACCGTAAAATCCAGAAAACTCCGGATGGCCTGCGCTCGCCAACCGTCTTGCTTATCAATTGGGGAACGGTCCGTCCGTATGGCCGCCAAATTCGGATTGCCGTCCTGAATCAATCGTCGCGAAACCTCGGTATTTTCAGCTGAAGCTTTCGGCGCCCGAAAAACAGTCTTCACAAATTCGTTATCAAGATAAGGAGACCGCAACGACACCTGCGTTTCTTCAAGCGCGAGTAAACCATAATGATGCCAGGGAGCCTGGCGGAAAACCGCAAATGACAGCGGATGGCATTCAAGCAATCCTTCGAATGTCTTCGTAGCGGCCCTGAGTTCCGGAAGCAATTCCGGGCGGAAGAGATCACCTGTAGGTAGCACTGGCTTGAACGCGCGAACCCGGCGCAGTACTTCGCCTCCATAGTTCCCTGTCATGCGCACGGGCGCAATTTGCGCTGCCCGTTCGTTCACATACAAATCAGGAGAATGATTAACTGGGATGCAGCCGTCGGTGAGGCGCACGGTGCGTTCAGCGTAGTGGGCAAACTCCGATAAAAACCCTTCCCCAAGCGGTATCGTTTGGTGTGCCTGTCCACACGCACGCGCCACCTGCCGTGCGACCAGTACATCCTGAGAATCACGGAACATTCCGCCGAACGAGTAGCAAGGAAGAGATCCCTCAGCAGCCTTATGCCATGCCATAATCATGCGGGTATCAAGCCCCGCTGTCAGAGATATGCCGACCTGTTGGCCACTATTAAAGTATCGAGGCAGATTGCGAGAAAACACACCGCGCAATTCCTCGTAGTAGGCTTCCGGTTCCAGCACCGGTTGTTCTTCCCATGCTTGAGGATGAAAGTAGCTGTTCGTGGCTTCCAATGCAGCATTCCGGAAGACCCAGGCTGAACCCGGCGGCAGAACAGAAACCCCTTTGAAGAGCGAGCGATTTTCAAGCACGCAGCCGCAGGTGATGAACTCACCTAGACCGCGATCATCAATATTTCGCAGCTCTGGGCGGACAGCTAGAATCGCTTTAGCCTCGGCGGCAAAATAGAATGCTTCCTTCGCCTGGTGATAGTAAAGCCGATGCATTCCGTACCGATCGTTGAAAAGCATGGCTTCATTGCGAGGTCGATTCGCGATCAAACCGTGAAACCGACCATTTAAGCAGGCTGGGAATGTCGAATCTTCCTCGGATAGATGGACAAGATAGGATGGGCCGCCTGCATCGACCGTGTGCCCTTGAGCTTTAAGCCGCGCAGCCGTTCCGGGCTCTGCAAAATCCTCCCCGGAGTAAGTCAGGGAAATATCCCCACGTTCGTTCGAAAGCGGCATTTCGTCTGAGAATGAGCCTCGCCGCGCAACCCAACCCACATAGACGCCTAGCTGGGCATCTGTGCGGGTGCCAGTCACATAGAAGGATTCATGGCGCAGACTCTCTACCATGCGGTACAACTCACGCGTGGCCTGTTCGGCCGGCATGCGTGTAATTAGACCTACAATGCCGGGCACGGTGCTAGGCAGATTCCTTTGCGGTTTGAAACTTGCGGGCATACCACGAGTTTCGAACTTCACGCAGCTTGTCAGACATCGCTTGCGGCAGGTGTTCAGACAAAGGCTGATGGAGTCTGAGCCGGTAGGCAATGCGGCCGACGGTTGTAAGAGGAACGTAATAACGACGCAGATCGACGCGCTGAAAACCATTCACTTGTTTGAATTTCTGAATGCCATCCATCGGCTTACTGCCGTAGGCATAGCGTTGGTAAACCAGCCGCGTAATACCCCGTTCGGCACAAGCCCGTACAGAGTGAGAAATCAGCGCGTTGGTCGGGGCTTTGTCCCGATGCTCGACCAGCGAAAGAATATTCATCAGGTTGGCCCGCGTTCTCGATTCATCCATGGTCAGTTTTACAAAACCGGTTAACTTGTCGCCGACGAATGCTCCGATAAAGAAGCTGCTGTCGAGATAAGTGGCGGCCTCGGCATGAACCGTCTCAATATCTTTGCCGAAATGCGGAAAGCGGCGTCCCTGGCGAAATGGGGTTTCGTTGTAAATCTCCCAGATCCCCTTGAGGAGGTTGTCGTCAAAGGGTACCTCACGCAAAACAATGCCTTTCTTTTCTGCTTGACGAGCACGGTTGCGTGCTTCGGGGCGAATCTGTTTCCACCAGCTATCAAAAGTAGTAACCGGAATTACCGCCGCATTATCTGTTTCGAAAGCGTATGGATATTTCGGTGAGGTGCCCGGCCATAATTCGAGAAAGGTAAAAAGATCGACGCGAGTGCTAGAGCTTCCCAGACCTTTGATAACCTCTTCCGGGCTCTTCAAGGACGCGTACCCGTCAGCGTCGGGGCGGGCAACCCGTAACATGTTGCCAGTTACTCGAATATCAGCGCCATTAACTTTGATAATTTGTGTCATTCTTTTTGCTTCCTCAAATCTTATTTCTCACCGTTCGATGGCGTCAAATATTGCGTTGCCTGGTTAACGGTAAGCCTGCAAAAGCCAGTAATCGACTGCCGTGATCTACAAGCTTCGTCAAAAAAGACATGAATATGTGGTCTCCACAGAGAGCTAACACGGGGAGAGCTAAGGTGTAGCAAGGCACCGCGATCAGCGATTTCGCCAGGTTTCGCATCCGGTGCCGCGGGTGCTTGGGAAAATTACTTCCACGCAATACAGCGCGCTTCAGGACGTAGCTGCGAGTACAACGCGAGGCGGGCACTGATTCGTAAACAACGGCCTCATCACACCAAATGAACTTGTGGCCCTTCTCGATCATTTGCCGGAAGAAATCTACGTCTTCGCCCGCAGTTGCAAATTCAGGCCGAAACGGCGTGTTCATCCCATCCAAAATTCGCTTCCCGAGGAGTACGTTTCCAGTACGGGCTTCGGGCCACTTCACAATAGACCCCGTGGAATGAAATTGCCGGTCGAAAAAGCGTCCCTTTGTTAGCCACTTAGGTACTTCAGCTTCAAAAAATGGTTTAACTGGACCAAGTACCCCGTCGACGTTGTGCTTCAAACAGGTGGTAAGGAGAGTATGGAGCCAGCTGTCTATTGCAAATTCATCGTCGTCGATGAAAAGAACGAAGTCGCCGTCGGCGTTGGCCAAGGCGTTATTACGCGCCATCGCGATGTTCTGTTGCGGCTCGAAGCAGTAAGTAATTGGGATTTTGGATTGGGACGAAAACGCGTCTACCACCGTCCGCGCGGACTGCTTGGCGTCGTTGTCGGATACAACGATCGAAAAACTGAATGCACCATCGATTTTTTGTTCCGATAAGCTTGCTAATAACCTCTTCAGCAGCTCAGGTCGTTTGAAAGTACAGATACACACACAAAGACGGTGGGTGCGCTTCTCCGGGTCTACCGAGCCGGCACCATAACCAGCCGCAGTATTAGTTTGCATTTCGATCATACTCACAGAACGCCTACCCTTCGCGCGATGCGTGCAGCAGTTCGGCGGCTTTTCTCGGCGGCGCGCATCACCGGCAATGCTCGGCGTAAAAGATCCCGGCGCAGAGGAGCGCCAAAAGCGTAGGCCTCACAGCGACGGGCACGCAGGCAATCAAGAACCGTCTCTTCATTCACGGCCGTCTTCAGATCAAGCGCCATGGCCAAAGGAAAGCTTTGCCTTTCAGTATGAAAATCCAAACCCACAAATGGAATCGCTCCCGTCTGACTCAACAGGTCCGGGGCAGTCATGCTCGGTGCCCAACCATCGTACTTGCGGTTCCAGACTTCAATACCCAGAAGTTTATCAGCCCATTGCGGCGCAAAAGACTGCCAGACATCCTTTCTTGAGGGGTGGGCAAGCACCGCAATCCCTTGCGCCGCGGTTACAGATTTCAACATATCATCCGTCGGCAAACTCTCGCCGAGGAAAGGACCTGGTCCCCAGGTGAGGACATGAACGCGGTTGACAGCGTCGCTGTACTCGACGCCGGGTATAACTAAAAAGTCTTCGAAGCTGACTTCCGCGCAAGCCCGTCGATATTCTTCGAAGCGTTCAGTCGTGAAGCCGCGATCATGCTCAGTCATCATGAGCACACGGCAGCCCCGTTGGCGGAACTTGGCGGCCAGCTCAGCTAGCGACCAGCTGCCATCGTAGGACCACTTCGAATGTACATGGCAAACTGCAAGAACTTCCATAAATCAGTGTACGCCCTTGAGCAAGTTACTCTTAACGGTGTAACTCACGTCGGCAAAGAACACCTTCAGATCATCTCGCCGCCAGTTATACAACGTTTCGCCGCGTCTGAAGGCCACGACATCCCGCAGGCATTTCCATATTGATGGCCAACTACTGAGGGCTTTCGACTTAGGTCCGCGCAATACAAACAGCAAATGCATCAGCTCGCGGCCGACGTTTCTCGAAATGATGCCTGTGGTGTTGGCTGCCACTATGCCGGCTCGTGAGTCCTGATCAACCGTTAGCATGACCTGCCAGGCAGGATATTCAAGGTGTTGTCGCCGAGAGAGCGCCAAGCTACCCCATGGCCGTCCATTAAATTCGACGAAGAAAACTTCGCCGGCCTCGTTGCGAAGTAGTTCAATCATGAACATTCCACGCCAGCCAGTTCGGTTAATAAACTCTTCGGCTTGCTCCTTGAGCTCCTCAGGAACCAACTGCGAAACGCACGCGCTCGAGCCGGAACCTTGAGGGTTCATCATCCTCAGCCGCCGATGAGCGCTCCACGCTCTTACTCCATCTGGGGTTGCGAGGCCGAAAATGCCTTCGCCAGTGCCTTCAATAAAGGGTTGCACAAGCAAACGCACGCGGCCGGCCCAGCTCGCTAATGCGCTCTCCAACTCTTCATCATTCGCGCAGATCCAGTGGGGGCACGACTTCACTTTTCCGTCTTCGAGCAAAATGCAATTTGCGGATTTGAGAATAACCGGGTAGGAACTCGCCGCAACAAAGTCGCGCACCTGGTTTGAAGTCCGGGCTAACGCGGTTGCTGGAATATTAAATCCAGCGGCTTTCGCCAGCTGAATTTGCACATACTTACTCAATGCCAGTTCAGCGTGTGCCCCTTCTGCACCCGCCAGCAACCAACCGTCATCGATTTGTAGCTGGCTGCACAGGAATAGCGCCTTGTCATCAAGCGGCAACAAGACCTGCTGAGGAGATGCACCACCCTGCTTAATAGAAGCCAAAAGCGATTTCAGATCGGAGAGGGCTGCTTGCACATCTGTTTCGGGAGCGCAGATTTCGTGACACACAACATGGCGGCTGTGACGCAATGCGGAAGAACGACCCCTGCGCGCAAACGCGATCACCTCGAAGCCTTCATCTACAAGGCTCCATACTACTTCCGGCGCGGGGATGGCCTCTGCAAATCCCACAAGGACGGTAGCCCGAGGGACTCGGCGTCCACCTGGATCGCCCGGCACGGCTCCCGAATTTCCTTTTGGACGAGCCTGAATTTCCGCTTGGCTGGAGACAGTCAACACATAGCGGCGAGCAACTGGAATATCCCCGCAAAGACGGAAAAGTTCGCCACTATGCAGGAATTCGTACTCCTGGCGATTAACCGGGTGTGTTTCTATCTCGACATTAAACTCGCGGGCATACTGGAGTTTCTTTAGTAACCGCTCCCGAGGTTCAAGCATATCAAGCGCGAAGAAGTAGTCGACCAAACCGTGCCGCAGGGCAAGTTTGCGATCGACCCATGAGCGATACAGGCGGTTCGCCAGACTCTTTTCTCCACGCCGAAAAGAGAAGTTTCTGCGGACGACAGTTCCTTCCGGCAATAACTTCCCAAGCAATACATTAGCGCAAAGGTGCGCGTGATGATGCCCGTCGATCCGCTCCGGCGAGTGCCCATACGCACGTTGAAATTCTTCCAACTGCTGCGAAACTACGTACTCAAACGAATTCCTCAAACCTGGGTGGAAAACCACATAGCCAAAACGGTGCCATGCCAGATACCGGCCGATCCGTTCCTGATGCTCCCTCACACGCGCCGGAGTTGATTTCGCAGAAAACGGTGTTGTCAAATTTAGGTGAAGGCCGGCGTCAATTCCCTGCTGGCGAGCGATGTTTGCAGCGCGCTCCGAATCAGACATAAACAGCATGGCGCTGACCGATGAAACCGACCCTGCCGCGACGCAATCGAGAATTCGGTCGGTATTCTCAGCGTCTCTACCCCAATCGTCGGCGTTCACGATTAGCGAACCGCGATGCATACCCTGAGGCTTTTCAGTCAGAGCTGGGACGGGCACAGGCGTAGCTTCCTCCATGAATTCCTTCTCAGCTACGACAATATGATTAGTTGGGTTCAAGGTAAAAGCTCGGCAGGTCACGCTATTTAGCGGACGGTGGCAGGGGCGGTTGAGTCGGCGCAGGAAGGTCTTTGCATTGTGAAAAAGCGAGCAAGCCGCAGGATTTGTTCGCTTCGGCAAAATCGCACGAGTTCCGGCGAAACCGGTCTGGGTTCACGCCGAACTGCGGCTGAAATGTACCCGAACAAAATGGCGACGCCACCAAAGAAGTAAGGCTTCTTGGTGGTCTGATATGCGGTGCGGAACAACTCCCAAAGCGGATGATTACCTATCGTGTAGTCGTTCTCGCCGATTCGGAACCTGGCTGCTAATTTGCCCGCTTCCGCCGTCCCCATCGCTCTATGATGGAAGCACTCCCTCTCCGGAAAAGTTCTTGTCTTCCAGCCTTTCATTCTGGCGGTGACCACGGCGATGTGATCAATTCCCTTCCTAACCGGGACATAGCCGCCTATGTCTTCGAAGCATTCTCGCCGGAACACCTGGCAAGCCCCAGAAACGTGTTCAATACTCGTAAAACGGTAGTCATAGCTATGACTTGACGCTTCGCGAAATGGAGTTCCCACCAGACCCAAGGCTGGATCGTTTCCTAACTGCTGAAGCAGAAACGAAAAATAATCTTTATCGAAAGAGATGTCAGCATCCAGACTTGCCACGACCTCAAAGTTGATACCTTTTACTTTGCTGTATCCGGCATTAAACGCATGCACTTTTCCGGCAAAATGCCGTTCCGTGCGTTGCGGCATGCGAAGTAACTCAATCCAGTGATATTCCCTCGCATAGCGCTGCACCATTTCATCCGTACCATCGGTTGAGCCGTCGCTCACGACGACCCACTTAAGCGGCAGAACAGTCTGCGATACTACCGCCCTGAGTGTAAGCTCGATGAACGCAGCTTCGTTACGGGCGGGAGTAATCAGAACGTAAGTAGGTAAGCTACTCATCTTCGATCCAAAACGGGGAGGGCTCGCCACCTAAACTAGTTCACCGTACTACGCGACTGTTGAACTGCGGCCGTGGTTCGGAGCCCGCTGGTGACGAACTCGCGAACACAGTGGACAACGTAACGCAGCTGGGCCTCCGTAAGCTCCGGCTGAATTGGAAGCGCCAACGTCTCATTCGCTGCTTGCTCACTCTCAGGAAATGAACCGGCTTTGTGTCCTAAATAGGCAAAGCATTCTTGTAAATGCATGGGCACCGGATAATACACTTCGGTTCCCACACCTTTGCTTTGAAGGAAGGACTGAAGCTCATTGCGACGCGAAATCCGAATCACGTACTGATTAAAAATGTGACGATCGGTGGCTACCGTGGGCAAGCCGACAAGTGAATTCGCCAATCCTGTTTCCTCGAATAGCTGATTGTAGAGCTTCGCGTTCCGCTGCCTCCCGGCTGTCCATCCATCCAAATGCGGAAGCTTAGCCGACACAACTGCCGCTTGAATCGCATCGAGGCGAAAGTTGCCCCCAACAAACTTGTGGTAGTACTTCGGCTTCGATCCATGAGCGCGGAGGACGCGCACTCTCTCGGCGCGTTCGTTATCGTTCGCAACCACCATGCCGCCGTCGCCTGCAGCTCCCAGGTTCTTCGACGGGAAAAACGAGAAACATCCGTAATGACCAATGGAGCCAGCACGACGGCCTTTATATTCCGCGCCGATCGCCTGGGCCGCATCTTCGATGACTATTAAACGATGCTCGGCGGCCAGTTTCATAACCGCATCCATGTCGGCCATCTGACCGTAAAGATGGACGGGCATGATTGCCCGTGTCCGGCCGGTTATCTTGGCTGCAACTTTCGAGCAATTCAGGTTGTAGGTGGTGGGATCAATATCTACAAAGACGGGCGTTGCTCCCACCCGAGCGACGGCTCCAGCAGTGGCAAAGAAGGTGTACGGGGTAGTAATGACCTCGTCGCCTGGTCCGATATTTTCCGCCATCAGGCAAACCAGCAGAGCGTCGCTGCCGGACGATACGCCGATCCCGTGCGCGCAGGCCGAATACTTAGCGATGGCCGATTCGCAGGCCACAACTTTAGGTCCCAGAATAAAATGCTGGGACGCCATCACCTCGGCGATAGCGGCTTCAACTTCTTCTTTGATGGTGGCGTACTGCGCCTTAAGATCTAGCAGCGGAACTTGCATACTTCCCTTCCTCCTTAATTTCTCGCTTCAATTCACGATAAGACTTCGTGCCTTTCGTCATTTTTGCCGGCAGTGCCGCATCCTCTTCCAAATCCAGGCAACGGAAGCCAGGTTCGGTCTCCTGGTATCGATAGCCACTCTCCGGGCATACCATGACTCCTTCGCGGTCCGGAGCCGTCAGACGATGACCGTGGCGGCTCATCCATCCGATTTGCCGGGCAGCATTGCCAGCCACGAGTGCGTAATCGGGTACATCCTTAGTGACCACCGCACCAGCAGCAACAAAGGCATACCGTCCTATGGTAACTCCGCAAACGATGGTTGCGTTTGCACCAATCGTACAACCACGTTTGAACCATGAGGTCTCGTACAAGGAATGTCGGTTCACCTGAGACCTGGGATTGCTGA
The DNA here is from genome assembly GCA_036268595.1 of Terriglobales bacterium. Classification (GTDB taxonomy): domain Bacteria; phylum Acidobacteriota; class Terriglobia; order Terriglobales; family Acidobacteriaceae; genus Gp1-AA145. The sequence goes on from DATATW010000132.1 coordinate 52,806, forward strand.
CGTTGGTCAAAACGCAGGAGGGCCCAAGAAATACGTCATCTTCGATCACGACCCCGGTGTAAATAGAAACATTGTTCTGGATCTTGACGTTGTTGCCGATGATTGTTCCACCATCCACGTTGACGTTCTGGCCGATCACGCATCGTTCCCCGATCTGAGCACCCTTCATTACGTGCGAGAAGTGCCAGATCTTGGTGCCGGCGCCGATTTCGGCGCCCGCATCCGCATAGGCTGATTCGTGGACAAAGTATGGACGTTGTTGCTGGCTCTGCTTGATCTCAGCATCCAGGTTGATCACTCCATCGCGAATCGCGCGCTGGCATGCATCCAACACCGTCAACACACGCAAACCTTCTTTGCCGTCGCTGACGGGAGTTGTCCTTGAAGTGACGCAATCCAGAAAATGCTGGCACTCGGCCCGGAGCGGCTCTTGCGTATCCAACTGAACAACTTCGCCCTTGGCCTTGACTGCCGTAGGAATGCGGTTTTTCCATTCTACCTTGTGCGGATACAACACCAATTTGTCGTCAGCCGTGTCGTCAAACACCGCCATCTTTTCTGTTCCCACAATCACCAGCCGCTGCTCCTTAATCGGATGCAACCAGCTCACAAACACATGCCCGCGAACGCCGCTGGGAAATTCGAAATGGCTCAACGTAACGTCAGGTACGCCTTCACTGAGGTAAGCTCCGCCCTGACAACTGACGCGGCTCGGCATTTCGTTCAACAGTGCCAGCATCACTGAGATATCATGCGGAGCGAAGCTCCACAGGATATTTTCTTCGGTGCGAATCTTTCCAATGTTCAGGCGATTGGAATATACGTAGTTGATCTTTCCAAGCGCGCCGTCCTTGATTAAGCGTTGCAAGGTGAGAATTGCCGGATGGTAGCGAAGAATGTGTCCCACCATCAGGACCCGGTTATCGGCTTCCGCCACTTTGATCAGTTGCTCGCCATGCTTCACGTCGACCGCGAGCGGCTTTTCGACGAGGACGTCCTTCCCGGCCAGCAACGCGGCTTTTGCCATTTCATAATGCGCAACAGCCGGCGTAGCAAGTGCGACTGCGTTGATCGCCGGATCGGCAAGCACTTTGCTGTAGTCCGAATAAAATTTTACGCCGGCGTAATTGCTTTCGCAGTTCGCCTTGGCCGCGGCTTCCCCGTCACACAAAGCCTCTAAAGCGCCAAGCTCGTAAAAATTGCGGACCAGGTTTTTGCCCCAGTAGCCAACTCCAACCACGGCTACCCTGACTGGATTAAAAGCAGTTTTCATCATTTCATCCCCTTCAAGTTCAAGCGAGTAATTCAGCAACCGTCAGGAACGACGATTCCGGTGCATTCTCTTAAATGCTTTCTTCTGTTCCTGAAAACAGTGACAGCTAACTCCGTGAGCATTCCAGCACGTAATTCCACAGCCACTACTCCTGCTCACACTCTCTGGAAGTCCCGTGGTTTATCTCAGCTGACTGGGAGTAGCACTGCACGATCATTCCCGCCAGCGACCATGTCTTTATTTTGTTGGAGAAGCGCTGGGCCGGAGTGACAGCGAACATCCATCGCGCCGTCCAGGCTGCAAGCCGGCGCAAAAAGAAGAGCGGAACTCCGCGGACCCGCCACCGCGTCTTTGGAACTCCATCGAGCATAATGTCGGCGCGGCCCTTATCGAACCACCACGACAAAAAGTATTCTTTTGTGAGACGATTTTCCTGCACTGGGTGATGGACAACGGCCGAAGGCACGTAACGTAACAACTCTCCACCACCCAACAGGCGATTGCCAAAGTCAATTTCCTCGTCCCCAATCAACGTGCCGGGCCGGCGCCCCAAATCAGTCCGGAAATCACCATACGTGGCAAATAAACTCTTCCGAAACGCCATATTAGCGCCCACCGGCGGCTCAGTAAGATCAAGCGCTGTTGTCCCCAGGTCAAAAACCGTGAGTGGAGCAAGACCATAGCGAGCATGAATTGGAAGCCAGGCAGGAGGCGCACTGCTCCACTTGGGAAAAATACGCCCGCCCGATGCTGCATACGTTTTCGAAAGTAAAGGCTCAACAAGGTTCTGCAACCAGGTTGGTTCTACTGCCACATCATCATCGGTAAACGCTATGATGTCAGCGTGAGCGTCTTGAATCCCCGCATTCCGTGCCGCGGACAAGCCCTGCTTCGCCTCAAATAAATATCTGAAGCGGCCTGGAAACGCGCCACAGAACTTTTCGACGACCTGGCTGGTTTCGTCACTTGAATTGTTGTCTACCACGAGTACTTCCCAAGTTACCGACGGCGACATGAGCGAATCAGCGATGCTTTCCAGTGCCTTTTCCAGTGTTGCAGCGCGGTTGTAGGTACATACTACGACCGTGATGTCTACTCGCTCACTGCTGGCAAGCTTCTTGAGCTTGGCGACTTGACCGTCTTCGAAGTTAAGGAGCTTTTCCATGAAAGACTTTGACTATTTGTCGGCTAGAAAAAGACTGCGGATCAATTACTCACTCACAGTCGGAAGCAAACGTCCTGCGCGTAACGCTACTGCTGGCAGCCACTTTCGTGAACAACTTTGCTATCGCTCTCAGCGCAGCTCCAATTGGCCCCAGGTAAGCTGCCAACAGCTTAGCCATAATTCGAGTACCCTTCCGGTCTTCACGGAGCGCCTTACGATAGTATTCCCGCGCTCTCTGAAACTTGGAACGATGCCAGTATTTGTCCCCAACGTATGCGAAGAACTTGCTGCGCAGACGCTTATACTCCTGTGTGCTGGTGGCATTGGACCGAAGAGCTTCATCGCACGCCTCAACTGTCATTCCCCAGGTAACACAGGTTTCATTAAAGAGGATGACTCCCGCTCCATGCGCATATTTGCCGGAGATAAAAGGCTCCATGTAAAGCGCAAGTTTATGAAACCCTTTTCGCTCCGCCTCGCGCTTGATTCTCCAAAGGACGTTAGTCTCATCAACGAAGATGGTTTTAGGAGATCGGGTCATGAAATCCTTCATCATGTTCGCATCATGCGACCGATAGTTGACCATCGGCTCAGCCAGGTAAGCCACATCGTAGGTGAGGGCCCATAGAAACCATAGATACAAATCGCCCTGGTGAGGCAGATCAAGGGGAAACATGCTGAGTTGTTCGTAGCAAAGCTTGCGGACCATTACTGAGGGCGACAATAAACCACCACCCTTGCGAAGCACGGTTGCAATGAACTCCGTCCCTTTGAAAATCGTGTCCTTGGCGCCGTAGTAAAACGTCTCCAGCAGCTCGGTTTCGCTACTGGATTGCAGTCCGATGCCGGGGCAAAACACGTAACCGGCTTCCGGGTGCTGCTCCAGCAGATTTACATATCTTTCGAGAACGTATGGAACTCGAAGGCGATCATCGGCTGAGATCAACCAGACATATTGGCCGCGGGAAAGTTTGATCCCCTTGTTGTAATTGTTCAAATGGCCCAGGTTCTGCTCGTTGCGAATATATCTCACCCTCGGATCCGTGACCGCCTTAGCCACTTCGCTCGTGTTATCGGGCGAGCAGTCGTCCATAATGAGGACTTCGAAATTGCTGTAACTCTGAGCAAGAATGGAATTTACGCACTCCGCGACTAAGTGGCCCAGCTTGTAGCAAGGAATGACGAAGCTTACAGTTGGTGTGCTCATTGACCTGCTTTCTTAATAAGTTTGGCCGACTTGGGCGGCGGCGACTTGTCCAACATCAGCAATACGCAACAAAATCATCAATTTACGGATTTGGCGAGGGAGACGATCGATGGAGACCAGCGATACAAGGACCCTGGCGGAGTAAATGCCGCTCACTAGAGTTGCCACGATGCCGAGCACTGCTGCCCAAATGATCGGCAAGAAATAAAAAGCTACGAAGATCACTCCGATCAAAGATAGAAGGAATAGGCCCTTTTTCTTTGCGTCTGTGGACCAAGTAAATCCAGTCAGCCAGCGCGCAATCCAATAAGTTAGAAAGCCATGGAATATATAGGATCCGAAGAAGGCGATGCCCGCTCCTTCCAATCCGTATTCCTTCAGGCATATCCAGGCGAGCGCGATGGCAACGACTGTCCAGGCAAATTCTGCCAAAAAGAAAATTTTCTGATTGCCCTTGGCAACAATAATGAACCCTAACGGCCAGGTAACTACCTGCAGAGTTGCTCCCAGGCAGATCCAGCGCAGGATGGCGACCGCGCCGCCGAATTTGGCTGAATATAACAAAGTAATAACCAAGGGAGCAAAGGTCAGAGTCCCAAGCACGCCGGGGCCGGCGATTAATAATCCGACGAGTGTCTGCTCATTCACCAAACGGTTGCTTACCGGGTGATCGTTGATGCTGCCAGTCAATCGCGGATAGAAATCAGCACCCATGGCCTGGAGGATGAATCCCACATATAGCCCACCCAGCGTCCACGCCGCTTGATATAGCCCGGTAGCCGCGAACCCGAGCGTCCGCATAATCATGGCCCGAACTGCATATGCTACGCCCATCGTCAGTAAGCTGCTGGCCATAAACGCCGAGCCTAATTTCAGCAAAGCTGAAGCTTCCTGGCGCACTTCCAAAAAGCTTACGGTCGTGCGTTCGATATTTATCTTCCGGCTGTACCACCACGAGGTCAGAATCGTCATCCCTCCAACGCTCACCAGCGATGGGACAACACCTCGTTGTCCAAAAAAGTAGACCAGCGGAATGGCGGCGCATGCTCCGAATAGCGCCCCGAGCACGTTCATCTTCGCCAGATCTGAGATGCGCCGCATACCTTGAATAAGCGCGCCCTGACCGCCGGAAACAAGGTTAAAGAAGACCGCAGCTGAAAGCAGGCAAATCGCGGCAGTTCGGTCCGCGGTCCCAAATGTGACTTTCGACACCGCCCGGGAAAACGTCAGCAGTAGCGCCGCCCCGAGCAATCCAAGAACTACGGAGGTCCGTCGCAGCACGGCCGCAGTTTTCGCAATTACTTTGGTATCGCTCGAACCTGCCGCATTAGCAATCTGGCGAACCCCACTGCTGTTGATGCCCATTCCGCCGACGCTCTGCGTAAGGTTCGCGATCGATCCATAAAGCCCAAACAACCCGAATCCGGACGGCCCAAGCAATATGGCCATCGCCTTGGTTCGACCGATACCAATCGCAATGTTCATCACCTGCGACCCTCCAACCAGGGCGGAGGACTTCAGGATCTGACTGTAGCTGCTCTTCGCCGGTGCTGGCGAAACAATAGCTTCAGCAGAGGACTCTGCGGCGGGCAGAGCTATAGCTTCAGTGGTGGCTGCCATAATAATTTCTTGACTGAGGAGAGACTGCGATGAGGACGAAGCGCCTTAGTATGCGCCTTCGCCGAGGAATACTGCGTGGGGAGTCCGCAGAAGGATCTTTATATCCAGCCAGAGTGACCAGGTTCTCGCGTAACGAATATCGAGGCGGACCATCTCGTCGAATTTCACGCGACTGCGGCCGTTTACCTGCCATAGCCCAGTGATTCCGGGCTTGGCTTCCATTAATCGGCCACGGTGCCAAATCTCGTACGCATCGACTTCGTATTGAACCGGCGGCCTTGGCCCGACCAGGGACATTTCGCCCCTTAACACATTGATCAGCTGGGGCAATTCGTCGAGACTGGATCTCCGCAGGAATGAACCGATTCGGGTTACTCGCGGATCGGATTTGATCTTGTAAACGCCATGACCATTTCCATTACCGTTGCCATTGCCATTTGAATTTGGCTTCACCTTGCCGGCGATAAGCTGCTGCACGAATTCTTTGTGGATGCTGTGATCGTTATTGGTAAACATAGTCCGGAACTTCAGGAATGTAAACGGGGTGCCGTGTTGCCCGATCCGCTGCTGCCGGAAAAACACAGGGCCCTTGGAAGTGAGCTTGACCAGAGCCGCAATTACCAAGAAGGCTGGCGCGCATAGAATGAGGCCAATTCCGCTGGCTACGATGTCCATCAGCCGTTTGACGGCAAACTTATATTTTCTGCGGTCGTCCTGGTCCGAAAAATCGGGATACAACATTGGATTGCTGGGACGATCGAACATGCCGCCGTCCCATGGCTCAGGAAATACGTGGAACGAAAGTTTCACCTGGTTGAACTGGTCCAAAGTTAGGGAGTGCCCCAGTGTCTCACTTACACGCGCCATCATCGTGCTGACGATCAAGCTTTGATTGTCGATGATGATCTCGGTGAACAGGACTCCGACCACCGAATGGTTCTTGAACCAGCCCACCACGTCGGTTGCCCGAGTGGAAGCGCTGAGTGCAGAGATGACCTTGCCTAAAGCACGACTGCTTTCCTTCGGCAAAATATCGCCGAACTCGAGCAGCATGAGCAAGAATGGCTTACGCGATCTTTCTGTGCGTTTGCGTTCGAGTGACAGTGTGCGCAGAAATGATTCTTCGTTCAATACCACGCGATCGCAAACCGGGGTTGAAAGGGCCGGAGCTACTCCGGCGATAGATCCGTTAGTCGTACGGCGGGAATTCACGAGTTACTCTCCTGGTTGCAAAAGTCGAGGTGTAAAAGACGCACAGTTTTGTTTGAGTCTTGCAATCCTGGGGAGGACTGAGGTGCGATGGTCACATACTTCTCTAAAGTTTCGAATGATATTAACGTTAGCGCTATGACAACTGCCGAACACAGTCGATCACATAATTCTGGTCTTCCTCGCTCATAGTGTGAAAGAGAGGAAGGATGATACAGTTGCTGGTCACGGAGTCTGTTTCTGGAAAACGATTGGTCCAGCGTTCTTCCGAATATGGCATCTCGCGATGAATTGCCATGATTCCGCGGCGGGTTGAAATGCCGCGATCGAGCATTTCCTGCATTAACTGGTCACGGGTCATGGGTGCGTTGTCTTTCAACCGGACCATGTATGACTGATAGTTGTGTCGTAATCCCGTCGGCTCAACCGGAGGAACCAGCCAAACAAACTTCGAGAGCGCTTCCGAATAGCGGCCTGCTAAATACCGCCGGCGCGCGATCATCTCGTCCAGGCGTTGTAACTGCACCAGACCCAGCGCAGCCTGCATGTCAGTCATCCGGTAGTTATAGCCAACCTCGGGATAGCCTTCGGTAACGATCTGGGACGAACTGTGACGAGCCAGGTCGGAGACACTCATGGCATGCTGGCGTAACTTTCGAATGCGATCGGCGATGCCTTCGTCTGATGTGGTGATCATCCCACCCTCGCCGGTGGTGAGGATCTTCCGCGGATGAAAGCTGAAGCAAGCCATTAAAGTATGCGGCTGCCCAATGCGTTGGCCTTGATATTCAGAACCGATCGCGCAGGCCGCATCTTCGATAACCGCCAATCCGTAGCGCGAGGCAATCTCATTGATTTCTGCAATCGCGGCGGGCAAGCCGATCTGATGAACAATCAGAATCGCCTTAGTACGAGGGGTGATTGCTGCCTCGATGCAGGCCGGATCAAGATTGTAAGTTGCAGGGTCGACATCGATAAAAACCGGCGTCGCGCCCGCATATCGGATTGCGTTGGCGGTGGCGATGAACGACAGGCTGGGGCACAGCACCTCGTCGCCCGCTTTCACTCCGGCAGCTACCAGCGCAACATGCAAGCCCGTGGTGCAGGACGAAACTGCAATCGCGTGCGCCGCACCAACGTATTGGGCGAACTGCCGTTCAAACTCGGCGACGCGCGGACCCTGGCTCACCCAACCACTACGCAGTACTTCAAGGACCGCTGCCTCTTCTTCCCTTCCAATGAAAGGACGGGCGACGGGAATATTTTTGGTTAATGTCGCGGTACTCATCGGGCCTCCGTAGCAACCGCAACCGGCACCATCGCGCGCTTCCATTCGATCAACCGGCGCAAGCCTTCTTCCAGGCTAACTTCACTCTTAAAGCCGAGCATTTTTTCCGCTTTCTCAATCGCAGCCCGTCGCGCTTGCACGTTGCCAACTGCGCGCGCCTCACGATATTCCGGTCGCATTCGAGAATCGCTAAGTTCGAGCATCAGGTGACACAACTCATTCAGGCTGGTCTGAACCCCGGTCCCGACATTGAAGGCTTGGTCGGTCACATCGCTCTGTGCGGCCAGCAGATTCGCCCGAGCTATGTCATCTATGAAAACGAAATCCATCGATTGCTTTCCGTGTCCGAAGATCAGAGGCGGCTGATTGGCTTCAATCGCATCCAGCCAGCGGATCATAACTTCCGTATAAACCCCTACGGTGTCCATGCGCGGACCATAGGCATTGAAGTAACGGAACGCTACATATGGCAGTCCAAATGTCGTGTAATAAGCCCGCAGCATCTGCTCGTTTGCAATTTTCCCTGCCCCATACATGGTTCGATTGTTAAACGGGTGCTCTTCATCGATTGGCAAATAAGAGGGCTCACCGTAAACCGACGCCGAGGACGCGGCAATGACCTTTTTCACCTTATGCTGGACCGCTGATTCCAGAACATTGAGCATGCCACCGATCAAAACGTCGACTGCTTCACGCGGCGCTTCCGCACAGCGCGTGATTCGAAGAGCTGCTTCGTGGAAAATGTAATCTGTGCCGTCCACCAGTCGGTCCACCAATGCGGCGTCTCTAATGTCGCCATCCGTGACCTGGACTTTGACCCCACCCATTGCCGATTCCAAATTGCTCCAGCTACCACGGACAAAATTGTCCAGCACCCGCACTTCGCTGGCGCCGGCATCCAGCAGTTGGTCAACAATCGTGCTCCCAATAAAGCCTGCACCTCCGGTAACCAGGCAACAGGCTCCATCAATACGATTCATCTTGTCCCCGTGATTCTTGAAGCCGTTCGATTTAGACATGCCGAATTTCCTCTTCATTGCGAAAACGCAGGATTTTCGCCGGCGCGCCAGCGACAATTGCATACTCTGGAACATCTCGAGTAACTACCGATCCGGTGCCCACAATCGAGTGCGCGCCGATTTGAACGCCAGGTAGAATGCTGGCATTCATTCCGATATCAGCTCCGAAGCCGATTCGGACAGGCTTGATCACCAGTTCGGTGGTAATAATCGGCATGCTCACTGGTTGCGCGGTGTGAGTCGAGCCGAGAACCTTCGCTCCCGGACCCCACCCTACATAGTCTTCCAGCACAAGATCCCGAGCATCGAAGTAAGCCTGAGGTCCAATCCACACGTGATTGCCGATTCGGCAGTTGCCGTCAAATCTTCCCTGAATCATGGTTTGCGATCCAATGAAGACTGAATTTCCGAACTCCATGGTCTCAGGATGCTTCAGCACAACCGAGGATGCCACCTGCAGATCGCTTCCAACCGACTTGCAAAGTGAACGCATGATGACTCGCCGCATCAAGCTGTCGAAAGCGCTCTCGCCTGACCGAAACTGCCCGAACATTTCAACTAACTGTTCGCGGGTCCGGGCAGATTTCAGCCATGTCGAGAAGTCGCTTTCCCAGGCTGGATCTTCACGCGTTTCGCGGAGACCAAAGGTCGCCGCGACCTGGCGAAGACTTAGATCGTTACTGTTTGCTGATTCGACTGACATTGCAAAGACTCCAGAAGAACGGATGCGACGCGCTTCACTTCCTCGTCGGTTATGAATGGATGCATGGGCAGCGAAAGAATGTGACCGGACAAATGTTCTGAAACCGGGAAGCTCCCCTTTTCATAACCCAGGTCCGCATAGGCCGCCTGCAGGTGCAACGGCACTGGATAGTGCAGACCGCACTCAACTCCCGCAGCATTGAGAGCGTTGCGAAGCGCCTCACGATCGTCGGCCTGGATTACATAAAGATGATAAACATGCTCGCCCCATCCCATTTCGACCGGCAATCCCAGAGACGACTCGGAAAGCAGTTCGTGATAAAGCTTGGCAACTTCGCGACGCCGCACATTCCAGCGATCAAGATGTCGCAACTTGACCGACAAGAAACCGCCCTGCAGTCCTTCCAAGCGGAAGTTGTAACCCGGTAGGCTGTGCTCGTACTTCTTAACCGAGCCGTGATCACGCAACATGCGCATCCGCTGCGCAAGCTCCGGATTGCTGGTAACAACCGCTCCGCCCTCGCCCAGGCATCCTAGATTCTTTCCAGGGTAGAAGCTGAAGCATCCGGCAACGCCCAACGATCCGGCTTTGCGGCCTTTGTAAGTCGCACCGTGCGCTTGGCAGGCGTCTTCAACCAGGTGAAGATTGTGGCGACGCGCAATTTCCAGCAGCGCATCGACATCCGCTGCCTGTCCGTAAAGATGGACGGGCAAAAGCGCCTTGGTGTTCGGCGTAATCGCCGCTTCGACCAGCTGCGGATCCATGGTGTACGAAACCGGATCCACATCTACGAAAACCGGACGGGCGCCGACCGCGCTGATGGCTTCAGCGGTGGCGATGAAAGTGTTCGCAACCGTGATCACCTCATCGCCAGGTCCAATGCCTAGGCCCGCTAGCACTAACTGCAGTGCCGCGGTGCCGTTATTGACGGCAATGCAATCCGAGGCGCCGATGTAAGCGGCGAACTCTTTCTCAAAAGCCACAACTTCGGGGCCCAATATAAAGGATGATTTCCGGAGCACGCGGCGGAACACTTCGACCAACTCCTCTTCAATCGCCTGGTGCTGCTGATATAAGTCAACGAAAGCTACTTTGTTCATACTGCGATCACCTTTCTCATCATGCGAGCTGGATTGCCGGCAACAATTGCATTGTCGGGTACATCACGTGTAACCACACTGCCGGCGCCGATTATGGCGTTTTCGCCGATGGTCACCCCGCACAGGATGGTCGTACTGGTGCCGATCGACGCACCACGCTTGACTACCGTCTTGACTACGCCCCAGTCACCTTCCGATTGCGGATTGCCGTCCTGATTGGTAGCGCGGGGATATTTATCGTTGATGAAAGAAACGTTGTGGCCGACAAAAACGTCATCTTCAATAGTCACACCTTCGCAAACGAACGTGTGACTTGAGACCTTCACGTTCTTGCCGATGAACGCATTCTTCTGGATTTCCACGAACGCTCCCACCCGGCTGTTGTCGCCGATCGAACATCCATACAGATTTACAAATGCATGGATGGAAACGTTCTCGCCCAATTTCACGTCCGGGGCGATTCTGCAAAAATCACGCATACATTCTCCTGTTTAATTTGTGTTTCTGACGGTTGGGAGAGCTCTTATGGAAGCGAAATCACGGTCACATTGTCAAATGCGATCGGCTGGTTGGATACATCCAGAGCAACCGCGCCTTGACTGTAACTGGCGTCGGCCGCAGTGATCACAAGAGCATTGTCGTAATAAACCTGAATAGTGGTCCCCTGGAATACCAGCCGCACGTTGTGCAGGTTAGTGTCGATACTGATTGGCGCGGATTGGCCAAGCACTGAAAGATCGGAATCGATGTTCCACTGACCGATGCGGAACAACTTTAGTACTTTCTCGTTGGGATAAATCCACACGCCATAACACGATCCGGTAGTGGTATTCACCCTTCCACGCAGACCGCCCGGATAATCGCTCAATGAAGCCAGTTGGAAGTCGGTCGAAACCGTGTAGTTCGTCCAGGCCGAGCTGCCGGCATACGACTGGGTGTGTCCTCCACCGTTGTAAGTGTAGGTGCCATTCACCACTGACCATCCCGCCGCAAATCCCAGCGGCGAGACAGTCCAGTTCCCTGCTCCCGCGCTGAAATTATCGCTAAAGAGCACCGAACCCACCTGCATTGTGACCGGAACGTTGATGGGACCGTTGGCGACATCGGCGGAATTAATGACTACGGTGTCTGTGAAAGTCCCAGATCCTGTAGTTGTCGTGCTTGGCGACACAGTGAGCGACGCCGGAGCAACGCCCGAGGGAGCGCTTAACCCAAGCCAGTTGTTGGTGCGGCTTGCTGTCCAATTGAGGTTCCCGGTTCCGAGATTTGAAATCTGAATGGTTTGAGGATTCGGGTTCAAGCCGACCGCGCCAAAGAATGTCATGCTCGATGGAGCAACCGAGAGCACCGCACTCTTTACCGCCAGCGTCACTGGGATTGAAATCGGAGAGTTGGTCGCACCGGGAGCGGACAGCGTAACCGTGCCCGAATAAGTACCCTCAGCCATACCTGTGCCATTGACGGAGAGCGTAAGAGTACCAGGGGTAAGCGAGTTCGACGCTGCCACGTTCAGCCAGGAAGCATTGCTGCTTGCTGCCCAAGCCGTAGTGGCGCCGCCGGCTGTGATGTTGATGGTTTGAGGTGCAGATGCGGCGCCTCCGTTTTCGTTAAACACCAGATTTGTAGGAACCGGATCAATGGTTACTGCGCTCTGAACTGCGTCTACCGAGATATTCGAGTACGAAATTGGCTGGTTGTCAGCGTCCATGCATACGACACCACTGCTATATGCGATGTCGGTTACCTGCATAATCGGAGAGCCATCCCAGGAAACTGAGATCGTGCTTCCGAAAAATGTCATTTTCAAATCGTGAACGTTGGTATCGAAGTGCACAGGCGCCACGGCCAGCTGAGTCAGGCCACTGTTTATGTTCCAGCCGGTCACTTTGTAGAGGATTGCCTCTCCAAGTGCCGGATATAACCAGACTGCGTAACCTGCTCCGGTTGTCGGATTCACTCGGCCGCGCACTCCGCCTGGCCAGTTGGACAAATTCGCCACTTGGATGTTGGTGTCAAAGTTGTAATTCGACCACGCGCTGTTTCCCGAACAAGCTTGACTCAGGCCCAACCCACTGTATGAATACACTCCATTCGAAGTAGTCCAGCCATTGCCCAATCCCATGGGCGAGATAATCCAGCCGGTGCCCAAATCGCCGAAGGTCTCTGTCATGTCTTGCGACAAGACCTGCATCGTGACCGCGACGGTCTGCGGAGAATTCAAAGCTCCGCTTCCAGTGACGGTTATGCTTCCACTGTAGCTGCCATTAGCCAGTGCTCCGGGATTGACTGACACAGTCGCAGCCTGTGGAGTCGAGCCGCTTGTTGGGGACACTGCTAACCATGATGAGTTGCTCGAGGCCGTCCAATTAAATGACCCGATGGTGCCGTTGGTGACTGAAAGGGCTTGCGCCGGAGTGGTTTGTCCTCTTACTGTGACAAAATTCATCGTCAACGGCGAGGCAACCAGCGAAGGCGGCGGGGTGACAACCGTGAATGTCACCGGAATCGTGGTTGCTGTTGTTAATGATCCCAATGCAGTGACGGTGACTGTCCCGTTGTAGGTCCCCGGATTCAATCCAGATGACACAGGGCTGACCTGAAGCGTACCGGGTGTGGTTCCGTATGCAGGTGATAACGTCAGCCACGACGCACTTCCCCGCGCTGTCCACGGCAATACACCGGCTGCAAGGTTAGTGAGCTGCACGTTCTGCGAGGTTGGATTGGTACCGTAAAGTGAAGAAAACGTTAGGCTGGTGGGGGTTTGCTTCAAGGATCCAGTGTTAGCGATCGAGGATGTCACCAGCACGTTGGTGAAACCGATTACCTGGCTGGCCCCGTCCAGCGCAACCAAGCCGCTTGAATAAGTCGGGTCGGTAACCGAAACGACAGTCTGTCCGTCATAGATAACACTTACCTGAGTTCCCACGAAGGTAAGCTGCAAGTTGTGGAAGTTCGTCGTGTCGAAGCTGACCGCGCCTTGTCCGAGAAAGGTCAGGCCAGTATTGATGTCCCAGGCAGTATTACGATACAGCCGGATCAGGCTTTCTGCCGGGTAGAGCCAAGCAATATATCCTGCGCCCGTTGCAGGATTCAGCCTGCCGCGTATTCCGCCGGGATAGTCGTTTAAGGTTGCAAGCTTAACCGCGGCGTTCATGCTGTAGTTGGTCCATGATGAATTTCCGCCATAAACCTGAGTGGCGCCTCCACCGTTGTACCGCAGAACGCCACCTGCCACCGACCAATTAGAGGCCAGACCAAGGGGCGAAATCGCCCAGCCACTCATAGTTCCATCAGCAAAGTTTGAGAAGAGCAGCAAATTCGTCACGGTCAGCGTTACGGTCAGAGTTTGCGGCGCGTTGGTCGCACCTGACGCGCTGAAGGTCAACGTACCGGTGTAAGTTCCAACTGCCAGGCTGGAAGCATTCACCGACAGTGCAACCGTTTCCGGAGTCCCGCCGGAGGTAGGTGAAGCGCTCAGCCAAGCAGCATTGGATAACACTCTCCAGTTAAGCGTGCCGCTTCCTTCATTGAATAGGGCGACAGATTGGCTCGCCGGAGGTGGATTGCCCTTAATCGCCGCAAAGCTGAGGTTTGATTGCTGCAGCAGCAGCGCGGGAGGGGCTCCCGGCATTGTCTGTGAGGGGAGGAATACAACATCCACCCAGTAGTTGCTGGACACAAAAGAGTTAGTTGGGAAGCTATCCGCCCCGTAGTTATAGAGACCGTTCGGTCCGTCCACGCCGTTGGCCAGGAAATGAAGCGGTGGGGCATCCGCGCCCGAAGTAGCGAAATAATTTATGGTATCCGAATAATGTCCTGCGGGGGCGTAATACGATGCAACATACGTAGTGTTCGCCGTAACCGCAACCGGATTGCTGAAGTTTACTTGCTGCCAGCCGGAACTCGTCTCATTGGTAAATGTGGCGGTAGCTAGCAATGCTCCGGTGTTGGTCCACAAGTGGCCAATGTGAGTGCCAGTATTTGTGCTGGCTTTGTAAAAACGTATTCCCGTGATGAACCCATTGAAATCGGAGCGGAATCGCACCCCCAGTTCAATGGCCGAAGGGTCAGCGCTGTCGATTTGCGACGGCGTGGCCGATGACGGCCAGTCGCTGCAAGGGCAATCTGGCGGGTTTACCGTAACCTCCGATGTGGTTCCGGTCTGCATCTCGATGTTACCGCTGTCATCAGTTGCGCGTGTCTGGATAGAGTACGACCCGAGCGCCGAGGGAGTCCAGGCATAACTCCAGCTACTACGTCCAACTGTGGGATGCCAGGTGCTTCCATTGTCGAGAGAAATTTCGACTCCGGCAACGACGCCTCCGGAATCCGTAGCTGTTCCGGTCACATTAATTGTGATGCCGCTGGTTAGGGCGGACCCGTTGCTCGGCCAAGTGATCGCCGATATCGGCGGAGTTGTATCGGTCGATGCAGTTGCTGCTACAAGCCCTGACTGTCGAGTTGCTGGTTGAACACCCATGTCAGCAAACAGGTTCATCGTGGCCTGCTGCATGTCCACACTTTCTGCCGCATTGGAGGAGCTGAACGGATTGTCGTGATTGCTGTCTAATCCCCAGGCCCACTGAACAGTTCCGGCACCGAAAACCAGAGCTCCGCTCGCGGCCCGATGGAGTGTAAGGTGGTGGGTGGCGGTGCCGGCCCCGTAGAACCCTCCCTGGTCGAGCAGAAGATCCGAAGTCATCGTGTACGTTGCTGTAGAGAGATCAAAGGCTCCCGCCGGGCGGGCGCCGTTATCTATATCTTCATCCCATTCGTACCCCAAAGTGCCCGCCGGAAGAGTAACTGTCTGACCAGCGGCCTGAGTTGCTTCCCGAGTGTTGCGCCAGAATCTCATCTGGCCGTCAGCCTGCGGTACCTTAATGGAAAGATTTCCTGGGTTATCGGTGCCGGGCCCGTTGACCATAAACAGTGTGCCAGTCAGGCCGTTCTCCGGCCGTCCGCCGTCGGCTGGAGGGCTCTTGCTAGTATCGCGCCAAGTTCCCGTCCATGTGGGCGGATCCAGCGGATCGACGGCCGTAGCCGCCGGAGGGTTTGAGTTGGGGCCCACTGTTTCCTTGTAGCAAACCAGCGTGCGATACGGACTATTGGTTCCGTCAATGCTGTTTTCCCAGCGCGTCTTCCAGAAAACCTCATTGCCGCTGAAAAATGCCAAGTTCACGCCAGCGTCGCGGGCAGCTTCAACGCTAGTGCGGTGTGGGCCTGACCAGTATTCGTCGTGACCTACGCTCAGATACAACTTATGGTTTTGGATGAGGCTGCCATTCCGGGCTGCGTCGACACCAGTGAAGTAGGTGACGTCGTAACCGTTCCGTTCCAGCCAACGAACCATCGGGTACTCAGAGCCAAATACCCAAGTCGCGGCTTCTGAAGCGAATCCGCGAGTGATGGCCGGACGGTTGTAACTGACTTTATATGCGCGTTCTGTCAGATCAAACTCGCCGCTCGGACCATATAAGCTTTCGCCGGCATAGCCGTTGTATGCTTCCCAACTCTCATCCGAGGTTTGGAACAAGACCGCCGAATGGCTGGTGTCGTTTCTGACAACGAATACGATATGGCTGTCTCCTCCAGTGTCGGTCCTCACCAAATGCGCGAAGTAAATCCCCGAGATTGCGTTTGCTGGGATTTGCCAAGACCCGGAAATGGCCCAGTTTCCGCAGTCAACTAAACCTGTAAGGACATCACTTAGGCATGCGGGCTGGGTCTGCGGCAGTTTCGCTGAAGGCTTAAGAGTGGTTATAAGCCGTGCGCCACTGCCACCGTAGTAGCCCATCCGATATATTTCGATCGTGTATGCGGTCGCGGTGGCGTTTACCTTGAAGTTGATTACCTGTCCCGCGTTCACGCTTATGTCGGTTGCAAATCCCTGAATGGAAGGATCGCCTCCCCCGCTCACATCCCACTGAGTTTCAGGATTGCCGGGCAGGCAATTCTCCGCTTCAATCTGGTTTGCAGGCGTGGCGCAGCTGCCAAAGGCGGAGATTGAAAGAGATGCAAAAAGAGTCATCCCCCCGATCCAGGATAGTGAGTGTTTGATGGCTTTCATATTGGAGGTAGTCAGAGTGCGTGGTGAGATTTGCGAGTGCGAACTAATCGGCTGCGGCGACGTTTGAGCTATTGAGAATTGCACTACTGGACGAAAAATGCTCATCGCGCAGGCTGACTACACGGCCGTTCTGCTCGATCGAACGCTGCGCCGCTTCCAGTAGCCGGACCACGCGATAGCCGGCATAACCATCGCTAAGCGGAGCGCGCTTCTCATTGATCGATGCAACAAATTCCTTCGCCATTAAGCGCAAAGCTTCGCCGGTGTCGAGTTGCGGCGCCAGCATGTCCCCATTGCGATATCCGGTGAGCATCTTCTCGCGGCGCTCCGGGTCCTGGGTTTGCACGACACCTTTGTCGTAAACCTTGATTTTTTCGCTGTTCTCGGTGTCATCGTAAACCACCATTTTTTTGCTGCCACCAACCAAGGTTCGTCGAACTTTGACTGGAGCCAGCCAATTCACATGGAAGTGCGCAATCAGGTTTCCTTCAAATTGCACCGTCACGTAAGCGATATTTTCGTGAGGCGTGTTCAGGTGCTTCACTCCCGTCGCCGAGATCGCAACCGGTTCCCGCTCGAACAGGTAATCCATGATCGAAAGATCGTGCGGAGCAAGGTCCCAGAGAACGTTGATATCGCTTTGCACCAGGCCCAGGCTGATGCGGACGGAATCAAAATAAAGTAACTGTCCGATCTCGCCGGAGTCGACCATGGCCTTCATGCGGCGCACCGCGCCGGTATACAAGAAGGTGTGGTCAACCATGAGAATCTTGCCCTTCGATTCAGCCAGCTCGATCAAGTCGAGGACCTGTTGGCTGCTTTGCGCCAACGGCTTCTCGACCAGAACATGCTTGTCGCTCTGCAGCGCCTGTTTCGCGAATGGGTAGTGAGTCGACACCGGCGTCGCCAGCACTACCGCATCAACCCGCGGGTCAGCCAGCACTTCGCTGTAACTCTGGGTCACTTCAATTGACGGATAACGACGTTTAGCCCGGCCCAGGGCGCGAGCATCGAAGTCGCAGACCAGGACCACTTCCGCCTCTTCCAGCTCGCAAAAATTCCGCAGCAGGTTCTGGCCCCAGTACCCGCAACCTATGACAGCAACTCTGAGATTAGACATTATTTCATTCTCCAATTGAATTTGTGTTCTGGACTGCTTGCGGAGGAGGTTTCAGACTAAGGTTCTGCCGGTAGCTGATAGTAATAATCACTTTTCGCCGAGGTTGCCGAGCAATTCAAAATCGCCCCAAGAAGTTTGGAGGACTCAATCGCGTCTAGGCCGCGCTTAAGTTGTTCTCTTTCGGTGGTTCCCTGGCGCGCCACCAGCATGACGCCATCTGCCATGCGCGTCCATACGCTGGTATCAGCCAGAGGTAATACCGGAGGAGAATCGATAATCACCCAGTCAAACCAGGATGTAAGTTGATCCATCAGGCCGGCAAGTCTTCCTGACTGCATAGCCTCGAGCGGATTTCGCGGCGAATTGCCCGCGGGAAGGACCCACAGTCCCGCCTCTTCGAGATGATAGATACTCGTCATGGGGCTGCGCTCGCCTTGCAACCATTCGCTGAGACCAGCCGCCTTTCCCAGGCCGAATAGGCGCGCCACTGACGGACGCCGCAGGTCTCCGTCCAAAAGCAGCGTCCTCTGATGAGTTCGTCGCGCCAGGGTGCACGCCAGGTTGGCCGCGACCATGCTCTTGCCTTCTTGCGGAATGGTGCTGGTGATCAATACCCGTTTGAGCGGCCGAGTCTGTGCTAACTGACGGAGGCGCACTCCGAGAAAACGAAACTTTTCTGCTGCCAGACTGTCCTTATCGGTAATGCAGACCACCCGGTTTTGCGGTGGGATCAAACTTTTCAGTGACTGGAACTGGCTGAACTGATCGATGCCGGGTTCGCTCAATACTGGGTCGACTGAGAGCGGAGCCTCGACCGTCGCAGGATTCGACAAAGCAGAATCAAGTGATTGCCGCAAATTGGCGAGCAGCGAAGCTTCAGGGGAGAGCGGTAACTCCTCGAGAAGCGCAACGCTGGCCCGTGCAGCTGCGGTCTTACGCTCGGTAGCTTCCAGTAACTGGGTGGCCAGTGATGCCGAAGGAAGTTCCAGATCGATGTCTTCGCTGACTGATTTTTGCAGCGCGTCGAATATATAGCTCATACTTGTCGGACTCGGGTTACCACTGGGGAAGGCATCTCAAGCGCGCGGTCGGTATGCTTTTGTGCCGAACCGTACAGGTCCAGCAGCATCCTGGCTGCTCTCTGCAGATCGTTGTCATTCAACCCGTCAACTTTTTCAGCTTCCGAGGGACGCACTACGTTGAGCCGGAAGTCGCGTGCGACTTCATCAATAATTTCGGGGGTCACGCTGGACATCTGTTTCGCATAGCAGGAAAGCAGCGCGTTTTCGCAAATAGTATTAATCAGGCGCGGAATGCCACGCGAGTGGCGATACACAGCCGCAATCGTCTTCGAGGGAAAGAGATTTTCCGCCTGCGGATTGGTTGCCACCAGGCGCAAGCGGCTCGCGATGTATCCCCGGGTATCCTCATGGTCCAGCGGCTCAAGATGCGAACGGATCGCGATTCTTTGTTTCAATTGCGTCAGCTTGGCCGAATCGAGGGTGTCGTCGAGTTCTGGCTGTCCGACCAAAACGATCTGCAAAAGTTTGTGCTCGGCGGTTTCCAGATTAGTCAGCAGTCGAACTTCTTCGAGGGCCTCCGCAGAAAGATGGTGCGCTTCGTCCACGATCAACACCGTCGTCAGCCCCCTCAAACCGCGATTGACCACGAAATTGCAAAGATCGAACAGCAGTTCGCCTTTGTTTTTGCCGACGGTAGGCAGCCCGAAGTCGTTGAGAATATATTGCAGGAACTCGGTGGGTGTAAGCCGGCTGCTAAAAACATAGGCGTAAGCGACATCTTTGCTTTGCTTGAGTAACTGAAGCAGGCAACGCAGCAACAAAGTCTTGCCGGTACCCACTTGCCCGGTAAGGACCACGAAACCTTTGCGCCATCGGACACCGTAATAAAGAGCCGCCAGCGCCTCGTTGTGGCGCTTGGTTGAAAACAGAAACGAAGGGTCGGGCGTGATCTCAAAGGGTCCCCGTTTCAGGTTGTAAAAACTCTCGTACATAAGGTAAACCTAGCCCCGGAAATAGCTGAGCGCTGAACCGACCAGAATACTGAGCACCACCGCCGCGGCGGTTGCCCATCCCAGCCAAATCTTTCTTTTGCTGCTGCGTTCATCCGCAAGCGTAACAATCATCGGAATTTCTGATATCACGGCTACAGGAATCATTTCGTGAATCTCGGTCTCGCTGTAAAGCCGGTCATCCAGCATTTCGAAAGCTGCAACCACTCCGGCGCCCAGCGCCAAACCGACAGCCAGCCCAATTCCGCAGAACTTCAGGCGATTGGGGAAATCGGGTTTGGCCGGCAAGCTTGGCGGATCGATAATGCGAAACCGTTCGCCCTGCTGCAACAGTTCCATACTGGTGGCCATCGCCGATTCGTTCTTTTTTTTCAGAAGATCGTCATAGGTGGCTTTCGACTGATCGTAACCCCGGGTCAGATCGGCCAACTGCTGTTCACGCATCGGCTCCTGGTTCAAGCGCGCCTGATAATCGGCGATCTTGTTCTTCAGGTCTGTAAGCGCGTGCTCCCGGTTTGAGATCTCGAGCTCATTCGATTGCAGCTGGCTTTGAATCTGCGCCATGGGAGAAGGCACGCCGCTGGCGCTAAGTTGATCGTCGGGCGATTGCGCGGGCCCGGCATCTTTCTTTGTCGCATTTCTCGCCTTGATTTCAGCCACGATTTGCATCCGCATCTTTTCGGTTTTGGCAATCTGCTCCTTCAGCTTGCGAACATCGGGATGGCGGTCGGTATAACGTGAGCTCAGATCGGCGAGTTGAGACTTCAGGTTTTCCAGTTCCTGGTCGAGCGCCGGCAATCCCACCGGGGCGCCATCTGCAGTTTTCGGGGAAGATTGCAAGGTGCGGTATTGATCGATGAGGGTCTGCAAGTATGCGTGCTGCTGCTTGGCGGTATTAATGGAATCCGATTCGGTTTGAAGCTGGCCTTGCAGCCCACTCAGAATTTGAAGATTCGTCCCTAATTGGCCGGGTAGCTCGCCTATGTGCTGGCTTTTGAACTCCCGCACCTTTTCTTCCTGATTAGCCAGGCTCTTGCGCGCGTCTTCCAGTTGGTCAACTAGAAACTTGGTTGTGCCTTCTGACTCCTGCTGCCTAGCTTCAAGATTTTCATTGATAAAGAGATTAGTCAGCTCGCTGGTCGCCTGCTGGGCGGTGTAAGGTTCGCCCGAGGAAAAACTCACATTAAACGCAGTGACCTGGTTGGCGGCATCCCGTACGAGGTCGATCGAGATATCCTTGCGCATGCGCTCGACCTTTTCCTCTTCGTTCCCCTTCGTTCCAGAATACAGGTGCAGCGAGTCGATGATGTGCAACAGACGGGTGCGGCTAAGAATCTGCTGGGTTATAGTCTGCAAACGGCCCTGCAGATCGTCCGAAACGTTCGGAGTCACGTAATCTTTTGGCATCGCCTGCTGCTCAACCAAAATAAGGGTGCTCGATTTGTAGCGTGGCGCCAAAAACCAACTTGATCCCCATATCATCAGCCACCCCAAAAACAAGGGAATCAGGAAATGAAAATGTCGACGGCGCGCTATGTCCAGAATTTGATCCGGCTTCAATCCGCCGGCACTCTGTTCTTCGACGTCTTGGTTGATTGCGGTCATTTTGGCGACTTATCTTCCCAGTGGCTTCGCGAACTGATAAGAAATTGAAAGCCAACCACGGTTCGTGTCAGGTGCATTTGATACGGCAGCGATGTCACTGTAACTCTGGTGCAACCGGGAATATCCAAGACTCAGCGCCAAATGCTCTCCCAGTTGGCGGTCGAGCGAGGCAAATCCGGAAATGCTGTGGCCGCCCTCGTTGAAGCCTCCAGCTGCCTGCAGTAAAGCAGGCGCCAGAAGCTGGTTATTCGCGTACTGACCTGCCAACTCCGCGCTCATCGAGCGAGTGAGGTGGCGGCGAATTGACAGCGCGCCCTGGTCCTGATGCACTGCCCCGATCAGACCACCACTCGGCGCAATCATGCGGGAATAACTGACTCCAAAGGTCGTTTGCCGCTCTCGCCACGAGAGGCTGACTCCGGCCGCGGGGGACCACGCTCGCGCTGGCGGGGCAATCGATTCCTCGGTATCGGAATATTGCGGGCCGCCAAAAAACGACAGCGAAACCGTGGGCTTCAAATAGATGGAGTAGAAAAGCATAAGGCCGTTGGTGGTAGTTTGCGACCGGAACCCGACCGGATAAGCGAGCAGCATCTGATATTGGTAGGTCGCGCCAATATAGTGCCGCCCCGAAAGTCGATGAGTATAGAAAGCTGAGCCGCCCCTTGATCCGGAGTCGTAAAGTCCCGGCACCTGGGCGGGATTCGAGTAATGCAGATTGGTGAAGGTCCCGCTAACTCCGACCATGGCGTTGGGCGCAAACTGATAAGTCGCCTGCACTGTTCCCGAGTTGCTGAGCTGATCTGCGACGGGAGCAAATACGGTTACCGGCGAGGCTTGCGCTGATCCGAATGTGGGATCAGAGAAAGCGTCAGGTTGATTCAGCAGATTGGACGATTTCCTGAAGCTATCCACTACGCTAACGGTCACGTGCGGGGTGAACCGGTATGACACATTTAGGCCACCATTTTCGTCGGCTTCATTGCGATCACTTGTATGCTGATAAAAAGTAAAGCCTGGATCAAAGTTTAGGACCGAATGCAACCGCGAAGTGGTTTCGTCCAGCGCGATATACGGCATCACTGAATAGCTCTCGTCTCCTACCGGGCGAGTGCTTGCTCCCCCAAGCAAATTGTCAGAATAGCTCGAGATGAACGTGAGCCCAGTACGCAAGTAATTTGACCGGGCCTCCGCGTCGGGCAGGCCAGCGGAATTTTGCGCGCTGATCGGAGCGGGGACCGCCATTTGCGAGTCACTGGCTGCAGGTGACGGGCCGCTGGTCGTATTCGCATCCGTCTGCGACCAGACCGGGACCGCCATCAGCAGGCCCAGAACGAATATGGATGATCGAGAGGTCATAAACACTTACGGGACGACAATCGTATCGTTCGGTTGAAGCTTGACGTTCTGATCGGCGTTCTTTCCTTTCACGACATCCTTGTAATTGAAAGGCAGCCGCAACTCGCTACCATTGGGATTCTGGCGAAGCACGTAAATTGATTTTTGTTTCGCGAAATCGCGGAAGCCGCCGGCCAGTGCAATCGCGTCCAGCACCGTCGAGGAAGTGGTCAAGGAATACGATCCTGGCTTGCTCACCATACCGAGAATGTTGAACTTCTGACTGTTGATCTGTTGGACAATGACCGTAACTTCCGGTTCCGAGATATAACTCTGTAACTTACCAGCAATCTCTTGTTCCAATTTTAAGGGAGTCAGTCCGGCAGCTTGTACTTCACCCGCCAGCGGCAGAGAGATTTTTCCATCGGAACGCACCGGAACGGAGCGTGAAATATCCGGCTCCTTCCAGACACTGATAGCCAGCACGTCGTTGTTACCAATCACGAAACTATTGTCGTGGGGGTCGTTCGCAGACGCGGCGACCGGCTGACTGATGGGAGCCTCACTTGCTGGCGAGGCCTCGTTCAAATGCGCTTGCAGGGCGTTTTGCGCCCACATCCAGCCCGGAGACAGGACGGCAAAAATCAAAAGCGCTTTTGGGGCGATGGTTCTAACCTCGAATTTCATAAATACTCCTGCACGTGCTGCCGCGCCTTGCGGCCACCCTTCCGGTTAATTGGCTTTATCCTTGGCGGCACTGCCAGTAGCCTTGACGCCGTTTCCATTGACGAAAGGCAGGGAAAAAGGATCCGAAGAGCTCATTCGATAATGGTCGATCTTGTACAACATGGTGCGATAACTGACCTTCAACAAGCGGGCGGCCGCCTTTCGGTTCCACCCGGTTTTCTCAAGCGCGGCGGCGATGGCGTTTCGCTCCGTCTGGGATTTCACATCGCGCACCAATGACCTAAGCGACTTGGTGCTGGATTCTTCATAGCCAATTCTCGCCCGATCCACCAAACTACCGGGCGTCTCCCGATCTAAGGTTTTCGGCAATACGAGATCACCGGGGATTTGAATGCTCTGCTCATCGTCGCCGATCATCAGGTAACGCTTTACAAAATTCTCCAACTCGGTGACGTTGCCGGGCCAGGAATAATGCTGGCACCGGTTCAGTACGGCGGCTGAGAACTCGCGCGGCGGAAGGCCGTAGTGCCTGGCCAGCTTGTGCATGAAGTGCTGCAACAGAATTTGGATCTCATCCCGCCGTTGGCGGAGAGCCGGCACGTGCACGGTAAATGCGCTGAGCCGGTAATAAAGATCTTCACGAAGTTTGTTCTCCGCCGGAGCGCGCTCGATATTGATATCGCTTGAAACCAGCACTCGCACGTCGACGTCAATGTAGCTGGCCGTACCTGGCTTGAGGAATTGTTTTTCCTGTAAAACGAGAAGCAGTTTCTCCTGCAAAGCCATGGGCATTTCAATAATTTCGTCAAGGAAAATGGTGCCTTTGTCGCAGAGCTCAAGCTTGCCTGCGGAGGGACCTTCGCCGCGAATCGCCAGCCGCCCTCCGTAGCCGAATAGCTCCTTTTCGAGCAGGTCGCCGGGTAAGGCCGCGCAATTCACTTTAAGGAACCTGGAACCGGAGCGCAGTGACAGTTTGTGAATCAAGCGCGCCGTTGTCTCCCGGCCGGTTCCGGGCTCGCCAACAATCAGCACCGGCACGTCAGCCTGGGACAGTAGCTCGGCCTGGGCACGAAGTTTTTGCATGATGGGGCTGGCCCCGACGAAGAATGCATCTTCGCCAAGTTTTTCGACGTCTTCGCTCATGCAGTCGCTGGAAGACACGGATTCTGGGGAATGGAGATGATCGCGAATGGCAGTTCCCAATTGCTCTTCATCGAATGGGCGAAGTAGAAAACCCTGCGCCCCCAGGCGGATGGCCTCTTTCTCGCGCGCGATATCTTCTGCGTGCGCCAGCAGAATAATCGGCAACTCAGGGCGGAGACGGCGCAACCACCGCAGCACGTGCAATGCGTCGGCATCCCCGCGGGGTAAATCGAGTAGCAGCAGGTCCGGCACCGCACCGGACTGAAGCCGCTCCAGCGCTTCCCAGCCGCTGCCGGCGGTTTCCAGATGCCAGGAATTGGATTCTCCGACTGACCAGAGAGCGCGCAGCACGGCAGCTTCTCTGCTCACAATGAGTAACCGAATGGTCGCAACAGCGTTTTCAATCACTATAATTACCAGGCTTTGTATGGGCGGCGCGGTGGAAACAATTTAAACCGGTTCGACGTCGTATCCTTCAATGCGTACGGCTAACGATCTTTGAATGGCATCAACCGAGACGACCAGAGTGGACTCACCGCTGCGCGCGGTAAGAATACCTTCCACTCCATCCAGAGCGCCGCTGCGGATGCGCACGCGCTGGCCAATTTTTAGAAATGGGTGGGTGTGCCACTCAAAATGTTCTTCAGTGATTCTGCGGACGGCATCAATCTGCTCATCTGGAATCGGGGTTCCTTCTCCGCGAGTTCCAACCAGGCTGTACACGCCGTCGATGCGAAGCGCTTTTAATCGGCCTTCATTCGTTGGACTCAATTTCGCGAACACATAACAGCTGAAGAGCGGAAACTCGACCATCTTCTTGCGATCGCTCCAGCGGCGTTCCTGCATGATTGTGGGAAGAAAGGATGTCACTCCAACTTCCTGAAGGCGGTGGGTGACAACTTTTTCGTGACGCGCGCGGGTCAATAACGCGAACCACTGTTGCTCCTCGGGTATTGATCCAAGGACCGGAACTGCCATCTGCCAGGATTGAGTGAGTGTGCTCATAGCTTCGCCCTCTGGGTCACAGCGCCTGCTTGACCCTTAAGTGCACAGAATTTTGCCCAAACGCCACAACGGCGATAATCAGGGGGATGTTTTCAGGAGACGGATGCGGTTAGGCAGCCGGCACGCCTTCTAATCACTGAGCAAGGGGGATAGGAACTCCGAAGAGTTACTGCTCAACGTGTTTGCAGCTTATCGGCGAGTGCAGAGCGCTGCAAGAGGTACACCCCCTCATTGCAGGTATTCTCATTCGCGCGAGGGTAGAACTTCGCGTCAGCCCGGAAAGCCGGACCGGAGCCGAAGTTCTCTGGGTATAGAGATGAACGACGGGTAACCGGAACCGTAACCGATCGCTCTCCGATATCCTCTGAGCGGCGGAACTGCGGGGCCGTAAGCAGCTGAAAACAAGAGAACACGAAGTAACCACTTTGGGCTATGGTAGGTCACTTTCGTGCCATTGCCCCCGGGCGATCTCACCATTAACCTTCTTTTGGGGCTTGCAGCCGTTTGCACATAGATGCAAATAATCTCGCAGTGAAAAAAATGTGAGTCGGTTCTTGCGCAGATAATAGCCTTACGGTAGAGTGCCTAAAGCAAATGATCTTAGTTTGACATAAAAACCTTCGAACTTACCTCCCCTGTACGAAGATCAATTGATGTTTGTAGCGGTTAAGCGCCAAGTTTGTCGCTGAGCGGCGAACTCTGTAATGGCGATCTGTTCGGCTTTTTGAGCAAATTCTTGGTTTGGGGAGAGTTACATGGATCGCGCAGGGGCCACAGAACGACAGATTCGCGTCTTAGTTCTAGACAGTTCCGCCATTCACACACAACTACTTGCCGAGGCACTACGTCGTGACCGTGCTTTGAACGTGGTCAGTCTCGATCCAGGCCACACGGTGCTCAAGACCGTTATGGAAAGTGCCGTTGACGTACTTGTGATCGGCGCCAACCTCCAGGAACATACCAACCGCGGGCTTGAGATCCTGCGACAGCTACGTGCATCCTCACCGAGCACACGGTCTATCGTCTTATTGGATTCATGCAAGCCGCAGGTAATTCTCGATGCTTTCCGCGCCGGAGCTCGGGGCGTATTCAGCCGATCGGAGTCCGTCGATAATCTGGGCAAGTGCATTCGCTGCGTCTTCGAAGGTCAAGTCTGGGCGAACAGCCGTGAAATGTCGTTGGCATTGGAAGCTTTGGCGTCGGCTCCTACGGTTAATGCTGTGGATGCGAACGGGCTGAACCTGCTGTCGAAGCGCGAGAAGGAGATCGTTCAGAGTCTGGCGGAAGGACTCACCAATCGTGAGATCGCGGAACGGTTGAAGTTGAGCCAGCATACTGTCAAAAATTACTTATTTCGCATTTTCGATAAGCTTGGTGTCTCCAGCCGGGTCGAGCTTCTTTTCATGACTTTAAGTCAGGACAACAGTTCACAGTCTGTCTTTAGTTACTTTCTGAAGAACTGCTTAGATGGAAGTCTGCAGGACGATGCCACGCTTAAGGAATGCGAAAAGGCCGCTGAGGCCGGTTCGCCAATCGCTCAGCTTATACTCTCGCACATGTATCACTCCCGCCAAAGCAGTCCAACAGACCCTCTGTTGGCATATAAGTGGTCGCTTGTGGCCAGCGCGCAGATCTCGCGCAATAGTAAAAATCTGAGCCAAGTAATGTCGATGGAGCAGCTGCTATATGCGGAAAAGATGGCGGCTGACTGGCTGCGTAAGACCCAAAAACGTTCGCCCGCGCCAATTGCGGACATCAGTGAGCGCCAGGTAGCGGTAGGGCTGGGGGCGGCTTCCGATTAATAAAACTATAGAAAGAGTTCTTTAGCGGGCAGGATACGACCACTCGTCAGTCCAGTGGTCCGAACCCAGCGCAGGTTCTCACTGAATCCGGACAACCAGAAGTCAGATCAGGCCATTTCCCGAAGTATGTTCGATCGGGAATGCCTCATGAAGACGGCTGCGAAGCAGGCCAATCCTGCCAGGAGAAGATACATCGCTGCCGTGCCACCCTCAGATACAACCTCAAAGAATTCCTGGGCGGGACAGTTGCCGGCACCGCTGATTCCCGGCGTGCATATCTTCCCATTCACCATAGGAGTGATGATAAGGAAGTTCGAATAGTTGCCGCTCATATAGTCCTGTTGGGCGTTGTAGAGCAGGCTTCCCTTGCTGGCTGTAGTACTCGTGCACGCATTCCCGAAGACGGCCATACATGCCGCCGTATCGTTGTACGACTTCAGCCAATTCAACACACTATTGGGATCGAACACGGCCCAGGTGGCAAACGAATAATAAGCCTGGTTCATCGAACCATTCGGTTGTGAGAGCAGGCCCAGCGTCAGCCAAGCTGCTTCCTGGTACCACTTAATGACGGTCGAAGCGCTCACGCTGCCACCAGCTGTACTCGAAAACCAGGAACCCCAAAGGGTGCTGCCCAGGCTCGATGCGAGATTTGAAAACTGCGTAATATTGCCAGTCCATGAGACATTGAGGTAGCTGTTGTCCGCAAAGTCGTCACAGATAACTGTGGTTTTAGCCACGCCACCGACGGTGGCGGAGTAGGGGCTCATATAAATGCCGTCGTACGCAAAGCTCCCCGCACTTGTGACATCTACGGAGGTAGTTTGTGCCAAAGCGCCGGGAACGACACAACACATCACCAGAACAACCGGCCAGAATTTACTCATAATACTCTTCATCACCTGGGTCTCCTCACTTGGGGGGAGGGTTGTTCACACAGAAACCCGCACGAGTTTCGGTGTTACAACAGCCTTAATCTAAAGCAAACGTCCTAACTGTCAAGACTGATAATTTTTGCGACCGGTTGTAGCAGATTGCAACACTGCCATAACATCTATATAAATGAGCAGCTTACATTATGGAACCAAGCACGGACTTTCGTAAATTTCTAAACAAAATCGCGCTGCTTTTTCAGTGCGCGTCCCCCCACGAAAGCGACATTAGTAACTTTCATGGCGGGCGGAACTTGCGGTAGCCTAGAACATCATGCGCAACTTGCACCCGGCGGCGTCCAAAACCAAACTGGCATTTCGCCTTTTCGTGATGTCGGCGTGCATTTCGGTAGCTCTGGCTGGGTGCTCCCGCGATCCCAACGTACGCAAGCAGAAATATTTATCGAGTGGACAACGCTACTTCGAAAAGGGCAAATACAGGGAAGCTGCCATCGAGTACCGGGACGCTCTCAAGATTGACCCCAGTTATGCGGATGCTCACTACGCATTGGCCCGCAGTTATTTAAAAACTGAAGACTGGCCGCGAGCGTATGTGGAGCTAGCCCGCACGGTTGAGTTACAGCCTGATAACCAATCAGCTCAGGATGATCTGGCAAGACTACTGATTGTCGCCGGCAATTTTCAGCAGGCCAAAGAGCAGCTCGATCTGCTGATGAAGAAGTGGCCCAAAAGCTCTCAGTCTCACTTCATGGCGGCGAACTTGCTGGCCGCGCAGAACAATTTTCCTGAAGCAATAACGGAAGTGCAGAATGCGATCGCACTTGACCCGTCGAACTGGGACCTCTACCTGAATCTGGCCCTGATGCAGATGAAGAATAACCAGCCAGATGCCGCCGAACCCAATTTGAAGAAAGCGTTGGAACTGAATCCCACAGCGACGGAAGCCCGTCAAATGCTGGCAAGCTTTTATCAGGCCCATGGTCGCTTCGCAGAGGCGGAGCAGCAACTTCGCACCGCGATTCAGAATGACCCTACAAATCCCGACCCGCGCGCGGCTATGGCGCGCCTGTATTTCGCCGAGGGCAACAAGCACGCTGCGGAAGATTTTCTGAAACAAGCTAAAAACGATTTTCCTGAAAATTCAGCCGGCTACCGCATGTTAGGAGATTTCTACTTCGTGACTGGCGACCTCAACAGTGCGCTTACCGAGTATGGCGCATTGTATAAAGATCATCCCAAGGACGCGCAGGTAAAGAAAAATTATATTGAACTCCTGATCCTCAAGAATCGTCTAGCTGACGCAACCGCGCTGGATGACCAGATTCTTAAATCCGATCCTAACGATAACGAAGCTCTCCTGTATCGCGGCCAATTGCAGCTTCGAGCCGGAAATGCCGCCGCTGCCGTGAGTACACTGCAGAAAGTCACAAAGAACGATCCTACGAATGCCCTGGCGCATTACCATTTGGGAGCGGCACTCCAGGAATCAGGAAATCTTGACGGCGCGGAGAGTGAATGGCGGGAAGCGCTCCGCTTACGTCCTAATATGGTCGATGCGGCACGCGCTTTGGCAGTCCTGGCTATGCGCAAGGGCGACATGCAGGCGCTGGATCAGAGTGCCAGCCGGATGATCATACTTCAGCCCGCTTTGCCGGACGGATATTCGCTGCAGGCGATCGCTGACATAAACCTGGGTAAGTTTGACCAAGCGGAAAAGAACGCTGGCAAAGCCATCGAAGTGGCTCCAGATAGCGCATTCGGCTATGTGCAGATGGGAAACCTTAGACTCGCACAAAAGCGATACAGCGATGCCGACCAGTACTTCCGACAGGCTCTCGACCGAAATGCAAACTCCGCCGACGCTCTGCGCGGCCTGATGAATACTTACATAGCCCGTAAGCAACTGGATGAGGCGGTCTCGGTGGTTAAGCAACGAATCTCCAAGTCTCCCAAAAATAGCGAGTTTTATGATTTGCTCGGCATTGCGCTCTCCCGGGATAAAAGAGACGTGAGCGGCGCGGTAGCCGCTTTCTCCAAGGCGCTCGAACTGGATTCTGGAAATTTCAATGCGCTGGTCAATCTTGCGGGCATCGAGTCGTCAAATGGACGGACGGACGATGCCATTGCCTTATACAAGCAGTCTCTAAAAAACAATCCGCGGCAGGCCACGCTCTACATTTTGCTCGGCCAGTTGTACGAAACCAAACGAGATTGGAAAACCGCGGAAAACGCGTACCAGCAGGCGCTGGTGATGAAACCCGATGACCCGCTCGCCGCCGACCATCTGGCCAATGTGCTGGTTCAGGAAGGCGGCAACTTCGATATGGCGCTATCCCTTGCGCAGACGGCGCGTCGGGGAATGCCGGATTCGCCGGCGGTGGCTGAAACTCTGGGGTGGATCTATTACCAGAAGGGAGCTTACACCTCGGCCGTAGGTCTTCTCGAAGAAGCTATCCGGTTA
>DATATW010000133.1:0-88699 GCA_036268595.1 Terriglobales bacterium
AGCTGACGAATGGCTTGGCCCAAGGCCGAGGCATTCTCTTCCCAGTCGGGATTCGGACGAGCCGGACGGCCATCAATTGAGAACAAAATCTGTTGCAAGCCGTTAGAGTCGCCCGCCAGAAGCAGCGTGCCAATCGGCGACTCCAAATATGTATAAGACAACCGCATATTAAATTGCCGCAACCTGCTCGCGACGTCGTGCCTGAATTTCGATGTAAACATTCACCAACGACACCGCTGCCGGGGTCACTCCCGGAATGCGCGAGGCGTGGCCGAGGGTGCGCGGGCGGATCTTGATTAGTGTTTCCTGCATTTCGCGGGAGAGGCCGCTGACCGACTTGTAGTCGAACCACTCCGGAATGTTGCGTTGCTCGGATTTCTTCAGGCGATCGATGGCACGTTGCTGTTGCAGCAGGTAGCCCTCGTATTTGATTTCGGTCTCGACTGATTTGAGTTCGTTGCGGAGGGCGGAAGGCAGAGCGGCCACCGATTCCGACGGATGTTCACGGATAAAGAACGAGGGCTGAAGGTCACGCAGGATCGGAACCAGGCGCTCGATCGTGATCTCCGGACGCTTGAGCAGTTGGGCGAGAGGCTGGCCGAGAGCCGAGGAGAAATCGGAGTCCGAGCTCTGCTCGGCCGGACAGCCGAGGGCGGCTGTCCCCACATGTTCTTCCAAATGTTCTTTGCCGGTTTGTGGCTGATTGCCACGTGCTGAGTGCTGAATGCTTTCACACATCGCGGCAGTCAGCCTGGTCTTCTCCAGCAGCTGCTTGATCTCTTTTTGCCGCTGCTGCTTGGCCAGGAAATCAGCCCAGGCTTCGTCGCTAATCAGGCCGATGCGGCGGCCGTGCGGAGTCAGCCGCTGGTCAGCGTTGTCGATCCTCAAGTGCAAACGGAATTCCGCGCGCGAGGTGAACATACGATACGGCTCATTGGTGCCCTTGGAAATAAGATCGTCGATGAGAATGGCCGTATACCCTTCCGTGCGATCGAGGATAAGCGGCGGTTTGTTCTTAACCTTTAATCCAGCGTTGATTCCCGCCATCAGCCCCTGGCAAGCGGCTTCTTCGTAGCCGGAAGTTCCGTTGATTTGTCCCGCCAAGAACAGGCCCAAAATTTTCTTGGTTTCAAGCGTGCGCTCGAGTTCTGTGGGGTCGATGGCGTCGTATTCGATGGCGTAACCGGGGCGCAGCATCTCCGCATTTTCCAGGCCCGGCACCGATTTCAAAATTTCGAGCTGCACTTCGACCGGCAATGACGTGCTCATGCCATTGACATAAATCTCGTGAGTATTCAGGCCTTCCGGCTCGAGGAAAAGTTGGTGCGTGGTCTTGTCGGGAAACTTGACGATCTTGTCTTCGATCGAGGGACAATATCGCGGCCCAATGGATTGAATCTGGCCGCTGTACATAGGAGAACGATGAACATTCTCGCGAATGATGCGGTGAGTTTCCGGCGTCGTCCAGGCGATGTAGCAGGGCACTTGTGAATCGTGGTGCGCAACTTTCTTGGTGCGAAAGCTGAAAGGTGTCGGGTGTTCGTCGCCCGGCTGAACTTGAAATTTTGACCAGTCGATGCTGCGGCCATCGAGACGTGGAGGCGTTCCGGTCTTGAGGCGGCATCCTCGCAGCCCGAGTTTTTTCAAGGCTTCGCCGAGCAGCACCGCGTTTGGTTCACCGGACCGGCCGGCGGGATATTGCTGCTCCCCGCAGTGAATGAGCCCGTTGAGGAAAGTTCCAGTGGTGATGATGACGGCTTGTGCGCCAACGGTGCGGCCATCGCGAAGCCGAACGCCTAGAATGCGGCGATGAGTGACTTCGTCTTTGGCTGTCGGTCGTAGGTCGTCGGGCCAAACCCTACCGGCCGAAGCCGCGTTTTTTGAGAAGCCGTTTTCGGCACGACTGAAGTCGTGCCCCTCCGGTTCTTGCTGATGGCTGACGGCTGAGCGCTGAGCGCTCTCTTCCAGAATCAATTCCGCGACTTCAGCTTGCTTGATCTTTAAATTGGGTTGCGCCTCAAGAACGTCGCGCATTTTCAGGCGATAGGCTTGCTTGTCGCACTGGGCACGCGGAGACCAGACTGCCGGGCCGCGCGAAGTGTTCAGCAGACGGAACTGAATCCCTACTGCATCCGTGACTTCGCCCATGATGCCGCCGAGCGCATCGACTTCGCGGACCAAGTGCCCCTTCGCGATCCCACCTACCGCCGGATTGCATGACATCTGCGCGATCAAATCGACATTAAGGGTGTAAAGCGCCGTTTTCACGCCCATGCGGGCGCAGGCCACGGCGGCTTCGCAGCCGGCGTGCCCAGCGCCGACGACAACGATGTCAAATTGTTCGGTGAACTGCATTGAATTTCTATTTTACAGCTTCATATCAGAATCACCTGACGTCGGTGAACGTGGCTTCTTGCCAATCCGGCGAAGGGAAATACCAATCGCTTGCTCCGGCCTCATGATTGTTGCCGCCCGGACCGTAACCGACCGTGGAATTGCGCCAATAGTCCATTCCAACTTGTAGCACCGCACCGGCAGAAATTCGTGCACGGACAATTACTGTGCAGCCTTCGAGATGTCCAGGCGGAAGCGTCACCCGCGGAGATGCGGCCCAGAAGTGCCACACACGGTCGGGGCGAGCTCCAACCTTAAGAATGACGACACTGTGATCATCGGAGTACGCGAGTGGCATGGAAGTATGCTCGTCAGTCCCGAACCAGGGATGGCGGCGATAGAGTCCCCCGCGAACATTGCCGCGATCATGGTTAAGGATTACGTCCTTCCCGTCCACTCGGCACGAAAGCCGCGTCGCTGCAATTACAACTTGCGCTTTCTCGAAACCAGTCACTCGAGTATCGGCAATGGCGATTCCCCACAGCATGGCGGAGGTGAACGCGGGCGGCTTGCCCGCGGGATTGACGTAGCCGGATTTGAATTTTACTTCCGGGGGAACGCGCGAGTCGGTCTGCGAGAAACACGCTGCGGAGATCAAGAACAGTAAGAGCACGCGCACCGTGACATCGTCTCATTACACACGGCGCTCGTCCTAAAATTCTGAGCCGCGGCGAGGTTTGATTCCCAAAACGAACAGATCCTGCAAGCGCGCTCAGGAACCCAATTACCGATGTTGCCAGCACAGGTTTGTTCCTCGTAGTATGAACTTTCCAACCGGAGGCGAAATGACTACTCAAGAATTCTTCACAGAGATGGACGCTCGCATCGCAAAATATGATCTGCTATGCCATCCTTTTTACAAAGCTTGGAGCGCAGGTGAATTGACGCGCGAAGATTTGGCCGAATACGGGCGAAACTATTTTCATCACGTGAACGCTTTCCCCGAGTACTTGAAAAAGTTTGCCTCGCGGCTTCCGGAGGGCGATGTTCGTCGCGCGGTTATGGCGAACTATCACGATGAAATCGGAATGCACGGTTCGCGTCCGCATTCCGAGCTTTGGCTCGATTTTGTGGAGGGTATGGGCGGCGAGCGCGCGGGCAGCGCAAAGCCTATCGCGGAAATCGAGTCATTGATGCAGCGCTTTTACTCCGCAGCTACAGAAGGCAGCCCCGAAGGGGCGCTGGCAACTTTCTATGCCTACGAATCACAGGTGCCGCGCGTGGCCGCTGAGAAGGCGCGCGGGTTACAGCTAATGTATGGCGCAGACGCGAAGACCTCCGAGTACTTCACCCTGCATACGACTGCCGACGTTTATCACTCACAAGTGTGGAAGCAGCAATTGGCGAAAACTGTAGCAACCGCGCCGGAAGCCGCAGAGCGGGCGCTGAATGCTGGCGAGAACGCCGCGAAAGCTTTGTGGAATGCGCTGGACGGGATTGAGGCTCAAAGGATGGCCCGCGCCGCGTGATGGTGATTCGGACAGCCGAGGGCGGCTGTCTCCACGCAAACCAGCGAGTGGATAACCGGAACAGTTGTCTTCCGCAACCGCGGACTGCAGAAAATCGAGAGTCGCGCCCCCGGGCTAAGCGAGCAAAAACGCCAGACCTGCCGCAATCACCGTTGACGCGAAATTGACGGCATTGTTTTCCAGCCAGCCTTTGCGTTCAACCGTCGCCCCTAGCAAACTATCAAAGATCATGCCGACGACTCCGGCTAGGGCGCAAATCGCCCCGGATCGCCATCCGAAAAGGTGAGTGAGGACGAAGATTACCGCGACGGCGCAAGCGGCTGCCGTACCGTCGAGAGAGCCGGTCAGAGTAATCGCCCCGTTGGTACCCGGCTCAGCTCTCCGCCAGGTCGTAATCAGGCGCGGAGTGCCGCCCAGAGCCTGCCCCATTTCGCTTGAAACGGTGTCCGCGGCAGCTTCGGCCAGGGCAGCAGCCATCGCAATCAAAACCCGCCGGTCTGGCCAGAAGGTCGCGTATAGGACAGCACACCCGCCCGCTGTTCCCAGATTCGCCAGGACCTGCAGGGCGGTGCGTCCGCTGCGGGCTTCGGCGATCTCCAGCTTCTGCTTGCGGGCGTAGTCGATTCTGGTGGCGATCCAGGTCAGCACAAAGACGGTGAGCAGTCCGGCGAACCCGGCGGTCCCCGAAGCCCAGAGCAGCAAAAAGCAAATTGCCCCTCCGGCGAGAGCTCCCCCGGTAGTTACACCTCGAACAGCCTTACCCAAGACTGCAAAAAGGGCCGTTATGGCCGAAAAGGCTGCCACTTTCTGCGCTGGATCAATCGAACCCACCACTGGATGAAAAGGTAAGTAGCTCATAACAAACGAGAACTCAGCCAAACTGCTGCTTCGGGTTCAATCAGGGATGCGGAACCATGGTCGTAAACACCAGATATGGCCGTGGCGGAAAACTGCCACCAGCAGTCCAGCTTCCCGAATGGGTTACACGCACAATTTCTGTGCATCAAAGAGCACGTAGTAGTCTAAACTGCTACCCGGCGTATGCTGGGCTCGAGCAGTCAGAATTTCGGCCAGAGCTGTCCATAGTACCGGGACGTGCCTCGGCAAAAGGAAAGAACCTATGGCGGCTTCGGTGTGGTCGGGATATCTCACCTTCGGATTGATCTCAATTCCGGTGCGCCTGTTTTCAGGTGCGCGCAGTTCGGGCATTTCGTTTCACCAGCTGCATCGTACTGACCTGCAGCGGGTGAAGCAGCAGCTCATTTGCCCGCTCGAAAACAAGGTCCTCGAACGCAGCGAAATCGTCAAAGGATACGAGTATCGCAAGAACGAATATGTTGTGGTCGAACCGGAAGAGATCAAGCAGATTGAGCCCAAGACCGCCAAGAACATGGAGATCATCGAGTTCGTAAAGACCACCGAGGTTGACCCCGTCTATTTCGACTCCTCTTATTACATGATGCCGGAGGAAGCCGGTCGCCGGCCGTACGCGCTGCTTACCAAGGCACTGGCAGAAAGTGAATACGTCGGAATTGCCAAACTCACTATGCATAACCGTGAGTACACCGTCTTCCTGCGTCCGCACGAAGGTGGCCTCATGCTGCATACCATGTATTACGAGGAAGAAGTCCGCAAAGTAGAAGGCTTTGGCGCCCCAGATGTGGAATTGAAAGATGCCGAAGTAAAAGTCGCACACCAGCTGATTGAAGCGCTGGCCGCGGAATGGGAACCGGAAAAGTTTAAAGACGACTTCCAGGAAAATCTAAAGAACCTCATTCAGACCAAACTTGAAGGCGGCAAGATTGCCGAGGTTGAAAAGCCGAAGAAGATAGCCCCGGTGGTTGATCTGATGGCAGCGCTCAAGCAGAGCCTGGCGCAGATGGAAGGCAAGAAAAAACCAGCCGCCACCACTGCAGCCGCAGAGCCGCCAGCCCGAAAGCGCGCGAAGCGGTCGTAAGCTGAGTTCAGCCTTACAACCTTCCACCCGCGGTGCGCTTCCTACTCTCAATTGACTCCCCGTGCTCGGTGGCACAGTTTGCGACGAGCCGCTAGAATAAGCAATTCCTAATGAGAATCTCTCGAATTAATCAGGCGCTCAGCCCGCAGTCGCGCTGGTTCGGAGCAGCGCTCGTGATATGCCTGGCAATAATTTGTTTCAGTTGCGGAGAGACATACCGTCCAGTCGCTCAGCCAATTCAGGGACTGCAGCCGAGCCCCGCACCCTCTCGGGTTGTGACTTCGATCAACACTGACGGGGTAGGCGACGACCATCGCGATCGCGGTAGCGCCAGCAGTATTGATGTCTCCGGAGACAGCCTTCGAGGCAACCTTCGCGCGGGGATGGTTCCGACTCATGCGGGCTTGATCGCTGCTTCAACCAAGTTGTATATCGCCAATAGCGGTGACGATACTCTTACAGCAAACAACGTTTCTGATCCGAATGCGGTGCTGACTATCAGCTTGCCGCCTTCGCCGTTTGCCAGTCTGACGCTGTGCTCAGGGGATGGAACCACCGCGACCTACACCTATACCGCGGCGTCCCAACAATTCTTCTCTGGCGACACGGTTTATGTGAGCGGCTGCGCTGCTAATGGATTGAACGGGTCATATACCGTGACGAGTGCCTCAGCCGGTTCGTTCTCGGTGGCGAACACTACCAAGGTTACTGACAATCCGGAGTTGATTGGCGCACAGGGGAAAGTTCCTAATGCGGTTTTCGTGAACTCTGCAGAAAACAACAATGTGTATGTGGCTGGCTACGGGACTAATTCTCTTTACGTGATTAATACCACCACGGATGTCGTCAAAGCTGCCATACCGGTGGATAGCCACCCGATCGCGGTGGCGGAAACTCCAAATGGTGAAAAAGTCTACGTGGCGAATCACGGTAGCAGCGCTTCGGGCGGAAGCGTTTCGGTGATCGACACAGTATCCGATACGGTGTCGAAAACGATTTGTCTGGGCAGCGCCAGTGCGCCTCCGTGTCCGACTGGGCCGGTTCCGGTGTGGGCTGTAGCGCGCGGGGACAGCGGGCAAGTCTACGTTCTGGACGAAAATGGCACGATCTATGCCATCGATACCGCGTCAGACTCAGTCATCGATTCTTCGCACTCTGCACGCGCCGGTGCGAATTTCATGTTCTTCGACAAAATTTTTGGGCGGCTCTACGTCACCAGCCCGGGCTCTGACACCCTGAGCATTTTTGATGTGTCGGGCCCGACGCCCAGTACTTATGCAGGAAGTCCCATTGCTATTCCTGCAATCTCTGCATCGCCCTGCCTCACAAGCCCAGTAAAACCCACTTCGGTGACGGTCCTGGGGGACGGAAGCCGGGCTTACGTGGCGAGCTACCAGGTGTTGGCTGGCACGGTCTGCACTCAGCTTTCGGCAATCGATGCGGGAAGCGGAACTTTGACCGCAACCATTCCGCTGACTCAAACCAGCGATACTTCGGCGCAAACCGGGTGTGGGACGGTCGGATTCCGGGTTTTCGCCAGTTCGTCTGGTGGAGGCGCCAATTCAAATTTCAAGGTTTTCGTTTCGCAATGCGATGCCGGCAATATAGCAGTAGTCGACACTTATCCCGCCAACGGAAATCCAGCTAATGCCTTTACGGGGGTGTCTTTGAGTCCGCCGTTGAGCACGTTTCCGGCGCTGACATCGGGAATTCCGCCCACACAAAATCCTGTGTTCCTGGTTGCTGAACCGTAACACGAGGGAAAAGCCTGCGCTGCGATCTACGCGCCCACACTGGTCGCGCTGCCCGCCGAACTCCCATAGCGCAGGGCGATATTCATAAATACAGTGCCGCTCGCAGTCTCGAAACTCAAAACCAGTGCCTCGGTGTCTGCGGTAATCTTGGCTCCGTGCTGAGAGGTATGCAAGTGAGGGGGATGTACGCGGAAATGGAATCCCTGGTCATTCAGCGTAGCCACGGCGTTGCCGATTACCTGGTTGGCTAATTCACAAACTGCTTCCCGCACCAAAGAATCAGTTTCCGGCAGTTCCGTGCCCGTAAGTTGGCTGGCGATCCTGGCTGCGGTCATGGGCGCAGCGTCAAAGATAACCCGGCCTTCAATGTCGCCGGTCAACTCAATCATGGCGGCAACGCCCTGAAGTCGATAGGCCTCTTTATCCATGGTGAGAGTTCCAATCTCCATGGGAGAGTTCAAGCCTTGCGACAATACAGCATCGGCCGCATTGATGAACGGCTGGATCAGCTCCATTTTCATTTTTAGGCCCCTGCGCCGGCTGCGGCGGCAACCACTCCGTCTTCCCCGAGCACATATTTGATTACTTCATACAGCACTTCCGGCTTCACGGGTTTCTGCACAAAGTGCCGTGCCCCGCGCTGCAAAGCCGCCACGATGTTCTCCTGATATCCCACGGAGGAAACCATGACGATACGTGCATCCGGATTCTGCTGCACGATCTTCTCGGCCGACTCAATGCCTTCCATCTGCGGCATGGTGATGTCCATGAGCACGATGTCCGGTTTGGTACGGTCGTATTCGGTGATCGCCGTCATTCCATCTCCGGCCTCACCTGCTATCTCGCCCCCAAATGACTCAATGATGCGGGCGAGGTTTTTGCGCGCGAAGACGGAATCATCGACGATCAAATAGCGGACCGCCTGTCCGTCTTTGCTGCGCTTGATTGGTGAAAACTGCTCCATGACTACCTCCTTCTGTCTTGCTACTCCAGCCACCGCGAAAGGTGTGCCGGTAAATCCAAAATCAGTCGTTTGACGCGCCCATGGCCCGTCCAGATTCCGCTCGCTCCGTGCACAGCGCACGCAGAGTGCTGGCCATGGTTTGTAGATCGACCACTCGCATAGCGTGACCGCGCTCAATGGCCGCCTTTGGCATGCCAAAGACCACGCACGATTGTTCGCTTTGCGCGATGGTGGTTCCCCCTGCTGCTTTGATCAAGCCTAACGCATGAGCGCCATCGTCCCCCATGCCTGTCATGATTACCCCCACACCGCGCGGTCCGAATTCTTCCGCGACGCTTTTGAACAATACATCGGCAGAAGGGCGGTGTCCGTTTACCCGGGTTTCATCGTTCAGGATTGCCACGTCACCCAGCGGAAGCCGCTTTACCTTCAAATGCTTACTGCCGGGGCAGATGAGGACGCGCCCGGCGTGCAGAACGTCGCCCGATTGCGCTTCCTTGACGCTGAGTGCACAGCACTCGTTCAGGCGGCGCGCGAACATCTCGGTGAATCCCTCAGGCATGTGTTGCACCACCACAATGCATCCGGGGAAATCCGAGGGCAGTTGTGACAATACATATTGCAGCGATTGCGGGCCGCCGGTCGAAACACCGATGGCTACGATCTTCGTCGCTTGGCGATTCCCTGTATTTGGTTCTTTCCTGCGCCGCAGCGGCTCCGGAAGATCGCTGGCAATCTGGATACCCCGGCTTTGAGCTGCAGCCTTGATTTTAGCGATCAATTCCTGCCCGCTCTCCTGCATCCGCGACGCTACGTCAGTCGGCTTGGACACGAAATCGAACGCGCCCAGTGACAATGCCTGCAGGGTAACGGCCGCGCCTTGGGTGCTGTGTGAGCTGACTACAATCACCGGCACGCGATGGCGCCTCATGATTTCCCGTAGCATGTCGATACCGCCCATGCCCGGCATTTCAAGATCAAGCGTCACTACTTGCGGCTTTAGATCTTCGATTTTTTTCAGTCCGAAGTTGCCATCCATGGCCGTGCCCACGACTTCAATGGATGGGTCAGCCGCGAGAATCTGCGGAATCAGTTTCCGCATCAGCGCGGAATCATCGACCACCAAAACTCTTATCGGTTGCCCACTCATTGCCGCACCTCGGTCGATGATGCTTCACGACCAGGAAGTATTCCGCCATGACTGACGTTCGTGCCGCCCCGGGTAAATCGATCCATCACCCCGGCAAGATTCATGATGAGTACCACGCGTCCATCGCCCAGAATCGACGCACTGCTGACCAGGTCCGTAGCCACCGTCTGATCGTCAAGCGCCTTGATCACCAATTCCTCTTCTCCTTCGAGCGCATCCACAAGCAATCCCAGCTTGCGTTCGCCGAATGTGAGAACTAAAACGAAAATTTTCTCCTTGCCGGGTTCGCGATCTGAAATGCGCCGCTCTCCAATCCGAACCAACG
The DNA here is from genome assembly GCA_036268595.1 of Terriglobales bacterium. Lineage (GTDB taxonomy): Bacteria > Acidobacteriota > Terriglobia > Terriglobales > Acidobacteriaceae > Gp1-AA145. The sequence goes on from DATATW010000133.1 coordinate 10,014, forward strand.
GCAGCACCTGATTGCGAAGCTGCAGGACCTCGGTTGCATCGACATGGTGAAGGTCGCCCTCCCACGCACGCGCTATTTCGGCCACTGCGTTCAACGGGATGGCATACAGCCGATGTTCAATGCGGAACATCAGTGCCTGAATAATGGCCAGCGTCAATGGAAGCTTCAACCGGAAGGTAGTGCCTTGTCCCAGCTCAGTTTCGGTTTCGACAGTGCCTTTCATACGCATGAGCACACTGTGAACCACGTCCAATCCCACTCCTCGCCCGGAAATCTCGGTGACTTCGTCAGCGGTGCTGAAGCCGGGACGGAAAATCAGGTCGAAGGCTTCCTGCGAGGTCATACTTTCTGCATCCTCCGGACTGATTATTTTCGCTTTGACCGCCTTGGCCTTCACTTTGACGGGATCGATTCCGGCGCCGTCATCGGTAATTTCGACGATCAGCTGATTCGCCTGATGGTAAGCGTTCAGCTGAATCGTGCCGACCGGGTCCTTACCGGCCCGCTCGCGCTCGTAGGGAGGTTCAATCCCGTGACTGACCGCATTGCGAACTATGTGGGTCAACGGTTCGGCGATGGCGTCCAGCAATCCCTTGTCAAGATCAGTCTCATGTCCTCGCACGTTCAATCGCACATGCTTGCCGCAGCGCTTCGCCGCATCGCGGACTACGCGAGGGAAGCGGCGGAACAACTGCTCAACCGGAACCATACGAATTTTCATTACTGACCGCTGTAGATCATTGAGGACGCGCGATTGAAAACCCATGGCGTCGGCGAATCGAGGACGAAGCGCGTCCTTGGGATACCGGCGGGTAAACTCCTGCATGGTTTGTTGCAGCATGGATTTCGCGATGATCAGTTCCCCAACCAGGTTCAGTACGTTATCGATCTTTTCCGCGTCTACCCGAAGAATGTTTTCCAGTTTCACCGTAGAAGCGTCGGCCGGCGTGGTTTCTGAAGCGGTATCAGCCGCGGCGGTTGGTTTATCTCCAACCGAAGCGTCCCCTGGTTCCGCTTCGGTGACCAGCGTCTCGGCAAGAGAGGCTTCGCCGGTGCTCAACGGTGCAATCGATTTCGAGGGCTGGGAAGAAAGTGCTATTTCGAAATATTCGACGCGCGAAATAACAGTCGGAATCAGGCACTTGGAGACGATTTCAGTCTCCGTGCCGCTCGTCGCCAGCAGCAGGTCAATCTTTTTTGTATTCTCCGCCGAGCTAGTCTCAGGCCTGACCCCCAGCACTTGCGCGACGGTTCCCATCGCGGAGGTGACCAGCTGGCGCGCTGCGATCGGCATCGCGCATAGCTGATCGATGTGCGCGATTACGTGGAAGATTCGCTTGCCGCCTTGCTGGGCGGCATTGGCCGACATTTGTTCGTATTCTGTCCACGCGACCTGCAACACCTTGTTGCGCGCGGCTTTGGGCTTACGAGGCCCCGCACTGGGCACGAGGTTTTGCGTCATGCGTAAGATTTCGGCCGTATCGGGAAGCGCGGTGTTCTGGCGATAGGCGGCGAGCATTCCAGCAAAGACATCGGCTGCGGTGAAGCTCAATTCCACGAGCGCTTCTGGCGCCACGATTCCTTCGACCGCGAGCGCATCTTCCAGTTTGTGCGCCAGCTCGCTCAACTCTTTGAATCCGCAAGCTGCCGCATCGCCTTTTAGTGTGTGGACGGTGCGGCGAATGCTGCGGACCACTTCCGAATCCTGGGGCGATTTCTCGAGCTTTAAAGCGTCGTCGTTCAAAGTTTGCAGCAGCTCTTGCGCGGTCTCAAAGAAGAGCTCGCGCATTTCGGAGCCCGGGTCGTTGCGGAATGGGCTCATTGCGCGACCTCGATCCGCCGGTATGCGGTACCACTGTCGCGGTACACCATGGCGAATTTTTCGCTCAGGCCCAGCAGACTTTCTGCATGACCGACCAGCAGGTAACCGCCGGGCGCAAGACAGTGATAAAACTTCTCCACCAGCCGGCGCTGCTCGGCTTCGTCGAAATACATCATGACGTTGCGGCAGAAAATTACGTCGTTGCGCTGGGGAAGAAATTCCGTCTTCAGATTGTGAAAGTCGAAGTGGACCAATTCCTTGACGGCTTTCTTGATGGCATATCGTTCGCCCACTTTGTCGAAATACCGTAACCGGTAGTTGTAATCGACCGACGTCATCTGGTGCTCGCTGTAAATACCTTCCTGTCCGGCGCGCAAAACTGAATAGTTGATGTCGCTGGCAGGAATTTCAACCGACCACGGTGAAGGCACCAGCGGCTTGGGCCAGGTGGTCGCCTCCGGGTTAGGCATCCTCAGCTGGTGATAAGCAAGCGCGTCCGCGATTAGCATCGCAATGGTGTAGGGCTCCTGCCCGGTCGAACATCCGGCGCTCCAGATGCGCAACGTACGCGCGCCGGTCTCTTCCTTCTTGCGAATCATGTCGTCAAGTATGTGCTTATGGAAAAGCTCAAGCTGCGCCTTATTACGAAAAAAGCTGGTCTCATTGACGGTCAGGTCTTCCAGCAGGCGGGAAAGTTCCTGCTTGCCCTCCGCGCTGATCAGCAGCCGGTAATAGCTATAAAAGGAATCCAGACGGCAATCGCGCAAGCGCCGCTGCAAACGGTCTTGCAGGAAATGGGTGCGCCGCGCATCGAAAAACATGCCGCACTCGTGATAAACGAGTGACTGCAGCAACCGCATTTCAGCGTCACTGAGCTGGATGGCTAGAGCCGGAGTGCTCATCAATTCCCTTTGTACATATTTATTTCGCCGCTGCTGCGCGCCGCTTTTCGCTGGTATTTTCGCTGTTCGTGCCCAGCTTCGTTCTGATTCCGAGATCCAGTAATCGCCCCATATCGAGCAGCACGATGAGCCGCCCCTTGTATTTGCCCAAGCCGGTCACGCAGTTTAATTCGCTCTCGTGTAAGACCTTGGGCGAGGCTTCCACATCTGCTGCAGGAATTTTTAATACCTCTGAGGCTGAGTCAACGATCAGACCCGAAAGCCGGCCATTGTGCTCGACCACCAGAATGCGGTTCTTTCGCGTAGCCGTGATTTTCTTCTCGCCCAGCCGCTTTCGCAGATCGATGACCGATACGATCTTGCCACGCAGATTGATCACTCCTTCCACGAATTCAGGAGCGTCGGGCACGGCCGTGATTTCGGGTACGCGCACGATTTCGTGCAACGAAGTGATCGTCACGCCGTAAGTTTCACGGCCGACCTGGAAACCGACGATATGCAAATCCCGGTTCGTTCCGGGCGCGGTGCTCATTGTCTTGATCCCGCAGCCGCATGACGGCCGGTTTTACGCGCCCGATCTTCGCCAAGCGATTGGTCGTTTTCGATTCCGAAGCGATTCATTGAATCCAGCAGACCGCGAGACATTTTCGACATCTGTTCGGCAGAGGCCGCCAGTTCCGTCGAGCCCGAAGTGGTCTGTTGCACCAGTTCGCGCATGCGCTCCATGGCTTTGACCACCGCGTGCGCACCAGAAGCCTGCTCTTCCACTGCGGAATTAATCTCGTGGGTAATTTCATTTAAACGAGTTGTGGCGCGGGCAATCTGCGAAGAGCCGTGCGATTGCTCGTTGGTGGCCGCCCCGATTTCCTGTGCGAACTTGTAAACTTCTGTGACCACGTTCGAAATCTTGCGCAGCGCCTGGTTGAGTTCATGGCCGAGTTGCAGGCCCTGATCGACGATCTCGGTGCTCTGGTCCATGTTCTCGACCGCTTTACGAGCTTCACGCTGGATGCTCTGGATCAACTCTGAAATTTCTTTGGTGGATTGCGCGGATTTTTCCGCCAGCTTGCGAACTTCGTCCGCGACTACAGCGAAGCCCAATCCGTGCTCTCCGGCGCGCGCCGCTTCAATCGCGGCATTAAGCGCCAGCAGGTTGGTCTGCTCGGCCAGGTCATCGATCACCTCGATGATCTTGCCGATGTCGTCGGCCCGCTGCCCTAACACTCCGATGATTTCTCCGGACGCGCCAATCGTGACGTTGATTTTGTTAAGGCCTTCGGTAGCCTTGTCCATGGTGGTGATACCGCTGTGCACCTCTTCGCGCGAACGGTTGGAAATATCGAGCAGCACCTTGGCAGTGTCAGCTACGCGCTGGATGGAAGCCACCATCTCATCGATTGAGGCTGAGGTTTCACTCACGCTGGACGCCTGAATCTGCGTGCTCTTCACCATGTTCTGCACGTTCACACTCATTTCGTGCATGGTGCTGGTGACTTCATCAATGGCTGAAGAACTTTGCAGGCTGATCTTTGCCGATTCATCCGAAGCTCCTGCCACCTGGGCGGAAGCGCTGGCTACCTGCGAAGCTGCGTCCTTCACATTGCGCACCAGGCTCCTGAGACCCTCAGTCATTTTGGCGAACGCATTTCCCAGCGTATCGTTCTTCGATCGCGGTCGGACATCGACTCCCAGGTTGCCGCCGGCGATCGCTTCAGATAGCGTGGCCATCTCCTTCAGGTACGCGACCATGCCATCGAAGGTCCGGCCCAGCTGCCCAATCTCATCGTCACGCTTGATGTCGATCTTGTGGTCCAGGTCGCCGCCTTCTCCAATTTGTCTCGCCACCAGCATCAAATTATTCAGAGGATCGGTGAGGGATTTAGCGGTTCTGTAGGCGATAAAAGTGCCCAGTCCCAAAGCCACCAGGGTACTCAAGGAGGCGATCAGGATTATTTCGGTTCCGGCGTCATCGTCGGATTTGCGGCGCTTGTCGACCAGATTCTTGGTTTCCTGGTCAGCTTGATTTAGAAAATCGGTAGAAGTCTTGACCCACGAAGAAGCGTCTTTCTGTAAATAATAAATTTGCAGGTCGGCGACGGTCGCATTGCCGGCATCGACTTCTCTCCGCTTCTGAAGCATCGGTTGGGCAAAATCTGTGGTCCATGCGGTTTCATTCTTGGCGACGCTATCGAGCGCCGAGCGTTGCTGGTCCGACGTGGACAGCTTCTGGCTCTTCGCCAAGTCCTCGGTGAGCGCATGAACGCCTTCATTCATGCGGTCCACTTCCCGGGTGTCGCCGCTCAGCAGATAATTGCTCAGGTAAAGGCGGTTCTGCATCATCTGAAAGCGTATGTTGTCGGTGATCTCCGACATTTCAAGCGCTTGGGCAGCGCTCGCCTTCGTGCTGCGCTCGCGATAAATCGCGGCCAGAATTACGCAAAGTAAAACCAGCACGACCGCCAAAACGGCGCCGAAGCGCACGTACAGTTGTTTGGTAATGGACATGAATATGGCTCCGGTGTTTCTCCCTAGCCATGTCCGCTAGTTTCCTGGGTCGAAATTAATTTCCAGGATTCCTGTAGTCGCGGAACTGGCAGGGTCGAACTTCCATTTTTTCACTGCATCGACTGCGGCCGTCACAAGAATCGGGTGACCACCGATTACTTTGGTTTCCGTGACGCTACCGGCAGGCGAGATCACCACCTGCAATCTGACAATTCCGGTGAGTTTCATCCGGCGCGCAATCTCGGGATAGACGGGAGTCACTTTGGCTCGCACCTTGCGTCCTTGCCAGACTTCGCAAGAAGCGCGGGTGGGGAACGTCGTGAAAGTGGTGGCCGCCATCAATAAGGCGATCAGGAAGACAATCGGGCTGCGAAATATTCTGGGCAAGGTGCCTTTCCTTTGGGGAAGGTTGCGCCTGCACGAAGGTTGCCACCAGCGGGTGCCGACCGACAACGAAAAGCAAGTGAATGTTTTCTTCAACTTAGCCTGTCGCTGGATTTTCACAGCGATTCGGAATGAGTGCCGCCAGTCTCATCCTTGATACGCGCCGATCTCAAAAAACGACGGCCACCCGTAAAGCAAACGTGGATAACCTACGAAGGTTCCCCGTCAGCTTTTTACTTGACTCAAATTGAGATCGCAAGATAGAGTCCAGATTTATCAATGACTTGGATTAATACGGACCGCTGGCACGGAGTAAATTTACGGGCGCCGAACAAATCTTAGGGCAAGCCTCCGAACGATCTCCCCAAGACGAACGTTTTCAAAATCTGCTACTGGAATTTTCCAGTGCAGCGTCGAAGGGTGTCTCACCGGCTGAAGTCTTGCGTTTATTTTGTCGCATGACGCGCGCCTATTTTGGCGTCAGTGGCGCCTACATTTGGCATTTCTTTCCGCCCGATCAGGTATTGGCCGAGGAGGCCGACGGCTGGATGGCGGAGCAGTTTCGCAACGTCCGCCTGAAAACCAATCAAAGCGCAGTCGTGGTCGAAGCGATCCGGAAACGAAAACCTCTCCTGGTGAATTCGGTGGATCGCGAACGCTATCCCATGGCCCTGGAATTTCAGGTGAGTTCACTGATAGCTGTTCCCCTGGTCATGTTCGATGACGTAATCGGGGCCACGGTTTTTGTGCATACTTCCGACGCCGATTTTTTCAATCAGGACCATCTCGCTAAAGCCAGCATTTTGGCGGCTCAGCTGGGGAGTTTGCTTGAGGCGTCCCGCCTTACCTATCAGGCAAAAGAAGAACAGCGTCGGGCGGCCATTCTCGCCGAAGTGGCCCAGAGCTTCGAGGCAGAGCCGGATTTTCGCCTGCTGGTTGACTCCGTCGCTGACCGGGTTCGGGCCTTGCTGCGCACCCCTCTGGTGTGCGTTCTGGGTCGCGAGGCCAGCGGTTTTGAGCTCTGGTCGGTCGCGACCGAAGATCCCATACTCAGCGTTTCGGTGCGAGCGCGGCAAGACCGCAAAGGATTGCATTTCGCATCGGACATCGCCAACCGCGCGCTCCAAGCCGGCGAGACCATTACCGTGGCAGTAAATCCGGCGGCTCATTTATTAGGCGACATCGTTCCAGCAGGGACCCTGCTGGCGGCTCCATTTCGGACTTCCAATAAGGAAGGAGCTGTACTCGTCTATCCGAGGAGAGAGGGCGCATTCAGTGCGGAAGAGAAAAAACTTCTTCCGGTGGTGACCAGCTTCGCGGCAGTGGCAATTTCCAATGCCGAGCTTTACGCGACTGCGCGATCGCAGTCCGAAGAGCTGCACCAGATCGTGAGCATTGCTTCTGATCTGGGCTCGATTTCAGATCTCGAACCCTTTATGGGGCGCTTCATCCAGAGGGCCGGCAGTTTTCTGGGATTCAAACGAGCCTTCGTCGCCCTGGTTGAAGACGGCAGGTTACACGTGCGCTGGAGTTATCTGGATGGCGCACTCGGGCCTACGGGCTACGTAATACCTGATGGTATCTTGGCTCGTACTCTCCTCAACAAAGAAGTGTTTTGGTCCGACGACGCCACCCAGCTTCCCGGAGTCAACTTGGAAGTTCTGACTGACTTCAACGTTCGCCAGATTCTGGCGGTGCCCTTATTCAGCACCCGCGCTGAGGCACTCGGGGTTTTTGGCGTTTTGGACCAGCGCGACGGCCTGCCGATTTCTCAGGAAGCTATTCGACGGGCCCAGGCGCTTGCCGGACACATGACGGCCGCCCTTGAGGTGAACCGGAACCTGCTTTTATCGGAACAGCATCGCAAGCGCTCCCAGTTGCTGAGCAGTTTGGCGCTGGAGACTTCGCTGACGCGGGGCCCGGGATTCGCGCGCAATATTCTCGAGCGTGCGGTTGAAATGATAGACGCCGCCGACGCCGCGCTGGTAGTTGACAACGATGGGATTGCTTCCGCCGTGGTGCTGCATTCGTTAACTGCCGAGCCGGACTTGGAATTCCAGACGAAGTTCGCAAAAGCGGTGATGGCTGAACTTTCCGTTTCGCTTGAGCCTATTTTGACGGTCAACGCAATAAACCTTTTAGGAGAAGAGCTGGCTGCCAAAACCAGCTGGAAGGAAATCATACTTTCCAGGCTGAGCGGCGGAGAAGGAGAACTGTTTGGCGCCCTCTGCCTGGCGGACCGGAAACAGCCGCTAAGCTCGGAAGACCAGAAGTTGCTCAAAGGCATTGGCGGACAGGCATCGGTGTCGTTGGAGAACACCCGCTTCTTCACTCGCATCGAACAGTCGAAGCGTCACTGGATCGAGATCTTCGATTCTATTTCCGACTTTATTGTGGCCCATGACGAGGCGGGCAACGTTCTTCGCGTGAATCGTTCCCTCGCTGATTTCGTGGGGGTGCAACCTCAGCAGCTGATCGGATTGAATATTGCCGCCTTGCTGGCGATGGGCACTGGACCATTGCCGCGGGCATGTCCATTTTGCCGTGCCACCGGAGATTCCGTGGATGAATATGTGCACCCGGTGTTGGAGCGTACGTTCCTGGTTTCGACCTCGCAGGTTCATGCCGCCAGCAGCGAAGGCCTGCAGACCATACACGTATTGAAGGACACAACTGACCGTCGCGAGGCCGAGCGGCGCTATCGCGAACTGTTCGACAATATTCAGGAGGGCCTGTTTTTCTGCAGCCCGGACGGCCGTTTCATCGAGGTTAACGACGCGCTGGTGCGCATGCTTGGCCGAACCAGCCGGGCTGAACTGCTGCATTGCGATCCGCGAGATGAAGTGTTTCCTTCGCCTGAGCATCACAGCGCGCTGTTCTCCGAGATGGAACGCCAAGGTGCGTTGCGAAATCGGGAAGCCGTGCTCAAGAGGAAAGACGGCAGCGCCGTGCATGTTTTGATCAATGCCTTTGCTGTCGCCGGCGCCCACGGGCGAACCGCACAGTACCGCGGCTTGATGCTCGACATCAGCGGCCTGAAAGCGTACCAGGCGGAACTGCATCGGGAGCGCGATTTCTCGGGCAAGATTCTGAGCAATACCCAGAGCCTGATTCTGGTCGCCGACACGGCGGGGTTAGTGAGTTATGCCAACCGGCGATGGCAAGTAATGGGTTACGAGCAAGCTGCCATTCTTGGCAAGCCGCTCGAGGCCCTGGTCTCGAATACGAGCCGCGAGTCTTTTCGCGGCGCCTACGCGGCGGTTCTCTCCGGCCAGCAGGTGGACAATTTCGAGTTACAGATTCTGCGTGCCGACCAGAGAGTCGGACAATTCTCAGTCAACTTCAGCCCAATGCGCGATGACCAGGGCAATGTCAGCAGCATTGTGGTGGTGATGAGCGACGTCACTGACGCTGCGTCTCTACAATCCAAACTGATGCACGCCGAAAAAATGGCCGCCGTCGGCCAGCTGGTTTCTGGCGTCGCCCACGAAGTCAACAATCCGCTCACCGCGATTCTGGGTTTTGCGGACCTGCTGATGGAAAACACCGAGGTCCCGGAAAGCGCGCGCAAAGATTTGCGTGTAATCCTGCAGGAAGCCCAGCGGACCAAGCAGATCGTGCAAAACCTCTTGAGCTTTGCCCGCCAGATGCCGCCGCAGCGCAAGCCGGTGCAATTGAATCCGATTCTGAAACGAACGCTGCAATTGCGTTCCTACGATCTGCAGAGTCGCGGAGTTTCGGTCACCGAGAATTTGCCCGATCATTTGCCGTTCATCATTGGCGATTCGCACCAGTTGCAGCAGGTGTTCCTGAACATTCTGAATAATGCCTACGATGCGGTGCGCGAAAACAGTCAGGCGCGCATCGAGATTTCTACCGCCTGTAACGATAATTTCGTGGCAGTCACGTTCAAGGACAATGGTCCCGGCATTACCCACCCCGATCGCATTTTCGATCCTTTTTTCACCACCAAGCAAATTGGGGAAGGCACCGGCCTGGGACTAAGTATTTGTTACGGCATTGTGAAAGAGCACGGCGGGGAAATTCTTTGCTGGAACAACTCAGATTCCGCGGGAGCTACATTCACCGTTCGTTTCCCGGCAGTGCGAGAGCTGGCTTCCATTTCGGCGGTTGCTGGAGTTACACAAACATGAGCACGCCTTCTATTCAATCTCAATCCTTGCCAATCCTGCTCATTGAAGATGAGCCTGCCGTAATGAGTTATGTGCGTGCTGTGTTAGAACGAAACGGCTACCAGGTGGTGTGCAGCGAGTCCGGAGTGGAAGGACTGAAGCAGTTAGAGTCCGGCGAGTTCATGGGCGTGGTCTCCGACATGCGAACCCCGGGGGGCGTGGACGGCGCGGATGTTTACTCCTGGATCGCAGCCAACCGTCCCGCGCTGGTGGAACGTTTGGTGTTCATCACCGGCGATGTGGCGAGCGAGGAAACCGCCGCTACGCTTATCCGCACGGGCGTGCCGTGCGTCGAGAAACCGTTCCGGGTTCAACAATTTCTTTCGGTAGTAGAACAGACTGTGGGGAAACCTTTGTGACTGACAGTACAGGAATTCGGTTTTTGGTAGTCGATGATGAGGAAAGCATTCGTCATTTGTGTGTCACCGTAGCTGGCGGACTGGGTTTCAAATGCATGGAAGCCAGCAACGGGCAAGCCGCGCTGGCCTTGTTGGAGGAACAACCGGCGCACATCGTGCTCACCGACCTGGTCATGCCGCAGATGTCGGGCATTGAATTTCTTGATCGGGCGAGAAAAATGCTGCCCCGGTCTGAAGTGGCAGTAATGACCGGCCACGGTTCGGTCGAGACTGCAGTGCAAGCGATGAAACTCGGCGCCTACGATTACATCGCCAAACCTTTTTCTGCGATCGAGGAATTGCGTCTGTTTTTGCGGCGAATGGCAGAAAAAATCCAACTGGTCGAAGAGAATGAATTCCTCCGGGAATGCACTTACACCGAAACCGAGTTGCATGGAATCATTGGAGCTTCGCCGAAAATTCAAGATGTGCTGCGCATGGTCGCCCGCCTGAAAGATACGCGCACCCCAGTCTTGATTACCGGCGAGAGTGGTACCGGCAAAGAACTGGTGGCGCGCGCCATCCATTTCCGCGGCGCTTTTGCAAATCAGCCCTTTGTCGCAGTTGATTGCGGTTCGCTGGTGCCGACTCTGATTGAAAGCGAATTGTTCGGCCATGAAAAAGGCGCGTTCACCGGAGCCACGCGCTCCAAACCAGGACTGTTCCAGTCAGCCAGTGGAGGCACTGTATTCCTGGATGAGATCGGCGAATTGCCGCAGGAGATGCAGGCCAAGCTTTTGCGCTTCCTGCAGGAGAAGGAGGTGCGTCCGGTCGGCAGCAACCACAAAATCAAAGTCGACGTTCGCGTAATCGCCGCCACCAATCGCGACCTGGAATCCGCCTACAAAGTCGGCGAATTTCGCAAAGATCTTTACTTCCGGTTGAATGTCGTAACCCTACACCTGCCGACGCTGCGCGAACGCCGCTCTGACATTCCCATGCTGGCGCACTGGTTCCTGGAACGCCATGCCAAGGGTGCCGAGGTCCCAATCACCGCTGCAGCAATGAAATGCCTGCTGCAATATGACTGGCCGGGAAATGTGCGCGAACTCGAGAACTGCATCGAGCGTGCGATTGCGCTCGGCGAAGGCAAGAGAATCGACATAAATGACTTGCCGCCAGCCGTGCTTTCCGCCAGTCCCGCTGACCCGCCGGGGCACGCTGTGCAAGGTCTACTTCCCTCCAGCGATCTGGAAGACATCGAACGGGCCACAATCAAAAGAGTGTTCGAGCAGGTGAATGGGGATAAAGTTGTCGCCGGGAAAATGCTTGGCATTAGCCGCGCCACTCTATACCGCAAGTTAAAGCGCTACAACATCAGTCCGCAGTCTACTGCGACGGCGATCCACGGAGTTCACTAGAAGTATTGTCTATTTTGTACGGTTTGTCTATAATAGACAAATGCGTTCGGTATCAGCTACTGATGCGAAACAGCGCCTCGCAGCTCTCCTCGACGCCGCCCAGCGCGAACCCATTCTTATCCGTCGGCAGAATCGCGACGTTGCGGTAATCATGTCCGCCGAAGAATACGAGCGGATTCGTAAAATCAATGTGGCGGAGTTTCAGAAGTTTTGTGATCGTATAGGTTCCGGCGCTGCTAAACGCGGCATGACCGCAGAAATCCTTGGCGACATTCTCAAGGACTGATGGCCGCCGGCGAACGGGTCGTGGTCGACACCAATGTGCTGGTAAGCAGGCTCATACTGCCTCAGTCAGTTCCAGCCCAAGCATTACGACGAGGAGAACTGGAAGCGCACCTGCTGGTTTCTGAGGCGACAATGTATGAACTGGCTGATGTTCTGGCTCGCCCGAAGTTCGATCTGTACGTCGAATTGGAAGATCGCCAGCAATTCATTCGGCAGCTAAGCGGGATTGTGGAATTTGTGCCGATCATTCAAATTGTGCACGAATGCCGCGACCCCAGGGACGATAAATTTCTGGAACTCGCTCTGAACGGTAGAGCTGACGTGATCATTACGGGCGACGAAGATTTGCTTGAGTTACACCCTTGGCGGGAAATCGCGATTTTGAGTCCGGTGGGATATCTGAAACGCTTTTGACGAACAAGCGCCGATAGGAGTGAGTGCTCAACTTCGCGACGAATATCTGATCACGCGAACAAAAATTCCTTTGTCCTCAGTTCTTTGATCCTGTCGCGTAGTTTTGCCGCTTTCTCGAATTCAAATTTCTTGGCGGTCTCGCGCATTTCGACTTCGAGCTTGGCGATGAACGCATCGAGCTCCTCCTGGTTCTTGAAGTCAGGCAATCCGTCTGCCTCCGCACTGGCCAGTTCCGTGTAATCGGCCTCAATGATGCCAGCCAGCGACATGTCTAGTGACCGCACAATCGATGTTGGAGTGATTCCATTTTCAATATTGTAGGCTTCCTGAATCGCCCGCCGGCGGTCGGTTTCGTTGATCGCCTTCTGCATCGAGTCCGTCATGCGGTCGGCATACAAAACCGCGCGGCCATTCAGATTGCGCGCGCAACGTCCAATGGTTTGAATCAGTGAACCGCTGGATCGCAGAAAGCCTTCTTTATCGGCATCGAGAATCGCCACTAGCGAAACTTCAGGCAAATCCAATCCTTCGCGCAACAAGTTGATCCCGATCAGCACATCGAATTCGCCGCGGCGCAGATCACGCAAAATCTTCACCCGCTCCAGGGTTTCGATCTCCGAGTGCATGTAGCGGCACTTCACGCCCACTTCGCTGTAATACTCCGCCAGGTCCTCCGCCATGCGCTTAGTCAAGGTTGTAACCAGCACCCGTTCGCCGCGCTCCGCCCGCAGTCGAATCTCGTGAAGCAGATCGTCAATTTGCCCTTTCACCGGACGAATCTCAACCGGAGGATCGACCAGCCCGGTCGGCCGGATGATCTGTTCGACCACGACGCCTGCGGATTTCGTCAGCTCATATGGACCCGGAGTTGCCGATACGTAAACAATCTGGTTCGTGCGGTGCTCAAATTCGTCAAACTTCAGCGGACGGTTATCCAGCGCAGAAGGCAACCGAAATCCGTATTCAACCAGTGTTGATTTGCGCGAGCGGTCGCCAGGGTACATGGCATGCAGCTGCGGCACCGTCTGGTGCGACTCGTCTATGAACATCAGATAATCGCGGGCGAAATAATCCAGCAGAGTCGGCGGAGGCTCGCCCGGCATGCGGCCGGTAAAGTGCCGCGAATAATTTTCAATGCCGTGACAATAACCCACTGACTTAATCATTTCCAGGTCATACATGGTGCGCTGATGCACGCGCTGGGCTTCGACTACGCGCCCTTGCTGCTCAAGTTCTTTTTCCCACCACGCCAGCTCTTCTTTAATCGAATCAACCGCTTTGTTGCGGGTCTCGGGCTTCATCACGTAATGGGTCTTCGGATAAATCGGCAGGCGAACATACTTCTGCTTCACCGTCCCAAACAGCGGATCGATCTGAGAAAGCGATTCGATTTCATCTCCCCAAAGTTCAATCCGGTAGGCCATATCGTCATAGGTCGGATAAATTTCGATTACGTCGCCCCGCACGCGAAAAGTTCCGCGTCGAAAATCACCATCGGTACGTTCATAAAGAATCTCAACCAGCTTCTTGGTGATGTCCTCACGCTTGATCTTCTGTCCCTTTTCAAGGAACAACAGCATGCCGTAATACGCTTCCGGAGATCCCAAACCATAAATGCAGCTGACGGACGCCACAATCAGGACGTCACGCCGCTCAAACAACGACCTGGTGGCCGAAAGCCGCAACTTATCCAGCTCGTCGTTGATGGTCGATTCTTTCTCGATGTAAAGATCGGCGGCGGGCACATAGGCTTCGGGTTGGTAATAGTCGTAATAGGAAACGAAGTATTCGACTGCGTTGTGGGGAAAAAAATTCTTGAACTCGTGGTAAAGCTGCGCGGCGAGAGTTTTGTTGTGGGCCATCACCAGGGCTGGCCGGTTGGCCTGCTCGATGACTTTGGCCATGGTGTAGGTCTTGCCCGATCCCGTGACTCCGAGCAGAACCTGGTGCTGCTCACGTTCGAACACACCGCGGACTAAGGCATCGATGGCGGTGCCCTGGTCGCCCTTAGGCGTGTAATTGCTGACCAGTCGGAAATCCATGGGAGAATGCCTGCCTGCAATGGGCAGTTAACTACTCACTCCGGCACCGCGTGCGTCAACAGTGGCAGGAAAGTCGCAGGTGAATATCTCTGAATTATACGTGGGCCGGCGGCCCGAATGGGTGAGCCACCGCATGGCGTAGCACTTAGTTGGGCAGCTTGAACTTGATGGTGATCTGGGTTTGGACTTCAACTGGCTCGGCATTCAGCAGGAAGGGCCGGTATTTCCATTGCCGAACCGCATCCATCGCAGCCTTAGCTAACATCGACTCGCCACTTAGTACCTTCATCTGGGTGATCGAACCCGTTTTGCTCACCGTGGCAAGCAGATGTACGTCTCCCTGTTTTCTCAGCTGCAGTGCCACCGGGGGGTATGCCGGAGCAACTTTTTTGATCAGTAAACCCTGGATCACGCCTTCCGAGACTTGAAGCGCATGTGGCGCCGGCTTTGGAACCATCACGTTACTGGAAACAATTCCTGCCAGCGCGGCATCCGACGCTTTGGATCCCGGAAGCACAAGCGAAGGCGGCGCAGGCGGCGCTGTTTGCTCGTTAGTCTCGGCTGGCTCCTGGTTTACCTGCAATGGCTCAGGTTTCGGAACGACGGTAATTTTCGGCTCTGGCGCCTCAATCGGTTGGTCTACATCAATACTTTCTTTGGTGGGAAAGCCTTCGGGGGCAGCAGCATTTGTCGCGTTGGATGAATTATCCGGCGTGCTGGCTGGTGCAGTAACGCCGATATTATTTTGTGGCTGTGCAGGGGCTGTATTTACTGGCGATACGTCGGCGCTCGGGTTTGCGGCGGGAGAAACAGCGGAGGCGCTCCCCGTCGCCGATACCGGGCGATGGAGGTAACGCATCGGTTGTAACTTCTGCCAGCCGAAATAGGCCGCGGGACCCAAAACCAGCAGAGCCACTATCACCCAAAGAGCCTTTACGCCAGTACGGCTCGACGAAGGGCCGCTCGTCGGAAAAGACGAGATCGCGGGAACCTCGACCGCCGCGGACATGGGCTCGGGAAAGCGCTTCTCAGGAAATATTGTTTCTTGCGTCGCGAGCGGAGAAGCGGTCTTTATTCGAGATGCATGGGTTTCCGGGGGCTGCGCGATCGTCCGTTCGGGCGCCAGGGCTGGAGCGGCGGCAGCACCAGCTGAAATCCCCGTCGGAAACGGCGTGGGTTCCGTCACCTGTCGACCGGCGAAAGCGGCCGGCGGAAATTCTGACGGCTTTGATCTTTCTTGTTCATGCCCGCGAGGCTTTACCTGCTCGGCTTCAAATAACGATGAAGGCATGGATACTGCTGGGCTCGTGCCAGGCGCCAGCTCAGCGTGGGCAATTCCCGCAGCCATGGTTTCCGATGTTGCGGGCGTCACCTTTGGTGCTGAGACGGGCGATAGTGGTGGCGTCGAGGGACTCGGCATCGCGGATCCGGGCGTTGGGCGAGGATTTAGTTCGCCCTTTCGCAGCAAGCCACGGGCTACTCGCAACGTTCCTTTCGACTGTTCCAGGTTAATTGGCTTAGTGAGCACCAGGTTTGCGCCGATGCGGAACGCCTTGGCGACTCCCATTTGCCCTTCGACAACTGCCACGCATAAAGAACTGTGATTCAGGCTGGAGTTGCGCGCACCTTTAAACAGGAGAGTAGCGTTCTCTTCGTTTCCGCAATCGACAACAATTGCGTCAAAAGATTCGTCGGTTAACTTCTTAACGGTAACGAACGGCTCGAACGAAAGTTCGACGGTGAAATCCAGCTCACTCAGCACTTGCGTGACCGGACGTGCCGCGGTCTCATCTGGGCAGAAAAGTAGGGCCCGGTAGCTCATATTGCGATGGTAGGTACACTGGTTTATAGCAGCAAGTTACTGTCGTAATTAGGTAATGCCAAAAGCTCAGCCTGTAAATCCGTTGATCCCGCTCTGGCTCAAAGTGGCGTGGACCGTCTGGCTGGTGGTATGGGCGCCAGTCTACTGGCATCAGTACGGCGCGCAGAATTTTCTCTACTTCTGCGACGTGGGAAACTTCCTGATCGCAATCGGATTGTGGTCTGAGAACCGGCTGATTTTGTCCTGGCAGGCGGTCGGACTTCTTGTTTTCCAGACGCTCTACGCGGTCGACCTAGTCGGAGCGGTTATTTCTGGTCACCACATCATTGGGGGCACCGAGTACATGTTCGATCCGAAGATCAATCTGTTTGTGCGATTGCTCGGTCTATATCACCTGGTAGTGCCGCCTCTGCTTCTCTGGGCACTACATCGCCTCGGCTACGATCCCGAGGCCTTCAGATGGCAAACGTTCACGATGTGGACTCTGGTGCTGTTCAGTTTTTTCTGGAGGCCGCAGTCCAATGTGAACTGGGCGCGAGGGCTGGGACACGAACAGCATATGGTGCCGCACTGGCTTTATCTAATAATTTACTTGATCGTAGTTCCGGTTGTGGTTTACTGGCCGACGCACTGGGCGTTGAAACGATGGGCAGGGGCGCGAGCTCCTTCGAACCGCTAAGTACAAGGGCCTAAATCAATCAAATCAGCGGTGTATGCCCAACTGAAACAGTATTGCCTCCTCAACCAGTATCAGGTCGGCTATAGACAAAGCCCCTAATCTATTTCGTAACCGGATTTTGGAAGCAGTTGTGATTTGATCCGACATGGCTTTGCTGGGTTGACCGTTAATCTCAACTACGGCCTCCCCGGGAAAGACTCGATCTGCTTTGCTGGTTACCGGGACCACGGTTACGCGATTCAGGACAGCATTCGCAGCATTGTTGCTGACGATGATCGCAGGCCTGGTCTTCTGAATTTCACCGCCGATAGCGAGATCAAACGAAACCCACCAGACTTCACCTCTGCGGGGATGCATCGGCGATCAACCCTTCGATCCATTCGTCTGCTTCCTGTTCGCGATGGCAGTCGTTGGCCATTTCACGGTATTGAGCGATCAGGCTGGTAGGGGACTTCTCGGCGGCTTCGCGTGCGGCTTTTTCCATGGCGTCCTCCGCGTATCGATCAACGACAAACCAGGTTGGTTGCCGCGTCGAAATGGGATTGCCGAGAGGACGCTCATCGTCCCCATTCCACCGAATCGCGATCCGGTCCTCTTCGTGACCCTCTTCGGCTTTCCACCTGATCCTGGCCACGGCCATTCCGCCCTCTTCAGGATTGTGAATCACCTCAACGACGCCCAGAACCTTGGATCGAGGTGACAAGACCTCTTCCGGCTTGACATAAGACATACGGCCTCACAGCCGAAGATTGTAGCTAACTTTATAGCTATTGTAAACAGCTGTAAATACTAGTTCCGTAATGCCTTACCTGTCTTCAGCGTGTACTGAATTCGCTCCTGGGTCTTTTTCTCGCCCGACAGCGATTTGAACGCCTCACGTTCAAGATCGAGAATGTATTGCTCGCTCACTGGTGTGCCGGGGGTTACGTTTCCGCCGCACAACACTTCGGCCACCTTAGTGCCGATTTTCACTTCATACTCGGTGATGTATTCGCCCTGCCGCATGAGGTGTATGCCCATCTTGAGTGCCGCGAGAATGTTTTCTCCTGGCGCCGGAATATCCATTCGCTCTTGCGGGGGCTCATAGCCTGAGCGCAAGAGTTCGAGCGCCCGTTCCTTCGCATTAGTCACCACGCGGTCACGATTCATGGTGATGCGATCGGAAGCGCTCAACAGTCCCAGACTACGTGCCTCCGGTGCGGACGTCGACACCTTGGCCATCGCAATCGCCTCGAAGGCTCGCTTCATTGCCTCCATCAGTTCGACCGATTCCCCGCGACCGGGGGGACGAATCGTGCTGGCGCTGTCGATAGCACGCAGCAACATTTCCTTGCATCCACCACCGCCGGGCAACAAGCCGACGCCGACTTCGACAAGTCCCATGTACAGCTCCGCGTGAGGTTGCCGAGCTGCTGCATGCAGTGACATTTCGACTCCGCCTCCGAGCGTCATTCCGAACGGAGCGACCACCACCGGGTTTGCCGAAAACTTGATCGCCTGGGTCATGCCCTGGAAAGCTCGGATCGCCAGATCAACTTCATCCCACTCTTCTTCCTGCGCGCTCAATAGCAGCAGCATTAGGTTTGCGCCAACGGAAAAATTTGGCGCGTCGTTCGCGATGACAAACGCTTCGAAGTTGTCGCCGGCTCCGCCGGGCTTCAGCGTCTGGGAAACAAACTGCACAATGTCGGAACCCAGAGTGTTCATCTTCGAATGAAACTCGATGCAGCCCACGCCGTCGCCCAGGTCGACCAGCGATGCTCCGGAATTTTTCTTCACTACGCCGTGCGATTTCTTAGCGGCAGCCACCGACCACACGCCCCGGGGCACTGAGATTGGTGTATAACTCGCACTCGCCAGATCAAAATATGCGCGGCCGGCAGCAGAATGCGGATCGTCTTCGTACCAAGTCCTTTTACCCGCAGCCAACAGCTTTTCGACGTTCGCGGCAACCGGATGGCCTTCCTTTTTCATTCGCGCGACCGTAGCTTCAACTCCGGCTGCATCCCACAATTCGAATGGCCCAAGCTCCCAATTAAATCCGAGCCGCATGGCGCGATCGATTTCAACAACACTGTCGGAAATTTCCGGAATGCGGTTGGCGGAATACGTCCAGAGATCAGAAAGCGCAGACCACAGGAACTGCTCGTCTTTGTTTTTGCCGGTGCCCCCGATCAGGGCCCGGATGCGCGTGGCGGAATCATCAATATTCTTAGCGGTATCGAGCGAGGCGAAGCGGGCTTTCTGCCGTGGGCGATACTCCAGCGTCTTCCAATCCAAGCCCAGACGCTCGTCTTCACCTGCACCTTTCTTCTTTTTATAAAAGCCACCGCTGGCCTTATCGCCGAGCATCTTTCGCTCGAGCATCTGGCGAAAGAAACTAGGGAGCGTGAGATCGTTGCGTTCGTCGCGGACATTCTCCGTCATGTTGCGGACCACGTGCCCCAAAATATCCAATCCGACAAGATCCAACGTGCGAAACGTCGCCGAACGCGGCCAGCCGACTGCCGGGCCGGTCAGTGCGTCCACTTCTTCTATGGTGAGATCGAGTTCCTGCATCAGCCGCATCACGTTGAGCACAGAGAACGTGCCAATGCGATTGGCGATGAAATTCGGCGTGTCCTTGGCCATGACCACGCCTTTGCCGAGATGAATATCCGCAAAGCTCGACACGGCTTCGATCAGCGCAGGGTCGCTGTCCGGAGTAGGAATGATTTCCAGCAGGCGCATGTATCGTGGCGGATTGAAGAAATGAGTGCCGAACCAGGCTTTGCGGAAGTCTGCCGAAAACCCCTCCGCAATTTTCGCCACCGGTAACCCGCTAGTGTTGGTGGTGATGATCGTCCCCGGTTTGCGGAACTGCTCTATTTTTTTAAGGAGGGTGCGCTTGATCTCCAGGTCCTCGATGACCACCTCAATGATCCAATCGACTTCGGCGACTCTTTTCAAATCATCTTCGAAATTGCCCGGGGTGACCAATGAGGCCAGCGACGGCTCAAAGAAGGCCGCTGGCTTGGCCTTCCGGGCTGCGTCGAGACCGGCAATGGCGATCTTGTTGGGCGAAGACGAATCAGTGCCGGGGGGAACGATGTCGAGAAGCAGGCTCGGAATTCCGGCGTTCGCCAGGTGCGCGGCAATGCGCGATCCCATGGTTCCCGCGCCTAGGATTGCGACTTTATGAATTCGTTTCATGGCGGTGCTTGCAATGATTCAGTAGACCACAAAGAGAATTCTTCGGCTAGATTCCGCTTCTCTCTGTGAAATTTCTCCGTGAACCTGCGCTCTCTGTGGTAAAAATTTCCGGAAAAGCTTAACCACAGAGAACACGGAGTTTCACAGAGGAACACACACACAGAGGAAGACAATTCTGAGCCTCTAGGGAAGCTTATCGACGGTCCAGTCGTTTTTCCCACTCCTCGTAACGATTACCATGCACGCACGTGGGCGCGAGGGAGCGGCAGAGGCGCCGAATAGAACTACAGGAAATTTATAGGCTGCAGAATTCACTCGCTTGCCATGTGCGATTTCATAAGCAGCATCTGGTCCAGGCGAGAAAAAACTCTGAAGCTTGTCCGGCGAGAGATTCTGCCGCGCAGTATCACTCAACATCATGATTCCGGTTTCCTGATCTTCGTCCTGCCATGCGCGCAAAAAGCGGTTCGCCGCCGCCAGCGCCGAACCGTACAAAGGATCGATCGTCCGGCGAGTTTTTCTGTGGACGTGCGCCAACGACCCAGGAGTAATTGCAAAAAGTAAGACAAAGAATATTGCTAAACGCCGCATCTCTTAATCTTCGGTGGAAACCAGGCGTGCGGGACGAGATAAGCCAGGTTCCCAGAAGGTTCGAGCGTACAAACATTTCAGCGCAAGTTATTTGGAAAGTAGTTGCCTTCTCTGCGATCTCTTCGGGTATTTCTTAGCGCTCTCTGCGGTCAAAGGCTTTTGAGTTCTACGGGCGAGGGCGCCCGTAGCTCCACAAACAAAATTGGAATCCGCCAGTGAATCTACGAAATCCACTTCGCCAGCAAGAATGCTGCCGCCGCGGCCAGTCCCCCGATGATCACCGTTTGAAACGCACTCCTCAACGCATGCGCTCCGGTGTATTTGCCTTTAATGAATCCAAAGATACCCAATGCGGCCAGGGTCACAATCGCCGAAACTATGAGTCCCCGAAAAGCATTGCCCAGTATGATATACGGCGAAAGCGGAATCAGTCCGCCGGCAATATATGCTCCTGCGATGGTGGACGCGCTGGTTACCGCCCGCTTTGGATCGGGCGCTTCCAACCCAAGTTCGAAGCGCATCATGAAATCCACCCACGCGTCGGTGCGTTTGCTAAGCGCATCGACAATCGGCTTGCTTTGCTCCGCCGTCAGTCCGTACTCCTGGAATACATAACTCACTTCGGCTTTTTCCTGCTCGGGAATCTCCTCGACCTCGCGATATTCGCGCGCCCGCTCCTGCTCATAGTGTTCGGCATCGCCGCGCGCGGCGAGATATCCTCCCAGTCCCATGGCGATCGATCCAGCGGCAATTTCCGCCAGCCCTCCGATTACGATTAGTCGCGTATTCGAGACCGCGCCCGAAAGCCCGGCCGCAAGAGCAAAGGGGACGGTCAGTCCGTCCGACATCCCAATCACCATGTCGCGAACAAAGTTGCCGGAAGTAAAGTGGTACTCAGGATGAGGTGTACGTGCCATCAGGATTTTTCCTCTTGCGAATGTGATTTCAAATACTCTCGCGCCAGCTTGATCACATCCCGTTCTCCGCGATAGGCCAGACGGCGTTCTGCGCCCTCCAGCGGGATCCATTGCGCGCGCTTGACTTCGATCCGCATGGCCGTTGAAACATCGTCAATGGTTCCTGACTCATATTTCAAAAGATAGAAGCTGACGATTTTAAATACCCGCTGCTTGTCGCCCCAGGTGCGCACGTACATATATTTGATATCCGTCAGTTTGGCCAGAATACTACCAGTAAGTCCGGTTTCTTCGCGGACCTCGCGAACCGCCGTCTGGGCGGGCTTTTCGCCAGGATCGATCAGGCCTTTGGGAAGCGCAAGTATCTCTTTGTGACGCTTTTTGTCACTTTCTCCGTCAATCGGCGCCTCCCGCTGGGGTTCGATGACTGCCAATTCCCAGTCCTCTGCCGTCCGGCGAACCAGCACGCCCCCAGCTGAAATCTCTCGTAACATCGACTCAAATTAGCAGGAACAAACGGCTTCGTCACGTGTTCTAGACAAAAGGGACTACGGTAACATCCCGGCGCTCCTGCGGGTATTTACCCCTTTTAAAGCGGCATCTAAGTTGCTGTAAGTAAGGTTTGCGACCGGAGGCCGTCATGGCCATAAGGGGCTTACAAAAAATCGTGCAGTCGGTGCGAGCGTTCGGGCGCACCATCTCCGGCTTGCCGTCCCCGGCAACCGATTCCTCCATTCCATCTATTGGTCTTGCGCTCGGCGGCGGCTTCGCCCGGGGCATCGTCCATGTCGGCGTTCTAAAGGTTCTCGAACAAGAAGGAATCCCGGTAAGTTTCGTCGCCGGAACCAGCGTTGGAGCCCTGATAGGCGCAGCCTATTGCAGCGGAGTTTCGCCGGCCGAATTGGAACAGATCGCTGCCCGCGTACGCTTCAAAGACCTGGCCCGATGGACGCTCTCGCGCTACGGTTTCGCCACCAACCTGCGCATGATCACTTTTTTGAAGAAAATTCTCAAAGTGCATACCTTTGAGGAGCTGCAAATTCCGTTGGCTGTGACTGCCACTGATTTCGGATCGGGCGAGGGCGTGGTATTCCGCACAGGCCCGCTGATCGAGGCGGTGCGCGCCAGTTGCGCCTACCCGGGAGTTTTTCTTCCGGTGAAAGTAAATGGGCGCCTCCTGGTGGATGGCATGCTCGCCCACTCTCTGCCTGCGAAACCGACGCGCGACATGGGCGCTGACAAAGTTATCGCCGTCAGCCTGCGCAGTCACTGGCAAAATACCGACGGTCCCCGCCATATTTTTGATGTCATCGGACAATGCTTTTCCATCGCGCAGGATGTGAACTGCACCCAGGCCCGCGCCTGCGCGGATCTGGTGATCGAACCCGACGTCACCGGGTACCGTTATGATGATTTCGAGCGCAGCGCAGCGTTAGTAAAAATTGGCGAAGAAGCCACGCGCGCAGCTGTCCCGACGATCCGCAAATGGCTGGAAGTTGAGAGAGCGAAGCACCCGATGCCGGCCGCTGCGATGAACCCATCTCTGGAACCGTTTTCGCCGAAGTAAATTGCTTTTTAAAAAACGCGCGGAAGTAAGAAGCCGGCGCGTCGCTTGTGTTCTGCGAACTCTTCTCCAAAAGCGACGCTCAGAATCTCATCCTCGCGTTTAGCTTTGAAAACGTAATTGGTCAGGAGTATTAAAAAAGCCACTGCTCCGCGCCATTCATCGATTACCAACGCACTTCCCGCAACGCCCAGCAACACTCCCGAATAGATCGGATGACGCATTCGCGCGTAGGGGCCGCTGCGGATCAGTTGATGATCGACTTTGAGTACAATCTTGTCGCTCCAATATTTACCAAGCGAAATACGCGCCCAGGCCGCGATTGCCATCCCCGCCAGGGTGAACGCAAAACCGCCATATAGCAATCCTCGGGTTGGAGGAAGAATACGTCGCCCGAGAAACCCCACAGCTGCCCATCTGGCAAACAGCAGGGTGAATGTAATTACCAGCAGAAGAAGTCGAAAGAGGCGATATAGCGGTGACTCGCTGGTTCGCTCCGCATTCTGGTCTCGGGCCGCTACCAGCCAGTACACGCCGAAGAGAGTCCATATCCACTCCAGGATACGGTCCAACTGCTCGCTCATGGCTGTTGCGGCGAACCGACTTTGACTGGCTCTACCAGAACCGCTGTACCGTAGGCCAGGACTTCGGTCACGCCCTGCATGATTTCGGTCGCGTCATAGCGGGCACCCACGACTGCATTGCCGCCCAGTTGCGCGGCGTGCTGCAGCATCAGGTCAAAGGCTTCGGCTCGGGTCTTCTCACAAAGATTGGTAAGCAGCGTGATGTTGCCGCCGAGAATGGTTTGCAGGCTCGCTCCGATAGTGCCCACGATCGATCGTGAGCGAACCACGATCCCGCGCACCACGCCGAATGTTCGCACCACACGAAATCCATCCAGCTCAAACTGGGTGGTCACCATGGTGTGCGCCACCATGGTTCCGCCTGTTGGATAGGCAATGGACATGAAAGGATCTCCTCAGGAAACCGCCTCTAATGTACACCAGGCTAAAATATCCGAGGAACCTCGTCGCCTGGCTGCGATCAATAAACTGATCTTGCAGGTCCAGCTGATTTCTCTACATGCTCGGCGGACCTGACGATAGAATTCTTGTTTGACAATTTCGTTCCAAGTCGATGGCATCAATGTGGGGGCCGGTAATCTTTTTCTGATAGCCGGGCCTTGCGTTATTGAGAGCGAGAAGCACGCGATTTTCATGGCAGAAGTGATCAAGGGCGTAACTCGCTCGCTCAACGTTCCATTTATTTTTAAGGCTTCCTACGACAAAGCCAATCGTACTTCCATCCGCAGTTTTCGCGGGCCGGGTTTGGCCGAAGGCCTCCGCATTCTGAAAAAAGTTAAGGACGAAGTGCACGTGCCGGTGCTGACTGATGTGCACGAGGCTGTCGATGTTCCCAAAGTCGCTGAAGTGGCCGACGTTTTGCAGATCCCCGCTTTCCTGTGCCGGCAGACTGATCTGGTGGTCGCAGCCGGCATGACCGAGCGCGCCGTCAACATAAAAAAGGGGCAGTTCGTTTCGCCCTGGGACATGAAACACATCGTCGAGAAATGCCGCTCGGCGGGAAACGATCGCGTGTTCGTGACCGAGCGCGGTTCGAGTTTCGGCTACAACAATCTTGTGGTGGATATGCGCTCGCTCGCCATCATGCGCAAGTTCGCCCCGGTAGTTTTTGACGCAACACATTCGGTTCAGTTGCCATCTGCCTCAGGCGACGGTGATCATGCGGTGAGCGGCGGCCAGCCTGAATTCATTCCCTTGCTCTCGAGGGCCGCAGTTGCAGCCGGCGTGGACGGAGTTTTTATGGAAGTGCACGATAATCCCGCGGAGGCCAAATCCGATGGTGCTAACGCTCTGCAATCTAGCAAGCTGCGCGGACTGTTGAAGGAGCTGATCGCGATTCACCGCGCAGTCCCCGATTCGCACACTGCACCGTAATGCGAAGCCTTTGCATAGATAATAAAGAGATTCATCGGCAACAGACCGATCAACATTCACCATCTCATGGTCCAGGTCTGATATGGCAGCGTCGAGCAAAAAGTGGGTCGCGCGCGTAACCACAGATTCCACTCATCCGCCGCAAGGGCTGTTCACGAAAGATGCCGCAACAATTGCCCGCAGTCTGGCCTCGAAAAAAGTGTCTCCGAAAGGGCCGGGCTCCGGCATGCGAATGTTGAATTACTTCATCAATCGGGGCGGCAAAAATCTCTCCGTCAGTCGCCGTCGCGAGTTGGAAAAAGCCAAAAAGCTTCTTTCTGAACGAATCGAGAAGCAAAAGAGATCGGCCTAAGTTTCACACTATTAAATTTGGGACAGAGTTTCTGCGAGGATATTCGCGGAACAACTCTGCCATAAGCTCGCGAGCACTGGTGTGCTTGCGATTTCCTGCTCTGCCAGCGCAACCAAAAAATTCGCCTCGACCATCACAACGATAGATAGTCTGGTCAAAAATCCCTACCAAGGAGTTGTAATGAAAATCGAGAGCTTGCAGGATCTTTTTGAGACGGAACTTCGCTACACCTACGATTGCGAACAGAAACTGGTGAAGAAAGGCTTGCCGTCTATGATCGAAGCCGCCAACTCACCGGAACTGCGAAGCGCTCTGGAACAGCACCTACAGGAAACCAAAAACCAAGTGAGCCGACTGGAAAGAGTGTTCTCGATTGTGGGAGCGCAGCCTAAAACCGAAGACAATGACATTTTTGACGAAATGGCGAGCGCGACGAAAGACGCAATTGACGACATCAAGACCCCCCGCTTGCGTGACGCTGCACTTATTGTGAGCGGAAACAAAGTAGAGCACTATGAAATGGCGGTATACGGATCGCTGATTTCCTTCGCCCAGCAGCTTGGCTTCAGAGAAGCCGTCCAACTGCTGCAACAAACCTTACAGGAAGAAAAGAACGCCGACGCAAAGCTGACCCAGCTGGGTGAGACCAGAATCAATGCCAGCGCGGCCCAGGAGCGCAAGGCAGCATAGAAGCGTATTGGCATCGACGCGGTTAGAAATGAAACCTGCTTGCCCGCGCGGCAGGCAGGTTTTTCTCTTTGTCATCCTGCGTCAGATCCTATGTTCTCTGTGGAGAGGGCTTTAAAAACTTAACTACCGAGGTTCGCTGAGAATGACACAGAGGAAACGCCAGGCGGCGAAAAGCCTACTCGCTCCATCTCTTAAACAGCAGCGCACCATTTGTCCCGCCGAAGCCGAAGGAATTCGACATGGCGTATTCGAGTGACGCTTTGCGGGCATGATTTGGAACAAAGTCCATACCGGCGGTATCGGGATCCTGATTCTCGAGATTAATGGTCGGCGGAATAATCTGGTCGCGCAACGCAAGCACGGTGACACCAGCTTCTAATCCGCCCGCGCCGCCGAGCAAATGCCCGGTCATCGACTTGGTGGAACTTACCGCAATCTTATGATCGCCAAAGAAATTGCGGATAGCGTGAGCTTCCAGTCTGTCCCCGATAGGCGTTGACGTGCCGTGGGCATTAACGTAACCGATGTCGTTTGAGTTGATCCCCGCATCCCGTACCGCATTTTTCATCACCCGAAAGCCGCCTTCGTGCTCAGGCGCGGGCTGCGTGATGTGGTAAGCGTCTCCGCTCATGCCATAGCCAACAACTTCGGCAATCGGCTTCGCCCCGCGTGCGCGGGCATGTTCGAGTTCTTCAAGGATAAGTATTCCCGCGCCTTCTCCCATCACGAAACCATCGCGATCGCGGTCCCATGGACGGCTGGATTTCTCAGGTTCCTCATTGCGGGTCGAAAGCGCGCGCATGGCGGCAAATCCGCCGACTCCGAGTGGAGTGATTGCCGCCTCGGTTCCACCGGCGATCATGACATCGGCGTCGCCATGCTGAATAATGCGGAACGAATCGCCAATGGAGTGCGCGCTGGTCGTGCAAGCAGTAGCGGTGGCCTCGTTCGGGCCCTTAGCTCCATATTTCATTGAGACATGCCCGGCCGCTAGGTTCACAATGGCCGCGGGAATAAAGAACGGAGAAATCTTTCGGGGACCGCCTTCCATAAGCGCGGTGTGCTCGCGCTCGATGATATCGAATCCGCCGATTCCGGAGCCGATGTGAACACCGACGTTTTCAGCATTCTCCGGCGTGATCTGCAGGCCGGACATGCACATGGCTTCTTGAGCCGCAGCCATCGCCAGGTGGATGAAGCGGCCCATCTTTTTTACTTCTTTTTTCTCGATGAAGTTCAACGGCTCGAAGTTCTTGACTTCGGCGGCGATGCGGCACGCGTGCCTGGATGCATCAAACTGGGTGATCGGGCCGATGCCGCTCTTGCCGGCGAGCAGGTTCTGCCAGATCTCTTCAGTTTTGTTGCCCACTGCACAGATCAGGCCAATACCCGTGACAACAACTCGCCTCACCAGTTACTTCCCCGCTTTCGCGTGCTTACCGATGTAGTCGACGGCGTCCTGCACGGTGCGGATCTTTTCCGCGTCTTCGTCAGGGATTTCGATTTCGAAAGCTTCTTCGAACGCCATCACCAGTTCGACGGTGTCCAGCGAGTCGGCGCCAAGGTCGTCAACGAACGAGGCAGTTGGGGTGACTTCGCCTTCGTCCACTCCGAGTTGCTCCACAATAATCTGCTTCACTTTTTCATCAACGGCTGCCATGTTTTTCCTCGCTCAGAATTTAGATGGGACTGCCCGGGCAAAGGGAAATCCTAATTGTTGCCGTCGGTTAAGGTCAAACCGGGTTGGACTTGCGGTAAGCTGCAGAAATCGACTATGCGAGCCGTCGTCCAACGCGTAAGCCGCGCTCAGGTTAAGGTCGGCGAGGAAGTAGTGGGCAAGATTGGGCCAGGGTTGGTGGTTCTTCTGGGCGTCGCCAAAACTGACACACAAGCCAATGCCGAATACTTGCGGCAAAGATTACCGGCCTGCGCATCTTCGAAGATGACGATGGAAAGATGAATTTGGCGCTGGTGGAGACACATGGCGCCGTTCTTGCGGTTTCCCAATTCACGCTTTATGGCGATGCGCGGAAGGGAAAACGACCCTCGTTTGATGAAGCCGCTCCGCCCGAGCTGGCACGCGAACTGTACGAATATTTTGTGGCTAAGATTCGCGGTGCTGGAATTACCTGCGAGACTGGCCGCTTCCAGGCCATGATGCAAATCGAATTGGTAAACGACGGGCCAGTCACGATTCTGCTGGATTCAGCTCGTGCGTTTTGAGTCGCATCGAGCACGGCCGGCCTGCGTTTCACGATTGCATATGGAATCCGGACTATTCGATAAGCCGTTAAGTCGCCGCTAAATCGGCCAATTTCAGAGCTTCGACGCAGGCGCGTACTTCGTGGGTCCGAATAATGTGAGCGCCTTTTAGCACGAGCGCAACCTCGCCGCCTAACGTCCCAAACCCGCGTTCGGCGGCAGCAGCGTCATGTCCATTTTGCGACAGGGCACGTCCAACAAAAGATTTCCGCGAAACACCGGCGAGCAAGGGAAAACGCAGCTCTTGAAAGTCGCTGAATCGCCGTAACAACGGATAGTTTTCCTCGTATCGTTTCCCAAACCCGAAACCAGGATCAATCACAATTCGGTCGCGTTTTATTCCGCCCGCTACTGCCGCGTCCGAGCGCTGACGAAGTTCCTTCTTGGTCAGCATGACAATGTCCGGGAGAGTCGGCAACGAACGCCATTCATCGGGACGGCCGCGTGTGTGCATCAGAACGACCCCGCAACTCAGTCTGGCGAGCGTGGTCTTCATCGCCGGGTCCCATTGCAGACCTGAAACGTCATTAACGATTTGTGCTCCAGCTTCGATGGTGCCCCTTGCGACTGCGCCTTTGTAGGTGTCAGCCGAAATTACCGCGGATGGGCGTGCCTTCATGATCCCCGTGATCACCGGCAGCACGCGCCGCAATTCCTCTTCCGCCGTAACCGCAGGATTTTCAGCTCCCACTCTGGCCCCCGGCCGCGTGGATTCACCGCCAACATCAATAATGTCTGCGCCCTCATCAAGCAATCTCAGCGCGTGAGCCACGGCTGCGTCAGGCGAAAAATGTTCTCCGCCATCGGAAAACGAGTCCGGGGTGACGTTCACAATCCCCATGACCAACGTCCGCTTGCCAAGTTCAAGCGAGCGGCTGCCGAGATTCCAGGTGAATACGGGACGCACGCTCTAATTCTCTCATCGCAGAGATGAGAATGCAGGCGCTGTTCAAGCCCTGGGGCAAAAGAGAGAATCGCTGGACTCAATAAAGGACGCCCAGGTTATTGAACTTCAATAGAGATGGCTTCACCGGCGGTGTCTCCGGTGACCCGGTAGTTGATCGCGACTTTCTGTTTTTTCCAGGCACAGGAAAACGCATCGGCCCCAATGAGCAGCACGTGTTTGCTGTCTGGCACGCTGATGTTGAATGTCTTGCCCGCGGACAAAACCGATACCAGCGCCGCCGGCTGCGCCGAACAATCCACGCTGGTCACGGTGCCTTTGATGAAGCGCACATTATTCTGCTGGGGTAACTCTATGGCGGCGTCTTTCTGCTGGGGTGACACGGCGCTGGCGTCGTCGGGCGCGGAAGCTTTTCGTAGTTGGGGGGAAACCTCGGATAGCGATTCAGTGCTCGAATTTTCAAGGTGGCTATGCGCTTCCATTGACTCTTTGAACTCGCGCGCCTGCTCCAGCGATTGCGCCGCTTTCATAGCAACCATCTGATCTGAGCTGCGGCTTAACACTTCCAGGATCGCCACCGCCTCGTCGGCCTGCTGATTGTTCAAATACATCTGCGCCAGATTAAAGCGGTACTGCTCGTTTTGTGGATTGAGCGCAACCGCCTTTTGCATTGTGGTCAGGCCGCTTTTAGGATCGCCCGACCGCGCCTGCGCAAAAGCCAGTAGCATGTAAGCGTCGGCGAAGGTCGGGTCCAGCGAGATCGCAGTCTGAAGTTCTTTGACCACATCCGGCAGATTTGAGCCGTCGGTAAATGATCCTTCGCGGCTCATGAGCATGGCGGAATAATAGTGAACGCGGGGATCTTTCGAATCTTCCTGAGCCGCACGCTTGAAATATTCAGCCGCGCCGTCAAAATTCCTCGCTTGAAGATATGCGTATCCCAAGCCCCGAGCGGCAGCGGCATTGTTTGGGTCACCTTTAAGTATCTCCTGAAATTCGGCGGCGGCTTTTTCGTGATAGTCCATCGAGTGCAAGTGGATGTCTGCGATAACTGCGCCGGAATCGTACTGAGTGAGTGGCTTGGCCGTGTAGTTCGCCTTGACGATCTCAGCAGGCGACGGAATGGCATAGTACTTGAAACGGCCGCTGGTTAGGTAAGAACGCAGCTCTTTATCAAACTGGGCGGCGCTCATTCCGAAACTCTGTTGAATCGCCTGATCGACGGGGACACCCTTGTCGATCTTCAGTGTGAAGTAGGTAGCAAGCTTGGGAAGCAAGCCGTTGTCATACAAGTAATGGACGACCATGCTCGATTCGGCATAGAAAGTGGTGCGATGGTCGCCGCTTTCGTTATAGGTGGCGGAATTCTGCTGCACCCGAAAAAGGTCGGCCACCCTCATCATTCCCATTTGCTGCAAAATCTGGTAATCGTAATCCGGAATTTTGCCGACCCGCGCCTGCTTGCCATCCACTTCTATGGTCGAAAAATATTCGGCGAAGCCTTCCTGAAACCAGGGATCAACCTGCGCGGTTAAATTGCCATTCATGAGCTGATGGGCGTATTCGTGAAAGACCACCGTCCAGGGATTTTCGACCGACATGTCGAGCATGATGAAACAACGGTCCTGTCCACCCTGAAACAATCCGGCCACTTGAATCGGCTTGCCGTGCCATAGCGGAACCACCTGGCGCAGTTCTTTGCTGTTTCGAAAGGCGACAATCTGTAACGGGATCGGAAGGTTGACGTGGGCCTTGGTTAACAAGGTGGAGAAGACGGAGCGCATCTGCTCGAACCGTTGGGCAACCTCGCGGCCGCGTTTTTCGCCGGCGTCAGTGACCACGGAGAAATGTGGCGAGTCAACTTCCAGCCACTGCGATTCCGAGGCCACGGTTGAAACAGGAGCGAAAAGGGCGAGAGCTAATGCGAGCGGTAGGAGATACGGCCAGCGAGTACTGAAATTCATATCCAGAGACTCTGGCCAATAATAGACGAGGTTACAAAAAGTACAACAGGTTTTTGAGGATTCGAACGGGTGGCCGGCCAAAACCACAACAGAAAAAGCCTCCCTTGCGGGAGGCTTTTTATTGAGACCTACAAACTGCTTACTGCTGGGCAGCGGGAGTTGCACCGCCGGCCAGCTGTTCCAGGTCGTTCTTAAGCAGGCTGATTTCGACCCGGCCGCCGCTCATGCGCTTCGGCTTTTCGCCGTTTTCGGCGCTAGTCTGCTGCATAGGAGCGTTGCCCATACCGAGCACGTAAATCCGGTAAACCGGAATTTCGTGGTTCTCAACTAAGTAGCGCACCACGGCATCGGCCATCTTGCGCGAAGTCGCGATCGCGGTCTGTCCCTTGCCTGACGAGAAGCCCTGGACTTCGATGATGTATCCGCGCTGGCTCTTCACCGGCTCGGCCATCTGATCGATAGCTTGTTTCGCGGCCTCGCTCAGGACAGTCTGACCGGGACGGAAGCGAATCTCAGTCTGGTTGGTGGACTTGTACTGGTCGATGTTGCTGACAACATTTTCGACTGTGGTGATGCGGGTGCTGGCCTGGGTCGCGGTGGTCTGCGCCTGGTTGGCTTTGTTGCCAGCGTCAACCGCGTGCTGGTCGGCTTCGTTGGCCTTGCTTGAGGCCATCTGAATGCCTTGCTGGGCGCGCGAATCGACGTCTTTAATCATCTTCGAGTTGGCCGCGGTGAGTTCATCGAGCTCGTTCACGCGGTCACGGATCGGCTGGGTCTGGCGCTGTACGTACTTCTTGCGGGCAAATGGATTCACTTTGCCCCAGAAGCCCTGGCGGCTCTCATACTGCAAAGGCGCTTTGCCAGTAGCGCTGTCGCCGGAATTAGTGGACTGAGTCGCCGCCGGCGCCGACTGGTCGCTGGGGGTCGAGCTGGCCGGCTGCTGGGCAAGCGCCGGGAGAGAGAATAAGCATGCGACGAATAACGCTACCACTGCGCGATTTCTCATTTTCAACTTCCTCCGTTTTTCAACGTACTCTGGGGGAGCTGCCGGCCTGACCGAAGTGGCTGCGCTCAGCTCGACTCCTCGCTGCACGCCATTCGCGGGCGTGATCGCGATATTGTTGCGTCTTTAAAACTGTGGCGCTGGAGCTTGTCAGGTGCCGGCCAGCGCTGACGCCACGCTGGACCGAAAACTTGGCGTCAAATCCTAAGATGCTGACACCTACTCTGACGTATATCAACTGCCATGCCAAACTGCAGAATACCTAAGTCATTGATTCCCAGCCCTATTTTAGTCCCTTTGGAGGGTCACAGTTACCCCTTCGGCGGTAATTTTGCCGCAGATGTATAAAAAGGTGCTGGTGAGAAACGGAAGTGCATTAGGCTGGGCTCGCCACGAGAATGGGGTTACTTTGGTGAAACCATTTCGGATTCATGTCGCAGATGAGGTGCTCGACGATCTGCGGACGCGGCTACGCCACACCAGATGGCCTGACCAAGTACCCGGCATAGGCTGGAAACAGGGCACCGAGCTGGAATGGTTGCAGCATCTCGTCTCCTATTGGAGCGATAAGTTCAACTGGGACGCCTGGGAGCAGAGACTTAATGTTCTCGACCACTTCACCTGGGAAGGCGTTCACTTTGTGTATAAACGTGCATCATCGGGCCGGGGTGTACCTCTCATCCTCACGCACGGATGGCCCGGCAGCTTCCTTGATTATCTCGACATGCTGCCGATGCTCGATGATTTCGACGTGGTCGTACCCTCGCTGCCGGGGTATGGATTCTCGCCGCGCCCAGCGCAGGTCGGCGTCAATTATCGATATGTCTCGGAGCTCTGGCATCGGCTGATGTCTCATCTTGGATATTCGCATTACGCAGCGGGTGGCTATGATTTTGGGGCGGGGGTAACGACGATCCTCGCACTTGACCATCCTGAGTCTCTAATCGGAATTTATCTAACCACACTAGAGTCTGACCTTACGCCTGTCGTTGACGACGCGAAGCTGTCCGACGTCGAGCGTTCATATCTTGCGGCGAATCGAAACTGGGACTCTACCGAGCGAGGTTACAGCGCGATCCAGTCCACCAAACCGCAGACCGTGGGCTACGGCCTGAACGATTCTCCTGCTGGACTGGCCGCATATGTTGGCGAGAAGTGGCGGGTCCTGGAGCAATAACACGCCGTCCGATGACTTCCTTTGTGCGACGCTCACCCTATACTGGGTCACGCAGTCGATCACATCGTCAATGCGTGACTATTGGGACAATCGCTGGTACCCGGTAGAACGCGCCTTCGTCGGTACACCCACCGCATTTGGTGTCTTCGCTCATCAAACCGTTTCTGAGGGTGAGCCTCCGCGCTCGTACCTCGAGCGCGTGTACAACATTCAGCGGTGGACCGTCTTTCCGCGTGGAGGCCACTTCGCCCCAGCTGAACAGCCGGCGGCGGTAGCACGGGACTTGACTACCTTCTTCCGTGGTCTGCGCCGAGTCTTAGGCCTCTGAACCACCTAAAACGGCGGACGAAATGTTCATTCAACTGTATTCAGTCGTGCCGACCAGTGACCTGCACTTCTGGATGGCGATAGTATTACCGCAGTTCGCTCTCGCCATCCCTCCCCACTCACGCTGGGGTAAAATACCAGAAGCACCCGCCGGCAGCGGTTCAGCATCCAATCGCTATGGCCTTGGGAGTTCACAGGTACTTCATGAAAAGTCTTTATGCACCGATTTTGCTGAGCGCTTGCCTTGCGTTCGGCCAGCAAGCTTCCCCTAAACCGGCGAATCAGAATCCAGTGAATTCGAAGCCGGAAAATTCTCAGCCGCAAAGCGCTGCCACCGACAAAGCCAGCGATTCTACGCCGCATAAGACCGACAAGGGCGCTGCCTATTACCACTTCACTATGGCCCACATGTATGAAGAGGAGATGGCGGTTTACGGGCGCAGCGATCTGATGACAAAGGCCATTCAGGAATACCGTCTGGCGATCGACGCCGACCCGACATCGCAATATTTGACTTCGGGCCTGGCGGAACTCTATGCCCGCACCGGGCGAATCCGCGATGCGGTGACTGAGGCACAGGACATCCTGCAGCGCGATCCCAATAATCTCGAAGCCCACCGCCTGCTCGGCCACATTTATCTGCGTTCGCTCGGCGACATGCAAGGCGGCAACGGCTCCGACAGTGTGCTCAAGCTGGCCATCCAGCAATATGAAGAGATCGTCAAGCTGGATCCCTCGAGCGTGGATGATCACATCATGCTTGGGCGGCTTTATCACGCCGACAATCAGCTGAAGAAAGCTGAAGACGAAGAGAAGACTGCAGTGAAGCTGGCGCCCGATTCCGAAGAGGCCGTGACCTCACTGGCCATGCTCTACAACGAAGAGGGCGACACCGCCAAGGCGGCTGACGCGCTGAGTTCAGTCCCTGAAGCCAGCCGCTCGGCGAAGCTTTATTCCGCGCTCGGCGACACCTACGATCAGCAGAAAAATTATAAGAAGGCGATCGAAGCTTATCGCCACGCGATTGAACTCGACCGCGACAATCTTGACGCGATCCGCGGCCTCGCCGGAAGTCTGGAAAAAGATGGCCAGATCGACCAGGCATTGCAGCAGTACAAAATCATTGCAGACGCGAATCCGGAAGACGCGCGCACCTACATCAGCATGGGCGAGATCTACCGGCGGCAGGGAAATCTTGATCTCGCGCTGGAGAACCTGAAAAAAGCGCAGTCGATGGTGCAGGATTCCGAGCAGGTATCTTACGATCTGGCGACCATTTACCAGGTTCAGGGCCGCTATGACGACGCTATTCAGACGCTGCAGGACCTGCTGAAGAAAACCGAGAAGGCCGACGGAAAATATTCGCAGGAAGAGCAGGACAATCGCGGCATTTTCCTGGAGCGGTTGGGTTCGGCATACTCGGACGACAATAACGAGCAGGCTGCGATCGAAACCTTCCAGAAGATGTTGACTCTGGGGAATGACAACGCCGAGCGTGGATACGGCGCGATGATCGATACCTACCGCGAAAATAAAGACTGGCCCAAGGCCACCGAAGTTGCCAAGGAAGCTACTGAAAAGCTGCCCAACAGCCGGCGATTGAAGATGGTTTACGCCGGTCAGGTTGCAGACATGGGCAATCCCGAAGAAGGGCTGAACCAGGTGAAAGCGTTGCTGAAAGGCACGCCGGACGATCGCGAAGTCTATATTGCTCTGGCCAATATGTATAGCCGGCTGAAGCGCTGGCCCGATGCCGATGCCGCGCTCGACAAAGCTGCACAGCTCGCCACCAAGACTGAAGATAAAGAGAACATCGCGTTCCTGCGCGCGGCCGATCTGGAGCGGCAGAAGAAATACGATGAGGCGGAAGCTACCTTCCGAAAAATTCTCACCGAAAGTCCCGATAACGCGGCCGTGCTGAATTACCTGGGATACATGCTGGCCGACCACAACATGAAGCTTGAAGATGCGCTGGCCATGATCAAAAAAGCGGTCGATCAGGAGCCGGGAAACGGCGCCTATCTTGATTCACTAGGCTGGGCCTATTTCAAACTCGGCAAGTATGACCTGGCGGAAAACAATCTCACCAAAGCGTCGCAACACATGGGCGCCGATCCGACGGTGCAGGAGCATCTTGGCGATCTCTACCAGAAAACTGGACGGTTGAAGCTGGCCGCCACTCACTGGCAGCGCGCTCTTGAAGAGTGGAACAAAACTGTTGCCCCGGAAATCGATCAGGAAGAGCAGGCGCGGGTGCAGAAGAAGCTGGAAACCGCTAAGGTCCGTCTGGCGAAAGAGCAAGAAACCAAATAACAGAATGCAGAAGTTAGAATGCAGAATTAACACGAGTTGAAATTCTGCATTCTAACTCTATTTTGACTTTCACTTCCGTAATTCTAATTTTCACTTCTGCATTCTAGCTTCTGACTTCTGCATTTTTTTATGCGCGGTATCCCATCGCCGCTTGCGCGCCGTCAAACTCCACAATCGAAACATCGTCTGGGACTCGTAATCCGGCTTGCTGAATCGCGTTCATGGCCAGCAGAAAATTGCCCGCGTCCATGATGACCAGCGCGCCGCGGGTGCTGCCGGAATCGAACTCGCTTCTTGCTGCCGCTTGACCGGAACGCAATGCCCGCGCCAGTGGATTCGGTTGATAGTTCAATTCCCGGGCGGCGGCTACAATGCGAGCTTTTGTAGCTTGCGGAATCCGAATCGCGCCCGCGCTGTCGTTCAAAACTGCGGAAATGGTGCCCGGAGTCAGGCCCAGATGGTCGGCGAGGGTTTTAAGAGTTACGCGTCCCGGCTTGCTGCGTTTGTTGTTGTCCAAATATTCGTTCTCCATGCAGATTTCTCCCTGTGCGAATTTTTTATTTCGGACAACGAGGTCAGGAAAGGCGCGGCGAGATTGTTTTGCCTTAAACAGCGCTGCAACCCGGCAGCGACTGATGTAGCTACTTTTGCAAAAACGTTGCGGGCTGTCCAATTGAAAAAATCTATGCCGGGTATTGCGCGCAGTGGGGCCGCATCCGGGCAGCGCCTTCGGTGCCAATAACTAAACCACGCCCGGGTGTCATAATCAGCCGGGGCGTATGTCTCTGGATTTTGCTCTTCCTATTGACGATCGCTGGTTGCCGAAGTCGGTCCTTGGTCTCCGCACCTATAACCTCAACAAATTCAGCCATGACGTAATAGCCGGAATCACTGTTGGGCTAGTTGCGCTGCCGCTGGCCATGGCCTTTGCGATTGCGTCGGGTCTTACACCGCAAGCCGGAATCTACTGCGCGATGGTCACCGGCTTTCTGATTTCCCTACTAGGCGGATCCAAGACGCAAATCGGCGGTCCAACCGGGGCGTTCGTCGTCGTGGTAGCGGGGATCGTCGCGGTACACGGGCTCGACGGCCTGTTCATGTGCACCATGATGGCGGGCGTGCTGCTCGTCGTGTTGGGCGCGACCGGCATGGGGTCGGCGGTGAAATTCATTCCGCGGCCGGTAGTGCTTGGCTTCACCAATGGCATTGCCGTGCTCATCGCCAGCACCCAAATTAAGGATTTCTTCGGACTGCACGTTGCGAAAGTTCCCGGCGATTTCTGGTTGCGGATGAAAGTGCTCGCCTCAGCATTTCCAACCTGGTCCTGGCGCGCGACATTGCTCGCCGTGGGCACGGTCGCGGTAATGCTGGCCTGCCGAATATTTTCAAAACGCATTCCGGGCCCGATTATTGCCATGCTGGGCGCTACGCTGGCCGCATATTTTCTGAAGCTGTCCGTCGAAACCATCGGCACCCGCTTCGGCGGAATTCCCAGCGGCTTGCCGCACCTGGTAATTCCGCGCTGGCATACGTCGTTGGTTCAAGGCTTGCTCGGGCCGGCATTCACCGTCGCGATGCTGGGCGCGATCGAGTCATTGATGTCCGCAGTTGTGTCGGACCGAATGAGCAACGACCGGCACAATCCCAATGTCGAGCTGATCGGCCAGGGTGTGGCCAACATCGTATCGCCCATGTTCGGAGGCCTGCCGGCCACCGGCGCCATCGCCCGCACCGCGACCAATATTCGCGCGGGAGCGCAATCCCCGATCGCGGGAATCATTCACGCGCTGACCCTACTTTGCATTCTGCTCTTCGCCGCGCCATTGGCCAGCTACATTCCCATGGCCGCCTTAGCGGGAATTCTGATGATCGTGGCATACAACATGGGTGAGTGGCGCGAGATCCCGCAACTGCTCAAGCTTACCAAGACCGACATCAGCGTGTGGCTGGTCACCTTCGGGCTTACGGTTTTTGCCGATCTCACCGTGGCTGTCGAAGCCGGAATGATTCTGGCCGCGCTGCTGTTTATCACTCGGGTTTCGAATACAACTACCGTCTCCCAGGTGACCGACGAATACATCGAAGACGGCCGCATGCATATTCTGCAGGACAAAGACATTCCTTATTACGCCACTATTTTCCGTATTCACGGACCGTTCCTCTTTGGCGCAACTGACAAGGTTTCAACCATCACCGAAAAAATGCAGGAGCTTCCGCCGGTGGTAATCATCCGTCTCCGTAACATGACCGCCATTGATGCCACCGGAGTGTATGCCCTGGAAGAAATCGCACGGCAACTGCACGCTTCCGGTCGAACGCTGATCCTGTGCGGCGCACGCGAGCAACCGGCACAACTGATGCACAAGGCCGAATTCGAAGAAGTAGTTGGCCGGGAAAACATCTGCGCCAATGTCAACCAAGCCCTGCAACGGGCAGAAGCGGTGTTTGAGCGGATACAGACCAAGGCTGCCACCGCCAAGTGACCTTCGTGGTTACTAAAGTTGCGGTCCTTTCCGTCCTGTTCTTCTCAATGGTTTGACGGCATCATTGAGATAAGAAAATCCTTAACCTCCCTCAGATGAGGATCCTTGTGAGAAAACTCTACGTGTTTGCAGTGCTGGTCGCCGGCGTGTCGATGCTCGCGGCCCAAAGTCAACCAGGTACTCCCGCTTCTGCCGCGACAGCTCCGGTCGCCAATGCCGTTTCGTATACCACCAAGGCCATGCATTACCGGCCGGGTGCCAACACCAAGCTGCCCTTTCAGACTACGGAGCTGATGACCGGCGCCGTAGGCGAAGCCAAGATCGAAGCCAAAAAGACCACGATTACGGTCGATGCCAAGATCCAGGGCGTCGATGAAGCCACGAAATTTGGCCTGGAATATTTGACCTATGTGTTGTGGGCGGTGTCGCCCGAAGGCCGCGCCGATAACCTTGGCGAGCTGGTAATCAAAAAAGGAACGGCTGAGCTCAAGACCTCGACTGACATGCAGACCTTCGGCCTGATCGTCACGGCCGAGCCGTATTTCGCGGTTACGCAGCCCGGCAACATGGTGATCATGGAAGGCGCAGTTCCCGACGGTGAGGTGATCGGCGCCAAGTTCGAGCTGGTCGGCAAAGGCACTTATTCCTCGACCAACGAACACATTTCAAATGCGATTTTCGGAATTGACCGCAGCACACCTATGGAACTGTTCGAGGCGAGAAACGCCATTCGCATTGCGCACATAGCGGCGGGCGATAAGTACGCGACTTCGATCCTGGCCAAGGCAGACAAGCAGCTGGCCCAGGCGGAAGAAACCTATCGCAGTAAACAGGGCAAGACCGCTGTTGATTCGGCGGCCCGTGAAACCTCTCAGACCGCTGAGGAAGCGCGGATCATGGCCGTGAAACAGAAGGCGGAAGACGAGTCCAATGCGAGAATCGCCGCAGAAAAGAAAGCCGCGGAAGATCGCGAAGCCAAGGCCCGTGCCGACGCGCAAGCTGAAGCACAGCGCCGCGAACAAGCCGAGCAAGCCCAGAAGCAGGCCGAAGCCGCAACTGCGGAAGCTCAGCGCATGAAGGCGGAAGCGGAAGCCGCGGCCGCTGAAGCCGCCCAGCAGAAAGCCGAAGCCGAGCAGGCCAAGGCCGAAGCTGTCGCGCAGCAACAGGCGCTGGCGGAGCAGACGGCTGCGGCGCAGAAAGCAGCTGCCGAGTCCGAGCAAATGCGGCAAAAAGCCGAACAGCTACAACAACAAGCTGAAGCTCAGCGGCAGCAGGCAGAAAAAGAAAAACAGGAGTTGCGCGCACGACTGCTGGCCCAGCTCAACTCGATCCTGTCCACGCGTGATTCCGCCCGCGGTCTGATCGCAAACATGTCGGACGTGCTGTTCAAGAGCGGCAGCTTCGAGC
Organism: Terriglobales bacterium; assembly: GCA_036268595.1. GTDB lineage: Bacteria > Acidobacteriota > Terriglobia > Terriglobales > Acidobacteriaceae > Gp1-AA145. Next base: position 49,925 of record DATATW010000133.1, read on the forward strand.
TGCTGCCCGGAGCGCGCGAGCGGCTGGCAAAAGTTTCCGGAATTGTGCTGGCGTATCCCACGCTACATCTTCAAGTGGAAGGCCACACTGACAGCGTCGGCACCGACGACTATAACCAGAGCCTCTCTGAGCATCGTGCGGAAGCTGTCCGCGACTACCTGGTGCAGCAAGGGATTGCGGCTAACTCAGTCGAAGCCCGCGGCTTTGGAAAAACTCAGCCCATTGCAACCAACGAAACCGCTGAAGGCCGGCAACAGAACCGTCGGGTCGAGCTGGTGCTGTCTGGCGATGCGATTGGCAACACAACCGCGTCGGCTGGTGGAACGCAGCAGTAAGGCTGCTGTTATATAAGAGAACCGGGTGCCCCGTTCTTGTCTCGCAGTTTGTGCGAGACAGGGGGCACCCATTTCCTCTTGGGATCACGTCAGCCTGATGAATCTAATCAAGCGCGAATCAAGAAAGTAAAAGTGGAGGAAAGAGCTACAAATTTCTCCCCCACCTCAGCTATTAAGTTAAAAACCCCCACATTTGTGCCGATCATCGAGCGGGCGTGGGTCGTTTCGGCCTGCACGAACCCATTACACTATTCAGTCATGCTCACCGCTCTTACCCGAGCCGTCTCGTCCCGCATCAACGAATGCGAACTCACTTTCATCCAGCGCCAGACGATCGATATTGAGCGCGCCGTCCGCCAGCACAAAAATTATCAGCAGCTGTTGAAAAGCCTGCAACTGAATGTTATCGAACTCCCAGCCGACGACCGTTGCCCTGACTGCTGCTTCATCGAAGACACCGCGTTAGTGCTGGATGAACTCGCCGTCGCCACCCGCCCGGGCAGCGATGCGCGTCGCGCTGAGGTCGCCGGAGTTCTGCCGACAATTGCGAAGTATAGAAAGATTATTCAGGTCGAACCTCCGGCCACTCTCGAAGCTGGCGACGTATTGCGCATCGGGCGCGATCTATTCATCGGGATCACCAGCCGCACCAATCGCGAAGGCATCGAGTTTGTGCGTAAGCATACTGCGCCGCATGGATACAAAGTCCATGGAGTTGAAGTTCCCGGAGCACTGCATCTGAAAAGCGTGTGTACCGCGGTCAACGAGCACACGATTCTTGCCGACTCGTCGCGCATCGACATTAAGCCCTTTGCCGACTACGAACTAGTCGAGGTTCCACCCGATGAATGGATGGCGGCCAACATTCTTCTAGTCCACCAAACCGTCTGCATGCACGAGGGATTTCACAAGACGTTAGCGCTGTTACGCGAGAGGCAGATCCGAGTTCGCACCGTCGATATTTCCGAGTTCCTCAAGGCTGAAGCCGGTCTGACCTGCATGAGTATCATTTTCGATCCGGCAATCGTTCGGCACTGACGGAAGTGCGCCAGTTGTGCTGAAGCCGGCAACTGGCTCTAAAGTTTGGCACCGGATTAAACCTGAATCCTGCATTTGCGATCAAACTAAGCGATGCAATCATTTGCCCAGACCGCTGAGAAGATCGCCGCTACCACCAAGAAGCTGGAGAAGACGGCATTACTGGCCGAATACCTGAGGGCGGTGCCGGTCGAGGAGGCTGTCGTGGCGGCGGTGTTTTTTTCCGGGCGGCCATTTCCGTCATGGGAGGAAACCACGCTGCAAGTTGGCGGCACTCTGCTCTGGCGAACCGTGCGGGAACTCTCGGGCCGAAGCGAGGTAGAGTTGGCCGCAGCCTACCGAAAATATGGAGATTTGGGCGCAGTTGCGGGTGCGGTCTTAACGCGAGATGAAGCAAGCTCCGCCTTCGAACCTAGCAGAGTCCAGACGATGTTCCGCGAGATTGCGGCGGCTCGCGGGCCGGCCGCGAAGGCAATCATCATTCGTAAATTGCTAACCAGCGTATCGCCACTTGAAGCCAAGTACATCGTGAAAATCATGACCGGTGATTTACGCATCGGCCTTAAGGAGAGCCTGGTGGAAGAAGCGATCGCCAAAGCATTCGGCGAAGCTGCCAACTTAAAAAATGTACAGCGGGCGAATATGTTACTGGGCGATATTGGGGAAACACTGCGGCTGGCAGCAGAAGACCGCCTGCCAGAAGCGAGGATGCGCCTTTTTCACCCCATTGGATTCATGTTGGCCAGCCCGGTGGAATCGGCTGAAGATGGACTCAGTTATTTTCAAAATGCCTGGGTCGAAGACAAATATGACGGCATCCGCGCGCAGGCTCATTGTTCCGGCGCAAGCGTCCGGTTTTTCTCACGCACCCGGGACGAGATCACAGAGTCATTCCCGGAACTTCCCGATGCCCTGGCCGGCCTGCCGCAGGATGCCATCTTCGACGGCGAAATTGTTGCCTGGAGCTATTCCGAAGGCGACGCTCCCGGCGGACGCGCTCTGCCCTTCAGCGCTCTCCAGCAGCGGTTGGGACGTAAAAAGGTAAGCGAACAGCTCAGGCGTGATGTGCCTGTCGCCTTTATCGCGTTCGACGTGCTTTATGCCGGCGACGACTTGCTGATTGATCGTCCGCTCCGCGAGAGAGCGCAATTGCTTGATGCTTTGTTGCGCGCCGAACGGCAGTTTCATGGTGAGAGCGCAAAAGCCCCGAGCGCTCAATCATCCGAGCAACAACAGAGGTTGAGTTTCGGCTCAGGTGAAGAGCCGGACCGGCAAACAATCACTGAAAACTTTGCTCCCATAGCCTCAGTGATACGCGCTCCGGTTTTTCAAGCATCATCGCCGGAAGCTTTGGATGGGCTGTTCGGGAGTGCGCAAGCCAGAGGCAACGAAGGGCTCATGATCAAGGACCCAGAATCGCCTTACACGCCGGGCCGAAGGGGCAAGTCTTGGTTGAAACTGAAGCGCGAATTGGCAACTTTGGACGTCGTCATCACAGCGGCGGAGTACGGCCATGGCAAGCGAATCGGAGTGCTGAGCGATTACACCTTCGCAGTGCGAGATGGCGACCGGTTGCTGAATATCGGCAAGGCTTATTCCGGATTGACGGACAAAGAAATCCTGGAGATGACAAAATGGTTTCTCGATCACACCGCTGAGGACCAGGGATTTCGACGGTTAGTTGAGCCCAAGATTGTTCTTGAGGTGGCCTTCAATAACGTCATGAAGTCCGAGCGCCACGCCAGCGGCTACGCATTGCGGTTTCCAAGAATCGTGCGGCTGCGACTAGACAAATTGCCAGACGAGGCCGACACGATCGAGACGGTCAGAGAAATATTTGCGAAACAAGGCGGTAGCAAATAATTTGGGTTCATTGAAGCTGAAATCTGGATGATGAACCCATAGAGGCGGGCGTCTGAGCTTCCGTCACCTTAGATCCTGTACGGTTTCGCCGATCCATTCCGAGGACATCATCCTGAGTGGCTGCAGCATCTTTTAAGCACACACAGTTTCCACCAGGAGTCTCGCCGCTATGCGTATTCTCTCTGTATCTCTGCTATTCATCGCCCTCGCCCCCGCAGCCATTTGTCAGACCACCCTAGCCGTCACTTATAACTACGCTTCTCTGAAATTTCCCGGCGCTCCATTAACCGACGTGAGTGGGATTAACAACTCGAACGTGATTGTGGGCTCTTACTATGACTCACAGTATTTTGTGCACGGATTCATCTACCGCGCGGGCAAATACACCGTCGTTAATTTTCCGGGCGCGACCATCACCGAGGTCTTGGGTATAAACGACAAATCGGACATCGTAGGTATGTACCAGACGTCGGGCACTTTGAACTTTCATGGTTTTCTGCGACACAACGGACTGTTCACCAAGATCAATGATCCTTCAGCAAAAATCGGCACCATGGCTTACGGAATAAATAATGCGGGAACCATAGTGGGCACCTTTGACAATGAACAGGGGTTTGTCTATCAGAACGGTGCCTATCGAACGCTCGACGCACCCCAGTTGTCGGGCGAGTCTCATCAGACACAGCTCAATGGGATCAACAATCCGGGAGCAATCGTTGGGCAAGTTTTCACGGGAGGAATTTGGCGCGGCTTCTGGGTCACAAACAATCAGATCCATTATCTTGAAGCGCCTGGATCAGTCGATAGTCAGGCTAATGGGATCAATGGTCATGGCGACATCGCGGGTTGCCACGACATTCAGTCCGGCTTCGTTTCTTTCCTGGCAACTTCCGGCGGAAAATATCCCGCACAGCAAACAGTTGTTTCTTGCGCTGCAGCTATCAATTACGCGCGGGTAGCGGTGGGCACATATTCCAGCCTCAGCAAGTCATACGGATTTCTCGCCGCGCCTGCGCTTACGCTGCAGGTTTCGCATGCTACCCGGAGCGGCAATATAGTACATTTGACAGCCGCGGCTTCGGGGATCAATCCCATTTCGCAAATGCAAATTTGGTTGAACGGAAAAGAGATTTATCACGTAGCGGGTCAGACATTGAGCACTACGCTTTCTCTTCCTGGTGGTTCTAGCGACAAGTTAGTAGTGCAGGCCATCGATACCAAGGGCGTGACCGCCAAGGTAACGAACACGATTGCGGCGAACTGAAGCCGACGCGAGCTCTTGGTGGGCCCCCTGGATTCGAACGACATGTCGTTTCAAATGGCGGGGCGCATCGCCTTCGCAAAGCCATGGAGCAGGCCAAGCCAACCATCCTTGACCCGATCATGCACGTCGAGATTACGGTGCCCAGCGAATTTGCTGGTTCGATAATGGGCGACCTGAACGCACGCCGCGGACGCATTCAGGCATAGACAACAAAGGGCGGTAACACCATCGTCAAGGCCGAGGCGCCGATGTCAGAGATGCTGACCTACGGCGTTGACCTCACCGCCATGACCCAGGGCCGCGGGAGTTTCAACATGGAAATGCATCATTACGATGTCGTCCCTGGGCAGCTGCAGGAAAAGATCATCGAGAAGGCGAAGGCGGAGAGAGGCGAGGTGAAGGAAGAGGAGGAGTGAGGTCCACCTAGTCTCAATCGAGTACTACGCCATCAAGGTTCGCTATTTCGACGCATCAGCACTGGTGAAACTAGTAGCGATGAAGAGCCAGGACGGAGCATTGTGAGGCAACCCCATGAGCACGCGCACCCCGGATCCAGCCTTAAGGCTAAAACCGGTCAATTTTCCCGGTCACCGCAGTTCAGGTTTTGAATCTCGCCCCGCGCGTTGGGCATCTTTTGCTCATAAGCGTTGGGTTGTCGGGAGCGTGCAATGGGCAAGTTCATCAAATTCACAGCCACCGCGCCAGTAGTCCTGGCTGCGGCATTGTTTAGTACTGGATGCGGCAAGACGGAAGCGAAAGCTCCCGCGCCGCAACCCTTGCCGGTCAAGGTTGAGACGATCAATCTCGCGCCCGTACCTCGCACCGATGAATATGTCGCAACGGTTAAGTCGCGCCGATCGGCGAGTATCCAGCCGCAGGTGGACGGCACACTGACGAAAATCTTAGTGAAGTCCGGTGACCATGTGCGCGCCGGGCAAGTGCTGATGACCATCGATCCGTTAAAGCAGCAAGCGGCTGTCGATGCGCAAAGCAGCACCGTAGAGCAAAAGAAAGCGTTGCTTGATTACAACCAGCGCGAACTGGAACGGCAGCGGGGACTCTACGAGGGCGGCGTAACCAGCAAGCAAAACTACGATTTTGCGATGCAGGCTTTTGACAATTCCAAAGCGGATTGGAACTCCGCCAAGGCTACCCTGATCACAGAGCAGCGCCAGCTCGCCTATTATCATTTGACCGCGCCTTTTGACGGGGTGATTGGCGACGTGCCGGTGCACCTCGGCGATTATGTTTCTCCGCAGACGTTGCTGACTACGGTCGACACAAACACCAATCTTGAAGCCTACATTTACATTCCGACCGAACGCGCGTCGGAAATTCGCATGGGCCTTCCGGTGCAGGTCGTCACTAGCACGGGTGAGCTCATCGAGAAAACGAAGATCGACTTCATCTCGCAGCAGGTCGATAACTCTCTGCAGGGCATTCTGGTAAAAGCGCCGATCCATGCACCGCGCGACAGATTTCGCAATTCGCAACTGGTGAAGGCGCGGGTGGTGTGGAGCACATCGCCCGCGCCGACCGTGCCCGTATTAGCAGTCTCACGCGTGGGCGGACAGCCTTTCGTCTATCTCGCTGACTCGTCCGGCAACGGATCGGTCGCGAAACAACGCGCGATTTCCCTCGGCGACACCATCGGCAACGATTACGCCGTCACTGATGGCCTGAAGGCTGGCGACAAGGTCATCGTCTCGGGAACACAATTTCTGGTAGATGGTATGCCGGTTCGACCTATCAGCTAACCGCCACTATCTGATCGACCTAAAGCGGCAGCTCTAACAACTTTACCCAGGTGCCTCATGGTAGATTTTTTTATTCGACGACCGATCTTCGCGACGGTTTGCGCGCTGCTGATCATTCTTGCGGGCGCGGTCTCGATTCCTACGCTTCCCATCTCGCTATATCCGAATCTGGCTCCGCCCCAGGTCACGGTGACCAGCAACTACGTTGGCGCAAACGCCAATGCGGTCGAGTCGGCGGTCACCATTCCGCTGGAGCAGCAGATCAACGGCGTCGAAGGCATGCACTACATCACTTCGACCAGTTCGAATGACGGGACCAGCAATATCAATGTGGTCTTCCGCACGGGTTACGATCTCAACATTGCGGCCGTCGATGTGCAGAATCGAGTCGCCACGGCGCAAGGGCGATTACCGCAGGAGATTAAGAACACCGGCGTCACCATCACCAAGGCGAATCCGAACTTCGTTTTCGCCGCCGGCTTCTATTCGCCCGATAACAGTCTGTCCAATCAGTACATTTCGAATTACCTGGATGTGTACGTGAAAGACGCTTTAAAGCGCATACCCGGGGTGGGCGACGTTGTCATTTTCGGCGAACGTAAGTATGCAATGCGTATCTGGCTGGATCCCACAAAGCTCGCGGCACGGCAATTGACCGCGGCTGATGTGGTCTCTGCCCTGCAAGAGCAAAACGTCGAAATACCTGCTGGACAGCTAGGGCGCCCACCCGCGGATCCCAAGCAAAATTTTCAGGTGGCGTTGCGCGTCGTGGGCCGGCTCTCGGACCCGAAACAGTTTGAAAACATAATTCTCAAGAACACCGCTAATGGAATTGTGCAGCTGAAAGATGTGGGTCGCGCGGAGATTGGCGCTGAAAGTTACGACACCAATCTTCTTTACAGCGGGCATCAAGCTATCGGAGTCGGCGTGCAGCAACTCTCGAATGCAAACGCGCTAGACGTGGACAAAGCGGCCAAGGCGGAGCTCGATGATCTATCGAAATCGTTCCCTCCCGGAATAAAATACGTGATCGCGTTCGACACCACCACTGTGGTCGGGGATTCGGTCAAAGAAGTTGTGACGACGCTTGAGGAAGCGATCGTCATCGTTATCATTGTTATCTTCCTGTTCCTGTTGGATTGGCGGGCAACCATCATTCCCGCAGTCACCATTCCGGTGTCGCTGGTTGGCACATTCGCGTTCATCAAAATATTCGGATTCTCCATCAATTCGCTGACGCTTTTCGGAATTACTTTGGCCACCGGCCTGGTGGTCGATGACGCGATTGTAGTAATTGAAAATGCGCAACGTCATATCGACGCCGACCACACCGATCCGCACACGGCCACTTCGGTCGCCATGTCGGAAGTGGCGAGTGCGGTGGTGGCGACTTCGCTGGTATTGATTTCGGTTTTCGTGCCGGTGTCGTTCTTCCCTGGCACAACCGGCATTCTCTATCGGCAATTCTCGCTGACAATCGCATTCTCAATTGCGATTTCATTGTTCAACGCGTTGACGCTCTCACCTGCTCTGGCGGCCTTGCTTCTGCGCGGCGAAGAATCGAAGTTCACCCTATTTGATTGGACGCATATTGATTGGCTTTCGCACGGATACGCCAAGTTTGTCCGCGGCGTAGAGGCCGGCATTCGCGGCACGGCGAACGGCTACGGCAAAGCCATTTGCCGGGTGCTGAAGTACCGCTACGTGATGATCGTGCTGTTCCTCGCCGGCCTGGCAGCGACCGCATACATGTATGTTCACGTGCCGACGGGATTCGTTCCGCAAGAGGACCAGAATTACTTCATCACCGTAATTCAGGCCCCGCCGGGCGCATCGCTTTCCTATACGACGAACATCGCGAGACAGGCGGAGCAGATCCTGCGCGCCGATCCGGATGTATTCGGCACCTTCGCAGTTCCGGGATTTTCGCTCTCCGGCGGAAGCTCGCCCAACTATGGTTTGGTCTTCGCTCCGCTTAAACCGATCGACGAGCGTAAAGGCGCAGGGCACGCCGCCAGCGATATTGTCGCCCGCGTCCGTCCGAAATTGTTCGGAATTCCCGGAGCAATCGTGGCCGCATTCGAGCCGCCGGCAGTGAACGGCATTGGCAGCTTTGGCGGATTCCAATTCCAGTTGCAGGATTTGGGACGCAATACCCTGCAAGACCTTGACTCGGTCGCGCACAAGATCGTTGCCGGGAGCCATCAGCGTCAGGACCTGACGGGATTGTTCACCAGCTTCACCGCCAATGATCCCCAGCAACTGGTCGAGATCGATCGCGAAAAAGCCAAAGCTATGGGAGTTCCGATCAGCCAGGTGACACAGGCGCTGGGCGTGTACATGGGATCGGAATATGTAAACGATTTCGACTTCAATAATCGTTCTTACCGCGTGTACGTGCAGGCCGACCAGCCGTTCCGCATGAATGCGCGCGATTTGCGTCAGTACTATGTTCGTTCAGACACAAATGGATTAGTGCCGCTTCAAAATATCGTCTCTCTTAAAGATGCGTCCGGGCCGCAGGTCATCAATCATTTCAACCTGTTCCGTTCAGCGGAAATCGATGGCGCCGCAGCTCCCGGCTTCAGTTCAGCTCAGGGACTGAAAGCCATGGGGGAACTGGCGAAGCAGAATATGTTGCAAGGCATGTCATACACCTGGTCGGGCCTCGCGCTTGAAGAAGTTGAGGCCGCCGGCAAAGCAATCATCATCTTCGCTCTCGGCCTTCTGGTGGTTTATCTCACGCTGTCTGCGCAGTATGAAAGCTTTGCGCTGCCATTCATCATTCTGCTGGCGGTCCCAATGGCGGTGCTGGGTGCGCTGCTGTTCATTAATATGCGCGGACTGGTGGACGATGTCTACGTGCAAATTGGATTAGTCATGCTGATCGGTTTGTCAGCAAAGAATTCGATTCTTATCGTTGAATTCGCTGAGCAGTTACTTGAGCAGGGACGCACCATCATCAATGCGGCGATTGAAGCTGCGGAGCTGCGCTTGCGCCCCATCCTGATGACATCATTCGCCTTCATTCTTGGCGTGTTGCCGCTCTACTTCGCAAGCGGCGCCGGCAAGCTGGGGCGGCATTCGGTGGGCACCGCCATCGTGGGTGGCATGTTGTTTTCCACCGTTCTCAATCTTTTCTTTATTCCGGTGCTTTACGTTATCGTAAAGACTTTGTTGACTTCTTTGCGGCGCAAAAAAGATCCGGACGCTTCGGAGGTCCATCAACTTGAACTGGGCGGACAAGCGGCCGACCATGAACTCAGAGTTTCCTAAGCCTCAGACGATGGCCATTCATGTTTGAAAGTATTCTCTGCCAGGTTACCGAATACGATCCCGACGTCCTCGAAGCGCTGATCGAGCTTGCGGTGGAGATCGCGCGCGAGGGCCGCGAAGGCCGCCGCATCGGAACCCTCTTCACGCTGGGGGACGAACAGGCAGTGCTGGCGAATTCGCGGCCATTAATTCTCGATCCATTGGCTGGTCATCCGGAATCTTCGCGGCACGTAACCAATCCCAACTTGCGCGGCACGATTAAGGAACTCGCGCAGCTCGATGGCGGATTTGTTGTGAGCCACGACGGCATTGTTCTTTCGGCCTGCCGTTATCTCGATGCGTTCGCCTCGCAGGTCGAGGTGCCGATGGGGTTGGGCAGCCGGCACATGGCAGCGGCGAACATGAGCGCTATCACTAAGGCAGTAGGCATCGTGGTCTCTGAAAGTTCGGTGGTACGGCTTTTCTGCCACGGACAATTGGTGGGGGAAATTATTCCCGAGCTGTGGATGATCGATCACGCGGTCCAGCTGCGCGGCCCGGTGAAGAAAGAAACGTTTGGTGAGTTGACGGTGCTGACGCCAAATGCGCGCCCGATTGCGGCAAAATAGTTATTCGGGCAACGATGCGGCCTTTGTTCAAAGAAAAGCTCGTCTATTCATCCTTCTCGGAAGAGCTTTATAACGAAGTGCGAGAGTAGTCATGCCGAAGCCAATCTTACTGAGCGTTGATGACGATTCCGATGTATTGCGCGCGATCGAACGCGACTTGCGCTCGCAATACGGCGCCGAATACCGGGTGATGGGCAGCGATTCTCCTGTACAAGCGCTGGATGTTCTGAAGCAGTTGAAGGTCAGGAACGACAGCGTAGCGTTGCTTCTCGCTGACCAGCGCATGCCGCGAATGGACGGTGTTCAATTCCTCCAGGAAGCCATGCGCATCTACCCCGACGCAAAACGGGCACTGCTCACGGCATACGCGGATACAAGTGCCGCGATCAGCGCAATCAACGACGCCGGCATAAATTATTTTTTCTTGAAGCCCTGGGATCCTCCCACTGAGCGCCTCTATCCGCAATTAGACGATTTGCTCGACGACTGGCAGGCTTCGTACCGTCCGGCGTTTGAGGGCATTAGAGTTTTAGGCACGCGCTGGTCGCCGCGTTCCTACGAGCTGCGAGATTTTCTGGCACGCAATCACGTTCCTTATCAGTGGATCGATGTCGAGCTAAGCGCCAACGATCCGGAAACCAAGCGACTTCTGGATGTGCTGGGGCCTGAGGCAACCAGTCTGCCGGTTGTGCTGTTTCCCGATGGAACCAAGCTGCTCGAGAGCCTGCCTTCGCAAGTGGCACAAAAAGTAGGCTTGCGCACGCGAGCTCAGACCAACTTTTACGATCTGGCAATTGTTGGTGGTGGTCCAGCCGGCCTGGCTGCGGCTGTGTACGGGGCTTCTGAAGGTTTGCACACGGTCATCATTGAGCGCGAGGCGCCCGGCGGACAGGCAGGAATGAGTTCGCGCATCGAGAACTACCTCGGTTTTCCAACTGGCCTCAGCGGCGGCGATTTGGCCAGGCGCGCAGTAGTGCAGGCAAAAAGATTTGGTGTGGAGATCCTCTCTCCCCAGGAAGTAAAGGCGATGCGGATTGAGGGACCTTACCGGATATTGAAACTCGCCGACGATAGCGAGCTTTCTTGTCATGCCCTGATGATTGCTTCTGGTGTACAGTGGCGCCGTCTCGATGCTCCCGGCATTGATCGGCTGCAAGGCGCGGGGGTTTACTACGGCGGCGGCGCAACCGAAGCGCTTGCGTGTAAAGGTGAGATCGTTTACGTGGTCGGCGGTGCGAATTCCGCGGGCCAGGCGGCGATGAACTTCGCCAAGTATGCGGAGCGCGTGGTCATACTGGTGCGAGGGGAATCCCTCTCCAGTACGATGTCGAAATACCTGATCGATCAGGTTCAGCAAACGCCGAAAATTCAGTTATGGACTCATGCCAGCGTTGCTGAAGTCCATGGCGACACTCATCTGGAAGAGCTCTCGGTCCTTTGCTCCGACACTAACAAAATCGAACGAGTTCCGGCGACCTCTGTTTTTATTTTCATAGGCGCCTTGCCGCAAACCGATTGGATGGGGGACCTGGTGGAGCGTGACGAACGCGGCTTTATTCTTACTGGCCCTGACCTCATCCGTGCCGGCGACCGGCCTAAGGGCTGGCTCCTCGATCGTGATCCTTTCCTTTTAGAAACCAATGTCCCGGGAGTTTTCGCGGTCGGAGATGTTCGCCACGGCTCAGTGAAGCGCGTCGCTTCCGGCGTGGGCGAAGGATCGGTTGCGGTGCAATTCATCCATCAATATTTAAGCAAGGTATAAATGGTCGACAACTCCGAATTACTTCGCGTCTCTGCATTCGCTGATTTGCCGGAAGACCAGATCGCCTGGTTTATCAGCCAATCGGATGAAATGCATTTGAAGGCTGGTGAAACCTACTCACGCCAGGGCGACCCCGCGAACGCAATGTTCGTGATTCTTGAGGGACATCTGCAGGGCAGAGGCGAGCTCGGGGGGGAAACCGTTTCTTTTGATCTGGCGCCGGGAGACGTCACCGGAGTTCTGCCGTTTTCGAGAATGAAACAGTTCACCGTCGGCGGCCGCGCCGAGACCGACAGCCGGGCCTTGCGCTTTCCTGCCGCTCTGTTTCCGGAGCTGATTCAGAGAATGCCGGAATTGACCAGGCGCCTTGTGGGACTGATGTCCGACCGCATCCGCGAAACCACCCGGATGGAGCAACAGCAAGACCGCTTGGCGGCATTGGGGAAGCTTTCTGCCGGCCTCGCGCACGAGCTTAACAATCCTGCGTCGGCGGCGAAACGCGCCACCAGCCAATTGCGTTTGATCTTGAAAAAGATCAGAGATGCCAGCCTGGAACTCGGAAGACGAGATCTGACGACTGCCCAGAAGTCAGAAATCGAGAAAATGGAAACTTACTTCACCCAGCAAGATGTGATTCCGCCCGATGCTCTGGCAATCAGCGATCTCGAGGACCAGATAGATTCTTTGCTGCGCAGCCACGGACAAAATGATTTGTGGCAACTCGCCGCCGGTCTTGCCCGGCGCAACATTCAGCCCAACGTGATCGAGGAGTTGTTCGCGAACCTCGATCGCGATACTGCTCGCGCCGCTCTGGTCAGGATCGCCGCTTCGGTGGAGATTGCGAGTCTATTGCATGAAATCGAGAGCAGTACCACGCGGATATCGGATCTGGTCGGCGCAATCAAGGAATACACCTACATGGATCAGTCGCCGATCCAGAATGTCGATGTGGTCAGGGGCCTGGAAACTACCCTTACAATTCTGAACCACAAGCTGAAACAAGGGGTCGCGGTAAAGCGCGAATACAATCCTCTACCACTGCTGGTAAATTCTTTTGGCAGCGAGCTCAACCAGGTCTGGACCAACATTATTGACAATGCGATTGATGCAATGCACGGAAATGGCGAGCTGCGCGTCCGGACCTATCGCGATGACAATTGTGTCGTAGTTGAGATTGGCGACAACGGTCCCGGCATTCCTGCCGAGGTAGAGGCCCACATCTTCGAGCCATTTTTCACCACCAAGGGGGTTGGGGAAGGGACTGGATTAGGTCTCGATACCGTCCAGCGCATCGTAAGGAAACATCGGGGAAATATTCAGGTCGATTCCAAACCGGGAGACACCCGCTTCAAAATATTCTTGCCCTTGGCTGACGCTTCCAAGTAATCGGCGCTTGTCAGTTCTGAATTACCAGCCGGTCCTCATTCCCTTATTCTGCTCGTCCAGCCACTTTTTAAGCGGAGCGAAGTATTCGATGATGGCGCTGGCATCGGCATCGCGCTGGCCGGTCAAGGCTTCCATTGCATCCGGCCAGGGCTTGCTCTGGCCCATTTCAAGCATCTTGTTTAGCTTGGCTCCAGCTGCTTTCGATCCGAAAAATGTGCAGCGGTTGAGTGGGCCCTTGTATCCCGATTCGCGGCACATGGCACGGTAGAACTGAAACTCATAAATGTCTGCCAGGAAATAGCGCATATAAGGAACATTGCCGGCCACGTGATACTTGGCGCCGGGATCGAAGTCAGCTTCACTGCGCTCAACCGGCGGTACCACGCCCTGATATTTGAGCCGCATATCCCACCAGGATTTGTTGTAGTTGTCGGGCTTGATTTCACCCGAGAACACCTGCCATCGCCATTTGTCGATCAAAAGTCCGAAGGGAAGAAACGCGACTTTATCCAGCGCTTGCCTTAGCAGAATGGGGATGTCGGCTTCCGGTGGGGGAACTTTTTCTAGCAAGCCAATCTGCTTCAAATATTCAGGCGTAATCGAGAGCGCGATAGTGTCGCCGATTGCCTCGTGGAAACCGTCATTGGCGCCATTTTCAAACAGCAGCGGCTGGTCTTTATAAGCGCGCTGGTAGAAGTTGTGGCCGAGCTCGTGATGAATGGTCACAAAGTCTTCGGCGCGAATCTGAATGCACATCTTGATGCGCACATCGTCTTTGTTGTCGATGTCCCAGGCGCTCGCATGGCAGACCACGTCCCGATCCGCGGGTTTTACAAACAACGACCGTTCCCAGAAAGTTTCGGGCAGCGGCGCGAAGCCCAGCGACTTATAAAAGTTCTCGCCGTATTTGACCATGCCGTGGGCGTCAAGATTTTTTGCCTTCAACAATTCGGTCAGGTCGTATCCGCTGCTGTGCTCCGGCAATCCAAGAATTGGAAACACGTTGCCCCAGGCCTGCGCCCACGGATTTCCCAGCAAGTGCGCTGGAATCGGGCCATCCGCCGGCACAACCTGCGGACCATATTTCTGAGACAGCCGCGCCCGCACAAACGTGTAGAGCGAAAGATAAAGCGGCTTCACCTGCTCCCACAGCCGGTCGACTTCGGCATCGAACTGCTGCGGCGGCATATCATATCCGGCGCGCCACAAAACCCCGGTATCTTTGAAGCCCAAATCTCGCGCGCCCTGGTTCGAAAGATCGACGAAACGCGAATACTTCTTCCGCATGGGAGCGCCAATGGCGTGCCATCCCACCCATACGTCTTTCAGCTGGTTGGGATCGCGGCTGTCGCTCATGACTTTTTCGATCGCGGTGATGTCCATGCATTTGCCGGATGCGTCGCAGTACTTGCCTTTGCCGTAATCAGATTCAAGCGATGCCGCAATCTCGCTCATCTCTTTTCTCAGCACCGGATCTTTGGGCCCTGGCGCGGTGAGCGAAAGTTTCAGCAGCAAGAATTTGCGCGACAGCTCCGCCGGCATCTTCACCCCGTCGAACCGCTTTGCCTGTTCAACCAGCTCGCTGGTGACTGCGGTGATCTCATCATTGGCGTCGGCGGCAAGGGACTCGGTGTCGTCAGTGATGAAGTTGTCGTGCACCCAGTTCGCCTTGCTGACTTTCACAGTCAGGTCGGCCAGACGCGCTTCGGCCTTGTTCATGAAGTCTTCCGCCTCGGCTACGGTAGGGGACCCTGAATTTTGAGCTTCGAGAATAACCGCGGACATAAGCAGGAAAAAAGCGGCAAAGACAATCATCTTCATTATTCGCTCCGCAGAGATTATGCACGAGATAGCTGAACGGGTTCAAACCGGGTGCGTCCGCTTTAGCAGCGTTGGTGTAAAATTCTGCGCCATGACTCGGCGATTCTTTCGGCCGCTTCTTATCCTGATCGTGTTGATTAGCGCCTTGGCTAGTGGGCAGACCAACATTCCGCGTGGCAGCGCGGCGCCGTCTTCGCCGACTCCGATACCGCAAACAATGGTCCCGGCCGACTCGAAGAGTCTGGAGCCGATCAGCAGCTTCATGCCAACCTACCCGCCGAGTGCGGAAACCGACAAGCTGCATGGCCTGGTGGTTATCAAAATTGTTGTCTCTACCAAGGGAGAGGTTACCAGCACCGGAATCATCAGCGGAAACCCTTTGCTTGCTCAAGCCGCGGTTGCAGCAGTCACGAAGTGGAAGTTCAAACCTTTCATCAGAAATGGTATTCCGGTAACCGCTTCGACGGATCTCCCCTTTAACTTCATATATTGCGACCAGCTACCAGCGGCAGATCCGGAACCGGGAGATACTTTGAATCGCGTGCCCAATGCGATCAACGTGATCAGAATTTCACGCACGGCTGCTGAGCAGTTGATTACGCACAAGGTCAAGCCGGAATATCCCGAGCTCGCCGCGTTGGCCAGGATTCAGGGCACGGTTCTGTTGATGGGAGATATAGATAAGAACGGCAGGGTTAAAGTCCTCGGCGTGCTCAGCGGTCACCCCTTGTTGATCAAAGCGGCGTCTGATGCGGTGTCACAATGGCGCTACAGGCCATTTATTCTTGACGGCCAACCTGCAAGCATCCAGACCACCATTCCAGTTGAATTTTCCTTGAAATAAGCCTTCCCCGGTTTGCTGAATCCTATACTCATCTTTTAGAATCAAATGGTTCAGAATAAGCTTGGAGAACCCCATGAAAGCAGCCATTCATCCTGCATACAACGAAATTCGCGTGCTCTGCGCATGCGGCAGCAGCTTTACCACGCGATCGACCCACAAGGGCGATATCCACGTGGAAATCTGCTCCAGTTGCCACCCGTTTTTCACTGGCAAGCAAAAGCTCATGGATACCGCGGGCCGCGTCGAGCGCTTCCGCCGCAAGTACGCCAAAGTCGGCACCGACAGCAAGGCGACCGCGGAAAAGAAGTAATACGGGTAGAGACGTAGCTTGCTACGTCTCCGCCGATACCTTTGGATAAGGGCCTTTACCCTGGTGAAGGCCTTTTCCTTTTAAAATTGAGTTGTGACCGACATTGGCAAGATGCTGTTATTTCTCGGCCTGGTTCTGGCGGCCGTCGGTCTGGCCCTGGTCCTGCTTGGCCGTACCAACCTTCCCGTCGGACGGCTGCCCGGCGACATCGTCTATCGCGGCAAGAACACCATCTTTTACTTCCCGCTGGCTACATCAATCCTGCTGAGCGTAGTGCTGTCGCTGATTTTCTATGTGATCGGCAAGGTCAAGCACTGAATGGACCGCTCAGAGTTGCGGTTCCCGTGTAGGCCCGACGCTCACATCCGCGCGCTGAGCAGTCAGGGGAATGAAATCCGCACTACTCAGATATACGAGGAAGTAATAGAGCACAGGTCCGATTGGTATTAAGAAATAAAGAGGAAGGGCCCAAAATGCTCTCCTCACCCACGATGACTTATCGAAGTTGAACCAGAAATACCACATCGCAACACTCAACGTGGCGCTCCCGAGAACTCCAGGCAATAACACCATCCGGGCGATGCTCAAAACCTGCGGGAACCCAGATAGCGAGGCCACGCCTGAAAAACCCATTGCCAGCAATATTGCGAGCAGCGCTCCGAAAAACGCACAGGCCAGTACAGCGCACAAAAAATACACATTCCGCGATGTTCGGGAGATGATCCAGCTCTTAGTTATAGGAAGGTAAAGCACGTCGCGGGAAATTTAGCACGAAACTTCCCCTCACTCAAGACCGCCGTTCGCGGCTTTCTGGCCGGTGGTCCTTGGGGTACAGCACCACCGACCTCCGCAAGCCTTCGCCCGTGCTTTCGGTCGTCAGATCCTGCTCGTCGCGCAAGGCCAGGTGAACGATGCGGCGCTCGCGCGAAGACATGGGCGCAAAATGATAAGGAGTTCCGGATTGCCGGACTTTTTCTGCGGCGACACTCGCCGACATTCGCAATTCTTCCAGACGGGCTTTGCGGTGGCCCATGCAATCGAAACTGATTTTTTCGTGCTCGTTGCCAGGAAGGCGCATCATTTCCATCGCCAGCAATTCCATCGCCCGCAGCAGTTCAGCCCCGCGCTCCAATAACAGCGACGAGTCCGGGCCGGCGAATTCGACGAGAATATCCGGCCGTTCCCAATCGCGGTCGTCGGCGATCACCGGATCAACAATGATGCGGTATTTCAGCTTGAGCCCGGCGTGTCTGACGACGCCGTTCAGAAATCCATTGAGCTGGTTTGCAGATTCGATTTTGTTCATAAGTGAGCCGTCAGCCCTCAGCTATCAGTAAATTCCCACGGTATTGACACCGAGCATTTAGCTCTAATTGCGCCGACTAGTGCAGAAGCATATCGCATCTCGTCAGCGGTTTTCCTGATGGCTGACGGCTGATGGCTGACAGCTACTTGTCTTTCTTTCTCGCCCGCTTGGCGGCAATCTCGCGCATTTCT
The DNA here is from genome assembly GCA_036268595.1 of Terriglobales bacterium. Classification (GTDB taxonomy): domain Bacteria; phylum Acidobacteriota; class Terriglobia; order Terriglobales; family Acidobacteriaceae; genus Gp1-AA145. Next base: position 67,686 of record DATATW010000133.1, read on the forward strand.
TTCCCTAAGCCGGTGCGGTTCATGATCGCCTGCTGACCGATCATGATTAAGTTGCTCTCCGCATAATAAAGATTCAGGCCGGCCGGCAGCTTGAAGAAAAAGACTCCCATCATTACCGGCATGAGGAAATTCATCATGCGCTGTTGTGCCGGATCCATGCCTGGCTGCGGAGTCATGCGCTGCATCAGAAACATGCTGGCCGCCATGATCACCGGCAAAATCCAGTCGCTGGCCGACAAGTCATGGATCCACAACCAGTGCGCCTGGCGCAGGTCAATGGCATTGCCCAGCATTTTGTAATAGGCGATGAGGAACGGCATCTGCACCAGCAAGGGGAGGCAGCCGCTGACCGGGTTTACTTTTTCCCGCTTGTAGAGCTCGGCAATTTCCTTTTGCATGTCCTGCTTACGCGGATCACGCATGCTGTACTTTTTGTATTTTTCCTGGATCGACTTCATCTGCGGCTGCAGCTTCTGCATCTTGAGCGCAGATCGCATCTGATAAACCCGAAGCGGTAGTAGAGCCAGGGTAATAATGAACGTCTGGAGCACGATCGCCCAGCCCCAGTTTTTGGTGAATTGGTGGAACCAGCGCAGGCCGATAAAGGGCCATTCAAAGAGTGGGCGGGCAATGGCGCCCCACCAGCCGAAATTGAGCACGTTGCGCAGGTCTTTATCCGCGCCCACGATCGCCGGGACTGAAACGGAGTCGAGCACCTGCAGCGACTTTGGTCCCACGAACAGCCGCGCACTCGATTCACCGGGACGCCCAACCGCAACGCCCAGAACGTCGGCCGGTTTGGTCTCAGTGGGCTTGCTGGAATCCGGGACAATGTCGATGGCGTTATGCAGCGTGACTACATCAACGTTATCCGGGTTGTCAGGTATGAATACCGCGCCAAAGAACGCGGTGCTGGTTCCCACCCAATCGAAATTTCCGTGCAGTGTATTGCCGCTTGAGATCTTCTTGGCGCTGATGTGCTCAGTGTTGCTGTTCTGCTGATATTCGAATTGCCCCTGCGCGTAGGCGTAAGGCGTGGTTTCATCTCCGAATCCTGCAGGCCACGATGGGAACGCGTATACCGGGTTGTCGTTTTGTGAGATCGAGGTGTGAACGTGGACTACGTAACTGTGGTCGAATTGCAGTTCCTTGCGTACCGTTAGTCCGCCTGAGGAGTACTCGAACACCAGGTTGGTGGGAGCATTGACGGTACCGCTCTCCGAAGCAACATACAACGCGGAATTCAGCTGGTTGCGTAGCGATTCGTCAGAGCTCCAAAACGAGAGCGGGTAGCCATATTTGGCGGAAGCCGCCTGGTTCACCAGGTCGAGCGGGCGACCCTGGTCGTCGAAATATTTTTTCAGGATCCACGACTTTGCCTGTCCGCCGCGATTGGTGAAAGTGATGCGATAGAGATCGTTCTCAATCACCGTCTCGGATTCAGACTGTGCCTGCTGCGTGGTAGGCGACGTAACTGGGGAGCCTTTATGGTGCTTGCGCGGCGAAGTCGCCACTGCGGATTCCGCAGGCGGCGCCGGCGAAGGCTGAGGCGCAGGAGTTGGCTTGGCGGCCTGAGTAGGATGGGCACTGCTCTGTGACGCCGGCGAGTACTTCTTCATGTAAAGCTGCGCGCCAAAAATGACGGCAGCCATTAACAGGAACACCAGCACAAAGCGCTGTTCGGTGCCGGGCTCGGATTGCGGACTCTTGTACTCTGGCATTCGACTCAGTGGGTGATATGGGAACAGATGTGGCCAGCTTGGGTTGAATCTACTCGCGTAACCCTGGACGCTCTCGTCCGGGGGAAAACTCGACCGATCGAAACACCGGGCACCGGATCAAACCCTCCACGCACGAACGGATGACAGCGGAGCAGACGCCAGATAGCCAGCGCGGATCCGCGAACCGCTCCATGCTTCTCTATGGCTTCGGCGGCGTAATCGGAGCAAGTCGGCACGTAGCGGCAGGACGGCAAAAACATCGGCGACAGCACGCGCTTATATCCACTCAGGAGCGACAAAAGTATCGTCTGCGGCAGAGATCGCAAGCCGGATTTGCCGGCATCAACGCTGGTCATAAACAATCACCGATCATTGCGGTTTGCCTTTCTGCAAGTTTTTGCCGATCACCTGGAAGGCCTTGCTCACTTCGCCCTGCAATTCGATGAAATCCGCCACCAGCGCCGAACGCTTGGGATTAATCACCACATCAGCAGCGCCGTCCAGCGAGGATCCACTCAGCCGGACAGCCTCCCGCAAGCGGCGCTTCATGCGATTTCGTTGAACCGCGCCGCCCAGCGCTTTGCTAACCGTAAAACCAACTCGCGGCCCGATCGTGTCGCCATTCGCGCGAGCCAGATAAAAAACTGTCATATTCGCCGCAAAATGGCGTCGCCCTTGCTTGTAAACCCGCTCAAAATCCGCGTGCCGCAACAACCGCCGGCTTTTGGAGAATTTCTTTTTCGGCTTGATTCGGGTCGATTCGTTCACTTCACAATTGCGCGGGCGAAGTCGCCGACGCCCTACAGAACTGGTTGTGCAGGCACGGTTGGTTGTTCTGAGCGAAGCAGAACGATCGGGCCCGCGCTTAGTTATTCACGAAATCCGGGTTTTACGGAAACGCGCTTGCGCCCTTTGGCTCGGCGCCGGGAAATGACCGCCCGTCCGCCCTGAGTCTTCATACGGGTCCGGAAGCCGTGCACCTTTGATCGGCGGCGGCGGTTCGGCTGGAATGTACGTTTCGGCATGAAAAGTCTCTTGTGCTCCTGTCCTTAGCTGATGCCCTTGCTCAAATTTTAGTGAAAACAAAGTATAAATGACGGCCGAGGTTAACGTAAAACGACCGGGGGCGGTACACTCTGGGGAAAATTCGCCCATTAGTCAGCTCCTGTTCAATTTAGATGCGACACAAGAATAATCCGCTGTTGACACAACCGCGTTTGTAACCTATGGTGGGCGCGGACTTTTCGCCGGATTTTCAACACTCTTTTAAGTCTTACACGTCCTCGAACCCTTGGGAAGTTGTGCGCTTGTCACCGCCCGGTGGCGCCAAGCGAATTTCTGTTGTGGAGAAAAAACTATGCACCCATCCTTTGAAACCATCCGTCCGCGCACAAGCGTCATACTTGCTGTGTGCGTCACCTGCCTCCTCGGGCTTTCCTCAATCGCCGCCGCCGGTACTCTTTGTGTGAACCCAAAAGGCTCGCAGGGTTGCTTCTCGATGATCCAGGCCGCCGTCAATCATGCCGCGGCAAACGATGTAATTAATGTTGGGGCGGGTACCTACAAAGAAGAGGTGGAGATCGGCATTCCACTTTCGCTGATCGGGGCCGGCACAAATTCGTCTGTGATCAACGCGACCGGCTTTGCCCATGGCATTTTCGTCAATGGCTTTGGCCACCCGGGCTTGCACGACGTGACCATCGCCGGTTTCACCGTGAGCAATGCGCTATTCGAAGGAGTTCTGGTAGTGAGCGCTACCGACGTCACCATTCGCAACAACCGGATGATCAACAACGATAAGTCTTCGGGGCTGCAATTCACTGGAGCTTTCACCGGATGCCCCAACCAGCCGGGCAGCGGAACCTACGAGACTGACGAGACTGGCGATTGCGGCGGCGCACTCCATTTGGTCGGAACTTCTAACTCCACCGTCTCTGACAACGTAATCACTGGCAACGCCGATGGCGTCCTAATCAGCGATGAGACCGCCGAGAGCCAACGCAATCTGCTCATTCATAACATCGTGCAGAACAATCCACTCGAATGCGGCATCGTTCTCGCTTCACACCCGCCATCGGGACAAACCTCGCCGCCTTTTGCTCCTCACCACGGCGTTGATCGTAATACCATCGCCGACAATCTCTCTGCTAACAACGGCATTCAAGTCGGAGGCGCGGGTGTCGGCTTGTTTTCTGATGGCGCTGGCCCGGGCCGCGTCTCCGGCAATGTGATTATCGGAAACCGTCTGACCAACAACGGCCTCGGAGGCGTTACACTTCACACTCATGTTGGCCCCGCGTTTCATCTCCCCGCCGATAACATGGACGGCAACATGATCATCGGCAACGCTATCGCTGGAAATCTTGCCGACACCTTCGACACTGCCACTCCCGGCCGCGTCGGAATCAACATCAACAGTGGTCAGGGTGGCACGGCGGTCCGCGGCACCGTCATTTCGCGCAACACCATTCGCGATGAAGACGTCGATATCGCCATCAATGACCCCGCTCAGGTTGACATCCATCTCAACAATTTGCTGGGCGGCCAGGTTGGGGTAGAGGACGTTTGCGCATTCGATGGTGCCAGTGTCTGCACGGGGGGAATTGATGCCACCGAAAACTTTTGGGGATGCCCTGCCGGTCCGGGCGGTCCCCTATGCACCACCGCCAGCGGATCTGATATTCGTTCCACTCCGTGGCTGAAAACTCAGCTTCCAGGCGATGACGACGACACTCAGAAGGAATAGAATGGCGCGTTATTAATTTCGTAATCTGTCACTATCGTTTTGCCCTGTCATTGCGAGGGAAAAGATGATTCGCTTGGCGCGATCTGAAAGGACAAGATAAGCCGTGTCCGCCGTGTCCAGCTTCTAAAATTGTGGCTTGGCCGTCCAGCACCGCTTGTGCTACATCCCTCGCCCTCTGACGCTCAGCGTCTGCCGGGCAACGGATGCTGGACGTTCAACGGAGGGCCGGGTAAGCGGCCCCGAATCACGCTGAGCCCCACCCTGCTTTTCCATGACAACCAGCCGGTGATGGCGATATCGGTCGCCGGCGGCGACCAGCAGGACCAGGCAGCTATCCAGGTCATCCTCAACTACGTGGATTTTGGTATGAGCCCTGAGAAGGCGTTTAAGGCGCCGCGCTTCTCCACCGAGCATTTCATCGGTTCCTTCGGCCAGGACCGCCCCCGATTGGGCAGCTTGTCTGTGCCCAAATCTCTGCCCGAAGAAGTGCAGGCAGATCTCAGGGCTCGTGGCCACGTGGTTACAGTCAGCCGCGAAGGAGTGGGCGGAGTGGGGCTGATCGGCATTGACCCCAAAACTAAGCTGGCGACGGCAGTGGGGCCGGCCGCCGGCAAAATGGAATAGCCTGCTCGACCATGTCACGATTCCTCGCTCAGGTTGAAACGATCGACAACAATGTTAGGCTGGAGCAAAATTTCCAAACTGGATGCCAATGCCTTTGCAGCGGGAAAATGTCTCTCCAGCGGCCATCGACAAGCCGCGGACCGAAGTGCGGCCGGCCACCTGGCTGAATATTTCCGAAGCTGTGCTGCTCGGTGCTGCTGTTTCCCTCACCGTCTTTGCTCTGCAATGGCGCTACGGCTTCAACCTGGGCGACGAAGGTTGGCTGTGGTACGCAAGCCAGCGGACAGCATTGGGTGAAATTCCGTTTCGCGACTTTTTCAGCTATGACCCGGGACGATACTACTGGTCCGCCGCCATCTTCAAGCTTCTGGAGCGAAGCGGATGGTACGAGCAACTGCTGGCAAATTACCTCTTCGCGATCATCGGGCTGGCTCTCGCTTATTTCGCAATGTTACGCGCCCGGGTAAGGCTGCCGATGCGAATCGCGATGCTTATTCTCCTGGGAGTGGTGATCGGATTCCCCCGCCACAAAATCTACGAGCAAACTCTTTCTCTGATAGCTGTCGCGGCAATTGCATTTGTGTTTGCCGCACCGCAAAAGATTAACCGCTGGTTCTCTCTTGGCCTGGTGATCGGGCTGGCCGCATTCTTTGGAAGAAACTCGGGAGTATTTTGCGCGATTGCCACTGTAGTCGCGTTCGTGGTGCTGCACCTGCGCGGCGAGGGTCCCCGGCCCGTCCGCACTTTGGCGGCGTTAGCAAGCGGAACAGTCATGGGCTATTCGCCGATGATCGTGATGCTCGTCGCCGTCCACGGTTTCGCGAAACCATTCTTTCAGTCGGTGCTCATGACACCGAAATGGGCTTGGTCGCTGCCTATCCCGTTTCCCTGGCATGTTCACCTGCGAGGACTCACTGCCGTCGATCGGTTACAGGCGCGGACGGTCGCGTGGCTGTGCGTGGCCGTACCTCTGACATACGCGGTAGCGCTCGGGCGCGCGCTTCGTTCCCAGGCGAAACTGGACAACGCAGAACGGCTCTCGGTTGCTGCATCTGCAGCAGGGGTCGGATTTCTGGTACACGCTTTTTATACCGCCGACTTTTTTCACATTGCTGAAGGAGTTGTGCCCTTCGTTATCGCCGCCGGAGCATTATCGGTTCATTGGTGGGGAGGCCGAATACGGCGGCGGTCCGCGATATTATTTGGCGGAATGGCGTTTCTGGTGCTTGCCAGCTGGCTGCCGATGGAGCCGCTGGTGCAATGTCTGCGGGCTCGCGGGAATACGCCCGGAAAATTCGTTCACCTTCGAATCGACGGCAAAGGTTTCCTGGTGCCCTCTATGTCCGCCGCAATTATGCAAGCGGCAGCGTCGGCATTTCACAACTGCGGCGGTCGCGATGGCGGATTTCTTGCCGCCCCTTATTATCCCGGGCTGTATGCATTCCTGAACACGCGCGCTCCTTCGTGGGACACCTATTATTTGTGGCCACGCAACGATCAGATTCAGCAAGCGGAGATCGACGACTTGCAGCGCGATCGGACTTCGCTGTTCTTCCTGAATCCTACGTTCGCGATAAATGGCCGCGAGAACCTCGAGTTCGCCCGCACCAATCCGAAACTTCTCGGCTATATCGAGTCCCACTACCAGCGCGCGGAGCCAGAGCTCCCCGACGGGTTTAAGTTTTATTATTCTTTGGAGTGCGGTCAGCCACCGGGAACAAAATAATCCGTGTCGTCGCGTGAAACCGGCGAAACGTGGCGATACATAAAGAGCCATGGGAAATTTTCCCTCGAATGCACCATGCAGGCTCGGAATGGGGGTTTTTGCACTATTCTCGCGGCATTTATAACTCTGCTACTTGACAGAAATTTTTCTGCGCGAGTGAAATTCATCGCGCAAAAAGTTTTTGAAAAAAGATTTCCACAAACCAAAATAATTTGTGCTAGCATGACGCTCTGTTGAACCTGATCGATTTGGTTCCTTCGCCAGTTCGTCGAGCAAAGCTTCTCTGGTAAACAAAACGAAACCGTAGCTTGGTGTAACCAAGGCGCTGCCCCAGCCAGCGGCCCCTCATAAAATTTTATTATGTCTGTTCCGACTCCTACTCTGTCTCCGAATCCGTGGTCACGCATCCTGGATGCGCTCGAAAAGAAAATCAACCGGCACTCTTACGATACCTGGCTGAAACCCACACGCTACAGTCACTCGAGCAACGGGATCATGTATATTCGCGTTCCCACCGTCGAGTTCCGTCATGTGGGCGACAAGTACGCGGACCTCATTCAGGAGGCGCTCGACAATCTCAACATGGATTATCGCGATGTTGAGTTCGTGACGCCTGAGGATGATCCGGCGGCGACTCCGGTGCGGCACGATGGCGGGCTTTCCGCTCCGCAGCCAACTCCTGCAGCAGTTCACGTTGCGCAATCACGCTTCGATTGGGACGGCGCGGCCCAGCTCAACGCACGCTATACGTTTGACGGCTTTGTTATCGGCAGCGGCAACCAGTTCGCGCACGCAGCCTGCCAGGCTGTGGCGCAACGTCCATCGAAGGCCTACAACCCGCTGTTCTTGTATGGCGGCGTCGGGATGGGCAAGACCCATCTCATGCAGGCGATTGGGCACGAGGTCAAGCGGGCAATGCCGCAGGCGGCCATCTGCTATGTCTCCAGCGAGAAGTTCACCAACGAAATGATCAACTCGCTGCGCTATGACAAGATGACCACCTTCCGCGACAAGTTTCGCAATGTGGACGTTCTGCTCATCGATGACATTCAGTTCCTCGCGCAAAAAGAGCGCACCCAGGAAGAGTTCTTCCATACTTTCAACGCGTTGCACGAATCGATGAAGCAGATCGTGATCGCCAGCGATCGTCCGCCGAAAGAACTTGCTGAAATTGAAGACAGACTTCGCAGTCGCTTCGAGTGGGGCTTGATCGCCGACATTCAGCCGCCCGACCTTGAAACCAAGGTGGCGATTCTGCAGAAAAAGGGCGAGCAGGAGCGGATCACGCTTCCCACAGACGTTGCCCTGTTCATCGCTTCGAACATCCGCTCTAACGTGCGCGAGCTCGAAGGTGCGCTCATCCGCCTGGTGGCTCATTCGTCGCTGACCAATACCGAAATTACGCTGCCTTATACGCAGCAGGTGCTGAAGAATTTCATCGACTCGCAGGCACGCAAGGTCACGATTGAATCGATCCAGAAGGCTGTGGCCGAGCAGTTCGGATTGCGACTGCTGGAAATCAAAGCAAAAAATAATTCTCGCTCAATCGTCTACCCGCGGCAGATTGCTATGTATTTGTCCAAGCACCTGACCGAGGCCTCCCTGCCTGAGATCGGTCGTCAGTTTGGAGGCAAGCATCACACCACGGTGCTTCATTCGGTCGAAAAGATTGAAGAGACGCGCAAGAACGACAAAGATTTAAACAGGCTGCTCAACAAACTGACTGAGCAACTTGGCGGATAAACGTTGTTTCTGTACCTGATTTCCAGTATTTAGCTGGTCTTGCAAAGCGTTGGCTGTGGGCAGGTTGTGGAAGCTGTGAATACCGACAGAGAAACTCAGAAATGCTTCCGGTTGTACGGCGGTGGACTACTCCAATCGGGTCTGATCTTGGACACGAAGGTAGCTCCGGCAATAGAAGGAAATATTAGACTTAAAACAGATTTCCACTTTTCCGACCCACCTACTGTTACTACTGGTTTTAATGTATTTTGATTTGATATAAGGAAGTACTAGAAGTAAGGCGACCAGACCCGAGTCCACTTCGTTCAGGCGGGTCGCATCACACGAGCAGGGGTCTTTGGTCTATGCCGGTAGAAGCGATCGCATCCTCCGCAATCGGAACCTCCACGATGGAAATCACCATCAGCAAGTTTGAACTGCTTCGTGAGTTGGCCGCAACTCAAGGAGTGGTCGAGCGCAAGACGACGATTCCCATCCTGTCAAATTATTTATTTGAAGCTGGCGGCGACCGGCTCTCGCTGACGGCGACCGACCTTGACCTGAGTCTTCGCACTTCCTGCAGCGCGAAGGTGAAGAAAGAAGGCGCCTGCACCATTCCGGCCCGCAAGCTGCATGACTATGTGAAGCTGCTGCCCGATGCTGACATCACCATCAAGCTGCTCGAAAACCACTGGGTGAGCATTCGTTGCGGACGTTCCAACACAAAGATGGTCGGCATGGCGCGCTCCAATTTCCCCAGCCTCCCGGTGTTTCCGACCGCGAACGTAGTGAAGATTCCAGCCCAGGTGCTGCGTGGAATGATCGCGCGCACCAGTTTTGCGATCGCGAACGAGGAATCTCGATACACCCTGAACGGCGCGTTGATGGTACTGAAGCCCGAGTCAATCACCATGGTCGCCACCGACGGGCATCGCCTGGCGCACGTTGAACGCGCCAACGAGAAGTTTGAGGGCGTCTCCGGTGAACTAAAAACTCTCGTCCCGAAGAAAGCTATGGACGAGCTCAGGTCATTGGTGGACTCAACCGATGTTGAGACCATTGAATTTGCGAAAGATGACTCGACTCTCTTCTTCCGCATCGGACCGCGGCTGTTGACCTCGCGCCAGCTCACCGGCCAATTCCCCAACTTCGAAGCCGTTCTGCCTAAAGACAACAGCCGGATCATTACCTTGCATGGCGAAGATCTGGGCGCGGCCATCTCGCGCGTGGCCCAGTTTGCCGACGAGCGCTCCCGCGCCGTGCGCCTGAAGCTGGAAAAGGGCGAACTGAAGCTTTCGGCGTCATCGACCGAAACCGGCGAATCCGAAGACTCTATCGAAGTCGACTACACGGGCGAGCCGCTCACGGTCGGCTTCAATGCCCAGTACATCATCGATTTCCTCAAGGCCGCAGGTGCCGGCGACGTTCGCCTGGAACTGAAGGACTCCCAATCTGCCGGCCAGCTCCGCCCCGCCGAGAGCGAAGACTACAAGTACCGGTATATTGTTATGCCGATGAGGATCTGAGATACAAAAGCAGCCACGGATTAACACCGACCTTACGGATTTGAATGCCACTCAGTTTTTTGACCCATGTAAACCTGGGTAGATCCGTGGCCTAGAAGTTGATTTTTTCCTGTCAAAAACTCTCGTTTGTCGTGCTACAATCCCTGCCTATCTCGGGTTCCGAGAATGGGGCGTGTTCTCAGCGTAGTCATGAGGAGGCGCCATGTCTCGGAAGTATCTGCTTTTAGCTCTTTCGGTTTTTCTCTCTTCCATCGTCGTTCAAGCTGCAACCAGGGACCTGATTCCAGCCGGAACGCTCCTGCACTGCACCATGGACGAGCCCAACTTTTCAGCTAAAACTGCGCAGGTGGGCGACCCTGTGCTGTGTAACCTTGGCCCGTTGGGAACGTTTGGGCATTCAGTTTTCCCGCGCGGAGCCGAGCTTAGCGGGCATTTGCAGGACTACAAGAATCCCGGCCACTTTTTTGGCAAGGGATGGATGGCGATTGAGTTTGATCGCATGATCCTGCCGGGAGCACAGGTTCTGCCGCTGGCTGCCAAAGTAATCAATGCGCCGCACAACAAGGTTGACGCCAAGGGCGACATCAAGGGCAAAGGTCACCCCACGCGCGATGCTTTGCTGTGGACCGTCCCTGTGTTCTGGCCGAGCAAGATTCTGACCCTGCCCGCCCGTGGGCCGTTCCCGACGCTCAAAGGCGAAACCCGACTCACTCTGCGCCTGATGGAAGACGTAGAAGTGCCGTTCGCGGTGGCAAACAACAACGTGCCCAGGCCGGACTACCGGCCGAGTGCCTATCGCGGAAGCTCGTCGATGTATCAGCCGGCTTCGACTTCGCGCTCCGAGACTTTGCGCACCGACGATTCCCCGGTCCGGCGCATTACCTACAGCCAGCCCAGATCGATTCCGTCCCAACGCCAAGGCCAGCTGACGGTGATTGCTTTGCAGTCTGGCATGGCTTTGTTGGCCAGCCGTTATTGGGTTGAAGGGACCGACCTCCATTGTGTCTCGCAGACAGGCGCGGTGGAGAACGTACCACTCACGCTGGTCGACCTGGCGCAAACCGTAAAGGTCAACCAGCAGCGAAATATGGATTTCTCGCTGCACTCCAGGCCAGTCCGAGAAAGAACGATACCGGTGGACGACGAAAGCGTGGTGCAACAGTAAGGCGGCCGCGCCGGCTCATGATAATTATGGCGTCCGCTCTTCGAGCAGGTAGAAGAGCGGGCGCCTCTTTCAGCTTCCTCCCGGATTGCACCCCGTTGACTGCACTTCATCCGATGGATACTCTGTTCTACCTAGTTGGAGACCTCTATGCTCAGCGGGTTCAAGCAATTTATTCTTCGCGGTAATGTTGTGGATATGGCGGTCGGCGTGGTCATTGGCGCCGCATTCGCTACGGTGGTTTCGGCTTTCACGAAAGACCTACTCACGCCTCTGATTGCGGCAATAGTCGGCAAGCCCGATTTCTCTTACCTTGGGTTCACTATTCGCAGCACGCACTTCCCGGTCGGCGACTTCATCAACGCGGCCATATCGTTCCTGCTGGTTGCGGCCGCGGTTTATTTCTTTGTGGTGACCCCGGTGAATCTTCTGGTTGCTCGTATGCGCAAAGCTCCGGCGCCCGCGGATCCCACCACCAAAAAATGCCCGGAATGCCTAAGCGAGATTCCCATCGACGCCCGCCGCTGCGCTCACTGCACCCAGCAGTTGGTTGGACGCGCAGCGTGACTTTTGCGGTTTCGGTAGGATAGAGATGTGAGCCGCTGCCGCTTGTTTACCCTCCTATTGCTTTTGGTCGGAAGCCTGTCTGGGCAAACTCACAAACCCGCAAGTCCAGCCAAAAAACTTTCCGAAGAAAAATGCGGGCCGTTGGCAGAGCAGGTTCTGCGATGCCCGAAATTCGGGTTTACCTACAAAGTCATTTTTGGATGGGTGGACCGCACTGAGGACATGCAGCAGGATGAAAACCTGTCTGACCAATCTGCGGAGGCGGGATCACCCGACACCACTACTCTACCCGATCAGCCGAAAGCCTTAAGTTCGCGATCTGCAGAGACTCTGCTCGCGATTTTCGAGCGCCCGCCGGCCGCGCCCGGAGAGACGATCAATTCAGCCGTTGTTATCGCCGCTGAACCGTTGGCGAATTACCACGGCATCAAGACCGCGGCCGATTACCTCAATCCAATCAGCGAACTGGCCCAAAATCGCGGATTCAAAGTGGCGAATCAACCCTATGAGTTTGCCGTTGGTCCAAAGCAGCTGGCGCGCGCCGACTTCAACAAAGAACGCGGCAAGCTGATGATGTGGCAAAGTTCGCTGGTCATGATCGATAAAGGCTACATCGTGTCGTTCACGTTTATTGGCGGAAGTGAAGATGAGGTAGATGAGCTGATTGGGAGTTTGAGTTTTGGACCGGGAGCTCAAACCAAGCGGGCTGTTACGCACTGATTGACGCTATTGAGCCGGAGGAAAGGTTTATCGGACAAGAGTTCGACCCACACGAGGGTTGCTACTCCAGCGCTTCCGGATGCAGGCCGATGTTTTTTTCGCCCGCCGCTTTTTTCTCGTTGTACTTTTTCATCCAGGCCTCCCAGCTTTTACCGGCGGCGGTGTCTTTGCCGCTGAATGCCAGCGCGGCGATCTCGGCGTAGGTGACCGAGACTTTCTGATTGCCCGTCTTTGGATAAAGGCGAACCACTGAATCGGCAAGTGACTTTCCGGTGCGACGATCGAAGATATAGCCTTCGACCTTTTCTCCGCTTTTCAACGTGAGCGTTACATCGCCGCGAAAGTCGAAGGCTTTCTCAAGAGCCGCGCGGATTTCTTCGCCGCTGGCCAGCTGGGGAATCCAGCCTTCCAGATTTTCGCGCTCACGTCCTGGAGCGTGTTCAAGTTCTTCAGGATTGGTGCCGCGTTGAGGAACACTCATGATCGTGGGAATTTCTTATTCGGGCAATCGAAGCACTGGAGAATCGGTGCGGCAGCAAACTCCATACTGTTGCCAGAGCCGGAACCACGGGCTATGCGAGAGCCGCTCGTCGTGTTTTCGATTTGCAGCGGCGACGTCGCCTGCAGTTAACGGCCGGATGTCAGAGAGCGAAAAAATCTCTTCTAGTTGCTCAATGTCCGCAATGGTTCGCTCGACGTCCAATCTGTCTCCAGTTGGCTACTCAGGCTCGTGTTTCTTCCAATGATTGCGTTTCGATCTGGACCAACGGGCCCGCGTTCTCTGACGAAATCTCATCGAGCAATCGCGTCGCTCCCGGATCTTCGTAGCGATTAAACAAAGTCGCCTTCACCGTATCGACGAACCCGCGCAGAGACCCGAATGTCTCGTTTACCGCAGAAGCCTCGTATCCGCTGTGCACCATGCAATTAGCGCAGCGAGGATTGCCGGATTCGGTTCCATAGTTCTGCCACTCGGTAGTTTCGAGCAGCTCTTTGAACGAATCGGCGTAGCCGTCCTGCAAAAGATAGCACGGTTTTTGCCAGCCGAAAATATTGTAAGTCGGCATGCCCCACGGCGTGCAGGCGTAATGGCGTTTGCCCATCAGAAATTCAAGAAACAAAACTGACTGGTTGAAGCGCCATGTTTTTTTCCGGTTCGCCAGAATCGAGCGAAATAACTTCCGCGTCCTGGCGCGTCCCAAGAAATGCTGCTGGTCGGGAGCTTTGTCGTAGGAGTATCCCGGCGAGAGCATCATGCCTTCTACGCCAAGTTCCATCATCTCGTCGAAGAATGCGCGCACGCTTTTGGGATCGGCGCCGTCAAACAAAGTCGTATTCGTAGTCACACGGAAGCCGCGCTGGACTGCCTCGCGCACGCCTTCAAACGCTTTGTCGTAGCCGCCTTCGAGACAAACGGACATATCGTGGTGTTCGCGCTGGCCGTCCAGGTGAATGCTAAAAGTCAAATACTTCGACGGCTTAAAGAGATTGATTTTCTCTTTGAGCAGGAGCGCATTGCTGCACAGGTAAATATATTTCTTGCGCGCGACCAGGCCTTCGACGATCTCAGCAATCTGCGGATGGAGCAGCGGCTCGCCGCCGGGGATCGACACCATGGGCGCACCGCACTCGTCGACAGCCTTGAAGCATTCCTCCGGTGTGAGCTGGCGCTTCAGAATGTGCGCAGGATATTGGATCTTGCCGCATCCGGCGCAAGCCAGGTTGCAGCGAAATAACGGCTCTAGCATAAGGACGAGCGGATACTGCTTGCGCCGGGCAATTTTCTGCCCAAGCACATAAGTCGCTACCGTCCACATTTGCGAAACAGGAACACTCATTTGAGGATTTACCTGCCCTTTATGTTATCAGGTCGAGCCCGTTGACTTGGCCGATTAAACTGTTGGAACAAAGCTTTTAACCGCAGAGATCGCAGAGTTGCCGCAGAGAACGCAGAGAAATCCCATTGCTTTTCTCTGCGATCTTTGCGGTTAAAAGCTTTAAGGTTTTTGGCATTCAAAACTGCCCTGAATCCAGCAGTTTACCGCCCCGGTTCAGGGCTCGAAAAAGTGCCTGAATTGTGGTAAAATTCAAGGTATCGAAAGATGCCTTAAGTTATTGGAATTTCAGTTATTTGTGGGAAATCTGCAGGCATCGAGAAGGGCTCCGGAAGATTGCTGGGCGCAGCCCCTTTTTTGTGGGTAAATTTAAGGTGGTCTGAGCCAGTGTTCTCCCCCAATCCGAATGGCAACCAAAGAGATTAATACAGCAGCACTCCTGGAAGAAAAAGCCCAGGAAAATAAAGCTAGGACCGCCAGAGCCGCCGCCAATGGCAACAGTGACTACAACGCCGATTCCATTAAGGTTCTGGGTGGGATGGAGGCCGTGCGCAAACGCCCGGCCATGTACATTGGCTCGACCGGCGAGCTCGGGCTGCATCATCTGGTTTACGAAGTTGTCGACAACTCAGTTGACGAAGCACTTGCCGGATTCGCCGATAAGATCGAAGTCACCATTCACATCGACAATTCCATCACCGTGGTGGACAACGGGCGCGGAATTCCCACCGAAGACATGAAGTTGGAGGATGGACAAAAACTTCCGGCCGCGCAAGTGGTAATGACCACGCTGCACGCGGGCGGGAAATTTGATTCGTCCACGTACAAAGTTTCCGGCGGGCTGCATGGGGTTGGCGTCTCCTGCGTGAACGCGCTCAGCGAAGAGTTCGACCTGGAAATCTGGCGCGATGGTTTCACCTGGGAGCAGACGTATTCGAAAGGCGAGCCGACTTCGAAATTGAAGAAGGCTGGGGCCACCAAAAAGCGCGGGACCAAAATCCGCTTCCTGCCCGACAAGACCATCTTTACGGGATCGACGGAATACAACTACGACACCCTGGCGCAGCGGCTGCGCGAACTGGCGTTCCTGAACAAAGGCCTGCTGATCACGCTTACCGACGAGCGCAATACGGATTCGAAGACGGGCGAGGCCAAGTCGGCCGAGTTCAAATACAACGGCGGCATCGCGGAATTTATCAAGCACCTCAATCGCGGCAAACAGGTTTTGCACGATAAGCCCATCTATATGGAAGCCGAGCGCGATGGCGTGGCCATGGAAATCGGGCTGCAGTATAACGATGGATATTCCGAAAGCGTTTTCAGCTTTGCCAATAACATCAACACGGTTGACGGCGGCACGCACCTCTCCGGATTCCGCACTTCGCTGACTCGTACCATCAATTACGCCGGCCAACAGATGGGCCTGTTCAAAGATGTTAAAGAAAATTTGACTGGCGACGATGTGCGCGAAGGGTTGGTTGCGGTCATCAGCGTGAAACTTTCGCAGCCGCAGTTCGAAGGTCAGACTAAGGGCAAGCTTAATTCTGATATCGCCGGCATCGTGCAGGCATTCGTAAACGAGCGCCTGGGTGCATATCTTGAGCAGAACCCAACTGTAGCTCGCAAGATCATCAATAAAGCGGTTGACGCTGCCCGCGCCCGTGAAGCCGCGCGCAAAGCCCGCGATCTGACCCGCCGCAAAGGCGCTCTCGATGGCGGTGGCCTGCCTGGCAAACTAGCAGATTGCAGCGAACGGCAGCCAGACCGCTGTGAACTGTTTCTGGTGGAAGGCGAGTCCGCAGGCGGCACCGCAAAGCAAGGCCGCGATCGCCGCTTCCAGGCGATCTTGCCTCTCAAGGGCAAGATTCTCAACGTCGAAAAAGCGCGTTACGACAAGATGCTGGCGCACGAAGAAATTCGCGCCATGATCACCGCGCTTGGCACCGGCATTTCGAAGGAAGACTTCGATGCGACGAAAGTGCGGTACGGCAAGGTGATCTTGATGACTGATGCCGACGTCGATGGAAGCCACATCCGCACCTTGCTGCTTACGTTTTTCTTCCGGCACATGCAGGAACTAATCAAGCGCGGCAATGTATTCATTGCGCAGCCGCCACTGTTTTCGATCAAAAAAGGCAAGACGCTGCAGTACATCAAGGATGAGCGCGAGTTCGACAAAGTCATGGTGAAGCGCGCCGCTGAGGGCATGACCGTGCGTTATGGCGAGGGCGCGGCCAAACTTGAAGGCGCATCCCTGGCCAAGTTCATCAATGTGCTCAACGAGTATCTTGGTTTCTACGACAAGGTAAATAAGCGACTGCGGGCTGAGAAAGTTACTGAGCTGCTGCCCAAAATTGAACTGGCCAAGCGCACCGACTTTGAAGGCGACAAGAAGACGCAGCCGAAGAAAATCGAGAAACTCGAAAAAGAACTGAAGAAATTGCAAAAAGATTTGCAGTTCAAGGAAGTCGAAGCCCGCTTCGACGAAGAGCACAACCTGTGGGAAGTGCGCTACGTGAATCACCAGGGCGCTGAGCACCTCATCAACTGGGAACTGGCGTCGACGCCCGAGTACCGGCAGATGCTCTCGAAGTTCAAGCAGATAGAGCCTTACATGGAGCCGCCATTCGTAGTTGAGACAATTGCGAAGGGAGCAGCTGCCGGGAACGGTGCCGGCGACGAAAGCGCATCTGAAGAAGAAGGCGCAGACCAGCCCGGTCTCGAGAGCCGACCGGCGGACGCCGACAAGGCGACCGCGAAAAAAGCCTCCAAGAAAGCGATTAAGGAAGAAGTCGAGAAGGCGACCGCCCGCGAACTCTTCGACTACGTGAAGGCTGAAGGCAGCAAAGGGTACGACATCAAGCGCTACAAAGGCCTGGGCGAAATGACCGCGCCCCAGCTCTGGGAAACCACCATGGATCCAGAGCGGCGTACGTTATTGTCGGTCAAGCTTGAAGATATTGCCGAGTGCGAGACCATCTTTACCACCCTGATGGGCGAAGACGTCGAAGCCCGCCGGAAGTTCATCGAAGAAAACGCGCTGGACGTGAAGAACCTGGACATCTAAAACCAGCCATGCAGGGCGGACATCCACGTCCGCCCGTCTCAAGGTTTGTACTTAAAGTGGCGATTAGGCTTCGCGATCTAGTTCCTGCCTGGCGCCCAGCGTAGTTTCTAACGTCCACAATCTTGCTTACTCCCTTCCATCTGCGTCTTCAGCCCGGTACGTTCTCCAACTTTCACCCCTGTCCTAAATTCTGCTCGGAAAGCGGTACAGCTTTTTCTTCAGCTCCCGATAGTGGGTTGGGGGCACAAGCGGCGCAGTGCTCGAACGGCTGCTGTGTGCCACAAACGAAAAGGAGAAAGCCGAAATGACAAGATCGATCAGAAGTTTCGTCGGGTTGGCCGTGCTGGTTACCGCAGTAGCAGCCAATGCTCAGTTTTCCCACCAGGCCCGGGTTACCGTGCCATTCTCGTTTACCGCGGCGGGAACAGTTTCGCCGCCAGGAGATTACCGGGTGGACATTGACCGGTCGCGAGAGATGGTCATGCTAAGCTCCGAGAATTCCAAGCCGGTTATGTTTTTCACTATAGCCGCATGGCAGCAGGCGGAGGGGAGAAGTTTTCTGCGATTCCACCGCTATGGCGAGCAGTGGTTCCTTGAGCAGGTCGCCATAAACGGACTTGCCGAGGATGTCCCCATCGCGAAGCGATTGAAACAAGTCTTTACCGCGTCGAATACCGTCGACGGAGGTCCGTTATCTGCCGACATCGCCCTTCACTAATCCTTAAATTCCACCTCTGGCCCGCTATTTCCGGGCCGGTTCCTTTAGTTGACCGGCCCGGACAGCGCTATTCCGAGTTTTGCCCCCGTATTTACTAAAGCTGTTGCCGCGTCTCATATAGCTTGCAAGCCGGCAGTCGATATACGTTCTCTGGATGGACCGGAAATTCTTCCTCCCCTTCCAGGTCCGTACAATTCGGGAGGCTCCATGAAGAACGTGTTGGGGATGTGGCGTGAGTCGCGCTTGCGGCTGCTTTTGCTAGGCGCGAGTTTCCTGGTTCCGTTGCTGATAATGAATTTCCGGATTTCCAATGCTGCGGCCGCGTCGCCGCAAGATGACAGTCAATCCAAAGCTGCTCAAGCCGAGCATACCGCAGACGATGGCGCCGCCGCCCTCACCATCTACAACCAGAATTTTTTTGTGGCGCGGGAGATTGTGCCTCTCGATCTGAAGGCGGGAGTGAACGAAGCGCACTATACCGGAGTAGCGGCGCACTTGGAGCCGGATTCGGTTATCCTGCGCGATCCGCACGGGCGTACGCTGCAAATTCTTGAGCAGAACTATCGCAACGATCCTATTTCGCAGGAGTTGTTGCTTTCTTTCTACGAAGGCAAGACGATTGACTTTTCAGTCGGCCGCAATGCCGATGGCAGCGACATCAAGCTAAGGGGAAAAGTGGTTCGCAGCGGTTACGTTCCTACGAACTACATCAACGGATATCCGCAGCAGACGTCTACACAGCCGATTATCGAAGTCGATGGTGTGTTGCGTTTTGGCATGCCTGGGCAGCCGATATTTCCGGCGTTGAGCGCTGATTCAATTCTCAAACCGACACTTAACTGGCTGCTCCAAACCAACCAGCCCGGTAAGTTCGATGCCGAGATTTCTTACGTTAGCGGCGGCATGACCTGGCAATCCGATTACAACGTGGTGGTGCAGGACGATCCCGGGAAAAAAACCGATCTGCTCGACATGATCGGCTGGATCACCATGCACAACCAGAGTGGCAAGACATTCGAGAATGCGCGAATCAAGCTGCTGGCCGGCGATGTCAGCAAGATTCAGGAGCCGACGCTCGGGGGCCGGGCTTACGCAGCGAAAGCCATGGCTAGGGACGAAGTCGCCATGGCTCCTGCGGTGCAGGAAAAATCCTTCGACGAGTTTCATCTTTACACCCTGCAGCGCCCTACCACTCTGCGCGACGAAGAAACCAAGCAGGTTGAATTCGTCAGCTCGACTGGAATTCATGCGCAACGGATATTTATCTATGACGGCGCGCAGCTGGCGCAATACGGCTACTACAATCCCGATCAGATCCGCACCGACGCGAATTATGGCACCGCTTCAAATCCGAAAGTCTTTGTGATGGAAGAGTTCAAAAATTCCGAAGCCAATCATCTCGGAATGGCTTTGCCACAGGGCAAGCTGCGATTCTATCGCCGCGATACCGATGGCCACCTGGAGTTCGTCGGCGAAAACGCCATCGACCACACGCCGAAGGATGAAACCATTCGGGTTTACACCGGCAACGCTTTTGACGTTGTCGGCGAACGCAAGCGCACCAACTATCACGTAGATTCAAGCCAGCACTGGATGGATGAATCGTTTGAAATCCGTATCCGCAATCACAAGAAGGATCCGATCACTGTGCGCGCAGTCGAGCATTTGTATCGCTGGACTAACTGGAAAATTGCGGAAAACTCAGCGGATTTTCAAAAGAAAGATGCGCAGACGATTGAATTCCCGGTTACCGTAGCACCCAATGGAGAGCAGGTGATCACCTATACGGTTCATTATTCCTGGTGAGCGGCAGGAGTAACCAGAGCGAGTTCGTGGGGAGCAGCAGGCGCCGGAGGGTACAGGCGATCAAAGAGCAGCCACATCGCCGCAATCAGTACGAACACAAATACGCTGCCCTCGGGACCAACCGAACCTCCGGTGAGCCAGCGCGACCCGTGAAGCGACGAACTCAGCAGATGGCCAGGAGCAACCTGGCCACTGTCTGGGACTGAGTATAGAAAACTTTCTCCCCAATCCCATGACGCATGCATGCCAACCGCGAACCAGAGCGTGCCGGTGCGGCGAAGCGTCAGGCAGAAGAAAAGTCCGATGCACGCGGCACCCAGCGCTCCCACCCAAGACTCCCCATTATTTCCCAGATGAATGAAGCCGAAGGCAAACGAGAGGAGAATTGCGGCCGGCCAGAAGCGCGTGGCCTCGGCCAGCGTAAACAGGCTATAGCCGCGAAACAGAAAATCCTCATACAGTCCGACAATCAGGAACACCGCACCCCAAAAGGCGGCGAATTTTAACAGCCGCGAACCGTGCAAAGCGAGCTGTCCGAAATGGAAAACACCAAATCCTCGCATCACCACCAGCAGCAACGTAATTGCAGCCAAGCCCCAAACCGCTCCCACCCAGAAATGTTTTCCCAACGCGCCACGGATTGGTAATCCGTAGCTTCCAAAGCGGCGCCCCTCGAGCTTCGCAAGAAATAATGCGGGGAGCAGTGCAGCCACCAGCAGCAAGCATTCTTCGAGAAGCTGCAACCACAGTGGATTTACTGAGTCGGCGCCTGGGAGTGCGGCAGCGGCAATCGACAGCAACAAAAACCGAAGCAGGTAGTAGAGAGCGAGGTAAATGAGAAGACGCCAGATTGGCCGCACTCCATTGATATCGACAAAAAAAAAGTCGGGGCTAAAGTCAGGCGGAACTCGCGGCTGGCGCGGCTTTGTGATGGATTCGGGTAAATTAGCTTCTGGTGGTTGATCCATTGCAGTTTTCCCTGACGCGCCGAGACATGGTAAAACAAACCGTCCTGCCAATGTCTGCAATCTTTTCATCACAACGATTCGGAAGGCCGCAAATCGTGGCCGCGGC
>DATATW010000134.1:0-24557 GCA_036268595.1 Terriglobales bacterium
CTAATTCGGCGAGATCTGAGAGGAACGGCGAGGTAAGGGTGAAAAGGTGCGGTAAGAGCGCACCGCCGCCGCAGTAATGCAGCGGGCAGGGCAAACCCCACACGGAGCAAGACCAAATAGGGAGGGAGCCTATGCGAAGCGTAAGCTTCACAGGGCGCGTGCCGGCTCGGCGCGCCACAACCTCCGGGTAGGTCGCTTGAGCTGCGCAGTAATGCGCAGCCCAGAGGAATGGCCGTCCCGCGGGAGCAATCCCGCGGACAGAATTCGGCTTACAGGTCCAGCTGCTTTCAACTATCTAGATAATCATCTACCGCTTAGGATTTCGGCTGCGGGCGCCCAAGGCAAGGCAGGTCTACGCTGAAGGAGCTCACTCAGATTGGATTTGGAATTCCGCTACCAGGGGCAAGTGGTCCGATGCAATGAGCGCGGTTCGACTGCGATGCAAACGAAAGCTCGTGAGCGAGAGCTGTTTGTCGTAATAAAAATGATCTAGATGCAGGAGCGGCAAAATTCCAGGATATGTGCGCCCATAGCGTTTGAACTTGCGAAGGTCGATTGATTCAAATGCATCCGTCATCGATCGTGACACCAACCCCCGGGTCCATTCGTTGAAATCCCCAACTATAATGCGCGGGCCGCGGTAGTCCAGGCTGTTCAACACTTCCTTGCTCAATAATTTTCTGCCTTGATGGCGCCTTTCGAAAAAACTGGTGCCTAAATGAACATTGAAAATGTGAAGCGCCATTCCGCGCGCGAGAAGAACATCGGTGCGAAGGCAGCCGCGACGCTCGCGCTGCCGCCAGCTGATGTCGTAGTTCCGGCAAAATTTTATCGGCAAGCGGCTGAGCGTCATGTTGCCGTACGGGCCACCGTGCAGCGTGCGGTTCTCGCCAAAGCGCCACTCATAGTGTCCAAGATTTTTGTGAATGCTGCGCGCCTGATCATATTTATCGGGCCCATCTTGCACGTTAAGAATTTCCTGGATGGCAACGATATCTGCGTCCAACTCCTCGATTACGGCGGCAATGCGCTCGGGGCTGGTACGCCGATCGAGACCTCTGCATTTGTGAACGTTGTAGGTGGCGATGCGGATCCGGCTGCTCATTGCTGATGTTCGAAAATCCAGCCGACGTACTCCAGCAAGCGTTCGAACATGCCCCGGTGGTTCCACTCTTCCAGACTGATTCGTTTGCCGTGGGAAGCATCATTTTCGAAGTCGCGGGTGAGGGTTGCCGCCACGTCTGAATCGAGCAAGGCAACATTGATTTCGTCGTTGATGCCGAAAGAACGGTTATCGAGATTGGTCGAGCCCACCACACTCCAGACGCCATCGACAACCGTGATCTTGGCATGGATCATTGAGGTCTCATATTCGTAAATTTCAGCGCCGGACTTCAGCAGGTCGCCATAAACGCTTCTCCCTGAGCTGCGGGTTATGGCGTGGTCCGCGTGCTGGCCGGGAACAACGACCTTAACGACGACGCCCCGGTGCCGCGCGCGCACCAGTTCCTCACGCATGCTCTTGTCCGGCAGAAAATAGGGAGTTGTAATTAAGATTGACTTATGCGCTCCCGCGATCAGCATTTGGAAAAGTACGCGCGCCGGGCTGGAGCCTTTTGATGTGGGTGCACTGGCAACTACCAGCGCGGTGCTCGCACCGTGGTCAGTTTCGGTCGGAAAGTAATCAGGCCCGTCGAGAATCTGACCCGAGGACTCGAGCCAGTTTTCGGCGAACGTTCCCTGGATCGCGCGCACCGCATCACCTTGCACGCGAACCATGGTGTCTCGCCAGCGAGGCTCGTTCTTCTTCGAATAACGCCACCAGTCAGCATATCCAGCGCCGCCTACAAACGCGATGCTCCCATCGACAACCGTGATTTCGCGATGGGTGCGGTTGTTGCTCATAAACCAATTGTGCAAACGCAACTTGTGGTACCACTCGATGTGTCCGCCTGCCGCTCGCAAAGTTTTGAAGTAGCTCCTATGTGTAGAGAAGCTACCTACGGAATCCAGCACCACATTCACCTTTACTCCGGCTCTGGCGCGCTGTGTGAGCAAATCGACGACTTCTCTGGTCAGGCGTCCCTTATGAAAGATGTAGGCTTCGAGGTCGATGCTGTGCTGCGCCTGACGCATGGCGTCCAATTCAGCGGCGTAAAAGTTCTCGCCATTTTCTAAAACCTGAATGCGATCGTTGTTTGTGACCTTGGAGTTGGTGACAGCTTCCAGTTCGTTCAGGAATGCTTTGCTTTCGACTGAGTCTTTTGGCGGAGTGGCGAGCGAGTAGTGCAGGCCGGGAGCGAAAAGCCCAGCCAGAATTAATGTGACCATCGCCACCAGCGCCACAAGGGCGGCGATTCGTAGCACTTCGGAATGATCAAATTCTGTTTTGAGCAGACTATTGCCAGAGCTGCTGCGCTTCTTCTTCGAGGAACCCCGCGCGGATTTGGTTTCAGTTGGCGACATGCGCCCTTGAGGCCGGGAATTCTGATGCAGACTCTCGGTTTAAGGATGCAGGTTGCCCGATAACCCTTAATCCGCAGGTTAATTGAGTCGATCCTAAAAAAACAATTCGAAGAGGGTGTCGATATGGCAGCATAAATGTTGCGGCATGGCTTAAGGTTGTTTACACCGAAAGAAAGCTGAATTGACGAACAGTTTGTCGACCTTAGCGCGCACGCACACAGCTGCATTCTCGCAAGCATCAGCGAATGAAAGGGACACATATGTCGAAATTGCTTCCGGGCTTCTTCCTGGCTTGCCTGTGTTTGCACAGCGCATCCGTTTCGGCTGTAGCTGACGGCGGCCGCGCGGCTTCTGTGGAGAGTCACGCTTCATCGCAATCGACCGAGTCCGACGCCGCCCGTCTTGCCGATCAAAACGCCTTATTCAAAGAGCAATTCGAAGATGACATGAGGGAGTCTCCGGAGAGCGAGACTGCGAGGGGAGACTACCGGGATAACGCATTGCTCGATGACTATTCGCTGGCGGCCGGTGCCAGGCAAAACGCCACCGATCTCGCCTATCGCGCGAAGCTCAAAGCCATTTCGACCGAAGGATTTCCCGAGCAGGACCGACTTTCCCACGATCTTCTGCTTCACGTTCTGGATAATCGCATTGCGGACTATGCGCTCAAGGATTATGAGATGCCCATCTCGCAAATGCAGGGCATTCACAACAGTCTTGCCGATCTTCCCAACGCTGTACCGCTTGATAGCGTGAAGCATTACGAAGATTACATTGCCCGTCTCCACCAAGTGCCCCGTGCTTTCGAGCAAACCATCGAAGTGCTTCGCCAGGGAGAAAAAGACGGATTAGTGCCTCCCCGGATTCTGCTCGAGCAAATACCCGATCAATGCGCAGGAACGATTGCCGAAGATCCATTTTTGACTCCGACGAAGAAATTTCCCACTTCGATTTCGCCCGAGGACCAGAGGCGCTTGACGGAACAGATTGAGCAGGCGGTGAATTCGGAGGTGCTGCCCGCATACCGCCATTTCGAGGATTTCATCGCCAAAGACTACGCTCCGCATGGCGGGAGTGCAATCGGACTGAATAGCCTGCCCGACGGTGCTCAACGATACAAGCAAGCCATTCGGGAGCAAACCACCACAGATATGTCGCCGGCGGAGATTCACGCGCTGGGGCTGCGGGAGGTGAAGAGAATTAATGGCCAGCTCAACAGTCTTGCAACCAAAGCCGGCTACAAAGACCTGAGCAGCTTTCGCGCCGCGCTTAATAGCGATCCCAAATACATACCGAAATCTGCGGACCAGATCGTTGACGATTTCCGCCGCTATGTTGACCAAATGCAGCCACGTTTGCCCGAATTGTTCGGAGTGTTCCCGAAAACCCCGCTGATTGTCGAAGCTGCGCCGGCCTCCCAGCCCAATAATCCTACTCACTACATTTTCGGCACCCCGGATGGATCCAGGCCGGCACGCGTCGTGGTTGCAACGTCTAACTATGCGCATCGAAAACTGCTGAGCGACGAGACGCAGGCCTACCATGAAGGTATTCCTGGTCATCACCTGCAGATCTCCATCCAGCAGCGGCTCACCGGCCTACCGGAGTTTCGGCTTCACGTGGTGAACAACGCCTACGCCGAAGGCTGGGCAGTTTATGCGGAAGCGCTCGGTAAGGAGATCGGTTTTTTCCAAGATCCGGCTTCCGACTACGGACGGCTCAATTTGGAGTTGATGCGCGCGGTCCGCCTGGTCGTCGATACCGGAATTCATTCCGAAGGTTGGACCCGCGAACAGGCGGTAGCCTACTTTCGCGACAGCGGCGCCGGAGATGAGCCTACGATCCAAGCGGAAATTAACCGGTATATTGCATGGCCGGCTCAGGCCCTTAGCTACCAGATCGGTAAGCTAAAGATTCTCGATCTCCGCAATCGCGCCCAGCAACAGCTTGACTCCCGCTTCGACCTCAGAGCGTTCCATGATGAAATCCTCAGTGGAGGAAGCCTGCCGCTCGACATGCTGGAAGCGCGCGTCACTAACTGGATTGCAAGTCAGGGTCCGAAAGAGTCAGTGGTGGTGGCCCAGCTCCTTCCTCCGATACCTTATGGCAGGACAAATTGGTGGACTTCGACTGGCGTTCGCCATTAATTGAATACCTGGACGTGACTGGTCCGATCCCTGACGGTTGCATCGCAAGCTCCACGAATATAGTCTTCGAAATTAGAGTGCGCGAATGAGTGATCCTGAAGCTGTTCTGCTAAACAGATCCGACGATTCGCTGACTACATCTTTCACGGTTACGCTGCCGCAGCGTCAAAAAGCGCCACTCTCGTTTCGATTTCCGAGAATAACTGAACGTGCTGGCGATGGGTTAGCTGTCTGTCGCGAAGAGCTGCTCAGCTTCAGCTATCGGCAACCCGGAAAGTGGGAAGAACATTCCTAGTCGGCCATAGATGCTGTGATACTCATTTAGGCGGGAATCACTACAGCGTGCTCGGCACAAATCGTGTGGTATGGCTCACCTTGCATCCCCTTCGCGGGATAGGCGCAGTGAAGAAAGAAGAACCGTGTCCTGGCGAGTTCATTCCACAGCTGTTCCAGGCGAATTGCAGCGTCGACCTGTTCTTGTTTCCACAGTACGGCAACCATTTCCCCGAAAACCATGACGCGCCTGTTCCTGACGTCCGCAGCATTTTCTGCGTCGCGGATAATGTTGCCAAATTTGTGCAAAAACTTCTGCCGGTTCGGCGCTCCGCGATCCATAAATAGATCGAGGGCTTTGCAGGCGTCCATGGCGACAAACCGCCCTTGCTCGGCAGCCTCTTTCAAATTGATGCCTTGAGCCGTCAAACGCTTGCGAAGCCCTCTCTCATGGCTCTTTGTCATGACGATTACGACGGCCTCGCCTGCTCGCAATGCCTTTCCAAAGGAAGAAGCCAAGCCATCCAGCAAGACGCCATCATGGGTGTAGAACTGAACGACGTGAGCCTCGTCAGGAACGAGTTCAGAGGGAAAAGTGCGCCTAGTGGGAAGAGCCAATATCGGCATAACGGCTAATAGTAGATTGCGGATTCCAGGTAGCGGAATACCGTGAATACCGTATTTCGAGAATTTCGAAGCTTTCTCTCAGAGGTCGAACCGGAACCTCACCATGCTGGTCAGATATTTGGGCGGGTGTAGAATGGCCGCCGCTTTTGAAGCCAATTGGGATTCCGTTTGACAGGGCCGCGTGAACCAAGGAGCACCGAGCGTGAGATCACTCATTTGATTTGCGGAAGACATGCGACACTACAACGCGAGAGGGAATGAAGCAATGAGGATCTCTGATATTCGTGCGACTACGGTTCCAGTTCCGTTGGAGGCTCCATTGCGTCATGCCAATGGAGCACATTGGGGACGATTTGTTCGGACGATCGTCGAAGTTGAGACCGACGACTGATTGGTTCTGGGACAGATGGGCCCGGGTGGTTCGCGGTCACTCCGGAGGCGCGTTTTGCGCAACCCGCTATCCGCAAACGAAAACGAGTTTGAGCCCGCAAGCGCAAGTAAGTAAGCGCAAGTTTTTCACTGGATGAGAACTATGGGCGATCAGGAAAACAGTGCGAGGTCACCGGCGGTGGTGAGTAGCGAAAAGACGGCGGCCGGATTGACGGCTCGACGGCCGGTTGGACATTTCCGGTGGGTCATTTGTGCGCTGTTATTCTTCGCTACCACTATCAACTATGTAGATCGCGCCGTACTGGGCATACTCGCGCCGATGCTGCAGAGGACAATTGGCTGGAACGAGGCGCAGTACGGGTACATCGTTATGGCCTTCATGACGGCGTATGCGCTGGGTCTGGTTCTGTTCGGACGCTTCATCGATCGCGTCGGAACACGCAAAGGCTATGCTGCCTCGATGGGATTGTGGAGTATTGCCGCGATGAGCCACGCCCTGGTGACTTCGGTGCTCGGATTTGGCGTGGTGCGGTTCATGCTCGGACTCGGTGAATCAGGCAATTTCCCAGCCGGCATCAAGACGGTCGCTGAGTGGTTTCCCAAGAAAGAAAGGGCGCTCGCTACCGGTATCTTTAATTCAGGCTCGAACCTTGGGGCTACGGTTGCGCCTCTGGTTGTTCCGCTGATCGCGGCCAAGCTTGGCTGGCGCTGGGCGTTTGTGTTCACCGGCTTCTTCAGCATGTGCTGGCTGGTGATCTGGCTGACGACATACCGAAAACCCGGGGAGCATTCGCGGGTTTCGGCGTCCGAATTGGCATATATCAATGCCGATCCGCCAGAGCCGCCGGGTAATTTTCCATGGTCGCAGTTGCTTCCCCACCGGCAAACCTGGGCGTTCATTATCGGAAAGCTGATGACTGACCCGGTGTGGTACTTCTTACTGTTCTGGCTCCCGAAATATTTCAACTCACGCTATGGGCTCACCGCCGAACAATTCGCTATCCCGCTCGTGGTTATTTACAACGCGTCCGCGGTGGGCAGCATTGCCGGCGGCTGGTTGCCGGCGCGCTTGCTGGATATGGGATGGGACCTTAACCGTGCCCGTAAAACCGCTATGGGAATTTGCGCAGTGGCCTGGCTGCCCATGATTTTCATCGGGGAAATCGGAAATCTGTGGACGGCGGTTGCTCTGATAAGTCTGGCTGCCGCTGCTCACCAGGGTTGGTCGGCCAATATCTTTACGCTGGCCTCGGATATGTTTCCGCGGCGCGCGGTTGCGTCGGTGGTCGGCATTGGAGGATTTGGAGGCGCTGCCGCCATGATTGTGCTGTCCCTGTGTGTAGGACTGTTGTTGCAATTCAGTGGTGAGAATTACGCGCCGTTATTCATGGTCGCCGGATCGTCATACGTGGTGGCGCTGATCATCATTCATGCCTTGGCGCCGAAGCTGCGTCCCGTCGAAATCGAGTAACTGCGCGAGACAAAGGGACACCCATAAGCTACAAGTCTCGGATCCTTCCACTTGCGCATGTTTTCGACAAGTGACGCTTAACAGGCACCTAGCTCGACTTCAGTCATTCCTTTATTCCTGTCCTAAGAACCGAAAAAATCGCAACTAACGATGTGGTTCTGCTTATTGTTCTGGATCCCGAAATATTTCAACTCACGCTACGGACTCACTGCTGTCGACGAACGCCGACTCATTTAGCGAATCTGTGCCCAGGGTAGCAACGCTGGGTTGGCAAAGCTTCCAAAAAGGTCCATAATTGCGCTGCTTTTTAACTGTCGTGGTAGCCAGCCTGTTGCGCGGGAGTTCGCTAGCGTTCACTGCGCAAGGGCTTCAAAAGGAGGATCCGTGGCACATACCAATCGGGGCCGAGTTTTGTTGGGAGGTTTGCTGGCTGGAGTGGTGATCAACATCTTTGAGTTCGTCACCAATGGAGTAGTTTTGAAAGCCGACTGGGGTCAGGCCCTGCAAGCTCTGGGCAAAGCGCCTTTTCCAAGCGGCGGCGCAATCGCAATCTACAACCTGTGGGGTTTTCTGGCCGGCATTGCAGCGGTATGGATTTACGCAGCCATACGTCCACGTTACGGCGCAGGCGCAGGGACGGCGGTGCGCGCCGGCATCGCGACTTGGGGGCTGGCGGTTCTGCTCGCGAACCTTGCCAATTATCCGTCGGGACTTTTTCCTACCCGGCTGCTGATTATCACTGCGGTGGTTGCTTTCTTCGAAATGATCATTGCGACCGTAGCTGGTGCTTGGCTCTACAAAGAAGACGCGGCTGCGACCACGGTCCGGAGCGCAGCAGCCTGAACCGTTCATCCATTAAGGAGGACATATGTCGATGGAGCTAAAAAATGTCAACCATCGAATATTTGAAGAAGTATGGAATCAACGAAATCGCGATGCCATCGACCAACTGATCACCACCGATTACGTTCACCACGATGGCTACGCTATTCAGGTCGAACCAGGAATCGATGGCTATAAACAATTCGTATCGATTTACCTGAACGCGTTTTCTGATCTTCACTTCGCCATCGAAGACGAGATTTCGGCGGGCGACAAAATCGTAACTCGCTGGACTGTTACTGGTACTCACGACGGCGATCTGCCTGGCTTGCCGCGGACAGGGAAAACTATTTCACTCGCGGGTATATCAATTACGCGGCTTAGGGAAGGCAAAATTTCGGAGAGCTGGAACAACTGGGACGCGCTAGGAATGATGCAGCAGTTGGGAGCCGTTCCGGCAGAAGTGAGACAGCAGGCCGCCTAGGGATGCGTTAACCACTACGGATGGCCGGCGAGCCGGCCATCTTTTTTCATTCCGCCATTTTGTGGGCTTTTCTTAGCACGATCTGCTCCCGCAGTCTCCGCGAAAGATTCACCGCCAACGACCGATAAAATCGCGATGCCACGTGCGGAAACAATTCGAAGAGCTCAATCAGCTTTTGCCATTCAATAGCGAAGGCCTGCACTTCTTCTTCCGCGGTAGCGGTTGCGCTGGGACGACTATTCTCGAGAAACGCCATTTCGCCGCAGACCTCGCCGGGTCCGATTTGTCCGAGAATAGTACCGAGGACACCGACTTTAACTTTGCCGGCTGCAATTAAATATAAAATTTTCGCCTCCGAGGCTTGCTGAATGAGAACGTCACCCTTTTTAAACGTGACCTGCTTCGCCCGGTCCACGAGAAGTGTCCAGTCGTTCCGCGTAAGATATTGCAAGCGATGATTGGCGTCTTGTAATGACGCAAGCAATTGTTCCTGACCCACACGCGTGCGCATCGATCTCCGGTTCTAATTTTCGATTGATGGGTGAGCATAACAGAGGCTGATCGCAGGCGCACCCGAAATGGGCCATGAAGTTGCAAAGAACTCCCTCATAGGCGGGTTATCGCACTACAGATCGCGGGCAGTTCGAGCGTTACTGACGTAATCCTCCTTGGTAACCTACGACTAATTATCGTTCGCAAGCCACTATAAAATCAGCACACACTTCGTCAGCAACAAATTCCGGCAACTTGCGTTTATACCAACAACGGAATCCGCGGATCCAGGAATGGTTCCGCTCAGAGATGCAAGCGGGTTTCGCAGAATGCGGTGTTCCCGCTGGCAGGACGAAAAGGAGAATTATGCAAATCACGCGCTTGGTTCGCGGTTTAGCTTTAGCATCCGTGGTGCTGGCGATTGCGGCTACATCCTTCGCGGGCGTAATCGTATCCGTAAACATTGCGCCACCGGTGCTTCCGGTTTACACGCAGCCAGCATGCCCCGGTGATGGATATATCTGGACGCCAGGTTACTGGGCCTATGCGCCTGCCGGCTATTACTGGGTTCCGGGCACCTGGGTAGTCGCGCCTCAGCCCGGCCTGTTATGGACCCCGGGGTACTGGGGATTTAGCAGTGGCGCTTATCTTTGGCACGCCGGTTATTGGGGCCCGCACGTTGGCTTCTACGGTGGCGTCAATTACGGTTTTGGATACGTCGGCGTCGGGTACGCGGGCGGCTACTGGCACGGCCGCACATTCTTCTATAACCGCAGCGTGAACAATATCAGGGTCACAAATGTTCACATTTATAACCGCACCGTCATCGAGCATGGCGGACGCGTGGCTTTCAACGGCGGCCCTGGCGGAATTATGGTGCGCCCCTCGCATGACCAAGAACGCTTCATGCACGAACGCCATTTCGAAGCTACCCGAATGCAGGTTGATCACGAACATGGCGCGCGCGAGAACCGTGAATTTTTGGCTTCCGTGAATCATGGACGTCCGGCGATAGCCGCTACCGCTCGTCCCGGTGAATTCCGCGGGCGGGATGTGGTCGCCGCGCATGGTGGGAACGATCGCCATGTGGATAATCGCGCCACGAACCGCAATGTGCCTCGTCCGCAGAATCAAGGACGAAGTGCTGACCGGCCGATGCCGCGTGAAAACGCCTACAACAATCGGGGCGGCCAGCCGCACAACAACGTGCGCCCGTCTAATCCCGCACCTCAAAATCGGGGAGCGGCGGCAACTCATCCGACGGCGTTTCACCCCGACAACAATCGTTCGCATGAGAGCGCTCCGCGGCCGCAGAAGGAAGGAAGAGGGCCAAAGAACCGCTGAGCAATTGGGGTAAGCAACTATTGTGGGCTGGCAAACTGCCGGCCCATTTTTTTGCTTCCGCAGCAGAACCTGTGAGGTTGACGTAAGATACTATCCAGCTTCCAATAACTCTTTTGCGCAGTTTGGCGCGCATGCTTGGAACCAAGGAGCAATATTCATGTCCGCACCCAGCCGCCGGCCGGAAATTCGCCGCCGCCGAGTTCGTAAAGAAAAGGTCATTAAACTACGCAAGCGAATCGCTGCGGCGTCCTCAGAATCTGAACGTTCGCAGCTGACTGCGAAATTGGAAAAGCTCGCACGCAAGTCGCCGGGTCAACCACTCGTCAAAGCGTAGACCTTCAGCGGAGCAGTGCCGTCCCTTCGGGACTCCACAACTTCGCAAAACATACCCGGCATTTCCATGCCGGGCTGTCCCATCACGTGCCTTCGGCACTAAACCATTTGAATCCCCAACAGACAGGTCCCGCAACAGATAGTAGGGAGCATTCCGCAAGGCATCACGATGCTGCGATTCAGACCTGAAAGGGCGGGATGTGAAAGCCCGGCATGGAAATGCCGGGTGAACGGTTCTGAACAGCAAAGAGTCCCGAAGGGACGGCACGCCAGGCACCGGTGCTCCAATCGCAGAAGCTCGGATTACAAATTCGCCAACTTTCGCTCCGGCTCAGCTCGTGATGCGTTTCCACCGCCGATCTGCTCATAAGCCGTGAGAAGCGCTTCCGCCGAATTCCGCCAGGAAAACTTCTTCACCTGCTCATATCCTCGCTGTCGCATTTTTTCACGCAATGACTGGTCGATCAGCACCCGCTCCAGCGCGCGCATGATTTCAAAAACATTTTCCGGGTTCACCATCACGGCCGCGTTTCCCACCACCTCAGGAATCGATGACGTGTTCGAGGTCAGGACCGGCGTCCCGTGGGCCATGGCTTCGAGCGGCGGCAATCCGAAGCCTTCGTAAAGCGACGGGAAGACGAACACCTTCGCCAGATCGTAGAAAATTCGCAGCACTTCGATGGGCACGAATCCCATAAAGCGCACATCGTTCTGCACTCCTCCGCGCACTACCGTTCGCCGCAGGTCGGGATGTTTGGAAAGTTCATCTCCAATGATGATCAGCTTCAAATCTGGATAAAGATCCTGCTTGCTCAGATTGGCTTTGAGCGCGGAAAACGCCTCGATGATTCGCACCAGATTTTTCTGCGGGCTGATCCGCCCAGCATAGAGTACAAACGGGAAGGTGACCTGATATCTCTCTGCCAGGAACAGTCGATCCGCGTCAGTCGCGTGCCCGGTAAGAAATCGTTGGTCGATGGCGTTGTAAACTACTTCGATTTTGCCGGGATCAATGCCAAACAACTTCTCAATCTCATTCTTGGTAAACCGCGACACCGCAAAGATGTGAGCGGCGCGTTTGAGAACTCTGCGGGTGAAATTGAAGTGCAGAAAACGCCTGACGCCGGAGCCGTCGCGCGCCCGGTAAAGATGGTCGAGCAGATCGTGTGCAGTCACCACGTAGGGACACGGCATGCGGCGGGGGAACCAGAACAGGTGCGGAACGTGGGTCAGATCGCAGTTCAACCGCTTTAGCACCGTGCTGCAGTGCATCTCTGCGCGCACGGTCTCGCTGGCCGAAAGCGGGACGGCCTTAAAGTTTTCTGGCAGCTTTCCAATCTCGCCGACTTTGGCCGCCGGTCCTAACAGGAAATATTTATTACGGCGGTCAAGCTGGGCCAAGGCGCGAATGATGTTCCGCGTGTAAGTGCCGACGCCGAATTCGTTGATCCGGCGGATGTCGATGGCGATGCGCACAGGGAGATTCTAATCACAGAGGCTAAGGCATACCACTACGGCATTCGCGGATGAAGACTGGCGTGTCTTGAATAACACCTTTCGAGGCTACTGCCAGCATTTTCTTCGTTCCGCTCTGCACCAGAATGCGTTTCTAGTACTACCCAGCTGTACGCCTTGATAGCCGTCGAAATAGATACAAAGTTTGGCGTCGTCATCGGGAGAGAACTTGAACCGGAACGATTGAATTCTCTTTCCGTCTGATGTGAGCACGACAAGGTGTTTCTCTTGGAGATCCAGATCATTTACCAGCGCAGATGTCGATTCGCTTGGGCCGGCAGAGCGATTACGAGGGACAAGGTCGTAATGGACAGTCCAATGACGAAGAGACCGAGCTTCATCTTCCCCGCCTTAAACGCCGACTTACGCTTGAACTCCCGCGTGCGCCTTTTCCCTGCGCTCCGCATATAGCGGAAATGCATCTGCCAGTTCGAGCACTTCGCGGCGGATTCGATCAAGCGCCGAGGAATCGTGGCGATTGTTAAGGGCGCGCGCAATCCATTGCCCGACCTGTTTCATCTCGCGTTCCTTCATTCCGCGCGTGGTCAACGCCGGTGTTCCGATGCGGATGCCGCTGGGCTTCATGGGAGGATTGGTGTCGAACGGGATGGCGTTTTTATTTACCGTGATACCCGCGTCGCCGAGCGCTTTTTCCGCTTCGCTGCCGAGCATGCCTTTGCTGAAGACATCGACCAGCATCAGGTGCGTGTCGGTCCCACCCGAAATAATACGGAAGCCTTCGCCGGCCAAAGTTTCAGCCAGCACTTTCGCGTTCGCAACCACCTGACGCGCGTAATCGCGGAATGACGGCTGCAGCGCTTCACGAAAACACACCGCCTTGGCGGCAATGATGTGCATCAATGGGCCGCCTTGCATCCCCGGGAACACGACTTTGTCGATTGCAGCCGCGAATTCCTCCCGGGAAAGAATCATCCCGGCGCGAGGCCCGCGCAAAGTTTTGTGGGTGGTCGAAGTCACTATATGCGCATGCGGCACCGGCGACGGATGCGCTCCGCCCGCAACTAGTCCCGCGAAGTGCGCCATGTCGACGAGATACAGCGCGCCGACTTTGTCGGCGATCTGCCGCATGCGCGCAAAGTCGATAATTCTCGGATAGGCGCTGCCGCCGCCGATGATCAACTTGGGCTTCTCTTTTTCGGCGAGTTTTTCAAGATCGTCGTAGTCGATGGTTTCGGTATCTTTGGTTACGCCGTAGGGAACAATCTTGTAGGTCTTGCCGGAAAAATTAAGATGATGGCCGTGGGTGAGATGTCCGCCATGCGCCAGGTTCAACCCGAGAATGGTGTCGCCCGGCTGCAGCACCGCGGAGTAGGCCTCCATATTGGCTGACGATCCCGAGTGCGACTGAACGTTGGCATGCTCGGCGCCGAATAATTGCTTGGCCCGGTCGCGCGCCAGATTTTCAACCACGTCGGCGTATTCGCATCCGCCGTAATAACGCTTGCCGGGATAACCCTCGGCGTATTTATTTGTGAATACCGAACCTGCTGCTTCGAGCACGGCTTCACTGACGAAGTTTTCTGACGCGATCAGTTCCAGCCCTTCATGCTGACGGCGGGTTTCATTATCGATGGCGGCCGCGATCTCGGGATCGGCTTCGTGAAGTGGTCTGCTCATGGCGGAGTTGTTCATCTGCAACATCCTAAACGGGGCGGGGCGGAATCGCCAATGGCTCGATCCTAGGCAGCAGTTCGGTCCTCGTCTTTTTGCGAGTTGGGATCGTTGTATTCATCGAGAGTACGTCCGGGCAGGATTTCCCTCAACGCCCAATCAATCCGCTTCACAGAATTCTGAATCTCCGCGAGCTGTTCAGAGTGGCCGTGCAGATATACCGAATCAACGATCACCTGCAAGGCATTACGAACATGGTGATTCATCATCTCAATAGTTTTCAACTTTTCGTTGAGATACTTCGCCCGGTTGTACTCGATGCGATAGATCAACAGCCCGGCGATAATTCCCCCGCAACAATCATCCACAACGCGCTGTGATTCGGCCAACCCGTAGTAGCTCGAGAACTGGTCGGTAAAGAAGAGAAATAGCAGCACCAGTACGCCGTACATCGTTGCCCTGACGGCTGGATTTAGCAGGCGCTTGGAACGACCGGTGTCTTTCGTAAGAGCCTCCTCGGAAGGTCAAGATGTTCGATCACGCCGATTGCGGATTGCGGAATTAAAAGATTAACGGGCGGTTTTGAAAGCGCGGCCCAGAAACGAAGCCAGCGCCCAACCATCCATATATTTATACGGCGTTTCGCCCATGGAGTAATGGCCGCAGGGCAGGGCGGCAACTTTGTAATCGAGATTGTGCCGCTTAAATTCGGCAACCACCTGCTTGGAAAATTCAGGAAGAAAAGTCAGGTCATATTTCGCATAAACAATCAGCGACTTCCGCGGCCAGCGCGCGAACTGCTCAAAGTAAGACATCGGGCTGACCGCCTTCCATAGTTCGCGCAAGCGGTCGATATCCATTTGCGGCTCGAGGCCCTGGCGTATGTGCCGCGTGGACTGCCCGTGCCAGACCACGTCGGCAACATAGGTAGAAGCGTGGTTGAATGCGGCGACCTGGATTCGCGAATCGTGGGCGGCGGCGAGAAATGCGTAGCACGAGCCCAGGCTGGTGCCCACCGTGCCCAGGCGCTCATAGCCCTGCTGCTGCAGCCAGTCGAGGCAGCAGCGAATGTCGAGGACGGCTTGGCGGCAGGCGTCCATGGTGCGGCCGATGTTGGCGGAGACGGCATAGTCGGCGCGGCGAATTTCGGCGGGACGGCGAACGTCGTGATATGGCATGCTCAACCGCAGCACGGAAATTCCAAGCCGGTTGAAGATGCGGGCCAGCGAGTTGTAATGCAGCGCGTCCGAATTCCAATGTGGTAGCAGCACCACTGCGCTCTTTCCCTTGGCCGGAAACCAGCGGGCGTTCGCCAGATTATTTTCTGGATAAGGCGTGTGTACGGGTGAAGTGAAGCGCAAAAAATCCGCACGAGTTCCGCGGACTTTATTTTCCAGCACGGGCTCGGGAACTTCTCGGGTACTGAAAACCTGCACTTCGCGATTTTCCAAGCGGAAATCTGACGGGGTCCGGTAAGAGAAAAATTCATCGCTTGAAGCAATCGCCCGGCGATTGTAATCGCGAAGATAGCGCTCGCATTCCGCGTCAGCGCGCGTAGGCAAGAAACCGTTGCGGCAGGGCCAATCGCGCGTCCACTCAATGCCCCATTCGAGAGGCCGCACCACGCGGTTGCTGTCCACGGAGGTAAGCCGGGTCTCCCAGTCATACATCCAGCGGGCGTAAAGAGAAGGCATTGATTTCAGGATAGCAAAAGCCGCAGTCAGCACTCAGTATTCAGCAGTCAGTGGGAGTAGCTAGCAGTAGACGGCCCGGATTGGTCGGTGCGACGAACGGCAAGGAAGCATTAATTATTATCGCCGCTCTCAGCGAAATGGAGACGTATCGCTAACCATGGTCTTCGAGTGCCGGTTGGGAATGGCCCGCCCGGCTATTCAACGTCGGCAACCTTGCCCTTGACGAATGTGATTTTTAAATCTTTGTACACGTAGATCTGCTTAGCACCAAGGTTCACAACTTTTTCCGGCTTACCGAGAGAACTTTCAACATCTGCGATGCTTTGACCCAGTTGAATTGTCTGCGGCTCAGATTGGGCTTGTTGCCCTTGGCCTTGACCTTGACCCTGGCCTTGACCTTGCCCCTGTCCCTGCCCCTGCCCCTGGCCTTGATCCTGTCCCTGGCCTTGTCCGCCACCGTTCTGCTGATTACTATCACCGCCTTCATCGATGGAGAAAACCTGCGCGATGGTGTCTTCTACCTGCGATGGATTGGAGTTCGCGAGCGATCCCTTTGCGAACTGAAACACCACGGCGGACTTGTAATAGGTTGTTGGACTGACATTGTTGCAAGAGTCGCAAGAAATGACGTCCACAGTGATGGTGTCCTTCGCGGTGTTGACGTCGACCTTCGAGGGATAAACCTTATCCCCGACCGGGAATAAGCGACTGGTTGTCTGCTTCGCGGCCTGACCTTTCAGGTCATTGCACTTACCGAACAGGCCGCAGACTTTTTTCCCGACGTTAGAGGTTGAACTATTGCCACTAGTCGCGGCCGCCGGGGGATGCAAGACGCCGTCCTGAAATTTTGCGGCTACTACACCCACACTGTCGTAAGGAACTCCAAGGATGCCGCCTTTTTGGATATCTAATATAGTTCCGGCTTCGATTACAGCCGGGCCGTTGGAGTCGGCACCCATTTTCACCAGGTTGTACTGTGCCTTGAGCTGATCTTCGAGAGATACAGTAGGCGCGCCTTGTGCTGACGCCAGCGGAGCCAGTATTGTAGCCGCTATCAGCACCATTGTTGATTGAAACAGAGCCTCGGCCTTATACGACATTGCAACATCCTCCTCGCGCCTGACTGGTGCGTACGCTTCGCAGATTATTGGTTGTTGTCGCTTGAACTATTCACATCCGCTTCCGTTTGATCAGCATCTTTTTGTTGCTGAGCCAGGTCGTTGTCCACATTTGTATCCGCAGCTGGAGCCGGAACTTCTCCAGCAGTTGTGGCAGTGTCTGGGGCGGCCGGCAACCCGTCTTTACCCTGCTTGCTGGCCAGGTCTTTCAACCCGGCGTCGAGGGTTTCGCGCAGGTGATTGTGCATTTCCTGCAGGTCGTCGACATCAACCGAAATATTGGCGCCGACAGCACAGTCCTCTTTCTTACTGCTCTTGACAGTAGCTGTAACATTGTTGTCGCTATCGGGAGTGTCGCCGGTGCGATAGATCACATCCCCAGCGGTGAGAGAGCAATCATCACCATCGTCAGTTGAGGTATCAACATTGCTGCCGACAATGAAGGTGTGATGTTGTGGGTCAAGGGCCGCCGGTGGGCCA
Source organism: Terriglobales bacterium (assembly GCA_036268595.1). Taxonomy (GTDB): domain Bacteria; phylum Acidobacteriota; class Terriglobia; order Terriglobales; family Acidobacteriaceae; genus Gp1-AA145. Next base: position 17,289 of record DATATW010000134.1, read on the forward strand.
TTATCTCCGCCAGAAGCCGACTGATTCTCCGCCGCTGCCTTTTCTGCTCCAATTTGGCTTTTAACTTCTTCTGCAATCGCCTGCTTCGCCTCCGGACTTAGTTGTGCTCCCGCAGCAGCCGCGGGCATTGCAAGGAGCAAGTCAGAACCGGGGTATAAAGTGGCATTGATCATGGGATCGGTGGAAGTCAAAGACGCGATCAATTGTGATGCGGATGCATTCATCGGTCCCATCGGTATCAGCGATCCACTCTGCTGGGCCTCGTACGCCGCCCTGAGACTCTCGGCGATCAAATAGTCGGTGAGCCACAGCGCCGCCGAGGGATAAACAGGGTAAGGAGTGTAGTAGTAGCCGTAGGAGGCGTACCACGGATCGTTGTAATAGCCCCAGCGATAGGCGACGGGCGCGGGCCAAGGATTGTACGCCCAGCCGTAGTAAACGGGATGATAGTAGTACGCTGGAGCATAACCGTAATAGGGTCTGCCACCGTAGTAACTGGTGCGATAAGCGTAGGCATAACGCCTCCCGCCCGCGTAGTAAGTTCGCTGCACATACACCCGGCCGCCATGTGAATAGTAGGCGCGCTGCGTGTAGCCACGGTGTGGTCCCATGCTGACAATGCGTCGCCCATTGTGCTCAGAGACAATGCGACGTCCGCCGTGAACACCGTGATCAATTCGCATGCCATGAGCTTGAATGGAACGCACGTGTCCGCCGCGAAAACTGGCGTGCACGACCGCGCCGGAGCGGGTGTGAATTTCGCGAGCGGTAGTTGCGGGGCCGCGGTGCGCATTCATGTTGCCACGGGCATTGTTGTTCATGCCGCCACGGGCGTTGTTGTTCATGCCGCCACGGGCGTTGTTATTCATGCCGCCACGAGCGTTATTGTTCATGCCGCCGCGGGCGTTGCTATTCATGCCGCCGCGAGCGTTGTTATTCATGCCGCCATGGGCGTTGTTATTCATGCCGCCGTTATTTGAGCCACGCCCGTTCATGTTTCCAGCATTCGCACTGCGGCCGTTGATCCCGCCGGACTGATTCGTCCGGCCATTCGGACCCGCGTTGTTTCCGTGCGACACATTGGCATTGCTCTGCCGGCTGGGCGGAGCATTCGAATGAGGCGGCTGCGCAGGCTTGCTGTTGCTCTTTGGTGGAGGTGAATTCTTTGGTTTTTGTGCAAACGCCGAGCACGAAAGAATTAGTGCGCCCGACAAAAACAAGGCTTTAAGCCCGGGAAAATAAACACTACTTTTAAGAAGAGACATTTCGGCTCCTAGAGTGGAGTCGCCCTGAGGCGCTTCGGGCAATCCTAATATTCAACTACTTAAATATTCCTTGGGGTCTTGGCATGAAATCTGGACTGGACACGCAGTTGCCGCCCTGCGGGAGAGCCAACGGCGGAAGCTTTTGCGAAAAGTCGGGTTGCTCTCCGGGCTGGAAGCCTACGACGGGAATTCGCAATTGTCAAGATATTTGGAGAATGTCATATTAGGGAGCGAAAGGGCGGACCGCCTGAGCGCTTCAATCGCTTGGTTGATCGGCCGCAATAGCAGCTGATTGCCGCGGACTCGGCAATCACCCACGCCCTCTACCACTTTTTACACTTCTCGATGAAAAAAGAAATCAGCTTGACATATCTCAGCTTATAATCGGCTCGTGAAAATTTAAGGGGCTCGCTTTAGTTAGATGTAACTGAGTTGGGTTTGGAGGATTCCATGAAAGCAAGTTGGTCTTCCGCTTCCTCTGCGCAGTCTCATTCTTTCCTGATTACTCTAACGTTGCTAATCGCCATTGGAGTAAGCACTGGCTGCAGCACCAGCTCCCCACCTGCTGAAACCGGACTAGCCGGAAACACGAACGTCATGGTGCTGCTCTCAAGCACAGCGAACGATCAGGTTACAAGTTTCGATTTGTCACTTAAGACGTTGACCCTCACCAGCCGGACGGGGAAGACAGTCACGCTAGTATCCTCGCAGCAACCTGCCGAGTTCATGCACTTAAATGGAGGGATTGAGCCGCTGATGACGGTCAGTCTTCCTCAGGACGTCTATACTTCGGCGACGGCGACGCTCGGGGGAGCAGTATACGTGTGCCTTTCGCAGGTTCCGGGGGGCGGACTCGGAATCGCGAATTATTCCCTTATCAATCAAGGGCCGACGGTGAACCTGCCTGCACCACTGACAGTTACCGGCAGCAGCATGGCATTAGTTTTGAACATGCAGGTTTCCAGTTCGGCGATTTTTTCCGATTGCTGGACCACCCCTGCATTTGAGGGGTTCTCCATGACGCCGACGTTCACCTTAACTCCCTCCACCATGGCTACTTTGCCTACTAGCTCTGGAAGCGGTAAGGTTAACGGGCTGGTTGCCACCGTTGCATCGCTGGGAACTACACCCTCGAGTTTCGCTCTCACCATCGCAGGAGGGCTGATGGGAACCAGAACTCTTTCGGCGAGTTCCAACAATGCAACCGTGTTCCAGGGTGTGAGTGGGGCTTCTGCGATCTCGCCCGGAATGTTTTTGAATGTCGATGGCGTGACCCAGTCCGATGGATCGCTGCTCGCGACTCGAATTGAAGTGGAAAGTTCGTCGGCTATCAATGACTCCAGCGGACCGGTGATGTTCCTTGACAGTGCGGCTCCAATTCTCCAGCTCTACGGCCGCACCGAACTGGGTACTCTGCAAACCATCAATGGTCAAAGCGGAATCTACTGGCAGATACCCTACTTTGATAGCAGCGCCGCCAGCTTCCAGATTTCGGGCCAGTTTACGAACCTGCAGAATCTCCCATTCGTTCCCAGCTTCAACGCCTCCAACTTAGTGGCGGGTCAGAACGTTGATGTTACTTCGGGAAACTTTTTGCTTGCGGGAGGAACTTATACTTCCGCTAAAACCGTTACGCTGGTCCCGCAAAGCGTCGACGGAACTGTGATCGCTTCGCAGCCGAGCGGCAGCTTCGTCGATTACACCGTCTCGTTAGCTTCCTACGATTTGTTTCCTACGCTGGCTGTGCAGCAAGGACAGACTACCCTGCTCACCAATCCCAGCCAGGTTGAAGTCTACATTGACGGCAGTACTCAGAAGCTGAACACTCAGGCGCTTACTTCGGGCAGCACATTACGCTTCTACGGATTGGTGTTTAACGATAACGGCACGTTGCGCATGGATTGCGCGCAGGTCAACGATGGAGTTACGACAACGCCGCAAGCGAGTTCGATTGTCGCTCGGCAGCGCTCGACAGAAGTGGTCCGGCGTGATGTGGGCCGATTAGTAGTGCACACGGTTACGACGACAAAGTGAGAGTGCTGGTTAGAGTTGGTTCAGCAATACCTTCTCGGCACCCGCTTCGAGATCGCACATAGGATTTCGTACGGAATAGTGTGCGCCAAGTCGGCGTGCTCGCGGGCGTCAACGCTGAGGCCGTCGCCTGAGCCGAGCAGAATTACTTCGTCGGCTACTTCGATTCCGGGAATTCCGGTGACGTCTACCATGGTCAGGTCCATGGAAATTCTGCCGACGATGGGCGCGTAGTGTTCGCGCACAATAACGCGTCCGCCGGATGAAAGGCCGCGGTTCAGCCCGTCAGCGTATCCAACCGGGAGCATGGCAATCCGCGAGGGCGCCTTGGTGACATAAGTCCCGCCGTAGCCCAGCGCTTGTCCGGCGCGCATTTCGCGGAGAGAAAGAATGCGTGTCTTCCAGGTGAGCACCGGCTTCACCGGAAGTCTCAACGCGCGGCCGCTTACTGTGCGCCCTGCGCGTTCAAACGGCAGGTGATAGCCATATATCGCCAGTCCCGGCCGCACCATCGAGTTCCAGCTTTCGTGGTGTGAGATGACAGCGGAGGTATTGGCGGCGTGAATCAACTCAGGCTGCAAACCGCATTCGGCGAGGGTTTTTCGTGCGAACTCGAAAGTCTTCAATTGCTCGCCGACAGAAGGCGCGTCCAGAACTTCTGAAGACGCGATGTGGGTCGAGACGCCTTCGAACTTCAAATGTGGCGATGACTTGAGAACAGAACAAATGCTCGGCAGGTCTTCCGGAGCAGCGCCGAGCCGCCCCATCCCGGTATCGACTTTCAGATGGATGGCCTGCGTGGCCCCGAGCCGAGCCGCGGCACGTTCCATCAATTCGATCTGTCCCACTTCCCAAACTGTCGGGGTGAGGCGCAGCCTGACAATTTCTTCTTCCTCGCCGCGCCAGAAGCCGGTCATCAGCAGAATTCGCGTGCCGACGCCTTCGTCGCGCAGCGGAATGGCTTCATCGAGCGATGTTACTCCCAGCCACTTCGCGCCTTCTTCTTCTAGAGCCAGAGCGCATTCGCCTGCCCCGTGGCCGTAGGCGTCCGCTTTCACCACCGCGCAAACGGTGACGGCGGGGCCAACATAATCGGCAACCGTGCGATAGTTTTGCCTCAGCGCGGAAAGGGAGACTTCCGCCCAGGTCGGGCGCGTAGCGGCACGTTTCGCGATTTCAGTGGTGGCCACTGACGCGATTATAGTGTCCACATGCGAAAGCCGCAGGTTACCGCTGGGCTACTCCAGGCCAGGTTGCGGGGCCAATACTTGTCGTGATCTCAGATGTAAACTGCAGCGGATCACCCGCTATTAGCTGTAAGTTAAAGGCTAAAATGGAATTCGTCTATGCAGCGTACAAATATTGGCGACTTCGAACTGACCGCCCTCGCTGACGGTGTCTATCACCTTGACGGAGGCGCTTTCTTTGGCATCGTTCCCAAGGTCCTCTGGTCAAAACGGATGCCGTCTGACGAGCAGAACCGTGTGCCCACCGGCCTGAACTCGGTGCTGGTGCGAACCGGAAACAAGAACGTCCTGATTGAGACCGGGGTGGGCAACAAGCTTTCAGACAAGATGGTCCAAATTTACGGCCAGCCGGCGAAGCTGTTGGAGAATTTGAACAGCTCGGGCGTCGCGCCGGAGGACATCGATATCGTCATCAACAGCCATCTGCATTTCGATCACTGTGGGTGGAATACGATTCGATCAGGTGACTCCGTAAAGCCCACTTTCCCAAAAGCCAAGTACTACGCCCAACAAGGTGAGTGGAAGCACGCGCACCAGGGCCAGCGTGACACCGTGAGTTATCTGCACGAGAACTACGATCCATTAATAAAGAGCGGGCAAATGCAGTTACTGCAGGGAAATCGGGAAATAGTTCCGGGGATTTCGGTGGAAGTTTTTCCCGGGCACACCCGCGACATGCAGGCGGTGCTGGTTCAGAGCGGCGGCCAGACGGCGTGCTACATTTCTGATTTGATTCCGACCAGCGCCCACGTCGAGGTCAATTGGGTGATGGGATTTGATTTGTATCCGCTGGAAACCATCGAGAGCCGCAAGCGCTATTATTCGCGCGCGCTTCCGGAGAATTGGCTTACCATGTTCACCCACGATCCCAAAGTGCCGTGGAGTTACCTGGGAAAAGATGAGCGGGGGAAAATCATGGCGAAAGAGAAGATCGCATTGGCGGGGTAGTGTGGGTCCGCTTTGGCGCCTAGCTTTTAACCGCAGACCAGCGCTTAAAGGCTTTCTTGTCAATATGAAAATGCATTCCGCAGATACTCCAAGTGCCTGAATTTCCGGAGACTAAATGAAAAAAGCAATTTGCTGCGCTCTACTGGTTATCGCTAGCACGATCGCCCACTCGGCTGATAAGCGGCCGAAAATCACAGGCATTGATCATGCGGATTTCTACACGACATCACCCGAAGCTAACGCCCGGTTTTATATGCACTTACTCGGCCTCACATCCGGCGAGCCGCTTGAGCCAGGCCAGACGCAGCGCTTTCTCGTGGGAGAGCAATTCGTGGGTTATCGTCCGGCGCCCGATCCAAGCGCCACAGATCGGATGGACCATGTTGCATTTTCTACAAACAATTGTGCCGCGCTGCTGAGCTATCTCGCAGCGAAAGGGGTGAAGGTCCCCGAGTCTCTGAGTCACCTACAAGAAGGTTCGAGTTTTTTCGTCAATGATGCCGAAGGCCACAAAATTGAATTTGTCGAGCGCGCAATCGGTGATACAGGGATAACTGGCGATCCCATCTCTCACCACATGATTCACGTCGGCTTTATCGTACGCAACCGCGCTGCCGAAGATCATTTCTATCGCGACATTCTCGGCTTCCATATTTATTGGCACGGCGGAATGAAGGACAACGAAACCGATTGGGTAGCGATGCAGGTGCCCGACGGCACCGACTGGGTGGAGTACATGCTCAATGTCAAGCCCAATGCCGATCTGCATACCACCGGGGTGATGAACCACATTTCGCTCGGAGTAAAGGACATTAAGCAGGCGCAAGCCAAGCTGGAATCGCGTGGCTGGAAGCCGCGTGGCGACGAGAAGACGCAAATGGGGCGCGATGGAAAGTGGCAGCTGAACCTTTACGATCCTGATTTCACGCGGATTGAGTTAATGGAGTTCAAGCCGGTCGAGAAGCCCTGCTGCTCAGAGTTTCAGGGGCCGCATCCGAGTGGGCAGTGACCTGACGGGCGAGACGCCCGTCTCCCCAAAATCTCTGCTTTTGCGAATCAACATCAGTCTGTGAACCATGAGCTTGTGGAGGCACGGGCGTCTCGCCGTGCAGTCCAGCCTGCTGGACAAATCGGCGACATCCAACAAAGGGCGGCAAACGCCAAGTTATGGCGTTAACAACTCGGAATGTTCAAGCGGTTCGGGGCTTTTCGCAAGCCTGCCTTCGAAAAATCCCTCCACCCGCGTCAGGATTTCCGGCGCCGTCTTCGACTCGTAAATCTCTTTTCGTAATCCGGCGCCGCCGGGAACCCCATGAGTGAACCACGATGCAAACTGCTTCATCTTTCCGGTTGCGTCAGGCAGCTCTTCTTCGATCAGCATGCGAAAATAGGTGCGAATCATCTGGTAGCGATCGGATTCCGATGGTTCGTCATACAGCAGCCTTCGTGTGGGGACAGCCGCCCTCGGCTGTCCTGGGGTCTGCACGGGCCCATCGTCGTCGGGTGAAGACCGGAACGTCGAGCTTTGCTCGACCGGACAGCCGAGGGCGGCTGTCGCCACAAGGCCATTTCGTAATGCGGCGCAGTACTGCTCAATCTGCCTGAATATCCAGGGATTCGCTGGCGCAGTGCGGCCAATCATAACTGCGTCGCATCCGGTGGCGGCGACCATGGCGCAGGCATCTTCGGGGCTGCGGATATCGCCATTGCCAATCACCGGAATTCTCACGGCATCTTTCACCGCGGCGATCCACTCCCAGCGAGCGTTTCCGCTGTAG
>DATATW010000135.1:0-23084 GCA_036268595.1 Terriglobales bacterium
CTTTTCACTGAACATCTCTCCCTGAATTGTTCGTAGAGCTGAGCCGCATAGCTATGCTCTCACCGCGCCCGCGTGCATCACGGCGTTTTCGTTTAAATTTTTTGCCGGAACCTGCCCACCGAGTATCCGCACAAATGTTTCCGCCACTGAAGACCAGCCGAAGCGTGTAACGGCCTCAGCCGCAGCGTGCTCGTAGCGCTTGCGCATCTCCGGCTGGCGCAACAGCGTGATCACCGCATTTGCGAAGGCTTCAGCTTCATCGGCAAGAATAATGTCCTTCCCGTTCCGTACATCGAGGCCCTCGGCCCCGATGGTCGTGGAAACCGTCGCTCGGCCCATCGCCATTCCTTCGTAGATCTTGAGTCGTGTGCCGCCGCCCATCCTTAGCGGTACCACCAGTACCCACGCCTGCTTCAGGTGATCGACCACGGAAGGCACAGTTCCGGTGACCTCGATAGTTTCGGACGCAAGCTTTCTCACTGCCGCCACCGGTTCTTTTCCGACAATACGAAAGCGTGCGTTGGGTACAGCTCTCAAAACTCGTGGCCAGATCTCGCGGCAGAAATACTCCACGCCGTCCATGTTCGGCTCGAAATTCATGGTGCCGGTGAACATCACCAGTGGCTCATTTGCCTGCCCGTCGGATGCCGCCCGGAATTGCTCGAGGTCCACGCCCGTGGGCACTACGCTGATTTTCTCTCCCGGCATGAATTGGCTCATGTAAGCGCGGTCTTGCTCCGACACGGCGATCACATGCTTGAATTTCCCAATGCTGGAGCACTCGTAGCGGCGCATCCTTCCAGCTTCCAACCGATACAGGAGCCGCCTCAGCAAACTGGGCTCGCTGGCCAGCATTCTGTCCCACAGCACGGTTTCAACATTGTGCTGAAAGAGAATTGTCCGTCCCCAGAGTTGCTTTGGGAATGTCAAGGAAGGAGCCAGGAAATCGCAGACTACGGCGTCAAAGCTCTCCTGTTCCATTAACTTGGCGATCTTCTTGCCGGCCGCCTGATCGGTAAATTTCCTGATGGCAAATGGCACACCTGACGGAAAACAGTAGAGATAGTGAAACAGCCGTTGCAACGTGCTGGAATCAGGGGCCGCAGTCCACATGGGCAAAGCGCCGGGAAATTCTTTCTCCAATTCGCCTTCGTACTGGAGGTCGCGTTTACCGCCATAAGGGGTGAGCAGAACCAGCTCATGGTAGCGCTGCAACTGGCGCAAAATGTTGTAAGAACGGATCTTGCCACCGGCATCGACCGGCAGCAGTTTGCCTGACTTAACCCACAGTATTTTCATTGGGTTACCTTATTATCCATGATCAGGCGAGCTGCCGCTAGAGGACTCGGGTAATACTGTGTCGACACCTTGGTGAATCTGGTCTCCATCCCATAGCTGCCTTGGCACGTCGCTTGCCGAAGTTGCCGATTTGTCGGCTCAGTACATATACGCATCTGTTGTTTTTTCAGCAACTTACAATGTTGTTAACAGAACAGTGACGCGCCCTTGCTGCCTCGATTGTTGAAAAACTTTGCACACCGCTCCCGGCATTTTCCCAAGGACCAATTTCTGGATTCAGGCTTTTAATTCCCTATAAAGGTCAAGGACCGCCGTGAGGTTGGAATTATCGGGCGGGGCGGGAGATTCGCCGTTGGTGGCAGGCTTCGCCAAGGCGTCGTCAATGGCGGCCAGCAGCTTTTTCAAATCCCGGGGTGGAATCAATCGTACTCCGGCGGGCCGCATGCCATTGTCGGTGGCGATCACCGGCAGGCCGAAATGTAGCGCCTCGCGTACCGACAGCGCATCGCCGTCATACCAGGTGGCCCGCAGCATGAGGTCGGCCCGGGTAATGGCCTCAAGGGTCGCAGCGTGAGGCAGGTCGCCATACAGCAGAACATGTTCTGCATAAGGCTGCTGCTCGATGTGCTGACCTAGCGCTTCGTGCAAGCTGCCGGACCCGGCAATAAGCAGGCCGGCCTTTGGCCACTTTTCCCGCACAAATTTCATGGCCTCGATCTGCAAAGCCAAATCGTATTCTGGCTCCAGCAGCCCGACCGTAATCAGCAACGGTTGGTGATCGCCAAAAAATTTTTCTACTGCGGGCGGAAGTCCAGCCGGTGTTCCAACTCTGGCCGGAGGCGCGTGTGGCGAAATCAACCTGACACGATCAGGCCGTACTCCAAGCCGCTCGAAAAAAGCCGCAATCTCGGCGTTCACTGCAATGATGCGGTCGAAGCGCCGCAGCGCAAATGCCCGCAGAGTTCGTGGGTGCGCCGAGCGGCCTTCCTCTGACGACGGGTATCCGCCGGAATGAAATGTCAAAACGCTGTGACTTTTGGGAAGACCCGAGCACGCAATCGCGAGACCCAGTTGGCGTAGAAAAATGCGGCCCCCGATGTGTAGATGAATAATGTCGTAACGGTGGGAAACAAGATGCGCCAGCACTTCTAAAGAATTCGAGGGATAAAAGATTCCGTCGCCAGATGGTCTACGAAACCGGGTGAGATTCATTACATCGCAAGTGACGCCACTTTGCCGCAGGAAATCGACCAGAGCTGCGATGTGGGTTTGCACCCCGCCATTCGGCGGCGGATAAGGCCCGAGCTGAAGGACCTTCATTGCGACGCTAGACCGACCTCGCGTTGCCAGTCGATGGCGCAAGGCATCAGCGTGCTGGATGACTCGATCATGCGCAGGCAAGCGACGGTGGCGCGAATGCCATCTTCGACCCCGATCTCAAGACGCTGCCCTTTGCGGAGACGATCGAAAAAGGACTGAATTTGTTGAGCATAGCCTTTGTGCGGTGTCCAGGAAGAGCGTGAACTCACAGTTTTTCGCTGCACCGTTAAACTTTTGAAATCCTCGGTGATGGCGCCCAGCCCTGGCGCGTAAGCTTCCAGCCGTTCGCCGCTGGAGGTCTTGCTGCCTACGGTGCAGTAAGTCAGATTCCCGACCGAACCATCGGCGAAACGGAAGCTGGCAGCAATATTGTCCTGACCTAGAGTGTCCTGCCTGCCGGTGGGAAGTGAAAATGCGGAAACACTTACCGGCTCGGAGTCGAGCAGCCAGTACATCAAATCAACAAAGTGGCAGGCTTCACCGAGCAGCGCGCCTCCTTCAGCTACATCCGCCATCCAGTACGAGCCGGAAATGCCGGGGCTGTTCACCCGGCAATTAAGGACCGCCGGAGCTGTACGGCGAGCCAGTTCGCGCTTGACCTCAACATAATAAGGCGCGAATCGCCGGTTGAAACCGACGGTCAACTGCCGCCCGCTGTCCTGCACCGCAGAATACAGTGCGCGACATTGTTCGATCGTCAACGCCAGCGGCTTTTCGACGAAAACATCTTTCCCAGCGCGCAATGCCGAGATGGCTTGATCGGCATGACTGGAATTACGGGTGACAATGAACACGACGCCGATTTTCGGGTCGGCCAAAATTTCGCGGTAGTCCGAGCAGCAGTAGTCTGCCTTGAACCGCAGGGCAAATCCCTTAGCACGAGCTCCATTCGCTGAGCAAATAGCTCGAAGCCGAACTTTGGGGATGGCTTTAATATTTGGCAGATGCACCCAGCGCGACAGATTTCCCGCCCCCAGCAAAGCCACACCGGTTTCGCCAGCAACCTCGGGCTTCGCTTCGAAATGCGCCGCGGTGCCGATTTTGCGCTTGGGCGCAAAAGGCGCCTCGGCTACATCCGCCGAAACCGGATATTGCAACAGCACCGCCAGGCTACCTGACGCCGGATCCATGATCGTCTCGTAGGCTTTCGACGCGTCCTCAAGCGGGAACTGGTGAGTGATCAAAGGTTTCACTCGCACCCGGTCGATCGACATGAGCCGCAGGAACTCCTGCATGTTGCGGTTTTCCGTCCAACGCACGTAGGCGAAGGGATAATCGTGCCCCTGCTTTTCGTAAGCGGGATCGTAGCTGCCCGGGCCATACGCGCGCGCCATGTAGAACTGAATTTCCTTGAGGTACATCGCGTTCCAGGGAAAACTCAGCTGCACCGCGCCCACATCGACGATGCGCCCGCGATCGCGACAAATCTCAACCGCAGTTTGGCATGGTGCGTCAGATTTCGCCGCCGCGGCGATGAAAACACAATCCAGGCCTTTTCCATTGCTGAAAGCGAGAGCGCCCTCCGGTGCAGCGGTCGCTAAAACTCCATCTTCAGCGCCCAGATGCTTTGCCAGTTCGACGCGTTCGGGTCGAAGATCAACCGCCATAACCGACCCGCCTTGCACCGTCACCAGTTGCGCGATGAGCTGCCCTACCAGGCCAAGCCCTAATACGCCCACACGCTCGCCCAGGCCAATATTCGCGACGCGGACTGCATTCATCGCGATGCTGCCCAGGGTCGCAAAACACGCGTACTCAAACCCAACCTGATCGGGGACTTTCACCGCCAGATTACGCGCCACTAGAATTGCTTCACCGTGACCCGTGCCCTCGCCGCCATACGCCACGCGATCCCCGATTTCAAACTCGGCAACCGAAGGATGCTTGTCCACGACGATGCCTGCGCCCGAGTAGCCGAGCACCGCGTACTCACTGAACTTTGCCCGCACTTCGCGAAACGCCGGCAGCGGACCTACTTTAACGACGGCATTCCAGATTGTTGCGAGATGCGATGGGTTATCCGCAACCGCCTTCAGCACGCCTTCGCTGTGAATGCTGGCGGTCTCAGTGCCGCTGCTGATTAAAGAAAAACAGGGACGAACGACGATGTGATTGGGGGTGACGACCGGATCGGGAACTTCGTCAACAATAATATCTTTCAGGCCCTTGCGTAAAACCTGCTTCATCGTGGGTCTCGCGTGGCAGCGAAATAATTAGCGAAAATTGTGCGGTTCTTAATGCAATCCAACCACTGAGGCGGCGCCTGGATTGAACTGTTGCGGCTACTAATATTCAAATTCGCCGTAAATCATTGACTGCGAAACCGATGATACCATGCAGTTTTAAGCGCCCGATCTCGGGTTAGGGTTACTTCGGTGCCTCTGCCCATTACAACGGTTGACCGGTGATGGATGCAAACCCGACCATCCTCTAGGATACGATTGGGTTCGTATTGATGCTTGGATCAGTGTATAGACCGATACGCATGGGATCACTCGCTGCCTTAAGGGCCGGCGGAGTTTTTGAGCGCGTGCGTGACAGCGACTGGCGCACTCAACGACTAATGATCCTCTGCTATCACGGAATATCTCTCGATGAAGAGCACCTGTGGCGTCCGTCCACATACATCAGTCCGGAACTTTTCGGCCAGCGACTGGAAACGATCAGCCGCGGCGGGTATGCGGTTTTGCCGCTTGCCGAAGCCGTCGATCGCCTCTACCGGAAAGAGCTGCCGCCCCGCAGCGTCGTGATTACATTCGACGACGGCACCTACGACTTTTACCAGCACGCCTTTCCGCTGCTCAAAGCGCATGGCTTTCCGTCCACGGTTTACCAGACCACCTACTATTGTGATTACGATCGGCCTATTTTCAATCTCGCTTGCTCGTATATTTTGTGGAAACAACGGGGAAAAGTTCTCGATGGCGGAAGCAGGTTTGGCCTTCCGGAAACCATGGATTTGCGGACGGAAGCCTCGCGCCAGGCCATGGTGACGAAATTAGTGACTTCAGCGCGCGAGCGCAATTTGCCTGAAGCGGAGAAAAATCAGATCGCCGAAGATTTGGCCAGCGCGGTCGGCGTCGACTACCAGGCGCTGGTGGCGAAGCGAGTCTTGCAGTTGATGAATCCGGCTGAGATTGAGCATTTGGCCAGAAAAGGCGTCGACTTCCAACTTCATACCCATCGTCACCGCACGCCCATGGACGAAGCGCTCTTCCGCCGGGAGATTCGGGACAACCGGCGGCGGATTCAATCGATCACCGGAGCGAAAGCTGTGAACCACTTTTGTTATCCCAGCGGCCTTTACGAGCTCGAGTTTCTCCCCTGGCTGCAAGCCGAGGGAGTGGTGTCAGGAACGACATGCGATCCCGGGCTAGCCACGCCCGGAAATAACCCATTGCTTCTCCCACGTTTTGTGGACATGACGCAGTCGACCGCGCTCGAGTTCGAAGGGTGGCTGAGCGGCGCTGCGGAATGGATCCCGCGTCGCGGCAACCGCATTCGCAATCACCCTGTGTATTCCGAGCAGGTAATGACCGAAAGTTGAGACTCAGTGCTCAGTTTTGCCTTTTTCAAGCCAGAGGTGGATAATTTTTTACCACTATTTCCCGCGCCTTGCTCGTTCGTTGACGGGAAGAGGAAATTGGCGTAATCAGAATTGCCCACATTCTTCAGCTTCGACAGCATTTTGCGCAAATCCAAACCTCATAACGGCTTGAGAACTTGCGCTTTCGACATTGGAACGCGAATTGCGGTAAGGCAGGTACGTCGGAAACCGTGAATACTGTGACCAGCATCGCCAAAACCGAGCGCACCTGGAATACCCCGGAGAATGGGCTCACTGCGGCGTAACGTCTTAATCGTGGCTTTCTGGGGATTTTATTATTACCGTCCCGAAGACATCATTAAGTTCATTTACGGCATTCCTTTGGCCAAGATCATCGGCGGCCTGGCGTTGCTATCGCTGGTATTTGGGATCATGGGCCAGTCGGCCCGGTTCAAGCTGAATATTGAGGCGAAGCTGGTTCTCCTGCTCTTCCTCCAGTGCGCTCTGACCATACCTTTCGCTACCTGGAAGGGTGGAGCATTCGCGACCGTCTTCGAAGATTTCGACAAATGCGTCCTCATGACGGTGATGATCGGAATTGCTGTCACCTCCGTGCGCAGGCTTAAGCGATTGCTATTCATTCAAGCCAGTGCAGTTGCCATTATGTCCGTCATCGGCTGCATTTTCTTCCGCGGCATGACCCGGCTTGCGATCGGCACCGGGCTGTATGCCAACGCCAATGACTTCGCCATCATGATCGCGTTGAATTGGCCGATCTGCTTGGGGTTCCTGCTGGCCACTCGCAATCCGATCAAGAAGGCGCTCTGGGCCATTGGACTGGTGGCCATGGCCTGGGCTGTCACCCTGACTTACTCGCGCAGTGGATTTTTGGCGCTAATGGTCGCGATTTGTTTTTCCTTGTGGGAATTTGGCGTTCGAGGCAAGCGAAATTACATTATCGTGGCTGGACTTTTCATTGCTTTGCTGCTGTTGCCGGTCATGTTGCCGTCGCACTACGGAACCCGCCTGCTGGGAATATTCGACCCCAGCGTGGACGCACTGGATTTGGGCTCCCACGACGCCCGCAAGCAGCTGTTGAAAGAAAGTATCAAGCTCACCCTCGAACATCCTTTGTTCGGAGTCGGGCCAGGGAATTTTGCCAGTGCAACCCAGTACTGGCACGTAACGCACAACACCTACACGCAATTGAGTTCCGAGGCAGGCATTCCGGCGCTGATCCTGTTCATTCTGATTCTGCGTCAGGTCTTTCGAAACTTGCGCGACATACGAAAAACCGAGCGCTTCCGAGACGACCCCGAGGTGCAAATTCTGACCGCAGCGCTGCGCGCAAGTTTTGCCGGATATCTGCTGGGCGCATTTTTCGCGAGTTACGCGTACGAGCTTTTTATCTATGGGTTGGTGGCCTTCACTGGAGTGCTGTATCGCGCTTGCCAGGATCCGCCGGTTGAAGTGAAGCCCAAGCCGCAAAGCGTATTCACCCGAGTGCGAACCTCGACTCCCGTGGGCGTGAATTAACCCCGGCCCGGCCCGGCGCGGCTACCGCCGCGCTTATTCCCTGTGCCAGTGATGTTCCAGCACGAAAGCTCCGTTCCACGGCACTTTGCCTGTGCCATAGTAATCGGATTCAATGAGCCGGAGTCGGACCGCGTCATTGATCAGATCCGATTCTGCATCGTCGATCTCCAGCCACACTCGCAGGCTGTATTCGCCAGGGGTCAAAGTCAGGCTGGGAATATCGCAAATAAAAATTTGCGGGCCTACCCGCGCGCTGGTGGTCCAGCCGGGCTGAAACTGGCTGTGCGCAGTGAACACTCTCTGCCCGTACGAATTATCGAATCCCAGGCCGACATTGAAATTGGAAGTCGGCTCCCCCAACACAAAATGCACTCGCAGTTGCAGCCGCGCGCCGATCTGCAGGTCGTTCGCTAAAGCGCGATCTTCATTCGTGTAAAGCTCCAGTTGCTTTAACAGAGGCGTTCGCGCAAAGCGACGGTCTGTGGCTGCGCTCAAATCAATGACGTGTCCGGAAGAACCTCGCCCTCCGGTTAGGCGGCCGAGATAATCCCGGACTGCGTCTTTCGATGTGCCCTCAAAAGCGATTCTGCCGCCATCAAGCACGATTCCCCTCTGGCAAAGATTTTCTACCGCCGCCATATTGTGAGAAACGAATAACACGGTTCTGCCGACCCGGCTCACTTCACTCATTTTGCCGAGGCACTTTTTTTGAAAAGCCATGTCGCCGACCGCCAGAACTTCGTCCACAATCAGAATTTCGCGGTTTAAGTGGGCGGCCACCGCAAATCCCAGCCTCACGTGCATGCCGCTTGAATAATGCTTTACCGGAGTGTCGAGAAATTTTTCCAGCTCCGCAAAAGCCACAATCTCGTCAAACTGGGAAACGATTTCAGCTTTGCGCATGCCGAGAATTGCACCGTTGAGAAAAATGTTTTCCCGCCCTGTAAGTTCAGGATGAAAACCGGTTCCAACTTCCAGCAGGCTTGCCATACGCGCCCGCAGCACCACTTGCCCTTCCGTGGGATCGGTGATTCGCGAAATCACTTTCAGCAGGGTGCTCTTGCCGGCGCCGTTGCGGCCGATGATTCCGACGACGTCCCCTTCGTTCACATTAAAAGAGACGTCCTTAAGCGCCCAAAAATTCTCGCGGTCACTTTCGTCCGCCGCCTGCGGACCTCCGAATCGCTTGAGCGCGATCCATCTTCTTGCCAGCGCCGCGCGCACGCCGCCCTGCTCGAATGAGTCGCGGGTCAGAACGTACTCTTTCGACAGATTCTCGACCTGGACGATCGGCTGCACGTCAGATAATGTCGGCGAAGCGCCGCTCCATTCTTCGGAAGATCAATAGCCCGGATACAAATAGCAGCACACTCACACCCAGAGACAACCCCATGACCGGCCATGGCGAGGGACTTCCCAGGATGGCGTAGCGAAAGCCCAGTACGACTCCTGCCATGGGATTCAATCCCATGAGAATTTTCCAGTGGCCAGGTATATAGCGAATGGGATAAATAACCGGTGTTACAAAGATGCCCATTTGAATGAGAAAGGGCACCGCATACTTAACGTCGCGAAAACTAACGTTGAAGGCGGAGAGTGCAAGGCCCACGCCGGAAGTTGCCAGAATGGCAGCAACGATAAACACGGGAAGCCATACCAACTGCGGCGAGACCGGCCAGCGGTAGTGAAACATCAGGAACGCCAGCAAAATCAATGTCAACCCAAGGTCCAACAAGAGCGCACCGACCGCGCCCAAGGGAATAAAAACGCGCGGGAAATAAATTTTCGAAACCAGCTGCTGATTGCTCACCAGGCTATTGCTCGACTGTGAAACCGCGGTGGAGAAAAATGTCCAGGGCGCGAGTCCAGCCAGCGCAAACAGCGGGTACGGCGGGCCGTCACTCTTCACGCCTGCGAGCCGGTTAAAAATAAAAGTAAAGATCAGCATGGCGATGAGCGGCTGCAGCACCGCCCACAGCGCTCCGAGCAAGGTTTGACGATAGCGGATTTTGATGTCCCGCCATACCAGAAAAGCCAGCAGCTCACGGTAGAGCCAGATCTCACGCAGATCGATCGGTTGCCATCCCCGGTGCGGTCGAATCGTTACCTCAAAGGACGCTGGCATCAAGCTCCCCCCGCAAAAAGACCTGCGGCATACGGCATCGGGTCGTGATCGCAGCAACTGTCATAAAAGATTTCACGATATCAGCGACCAGCGTTGATCGAGAACGAACATACCGTCGCCCGGCAGTTTGCCGCCGCCATGAAAATCTGATTCCGTAACCGTAATTTGTGCGGCGGAATCGATAAGATCGGCTTCGGCATTTCCGACATCGAGCCAGACTCGCAAAAGATAATTGCCTGGCAACAGCGTCAGCTTCGGAATCTCGCAAACCATAACCTGATCGCCGGCCACCGCGGCGTGATCGCGCTCCGGTTCGAACAGCGTGTGCGCGGTGAACACGCGCTGGCCGCTCGTATTATTGAAACCCAGGCCGACGTTAAAGGCTGAGGTTGCGGACGGAAGCTTGAAATGAACTCGTATCTTCAGCCGCTCACCCAGCGATACCTTCCCAATGATCGGTTTATCTTCATTGGTGTAGAGCTCGATCACCTGCAGAAATTTTCCCTGCGGCGAGCGCCGGTCGGGTGCTTCGCGTAAATCGATAATGTGGCTGCCATTGCCCTGCGACTGAAACATCATTCCCATGTAGAGCTGAATCGCCTGTTGCGCGCTCCCATCGAAAGTCAACTTGCCCGCATCCAGCACGATCCCGCGGACGCACAGGTCTGCGACCGCCGCCATGTTGTGCGAAACGAAAAGTACCGTGCGGCCTTGGCGCGCCACTTCGCCCATTTTGCGCAGGCATTTTCGCTGAAACGCGGCGTCGCCAACCGCCAGCACTTCGTCGGCAATCAGAATTTCAGTATTCAGGTGGGCGGCCACAGCAAACGCCAATCGCAGGTACATTCCGCTCGAATAGCGCTTGACCGGAACGTCGAGGAACTTGCCGATCTCTGAAAAAGCGACGATCTCATCGAAGCATCGGTCGATCTCAGCTTTGCTCATGCCGAGGATGGCCCCGTTGAGATAGACGTTCTCTCGCCCGGTCAGCTCGGGATGAAATCCGGTGCCGACTTCGAGCAGGCTGCCCAGCCGGCCCCGAAGCGTAACGCTTCCCCTAGTCGGATCAGTGACCTTCGAAAGGACTTTCAGCAATGTACTTTTACCGGCGCCGTTCCGGCCAAGAATCCCGAGCACATCGCCTTGGGCGACTTCGAAGCTGACATCATCCAGTGCCCAGAACTTTCGGCTCTGCCTGGGCGCTTCGCCGGAAGTCTTTTGCCTGGCCAATCCGAGCTTCCGCATAAGAAATTCGCGAAGGTTCTCGCGATGAATGGATCGCCCGAGCTCGTATTCTTTTGAGAGGTGACTGACTTCGATGATAGGCGGCATGAAAGAACGTCATCGAGCAGGTCGAATTCAAAGCGCCATGCCCGATGCGGCAACTGCGCTAGAATACTACAGCCAAAAAGGGCGCCGTCGAAGTTCTGTTGTCGACTTTGCCGGACTTCAAAGACGCGAGGCCGCGCCGCTTAGGAATGCAATTCTCGGTCGTAATACCTACTTATAACCGCGCGGCCGAACTAAAGCAGACTTTAGCCAGCCTCGCCCAAATCGACCGTCCCGGAAGCTGGGAGGTTTTGGTTGTCGACAACAACTCGACCGACACGACCCCGCAAGTAGTGGCCGAGTCGCGGGTGAAGTTTCCCACCGCATTACGCTACCTGTTTGAGCCCCAGGTCGGACGCAGCGCCGCACTGAATGCAGGGATCAAGGCGGCGGCGGGTGAAATCATTGCCAATACCGACGACGATGTTCGCTTCGAGCCGGACTGGCTGCAACAAGCCAAACTGGCATTAGGTCGAGAACAATGCGACTTTGTCGGCGGCAAGGTGCTGCCCATCTGGTCTGGACCCAAGCCAACCTGGCTTTCTGAAAAGGGCGGCCGCCACTGGGCGGTGATCGCGCTTCTCGACTATGGGGTGGAGCCCGTGGAATTTGGCCAGCGCTATGCGCCACTGGGTGTGAACCTGGCATTTAAACGTGAAGCCTTTGACCGCGCAGGCTTATGGGACCCCAATCTTGGGCGCAAGGTGGGAACGCTTCTAGGTCAGGAAGTTCGTGAGTGGATGCTGCGGGCTCGCGCTGCGGGCTTGCGCGGCATGTACGCTCCCGGCATGGTGGTGCATCACGTCATTCCCGCTGACCGTTTGCACAAGCGCTATTTTCGAAAGTGGTCCTATTGGCACGGGATCAGCCGGGCGATGCTTTATCAACAACACCCTATTGACATGCAAGCCCCGGAAGAAACCAGAATCGATTTTTCCAAAGTCCGCACCGTTCTCGGCGTGCCGCGTTATATGTATCGATCGTGCCTACAATCTTCGCGGGCCATGATCGAAGCGCGACTAAATGACTGGCAAGCTGCCGCTTTCGAGCATGAGCTGGAACTGTGGTTCTTTCTGGGAGTCTTGCGGCAACGCCTGAAAGACCGCAACAAAGCGAGCTAGATGAAAGCCGTGTCTGTTAAGTTGAAGGTTGAATGATTTCGGCGGATAACTCACGAGGATTTATTTGAGAGCCATCATATTAGCCGCCGGCAAAGGCTCGCGCCTGGAGCCGGTTTCCGGTGAATCGGTAAAGTGCCTGGTTGAGCTGGGTGGAATTTCATTGATCAAGCGGGTCCTCGGATACTTACGAAACGCGGGAATCCACGAGATAGCCGTGGTCGTCGGTTTCCAACCCGACCGCATTCGACAGGCCTGCGGCCCGGATGTCGAATACATCGAGAACCCGCTTTTTGCCGAAACCAACAGCCTTTATTCGTTATGGTTGACGCGCAAATTTTTTGGCGACGGATTCGTGGTCATGAACTCCGATGTATTTTTTCATCCTCAATTGTTGAGCGATTTACTCACCGCCCGGCACGAGGACGCGATCCTGCTCTCCTGGCGCAATGACACTCAGTATGGCGAGGAGGAGATGAAGGTCAAAGTCCGCGGCGGACAATTGGTCGATATTTCCAAAGTGATGGATCCGTCTGAGGCCGACGGCGAAAATGTCGGCATGGTGAAATTCGGCGCCGCCGGCGCCGCTGTACTGACAAAAGAATTGGACAAGCTCGTCGCTGATGGCGCGAAACGAAGCTGGGCGCCACGCGCATTTCTCGAGTTCACCAAGACGCGACCCTTGCATGCGGTGAGCACTCGCGGTTTCCCCTGGATCGAAATTGATTTTCCCGACGATCTGAGTCGCGCGCAGACCGAAATACTGCCGCAAATCCCGCTTCCATCCGACGATCACCGATGAGCTCTGCCCCAAGCCTCGATCTGACTTCTCACCCCGAATTCACCCTGATCCGGAGCACGCTGAGATGACGCTGTCCCGAATCATCGCGTATGCGCGTTCGCTGGACACCCGATGGGAACGGACATTGCATCCGAACCGACGACGCATTCTGGTTAATGCTGGATTGCCTATGGAATTCAGCATGATTGCGCCCATTTACCGCCGGCTATCGCAGGATTCGCGTGTCCAGTTCTTCTTTACCTCCACAGTTCATCCGGATAATCCACGTCCCATTTTTGCCGAAGCGGGGGACGGTATTCAGATCATCCGCCCCGGGCGTGCCGCGCTGATGAAATTCCACGCCTATCTCGCGGCTGATTTCATCTGGGCGAAATTGCCCCGCGGCACCAAGCGCATTCAAACTTTTCACGGCGTGGCAGGCAAGTACGGTAACGTCTACGATCGTCCTGATCAATCTTTACGTGAGTGGGACCGGCTGTTTTTTATCAATCAACGCAGGTTGAATAATTTCATTTCCTCGGGCGCAATCGATCCTGAGAGTTCCGCGATTTGCCTGATCGGCATGCCCAAGGCGGATTGCCTGGTCGATGGCTCGCTACAACGTAATCCAATCCTAGGCTCGCTGGGCATCGATGCCGCACGCCGCACAGTTTTGTACGCTCCAACTTGGACTCCCTACGCGTCCTTAAACGCGATGGGCGAGGAACTGGTCGAGCAACTGGGCCAAGCCGGCTTTTGCGTAATCGTGAAATTGCACGATAACTCGCGAGATCCAGACCCCAGAAACTCCGGTGGCATCAACTGGGTCGAGCGCCTGACGCCAATTCTGCAGAAGTATGGCGGCCACTTGGCGGCGCGCGGAAACATCGCTCCCTACCTGGTCGCTTCGGACGTCATGATCAGCGACCATAGCTCGGCGGGGTTTGAGTATCTTCTACTCGATCGACCACTTATTCGAATTGAAATGCCCGAGCTCATCGCGCGGACTAATATTCATCCCGATTACGTAGAGCTTCTGGTAAGAGCTTCCGCAACCGTTCGAAACCCGCGTGAGGCGCTCGAAGCGGCGGAATCCGCATTCTCGAACCGCACGCATCTGTCGAATCACCGACAGGAGGTTTCCGCGGAGTTGTTTTACAAACCCGGAACCGCTACAAGTCGAGCGATTACAGAACTTTATAAAGTGATGGAGCTGGACCTTCCGACCGATAACTTGAGATAAAACATTTCCACTTATGCGCGAGCTTCTCAACGTCAAAAAAGGTGATGTGCGTTTCCAACATGATAAAATTCCAAGACAGTTAAATAGTTAGTGGAATCCCACCGAAATGACAATCGCCGGGCCGGAAGTTCTTAAAGCAATAGATACTTCGCCAGCAGCTAAGTGGAACCCGCCGCGAAAGCGCCTTACCGCGGCATACTCTACGATCGTGCTCTTCTGGGCCTTCTATTATTTTCGGCCAGAAGACGCTCTTACGGCCCTCACGATTCTCCCCTTAGCCAAAATCATCGGCGGTATTGCGCTTTTCGCTCTGATCATGGGCATTTTGGCGGAGGGAGGTCGCGTCAAGCTGAGCAAAGAGGCGAAACTCGTACTTTTGTTGTTTATTCAGACTGTCCTGTGTATCCCCTTCGCGTCATGGAGAGGTGGTGCCTTTCAGACTGTTTTTGAGGGTTTCGATAAGTGCGTAATCATGACGCTCATGATTGGAATAGCCGTCACCTCCGTGGATCGACTTCGTAGATTACTGTTTATCCAGGCGAGCGCGGTAGCAACTATGGCAGTACTCGGTTGCATCTTTTTTCGCGGCTTGACCCGGATAAAAGTAGGAGAGGGTCTTTATGGCAATGCGAATGATTTCGCAATTATGATTGCATTGAACTTGCCCCTCTGCTTGGCGTTCCTGCTCAGGACCAAGAACCCATTAAAAAAAACCATCTGGGCTGTTGGTCTGCTTTTCATGTTATGGGCGATCACGCTAACCTACTCGCGAAGCGGGTTTATGGCGGTTACAGTCGCGATCTGCTTCTCTTTTTGGGAATTCGGGATTAGGGCAAAACGGAAACACATAATAGTGATCGGCTTATTTCTGGCGGTGTTTTTATTACCTATATTGATACCCTCGGGCTATGGTACCCGATTGGCCGGCATATTCAGTCCTAGCATCGATCCTATGGATTTGGGCTCTGCTGCCGCACGGCGCCAAACTCTAAAGCTAAGCCTGGAACTTACTCTTACTCACCCCATTTTTGGTATTGGCCCGGGCGATTTCGCAAGCGACACCAAAATGTGGTACGTGACGCACAATACATACACTCAGCTAAGCTCGGAAGCGGGTATTCCTGCGATCGTCTTATTTCTCCTGATCCTACGCCAAGTGTTTCGGAATCTCAGAGACATCAGAAAGACGGAACGCTTTCGCTCCGATCCGGAAGTCCAACTTTTTACGGGTGCGCTGCGCGCCAGTTTCGCCGCATACGTTTTCGGAGCCTTCTTTGCGAGTTATGCATATGAGCTCTTCATTTACGCGCTTATTGCATTTACCGCCGTGCTATATCGGGCATGCCAAGATCAACCCGCAGAAACGGTTTCGACGGCCCTGTCGAAATTTTCACCCGCATTCGCTCCAGCCCGTGGGAGATGGATCAAATCTAGGTGGGAGTAATAAGTCTTTGTGGTGGAAATCCAATCGCTGATGCCTACACAAATCGATCGAATTGAGGTAATGGGAATGAAGAACCGAATTCGGTCTGTCCAATCTACTGCTATCCAGCGTCCGCAGATCACAATGGCTTCCTTAGTGTCAATATCAGATTGGACTTAAATCGCGCCATTCCTTGGAGAGTGTATAGCCAGAGCACAGGTCTTTCGAGGGGGGCAAACGGCGTCTCCCAGAAGGCGGGATAAGGACCACACGTACCAATACTCTCAACCTGAAACCCGGCTTCAGCCGCGAGATGTTTGACTACTGCTGGAGTATTAAACCGGTAATAAGCCGGGAAGATATCCGCTTCCGCACGATCCTCGATCCGGCCTATAATACGGTTTTTTAGCTTTTGAGGGAAAAGTCGAGCAATCGCTGTGAGGTAATATCGAGTGTTCGGTGTATGAATGATGAATTGTCCATTTTGCCGTAACACTCGCCACACCTCTTTTAGAACCGCGGAAGGTTCCTTGACGTGCTCCATGACCATGTTGGCAGTTACCATGTCATAGGCGTCCGCTGGCGCAGGTATGTTTTCCGCCACACCGATTAGCCGCGTGCTTAAATGCGGATGCTCGTATATGGCTCCGTCCACATCAAGGCCCGACAGTTTGACCTCATTTAGAACCCTCTGTTGCTGTCCAGGTTTCCAAGCCCAATCGGGCAATACCTGTCGCCCACAGCCGATATCCAGCCAGTTGATTCCGGGATGCACATGCCTCTCCAAGAGATCAGCATATTCGCTTTGCGGGTGGACTGGTCGCGAATATGGCATGGTTTTTTGTGGCCACCAATGCAGTCGCAACTTTGCTCGGCTGCCCTCACTTGCGTTCGATGTATGAACCCTCGCTCACGAGAGCACGCGGGAATTGCGACCGTACTGAGACTTCTTCAAATTATATTACGACAGAGTAGCCATGCCCACAGAAACCCCGTGCACATGCGCGGGGGAGTAGGCCCACATTCGAGCCACATTTTGAAATTTTTCAGCCGATCAGTGCTGCTCGTCCAGTTACTGAAGGTATGCAATTGAACTTTGAACCATGTCGATGTCAGCACCGATATCCTTGCCATCTAGGGCAGCATGCTTATATGGGCTCGCGGACAGCAAGTGGTAGTCCCCTCCGTCTCCTTCACGGTAGTTCTTGAACCCGACCTTGTCCGGACTTGTAGGAAAGAAATTCCCTTTGGGCCAAGTACCTGTTCTGCCGATCAGCACTTTGCTGTGATGCTGTAATCAGGCGCGAGACACAGATCAGTCTGATTAGGTTCGACTTCCCTTCAAAAGCACATGATCCTCCAGCGCGTTGTGCGTTCCTCAGTTCAAACAGGTTCTTGACAACAAACGGACACTGGCCAGGCTCTTTGAACCTTGCGCACTTGCTGGAGTGGGTATTCACAGCTCCTACAAAACCGGGTTGCCCTGGCATTCACGTCAGGGATTTGAACAGGCGATTATGCCGAATAGTAATGTCGATGGGAACCGTCGATCCTCCCGATCCGCCAAAGAGTATGTTTTACAAACCCGGAACTGCTACAAGTCGAGCCATTACAGAACTTTACAAAGTAATGGAGCTGGACCTTCCGAGCCGACACTTCGAAGATAAAACATTTCCCTTTATGCGCAAGCTCCTGATCCTCTAATAGTCGGTATTGAACAAAAGCAGAGCTTTCGCCTCACAACCTCTACTAACGACTCAATTTAGGCAACCGCGACCGACTCTGGGACGTTGAAATCTGGCACTCTGAATGCACTGAGCCTCGTCGGAAGTTTCCGGTTTACGGGCTTGAAACCTTATCTGTGGGAGTTGTATGCTCTTTGACTCAGTGAAGCAGTCCAATTCTCTCCAGGTTTCGAAATCCTATTACTCTCGCAGTACTACTCCTAGGTGGTTATGAATCTCAAAAATCTGTTGGTTTCTGTATCGGTCCTTGTCTTCGTGCTCTGTGGCTCAATCCTGCCCGCGTCAGCCACCGAGCGACTATGTGACGGCTCGTTCGAAAACTGCCGCACTCAATTGCTCACCCTTATTCAGAACGAAAATGTCGAAATCGACGTCGCGTTCTGGTTCATGGATGACACGAGTATCTCGGCCGCACTTACCAAGAAGATCAAGGCAGGCGTCAAAGTCAGAATGATGGTGGATCCTCGCGCTGACGAGGGCCACGCCACCAACACCTCGATTCTGCAGACCTTCGCAGCCATGACCCCTGCCGTGCCTATGAGACAGCGAATTGCTGACGGCATCCTGCACTGGAAGATGGCGCTGTTTGCGGGCCAGGGAGTGGTGGAGTTCACCGGCGCAAACTATTCTGCCGCGGAATTGGTGCCTGCGATCCCTTACCAGAATTACGTGGATGAGGCAGTCTACTATTCGGACGACCCGGCAATCGTCAACAGCTTTCGCACCATGTATGACTCGTGGTGGGTGGACACAGTCGACTACGCCGACTATGCCAACACTTCCGGCATGCCGCTAGCTCCTTCCTACGCCGTCTACCCCATCGAAACCGAAGTTTGCAAAGTAGTGGGGGGCTGCGGAATGGATTTCTTGCCCTCCTCGATCTCGAATCGCGATTACGGTTTCAAGACTGAGAGCGCGATGACGCAGGAGAAGCTAAAGATCGACATTGATATGTTCCGCATCACAAATGCGCAGATCACGAACTCCGCAATATCGGCTTTTCAGCGCAAGGTTCCGATTCGCATGCTGGTGGATCTTTCGGAATATCAGAACACCGCTCGCCCCTGGGACCGATATAACGTAGACCGTTTGTTTATGGCAGGCATTCCTATCAAAATCACCAAACATGGCGGCCAGAACCACGAAAAATCAGTGCTGCTGTATGGCCAGAATCTGGCGATCTGGGGCTCCTCGAACTGGACCAGCCCTTCATTTGACAGCCAGCAGGAACACAATTATTTCAACACTACCAAGCCCTGGTTTTTCGCCTGGTTCCAGAACCATTTCGAGCGACGCTGGAATTCGCCGCAGGAGTACAAAGCTTTCGTGCCCAGCGGACCCGGCACGCCTCTGAATAAGCTTCCGGCGAATGCATCGATTGTAAAAACTCAGACCGTTACCCTTGCCTGGGACCCGGGTTATTGGGGACAGATGTTCGACATTTACTTTGGGACTAAATCGTCGCCGCCGCTCATTGCCCAGAACGTGGTCACCGGAAGTGTAAGTCCGCCGCCTGACCACGCGAACGGAAGATTTGTAGTGTCCGCCCTCGCGCCGAACACTACTTACTACTGGAAGATTATCGGCAAGACCATGACGTATCTGACCGCGATCGGGCCAGTCTGGAGCTTCACCACCGGACCTGGCACAACAGCGACAGGAGCGACCGTCACCTCGATCTCACCAGCGACCGGTTCATCTGCCGGAGGAGTTCCGGTGACCATCACGGGAACGAACTTCGCCACTGGAGCGACCGTCAGCTTTGGTGTGGCAACTGCCACTCAAGTGGTGGTCGTCAACCCGACAACCATTAACGCCGTCACCCCACCCTATATCGGAGGCAACACCAGCGTCACCGTCACCAACGTCGCCGGCGACAAAGGCTCCCTGACCAATGGGTTCGCCTACGTCACCACCCCGCTTCCCGCCCAGCCGGTGTTGAACGTGGTAGTGCCGAATATTGGTTCGCCCGCGGGTGGAGATTCGGTAACTATCACCGGCAGCAACTTAGTTAAAGGCATGAAGGTCACCTTCGGTGGCACTCCTGCGACGATCATCAGCAATACCGCGCTTTCAATTCAGGCCACAACCCCGCCCGGAGTCGCTGGCTCAGCGGTTGACGTTGTGATCACAAATCCCAACGGACAGAGCTCGACCCCGCTGACTTCGGCTTTCAGTTACGCCGCTGCAGCGGTTCCGGCTCCTCCCACAATCAGCAGTATTTCACCTGCCATTGGCTCGATGAACGGCGGTACGCAGTTTGTAATCTCCGGCACGGGCTTTAACTACGGGGCCGTAGTCAGCTTCAGCGGTCCACCGCCTCCGGTTGGAACGGGAACTCGTGGGGTGACCATGTTCGTGACCTACAATCCCACCCTGTGCGGCTCCGGCATGCCTCTGCCGTGCCTCGTTGGTACCACTCCGCCGATGCCTGTTGGCTCGATGGATGTAGTGGTCAGCAATATGAACCCCGCTACCGGCGTTATCGATAGCGGAAGCGGAAGCAGTAGGCTTACACAGGGCTTCACCTTTGTAACCGCTCCTTCTATAAGCAACGTCACTCCCAGCTCGGGCACGGTTTCGGGCGGGACCACAGTGACGATTACCGGCACCAACTTTCAAACCGGTGCTCAGGTACTCGTCGGAGGCCAGGCAGCCGTAATTCAGTCTGCCACTACCACCAAGATAACGGCCGTTACCCCGGCAAATGCATCTGGGACGTCGCCGGTGGTGGTGGTTAATCCCGATGGACAAAGCAGCGGCACCCTGATCTTTACTTATCAGTGATGTAATCGGGGTCCGGTCAAGAATAAAAGGCAACCGCTTCGCGGTTGCCTTTTATCTTTTGCTGGCGTGGGGGATTAATTTATGCTCAACGTGCTTTCGATGAAGTTGTGGTCTGAAGGGCGAACTCCCTTATCGTCGGTAGTGCCGATCTTGACCGTTACCTTCGCAGCCGTACCGGGAGCGCGTTGATCCGGAACTTCGGCTCCAACCACTTCCACCCCACTCGCACTCTTCGAGTAGAAGATGTGGTCGATGCGGCTTCTGCGGCTGCGGGTTAGAGTGCCCGCAGGATTGTCAGGGTACGCGGTTGCGAGTCCTTTGCTTACCGCCTGATCCCAGGCGCCATAGTACTGGTTCAGGATGGTTTCGACTTCAGCTGTGTAAACCTGAGCGTTTAAATCGCCGGCGATGATCCGGGGCTCTGCGAATTTCGCCGCAAAAGCCACCAACTGGTTGGCTTCAACCTGCCGTTGCGCTCCAGCGCCTTCCGGCCATTGGAAGTGGGTCGAGAAGAAGCTGATCAGCTTGCCATTGACGTTAATGGTCGCTTCCGCTACCGGCATTTGGTAGCTCATATAGAGCGGCGCCGAACTCACGAT
This sequence comes from Terriglobales bacterium, assembly GCA_036268595.1. Classification (GTDB taxonomy): domain Bacteria; phylum Acidobacteriota; class Terriglobia; order Terriglobales; family Acidobacteriaceae; genus Gp1-AA145. The sequence continues at coordinate 20,853 of DATATW010000135.1, forward strand.
CGGCCACTTGGAGAGAACCATTACCCCCTCTGGGCAGCCGGCGAACTTGGGAATGTAATACGTGTACCAGGTCAGCCCGGTCTTTTGCTTCATCAGGTTCGAGATCAGCGTGGGATCGTTGTACCCACCGATTGTTTCCACCAGCGATGCCACGTCCGGGTTGAGTTTTACCAGCCAATCAGTCGTACGGTCCAAATTGATGATGTTGTCGGTTCCGTGCCCGCCGTATGAAATATTGGCCTGGACCACTCGGAGTTTGATCCCGCTGGAAGTGCTGGTCACCGAAACCACATCGGAGGAGCTGGCGGTGCCGCCGCTGCTATCAGTTACCGTCACCTTCGCAGTGTAGTTACCGGGAGTTGAGTAAGTGTGCGCAGGCAGCGAAGCGGTCGAGGTAGTTCCGTCGCCGAAATTCCAAGCGTACTTCGAGGCCGTCGCCCCGGAGACATTTGCGGTAAAGTCGACATTCAACGGGGCAGAACCGGCAGCCGGGTTTGCGGCAATATTGACTGCAGGAGCGGCCGGGCCTGCGGGCGGCAGATTCGCCGCAAGGATCGTAGTATTGTTGACCCGCGATCCAGGCGCCGCGGTCAAGTAAGTCTGCGGAGATAGAACGATCTGGTCGATTTCGAATCCGGATTCGCGCAGTTGCACACGAATGGTATGGGTGCCGGTCGATTGGAACTTAATGTTCGCTCCCGTCCCGCACCACCCATTGTCCTCCCAACCCCATCCGGTCTCGGGATTTCCCGTGCATCCCTGCAGAACGACGGCTACCGCAGAAGTTGTGCCGATGCGATCTGCGGCAGCTCCGCTAGCGGACAGGCTGTCAGAAAACTGCACAAAAGCGGAATCATGGTTATAAGAGTTATTGGCCGCCTTGCCGCGGATCCACAGGTGGTAAGCCTGACCCGCGCTGGCTGGAAAAGTCATCTGGAAATAATTCGCCGGGGCTGCGAGGGGATTCGCAACCTTGGTCGTCGTGACCGGGGTCGTAATTGCAGATCCGCCGGCCGCAGTCGAGTCGGAAACAATGGCCCATGCTCCAGCCCTTACAGGCGCTTTGGAGGCATAGAGCACGATATTGGTATTAGCCGCGTATGCCGGAACAACGCCCACGACTGAAGCTACGACGGTTGCAACGAGTAAACACCTTAGGGAAGAACACCTCTGGCGGATTGCCATTTTTTAATCTCCAGCTGAGTTGTGAGAGGTCGGCCTGGTTGCGTGGCTTGCAATGCTTGTCTGCGAGCCTGCGTTCCCTAGCCAATCTTGTTTACACAGTGTGCGAGGAGTAACCCAGAAGTGTATAGATCACTATGGTACATCTGGATTTGGGCTTCCGGGCTACGACAAAAACCTTAGTGGCGCATTCCGACATGTCCGAATTTCTATACAGCTAAATCAGGCCAGAGAACTGCGCGATGCGGGAATGCGAAACATGCTAAATAACCGATTTCAGATAAAGCAAGCGTCGCACCCCGATTTCTATAAAATAATTCGAGCGCCGGCCCTTTTTGGTAATCGAGGATCGCTGATCGGTTCAGGTGTTAATGGACGTCTCGGTCGTTATCAGCACATATAACCGTTGTCGCCTGCTCGACGGCGCGCTGCGCGCGCTGTTAGCGCAGAGCTCTCCGCATCTCGACTACGAGATCCTGCTGGTCGACAATAATTCTTCCGATCAGACTCGCGCCGTTGTTGAAACCCTGGCGGCACAAAATCCCCAAAAATTGAAATATTTATTTGAAGCCAAACAGGGTTTGTCCTACGGTCGAAATACTGGTATCGCCGCGGCCAAGGCTCCGATCATCGCATTCACCGACGACGACGTTCGAGTGGCCCCTGATTGGGTCTGGCGGATCAAGTCCGGATTCGAAGCCAGCCCGGAAATACACTTCCTGGGTGGCAAGGTGGTGCCCCGTTGGCCCGCAGAGCCTCCTGCATGGCTGACCCGGCCTAACTGGTCCCCGCTTGCGTTGCTCGATTACGGCGATAGCCGGTTCTGTGTCGATTCTGAAAAGCAACTTTGCCTGATTGGGGCCAACTTTGCCTTCCGGCGGAGCGCTTTTGACAAGGTCGGCCTATTCAAGACCGATTTCCAACGGGTGAAAGATGGCATCGGGTCGCTCGAGGACCATGAAATGCTTTTGCGACTGTGGCGCGCAGGCAGCCGCGGTCTGTACCTGCCTGAGCTGGTAGTCACGGCAGAGATCGAACCTGACCGTATGG
>DATATW010000136.1:0-3618 GCA_036268595.1 Terriglobales bacterium
TGATCGCTACGGTTGCGGCCATGCCAATGCAGATAACAATGTGACGAATAAGTGCGCGGATGGAAATTACGGATGAGGCTTGGGGATTCACGATCTACTCCTTAATTGGCTTTTTTCTTCGGGAATTGGTAAGTGAAGAACAGCGGCGCGTGTTGTTCGCAAATTGTCGTTTAGTGAGAAGCTGGTGTCAAAATCGTAAGGACACCGAAATTCGACGAGATAAAACTTTCTTTCAAAGCGTTTTCCGCCAGCCATTTGACGGCATATCTCCTAGTGCGGAGAAAACACTACACCTAGCTGAATATTCGCGAACAAAAAGCGCACACTTGTGTTAACGCCTGTTCTCGCCAGTCATTCTGGTTGCATCACTCTGCAATTCGCATTCGTGTCCCGAATACTGCACAGTAAACATCGGGTCGGCGAAAACATCGCCATTCCGCTCATTGACCGGGATGGGGTCCAACCACTGCCACCAAGATTTAACTCCCGGAAACTCAACCTGTTCCTTGCGATGGCGATCCAGCTTTGACTGCGGCTTTCAGGTCGAGGGTACGGATCAGCCGTAGGAGTGAATTGGGATGCATCTCCAACGCATTTGCGGCTGCGATGTAATTGCCATTCGCGTTCTGCAGCGCCTGCAGGATGAGCTCCTTCTTTTGCTCCCTAATCGTCCCGTGGAAGTTCGCAGCCGTTGCCGCAGGCAGCGAGCCGGCTTCGAGAACGGCTTCAGGCAGGTCGTCGGGCAGGATGGAATCGGATGAGCCGAGGACGAGCGCGCGCTCCATGGCATTCTCCAGTTCGCGGACGTTGCCGGGCCAATCGTAGCTGACCAGGCACGCCCGCGCCTTCGCAGACAGCGGCTTCACTTTTGTTTTGCATTTGCGCGCGGCCTTCGCAATGAAGTACTCGGCAAGCAATGGGATGTCTTCACGGCGATCGCGCAGGGGCGGCATCGCCAGAGCGACCACGTTCAGGCGGTAATACAGGTCGTTGCGGAATGCACCACTCTTGACCGCTTCAGCGAGATTTCTATTGGTGGCGGCAATCAAGCGGATGTCTAGCTTCAGAGGACGCAGGCCGCCCACGCGCTCGAACTCGCGCTCCTGCAAGACGCGCAGCAGTTTAGCCTGCAGGCCAGGCGCAAGCTCGGTGACTTCATCCAGAAACAACGTACCGCCATCGGCTGTTTCGATTTTTCCCTTCTTTTGCGCGGCGGCTCCCGTGAATGCGCCTTTCTCATGCCCAAACAATTCGCTTTCCAGAAGCGTTTCGGCGATGGCAGCACAGTTAATTGCGACGAATGGGCGCTCATTACGCGAACTGTTGCGATGAATTGCGCGCGCTACCAATTCTTTGCCGGTTCCACTCTCACCTTCAACCAGGACGGTCGAATCGGTGGGCGCAGCGCGGCGAATGAACTCGAAAACTTCGCGCATGCGAGGGCTCGAGCCAAGCATGTTGTGGCCGAGTCCAACTTGCGCGCGCAGTTCCTGGTTCTCTTGCTGCAGGCCCTCCCAATGACGCACGTTTTCGAACGCCAGGCTGGAGATACCAGCGATCGCGGTCATCATCTGGAGGTGAGTTTCATCGAAAAAGCTTTTTGGGTTGCTGCTATCGAGGTAAATTGCACCAATCACCTTGCCCGACGCGATAAGCGGCACACAAACAACCGAATGGACCCGCAGGTCCTTTAGACTCTGGGATTGGGCAAAGGCTGGATCTTCGGAAACATCGCTGACCACGACGCCGACTCGCTCAGTTCGCACCCGTTGCAATACGGTGCGGCTGACGCGCACGGCATGCGCCGGCCCGCGGAGTCGGTCCCAACCAACCGCCGCATTGAATTCCCCTGCAGGGTTGAAGAGCACCACGGCGCCTCGCTCGGCGGGAACCACGTCGAAGATTAAGCCGAGAAGCTGCCACTGCAACGATTCCTGATTGCGGATACCCCCGATGCCGGAGGCGATTTTCAGCAACGAATTCAAATCCCGATCCACGCGGGAGGATTGCGCCGAATCCTTTGTATTTGTGGATGGTAGATAGACGGAATCTTCCGGGCGAAGAAGAACCTGATATTCGATCTTGCCGGTTTCGGAAAATTCGACCGGACTCTTCTCCAGATGAACTTCTACTGGCTTCAGCTGAAAGACAAACACAGAATCGCCGATTGTGATTTGGTCGCCGTCGCGCAGAACTTGTTCTGTAACTGGCACGCCATTGACGAGTGTCCCGTTCTTGCTTCCGAGATCACGCAGGATGAATTGTTCGGACTGATTTACAAGCAGGCAGTGGCGACGCGACAAAGCACGATCCGCGACCCAAAGGTCGTTGGAGGAATCTCTGCCGATCGAGACTTCTTTTTCAGACAAGGCGACCGCTGTGTCCTGAAACGGCCCAGCAACGCCGAGGAGTCTGGGACTCATGTCGCCCCCACGCAGGTATTTAGCACAGTTCCGCCGCGTTTGCACGTGGCCGCACTAACAGTTGGGTTAGCAGAACTAACCGATCGGTTAGTGAAAGTCGTGTTCACATTCGACCTTGCGATTACTTGCAGTTCGAGTTTTTTGCGCATCTGCTTGAAATCATTGTGTTGCGATGAGCACCGTCCTCGATCCATCGCGCGCCTTCACTATGGCACGGTAGCTGCATTACTTACCGGCAGCAACGGTTCTTCAAGGCCATTGCAAAAAAATCAAGCTGGCATACAGCGAAACAGAAGCAGCACGGCGAACCAGCCGATCCTGCACGGTTTCACGGTAGCCATGAGGAGGATATATGAAAAAGCAATTGAGTCTTCTCAGCCTGGGCCTGCTGCTGGTGACTGCGCTGGCGTATGCCAAGACCGTCAACATAAAAGTGAACATCCCTTTTAACTTCGTCGTCGGTGGAGCGACTTTGCCGAGTGGCGAATACAGGGTCGAAGGATTGGGAGCCGCGGGGAATGCGATCTCGATTCGCAAGTTGGATCAAACCGCAAAGAGCCTCACACTAGCGGTACGGTGCGAGTCCAGCAAAACGCAAGAGAAATCCAAGCTGGTTTTTCATCGCTATGGAGACCGCTATTTCCTGGCGCAAATCTGGATGGCTGGAGACAACTCGGGTCATGAACTCCCGAAGAGCCGGCGTGAAACCGAAGTAGCAATGGATTACCCGGCGCAGCAGGTGGTGCTGATTGCGTCATTGCGTTAGGGAACATGATTCACCGCAGGACAAGCCTGTTAGCTCGGGGGAGGACAACAGGCTTGAAATGTGGGCGAGTAAAAAGGGCACAAACAATGTGCCCTTTTTTATTGAGCTAAGTAGTTTGCAACCAGCTTCGAACAAGGAAACTGCCACAAGGGTTCGGCAGGCCCATTCGCCGCAGCGCAATAATGGCGACCGAATTCGCGACGACCGAATTCACAAACGCAGGAGGCGATGCTCACGGAACGTGCTCTGTTATTGATGCTGGTCGTGGTCGCCATTTTTTTAGTGGAGCGTCGAAGTTACGTAGACCCGTGGTAACTCGGCTGGCCCATCGGTTGTGGCAGATGCGGCGCCGGTCAAGCTGATCGCTACGGTTGCGGCCATGCCAATGCAGATAACAATGTGACGAATAAGTGCGCGGATGGAAATTAC
>DATATW010000137.1:0-14736 GCA_036268595.1 Terriglobales bacterium
GTAATTTCCATCCGCGCACTTATTCGTCACATTGTTATCTGCATTGGCATGGCCGCAACCGTAGCGATCAGCTTGACCGGCGCCGCATCTGCCACAACCGATGGGCCAGCCGAGTTACCACGGGTCTACGTAACTTCGACGATGGCGAGCACGCCTGCACCGGGGGCAAAAACCGTGGTGCCAGCAGGGGCCAACTTACAGCTAGCGTTAAACAATGCCCATTGCGGTGACACGCTGCTGCTCCAGGCTGGAGCAACCTTCACCGGGAACTACAATTTGCCTGCGAAGGCATGTGACGATCAACACTGGATCGTCGTCAGAACGAGCGCTCCCAACTCGGCCCTGCCGGCTGAGGGAAAACGAATTTCGCCCTGCTACGCTGGTGTAGCATCGCTCCCCGGACGACCCAGTTTCTCATGCGCAGCACCCAAAAACGTGATGGCGAAACTGGTGGCAAGTACTGCCGGCCCGATAACGCTGGTTAGCGGCGCGAACCATTATCGTCTCGGCCCCGGATTGGAGATCACCAGGCCGTTAAACTCCACGATGTACATAGCCATGGTCGCCCCCAGCGGACCGGTCAATCAATTGGTCATCGACCGCGATTGGATCCATGGCGTGCCGCAATATGACACGGTGCGAGGAGTCATGCTGAGTGGCATCACCTACGCGGCGGTCGTTGACTCCTACATAACCGACTTCCACTGTGCCGCGCAGATCAGCGGGTGTGAAGATGCGCAAGCGATTGCCGGCGGCACCGGCAGCATCCCCCAAGGCATTTGGAAAATTCACGACAATTTTTTAGAAGCTGCGGCCGAAAATATATTATTTGGGGGTGTCAGCACTAATTCAGTTACCCCGGCTGATATCGAGATTTCGAATAACCATATGTTCAAGCCGTTGACCTGGATGCCTGGACAGCCAGGATTCATTGGCCGTCCTAACAGCGCCACTACCAAGTGCGTCACGACTCCTGGTCATTGTCCATTTGTGGTGAAGAATTTGATCGAGCTCAAGAATGCGCAACGAGTGTTGCTGGTGGGCAACATCCTGGAGCAATGCTGGTCGGGGTTTACACAGCACGGCGCAGCGATCATGGTCAGTGGGATGAATCCGGCGGACAGAACGCTCTCGTACATCTCTGTGATGGACGTTACCGCCCGGTACAACCGCACTTCTCATACGGCGTCAGTGTTTTCTCTTGCGGACCAAGGACCGAACTACTTGCCGATCGGCAGAATCTCAATCCATGACAACATCTTCGACGATGTCAGCGCCAAGTATCAGAACGGGGATACGACCGGGGCCATAGCAGGCGGGTACTCGTATTGCACATCCAGCACCTGCGCTAACGGAAACATTCTGGTTAATCACAACACTGAATTGATCACGCGGACAAGTAAGTGGTTTGCCGTCGTGGGTGCAGTGAAAGGCCCTATTCCGAACTGGACGTACACCAACAACATCGTGAGTGTTAATCCTGGGATAGCGATTACGAACGGCGGATCGACAGGATGCACCGATAACAAAACCGGAAATGCAGCAAAAATTGCAGCGTGCTTCAGTCCCTATTCCATGACCCACAATGCACTGATTGGTGGAACCGGAATCTGGCCGGCCGGAAACTATCTTCCGGCAAGCGCGACGACAGTGAAATTCACCAGTTACAACAACGCGAATGGCGGAAATTACAAATTGCTCAGTACTAGCCCGTACCACAATGTAGGTACAGACGGAAAAGATTTAGGCGCAGATATCAGCGCCGTTAATTCATACATTCAGGGAGTTCAGTAGATATTCAAGTCTGACGCGGGAGGGGCGGCTGACGAATCGAGTGAGGCGACTCGGGGTGATCGAGAAGTAATTGCCGCGATTCTTAGAAAGTCGGGCATTGCTTCTACACTCCAAGACCGAGAACTACTCCGCCCCGACGCTCCTCTGGTCCAGCGCGTGCATTCTTTTCCCCACCAGATACACGTAATGCAGCGCCGAAATAATTGTCAGAAAGAAAGTTGCGCGGAGAAAACCGATGCGGGCTGCCGCTACCCAGCGGACGTGATCGAATTGCCACAACATCACGAAAATGACAGCCGCGACCTGAGCTAAGGTATTGGCTTTGCCAAAAATGCTGGGACGAAAATCGCGCAGTCCGGCAATAGTGTAGAGCACCGCGCTCACCGCGAGGATGCAAATGTCACGGCTGAAAACCACCACCGTAAATTTCCAGGGAATCTGATGAACGATAGAAAGCACGAGAAAGACCGTACTGAGCAGCATCTTGTCGGCGATGGGATCGAGATATTGTCCAAGCAGAGTCTGCTGGTGAAGAGTGCGCGCCAGCAATCCGTCTAAGCCGTCGCTCAAACCGGCGAACAGAAATAATATGAGGGCCCCGCGGTAATGCCCTTCTACCAGCTTGATGACCACGAATGGCAAAAATGCCATGCGCACCAGCGTGAGCTGGTTGGGAGCGGTAAGAATTTGTGAAAACTTCACCCGCCTTTGAGCGGTAATGGTTTTCGGCGAATGCGTGGTCGAGGACACCAGGAAATTGTCTCTGGGATGGATGGAGCTTGGCAACCCAATAGTGATATTGCAACGGCCTTCTAAGTCAGGTACAGGCGCCCGTTGGAAGTCTTGTGCTGAAGATTGGCGGCCAACTGATCGATATCGCTGGGTGCCAGGTGGCCGGCGGCGTCTTCGAGGAACGGAGCGCGGTTGGAGCCAACCGCATCTCGCCGCAGTTGCACCAGCAACGCCTGCACCGCCACCGGATCGAAGCGCTGCGGCGCATTTCTGACGATCTCACTGAGCGTCGCACCCAGCGAGATTCGCTCGCGATAAGGGCGCGGGCTGGTCATGGCATCGAACGTATCTGCCAGGCCTACGATCCGCGCCTGCATGGGGATTTCTTCGTTCAGCAGGCCGTCAGGATAACCCGATCCGTCAGCACGCTCATGGTGCCAGCGCACAACTTCGGGGACGAATGGCCAGGGAAATTGAACTCCAGTAACAATCTGATGTCCAACAGTTGTGTGGTCGGCCATCTCGCGAAATTCCTCTGCATCGAGCACGGTGGGCTTGCCGAACAGGCGCTTGTCAACCGCAACTTTGCCGATGTCGTGCAGATACCCAGAGGATCGAACTGCTGCAACATCGTTTGAATCGAGGCCCAGCGCCTCGCCTATCGCCGCGGCATATCGTCCGACGCGCAAGGAGTGCCCGTGAATATTCACGTGCTTCACGTCGATGGCATTGGCAAATGCTTCGAGAGTGTTGTCGTAAAAGCCGTGCAGGGAAGCCATGAGCCGCAAATTATCCGCAACCCGCTGCGTGAGAGTTTGCGTCAGTGCGTGGTTATGCACCGAGAGCGCCACGTAATGGCACAACAAATCCAGATACTGCAAGCTCTCTTCATCGTAGAGCGCGTCACCCTCGCGGCGTCCTAACGCGACCGCGCCTACCAGCTTCCCGGCTACTTTTAACGGCGCCAGACAGCGAAAAAGTTCGGGCGCGACATTGCCGTTAGCGCTTAGAAAATTATCATAGGAAGATTGCGCCAGCAGGATCGCGCCTTGCGTGGTGGACAAAGCGTGCACGTGTCGCGGCAGAAGTGGAATAACCGAGGGGTCGGGAATCAGCATGAATCCCTGGGCAGTGATGGAATTGAGCATTGCCGGCTTTTCGATGAAGACGAAAAGCACTGCTTCACGCGCGCCACTCGAATGCATCAGCGCGGAGAGCATGACGTCGGCAGTTTGAGCGAAGTCCCGCTCCGCCGTCATCTCGGGACCGAGATCGGAGAGCATTGCAACCGTGCGCAACAGGCGCCGGAAATTTTCGTTGGGCGTTGCCAATCTTTCTTAGAGCAACCGACCCAGAGCAATTTGAGAGTACCATGCAGCGAAGTTATTGCAGTGGCGGGAGTTGTTGGTTAGTTTGGTGCAGCAGTGGGGGCTTGTTAACATGAGCGGTATGAAAAATTGCGCAGCAATTTTTGCGTTTTTAACCTTGTTCTCCGCTTCTTCTTTCGGCTGGGGACCGGAGGGGCACCGCATCGTCGCTGACCTTGCGCAGGAGCGATTGACGCCAACTGCGCGCCTGCAGGTGAAGGAATTGCTCGGCAATGATGACCTGGCCTCGATCGCAGTTTGGGCGGATGAGGTCAAGCACGATCGACCGGAAACGTACGCATGGCACTTTGTCGATATTCCAAACGACGCCAGCGGTTTTTCCGAGAGCCGCGATTGTTATCGTCCGGATGAAAAACATGCGTACACGTTACAGGATCACCACAATTGCGTGGTTGACCGGATCAGCATATTCGAGCGAGTGCTCGCTGACCGAAATGCGGCCCGGCAGAGGCGTATCGAAGCGCTGGAATTCCTGGTCCATTTTGTCGGAGACGTGCATCAACCCATGCACGCCATCGGCGAGGCACGTGGCGGAAATGATATTCACGTGACCGAGTTTGGTTCGTCGCAATGCGGAAAATATCCTTGCAACCTGCATTTCGCTTGGGACATAGGTTTGATCGAACACACCGGACTTTCCGAAAGGCGGTACGTGGCGCGCCTCGATGAGCTAATTGCCAGTCGCAAACTGACGGTACAGGCGGACGGAACGCCGGAGCAGTGGGCTAATGAGTCTTTTGCCTTGGCGAAGAAGGCGTGGCTGAATGATGGCGGCGCGATCGATGAAACTTATTACGAAAACGAGATCGGAGTGGTAAACCGTCGCCTGGCGCTTGCCGGACTCAGGCTGGCTGTGCTGATTAATCAGGCTCTAGGCAAGTGAGGCACTCTCTGGAGATTAGCGGACGTTCTTACGCTGCGGGCTTCGTGGTTCGACGATTGACCATGACAAAACCCAGGCCGAACATGAACAGCGAAAACAAAATTAATGTCGCCAGCGGCGCGGCCAACGAGTTTCCGGCTACTGGATACAGCAACTGGCGCAAGGCTTCTACTCCGTAAGTGAGCGGGTTAATGCGCATTAGCACTCGCAACCATATTGAAGCGCCAGAAATCGGGAACAGCGCACCGGACAGCAGCCACAGCGGGATCAGAAACAAATTGATGATCGCGTGGAAAGCCTGCGTGGAATCCATGGGCCATGCGATAGCGAAGCCCAGCGCCGTCAGCGCGAAAGATACGAGAAAAATGGTCAGGACGATCAGCGCGAAATCGGCGAGACCGATATGGATTCCGACTAGCGGCGCGAACACCAGAAAAATTAATCCTTGAATGGTGGACAGCGTGGTCCCACCCAGAACTTTTCCCAGCACAATCGCCGAACGCGAAACTGGGGCGACCAGCACTGACAGTAAGAATCCCTCTTTGCGGTCTTCAATCACCGACATCATGGTAAAGATCGAAGTGAAAAGCACGATCATGATCAGTGCGCCGGGATAGAAATACTCCAGGTAGTTCTGGCTGCCGTTTGCGCCCGAGCGAAACGACGTGCCGAAGCCTGAGCCGATCGCGATCCAGAATAAAACTGGCGAAGCGATTACGCCCACAACCCGCGAACGCTGGCGATAAAAGCGGACTATTTCACGCAGCCACAGCGTATAGGCCGGCAGCAAAATTTCATCCCGGGTTCGCGGAGCTGCAATCGGTAAAGTTGCGCTTTGTGTGGCCATTCGAAATCTTTCCTTCGCTTAATGCTTGCGTGCCTTCGGTTTCACTGAATCTTCAGTGGTCTGTGCGCCCTCGGTCCAAAAGCGATGTCCGGTGCGCTTGATAAAGACATCTTCCAGGCTGGGTTTGGCGATCGATAAGCCGTCGATCTCGCCGGGAAACGCTTCTACTACATTGGTGACAAAGCGGTGCGCCTGATCCTTTTCGATGCGAACCTGATTGCCAACTACTTGCACGGCAATGTTGAATCGGGTACGAATTCGCACGGCCAGCGCTTCCGGATCTTTCGCCTCGAGCACGATGACATCTCCGCCGATTTCACGCTTCAACTCGGTGGGCGTGCCGAGCGCCACCAGCTTGCCTTCATTAAGGATTGCAAGCCGATCGCAGCGTTCCGCCTCTTCCATCAAGTGCGTAGTGACGAGGACGGTCACCTGCTCTTCATCGCGCAGAATGCTTAGATATTGCCAGAGGTCGCGCCGTGCTCCCGGGTCGAGGCCCGTGGTGGGCTCGTCCAGGAGAAGAACTCGCGGTCCGTGCAGCAAGCCCTTGGCCAGTTCCAGCCGGCGCTGCATTCCTCCTGAGAATGTTTCGGCCCGGTCCCGGGCGCGGTCGGCCAGGCGCACTCGCTCCAGAATCTCTTTTATGCGTGCCCGCAATGCCGGACCGTGCAGTCCGTAAAGATGCCCCTGATGTTGCAGGTTTTCCGCAGCGGTCAGTTTTAAGTCGATGCTCTGCGCCTGAAAGACAACGCCAATTTCGCGACGCAACTGGCTAGGATCCTTGGCAGCGTCGTGACCAAGAATGATGGCTTGACCCGCGACCGGCACCATCAGGGTAGAAAGAATCCGGAACATCGTGGTCTTGCCGCTGCCGTTCGGCCCGAGCAGCCCAAACAACTCCGCGGGGCGCACGTCGAAGGAGACTCCGTTCAGCGCGGCACGGTCGTTGTAGCGATGCACGAGCCCGTGCACGGATATAACTGGTGAATCGAGGCGTTGATCCCGGGGAGTCGATCCCACCAAAACGGAGGCAGACATGTGAGAGGTCAAAAGTTATTTTACGACGAGTGGGTCTGTGGTGAGAAATCGGTCTGAGAAGCTCTAATCGCTTTCGCCTCGGCAACGCTCTCCCTTGCCACATACGTTTGTCGCCAGACTTGCAGCGTCAGCACCGCAGTCGTGGCCAGCAGCAATGCCCCCACGGCGACGTGAGTCACGGTCGCAATCACCATCGGGAATTCGGGCTGGGGCGCTCCCACGCTCCAGACCAGGCGAGTAAGAAAGGCCGCGAAGCCAAGACACAGCTGAAGCACAAGGATGAACAACAGCAGCACCGCAGGGCGACGGACAGAATCGACTGTGGGAAACTGCGTGATGGCGCGAACCCCCGTCCAGGTAAGGATCAGCGCCACGGTCACAGCATTCAGAACGTGCGGCCACCATGGCAATCCGTGGTGGCGGAACAACGCTCCGAGGACGAGTTGCACGTAAAGAATAAATATCGAAAGCAGACCCAGAGTCAGCAACGTGGGGCGGTGTTCATCGATCGTCGCGGCAGGGGATTGTTCCACCCATCTGCGTCCGGTGAATACCGCTATCAGAACCGCGATACAAAAAAAAGTCTGCGCTACGGTTGCATGAGCGGCTGAGATCGCTGGCGGCAGAAAATGCAGCACCGTCATTCCACCTAAAACTGCCTGCACAATAATCGTGCCTAAAGCGCAAAATGCCAGAACTTTCATCCAGCGACGCCGATCGGCGAGCCAGGTCCAGACTGCGATCGACAAGGTTAACAAAATCGTGAAGCCCGCAATCATGCGATGACTATGCTCGTAGCGGATCCCGCCAATCCATGGCGGCAGGCGGAAAACGTGTCCGTAAGAAGTTGGCCAGTCGGGAACTGACAGGCCGGCGTCGTTGCTGGTAACCAGCGCTCCGGCGATGATGAGGATAAAAGTCGCGCACGCGGTGAACACGGCAAAGCGGTGAAATGCAGGATTAAACTGGGTTGGATCGGACTTCAAGTTACTCCTCCGAACGCGCCATTCTAACAGAGAACAACTGAACAAACTGACGCAGTCGCACGAGGCAATCGCTGTTGTTCTCCAAGAACCGTTACATCGCCTCGATCACAGAATCGGCGAACTCCGAGGTCCCGGCTTTGCCGCCGACATCTTTGGTCAACTTGTCACGGTCGCGATAGACCTTTTCGAGAGCATTGCGGATTTTGAGCGCGGCATCAGGCTCACCGATATGCCGCAGCATAAGTAAGGCAGACCTCAAAAGCGCCGTCGGGTTAGCAAGGTTTTTGCCCGCGATATCGGGTGCGGACCCGTGGACAGCTTCGAAGATGGCGCAATGCTCGCCCAGATTCGCGCTGGGGACCAGCCCGAGTCCACCGACGAGGCCGGCGCATAAATCGGAAATAATATCGCCGTAGAGGTTCTCCATCACCATCACGTCGTACTGATATGGATTCATGACCAGCTGCATGCAGGTGTTATCCACGATGTGTTCGCCGTAAGTGATCTCGGGATATTCCTTGGCGACGTTGCGTGAACAGCGCAGAAAAAGCCCATCCGAAAGCTTCATGATGTTGGCCTTGTGGATGGAGTGGACCTTCTTGCGCTTATTCTTCCGGGCGTATTCAAAAGCAAATCGGGCAATGCGCGTCGAAGCTTTTTCGGTAATGATCTTCAGGCTTTCAACCACGCCAGGGACGACTTCGTGCTCCAGTCCGGAATAAAGGCTCTCGGTATTCTCGCGAACGATTACCAAATCCACATCAGGATAACGCGTGGGTATGTGCGGAAGATTACGCACCGGCCGGAAGTTGGCATACAGCTCAAATTGCTTGCGCAATTGCACGTTGATGCTGGCAAATCCGCCGCCGATGGGCGTAGTAATGGGGCCCTTCAATGCAACGTGCGTGCGCTCAATAGATTCGGTCAGCGCTTTGGGAATGTATTCTTTGTATTTCTCAAATGCCTCCGCGCCCGCCTGAATCGTTTCCCATTCGAACTTCAGACCTGTCGCTTCAAGAATGCGCACCACTGCCTGGGTGACCTCTGTGCCGATTCCATCGCCGGGAATGAGTGTAATTTTGTGGGACATGGGAAATTCATGTAGCCCCGGGCGTCCACGCCCGGGCAATGTTCCAGGAATTGCGCGCTAACTCGGCCGGACGGGCGTGGACGCCCGTCCCTACATAGGCTTCGCTGTACTCTTGGACTGCGGCTCCAGCGATTCTTTTGTCTTTAACAAGTCTTTCAACTCGGTCATGAACTCCTGGACATCTTTGAAATCCAAATACACTGACGCGAACCTTACATACGCGACCTTGTCATAGCGCCTCAGGCGGCTCATGATCAATTCGCCGACTTCGCTGGTCTTGCGCTCGCGCTCTGCAGATTCGATCACGAACGATTCAGCGTCATTTACAATCTGCTCCAATTTGCTGATCGGAACCGGACGCTTTTCGCAGGCCCGGAGCAATCCATTTAAAACTTTTTGACGATCAAATTTCTCGCGGCGACCGTCTTTCTTTACCACCATGTAGGGAATTTCATCGATGCGTTCGTAAGTAGTGAAGCGCTTTTGGCATTTCAGACACTCCCGCCGTCGGCGAATGGAATCGGCTTCCTTGCTCTCGCGCGAATCCACGACCTTGTCATTAGCAAAGCCGCAAAAAGGGCACTTCATGATAGTTGGGGACTGAGTGAATTGTAGCGTAGAAAGCACTCGGGAATCAGCATTCAGCATTCGACATTCAACACTCAGCACTCGGTCAAAAGGTTTATGTGGTACTTAAATGTTTGTGACGGGCTGAGTGCTGATTGCTTGCCTTTGCCGCACGTCAGCGTTCTTCCTCCTGCTGATGACTGGCCTTCGAGAGCTTCCGCAAAGACATGTGCCCCTGATGCGCAAATGCCAGCCCCACAGGGACGCAGGACATGAACGTAACCAGCCAGAGCAGAATCCCGCAGCTGAGCGCAAGCTCCGGCGGAATGCCATAGATTACCTGCAGTGCGCTGATCACCGCCAACTGGCTTCCTCCGCCAACTGCGGGCAACTGCACCACTGAGCCGATCATGCTGAAGCCCATCAACAGTAGAACGTGGGGAACATCCATGTTTGCCAAATGAGGGCGGTCGCCGACTTTCTTAATGCGCTTACGCTCTCGGAATAACCAGAGCTCACCATGCAGTGGCCTGATTGAATAGCCTTTGCTCTGAAGTGCCGCATTGAGTGTCGCCACAGTGTCATCGGTGAGCGGTTGTCCGGCGGTTTCCGGCAGGCTCGCCAAATCGGCGGTTTCCACATCGACGGCGGCCGGCCCTTGCTCCAGAGTTTCTCGCGGATAGGAATGAGCAACCTCGCGATAAGCCAGCGCGACCATGAACCACATCAGCAGCGAAATCGCCACCAATTTCGCCAAAGATTTTGCACCCGAAATTGTGTTGAGTCCTTCGCCGAAGGCGCGAACTTTCTGGTCAACGGCATGAGCCACACGCGTAGAAAATCTGGCGGTCAGCCGATGCAAGAATTCAGCTACCTGATGACCTCGAACTCGCACCAGAAATGCAAGAAAGCCGGCGAACGCTACCGCTGCGCAGAGAACAATTGCAGCGGCGCGAAACTTGGGCAAATAGGGATTGACCCGGATCGCGGAAGAAAAGAAGACATCGATGGTCATCAGCACCGTGAACGCGCCGACGTCGAAGATGCGCTCGATCGTCCAGACGCCCACTTGTGAGGCGAACGGTAACTCTTCTGAGCGCGAGATCAAATAGGGGCGGATGAATTCACCCGGCCGGCCCAGCAGTGCGAGGCCGGTGAATCCAATGAATGTAGGTGGTACCAGCTTCCATGTGGAAGCCTTACGGACGGGCTCCAGGAAGACTTTCCAGCGGAGCGCCCGCAGCACATACGTCAGGTAAATCAGGCCGATGGCGGCGGCAATGTGAAAAGGATCAACATGACTGACGGTGCGAAAGCGCGCCCAATCGAACCGTCGCCAGTGCTGCACCTGAAAATAAATCAGCAGCCCGAGGATGGCCAGCACGATTGTGGTGGTCAGAATCTGTTTTTTGCTCATTCGCGCGTGAGACCGCTTAACCTCGACTCCTGTGCCACGTTATATGGGACCGCAAACTGGGTCAATTGAAAGCCGGGTTCATTAGCGGGAGGCAGTTTCCGTCCCCGAAGAGTTTTTTGCAGCCGCGGCCTTAAGGGCAATTGCTTTTGACGGGGAAGATTTCGCGATTTGGGAGTGCCGCGGGACTGCCTTGCCTTGGTGCGCCAACGACGGATTCTCGGCGAGCTTCTTGCGATTGAAGTCGCGAATGATCCTCGCCACATAAGCCTGAGTTTCGAAATAAGGCGGCACGCCGTGATACTGATCGACCCGGTGCGGCCCGGCATTGTAGGCCGCCAGGGCTTTCGGCACGTCGTAGTTATATTTTTCCAGAAGCTCGCGTAAATATTTGGTTCCACCCTCAACATTCGAATTGGGATCGAACGAATTGGCCACGCCGAGATGTGACGCAGTCTGCGGCATGAGCTGCATCAGTCCCTGCGCGCCCTTTTTCGACACTGCACGGTTGTTGAACCCGCTTTCCGCGTGGATAACACTGTTAATGAAGTCGGGGTCAATCTGGTGCCGCTGGCCCGCGCCGTTCACCATCGCGTCCAGAGTGCGGCGATCGATAGCCCCCTGCGTTCGGGCATCGACTGGTCGCGCACTCGCAGCGGCTACGGCGTGGCTGGAATTTGATGGAGCAATTGAAGAAGTTTTTGGCGCGGCAGGGGCCACGGCAGTCTTATCCAATTCAAACCGTTCAATCTGGTCGGTTGGGATCTCGATATATCCGCTGGCGGCGTCGCTTAAATACAAGCGAGTGATTGGGCCAACAACCTGGTGCCGTTCATGGCGGATTTCGTTTCCGTTGCGCAGGATAGCCAGTTCGGTAGCGCTTGAGCACACGCAGCTCACCAGCAGTACGGTCATCGCACCAAAATTGAATAGTGATTTCACGAGTTCGCAATGTTCTGACAGAAAGACTTCATGATACTTTTGCTAGCACCTGCTCAATCGCAGCCGCGACTCCGTTTTCATCGTTGCAAAGCGTCACCGGCCATCCGCGCGATTTCAGCTCCTCACAGGCATTCCCCATGATAAACGGCTGCCCGGCAAAGGCAAGCATCTCCAGGTCATTAAAATTGTCGCCAATGGCCATGACCTGTTCGCGAGGGATTTCGCGATAATCGGCCCATCTTTTCAGCGCGTGGCCCTTGGAACAGTCGCGATTCAACACGTCCACAATGCACAGGTCTCGGGCCGGATACTCGGTTCGGACAACCGTAATTTTATCTTTTATGCCATCAGATTCCAGGCAATGCATCGCCGCCTTCATCCTGGAGATGGGTCCGCAAAACATGGCCTGCACCGGATCGTTCACCAGCGCGTCTTCGATGGGTACTACGAACTCGATATATTGCAGGTTTTTCTCCAGCCAGTGTCGAATACTGCCGCTCAGTTCGTCCATGCGTTCGAGAACCAGCGCGCCCTTCGATTCCTTATCGAAGGTGACGACTGTATTGCCGCGAAATTCCTGCATCACGCGGCACAGGTCGCGGCAGGTGAGGGCGGGAAGCAGGTCGCGATGAAAAGCCTCGCCTTGCAAGGAGCGCGTGACTGCGCCATTGGAACTGATCAACCACAAGTCGAAGCCAAGCTGCTGGGCGATGGGCAGAGCGAAGGCGTGGCGCCGGCCGGTCACCAGAATGACTTCAATGCCGTCGCGGTTGGCCACGCGCAAGGCGTCAAGGTCTCTTTCGGAGATATGGAACTGAGAGTTAAGCAGGGTGCCGTCAATGTCGACGGCGATCAGGCGAATCGGAGAAGTCACTGAGAAGATTTTAGCAGCAGAGGTCGGCAGTCAGTGGAGACTGATTGGTTGATGCGATCTCGCCAGCGCTGACCGCTCGCCACTTATAACTCCCCTAAGCTTCTGGTATATTTCGCAAATCCATGGGGTTCTTTTACTCATTTCTGTTTCCGTGGAATTTGATTCTGCCGGCGATTGCCATTATTCACTTCATTCGCCGCCGCCCGGACAGTTATTGGCTATGGATCATCCTCATCGGGGGATGGATTGGCGCGCTGGTTTATATTTTTGTCGAAGTTCTGCCCGACGCTGGACTGCTCCGGCAATCGTTTAAAACCTTTCCACGCCGGCGCCGAATTCGCGAACTGCAGGCCATTATTCTCGACAATCCCTCGGCGGGAAACTACGAAGAGCTGGCGGACTTGTATCTGGATGAGAAACAATTTGCGAGAGCGCGGGAGTGTTACGACAAATCGATTTCGTCGCGCACCGACTCGCCTGATCCCTTCTACCGCCGGGGCATTGCCGAAAGTGAGCTCGGAGATTTTCCGGCTGCAGTAAGCGATCTGGAGCGGGTGGTCACAAAAGATCCGCAATACGATTTTCACCGCGCGGTTGGCTTGCTCGCGCATGCTTACGCCAAGACAGGCCAGACCGAAAAGGCAGAGGCGCTCTTTCGTCAGGCGACGCAAATCTCGACGCTATCCGAAACCTATCTGAACTATGCAAGCTTCCTGGCTTCTCAAGGACGAAATGCCGAGGCGCGAGTGTGGACGCAGCGCATTCTTGCCAAGAAGCCCACACTTCCCGGCTATTTGCGACGCCGCGAACGTCCCTGGTTTCGAAAAGCAAAGGGCCTGCTCAAGCAGTTGCCCGCATCGTGAGTACTGAACACGCTCTATTGGTGCATCCTCGCATCCGCGGTCACTGGTAAACTTTCCGCGTGTCTCAAGTCATCTTTCTCGAATGCACAAAGTGCGGCGCGCATCTTTCACCTGACGTTCCGCAGAGCGTGTGCGCGAAAGATGGTGGGATTCTGTTCGCGCGTTACGACCTGAAGTCGATCAAAGCGAGCTTCACCCCCGGTGTTCTCGCGGGCAGGGAAGCAACCCTTTGGCGCTATCGCGAGGTTCTTCCCGATGTTGAGGCGATGACGCACGGGCGAGGGCGCCCGCGGCTCCAAAAGAAAATCGGGGAGCGACAAGCCTCCTCGCACGTCACGCTGGGCGAGGGACTCACTCCACTGCTTCCCAGCCGCGAATTTTCCAACGTTTGGATCAAAGACGAAGGTTTGAATCCTACCGGGTCGTTCAAAGCCCGCGGAATCTCTGTTGCGGTGACCGTCGCCAAGGCGCTAGGCATTAAAAAAATTGCCATGCCGTCGGCAGGAAACGCGGGCAGCGCTCTCGCTGCGTATGCGGCGGCCGCACAGATTGAAGCTCATATCTTCATGCCTCAAGATGTTGCTCTCGCGAACCGCGTCGAATGCGAAATGTATGGTGCGCATCTGACGTTGGTAAATGGCCTCATCAGCGACTGCGCGCGCATGGTGAGCGAGCGCAAAGATAAAGAGGGCTGGTTCGACCTCTCCACTTTGAAAGAACCGTATCGCGTGGAAGGCAAGAAGACGATGGCGTATGAGTTGTTCGAGCAACTCGGCGGCAAATTGCCTGATGCCATCATTTTTCCCAGTGGCGGCGGCGTGGGCGTGATCGCGATGTGGAAGGCATTCGATGAAATGCAGGAACTCGGCTGGCTTTCGAAAAAAGCGAAGCGGCCGCGCATGATCGTGGTCCAGGCCACGGGTTGTGCGCCCATAGTGAAAGCATGGAATGAAGGCCGCACGTCGGTCGAGATGTGGGGCAACGCATCTACGATCGCCGCCGGACTGCGTGTGCCCAAACCATACGGTGACTATCTGGTGCTCGATATTCTCAAGCGCAGCGGCGGTATAGCAATCGCAGTCACCGATGACGAAATCAGCGACGCAGTGCGTCATTGGGCAAGACACGAAGGAATTTTTGCCGCGCCCGAAGGGGCCGCGAGCCTTGTGGCGTATCGCAAATTACTCCAGCCCTCCAGGAGAAAGCCGGCGGTTCTTTCCACAAACGATAGAGTCGTGTTGTTCAACACTGGCACTGGGTTGAAGTATCTCGACGTGCTTCAGAAACGCAAACTTCCGCCAACCCGGCAGATCGGCGG
>DATATW010000138.1:0-11043 GCA_036268595.1 Terriglobales bacterium
GCCTGAATATCCTGCTTGGTGATGCGGCCGCCTAGGCCGGTTCCCTCAACCTGGGAGAGATTGACATTGTGCTCGCGAGCAATCTTTCGAACGAGCGGAGATGATCGCGCGTGCTCGTCATCTTCGTGGACCTGTGCCGCGGGAGCTGCGGTTTCGGGTTTAGCGGCTGGTCGGGCTTCAGCTTTAGGAGCTGGCGGGGGTGGGGACTTCTTTTCTGCCGGGGCGGCCTTGGCAGGCGCGGCGCCATCTCCATCAGAAATTGTGCCGACAACCGTGTTCACCTGGACGGTGGTGCCTTCGGTGACTTTGATTTCCTGCAACACACCCGACGCCGGGGCGGGAATTTCGGCGTCAACTTTGTCGGTGGAAATTTCAAACAGCGGCTCGTCTCGCTGGATCTTGTCGCCGGGCTTTTTCAGCCATTTAGTGATGGTGCCTTCAACGATCGACTCGCCCATTTGGGGCATAACGATATCGGTAGCCATAATTCCTCTTTCGACTCAGTGCATTATCCGCGCCAAATCGCAACCTGTAATTATAACGAAGAGGGCTTAACCGACGTTCTTATGGGCGCTGCCTAGGAAAGCTTTTAACCGCAGACAGCGCAGAATTATCGCCGAGATCGCAGAGAAAAGCTAATGCGATTCTTAGTTGCGAAGTCTGTGCTTGGGTTACTCAGCGATCTCTGCGGTAGTTCTCTGCGATCTCTGCGGTTAAAAGCTTTTTTTGTTTGCGATCTCGAGATTCGATTGCGGCTCTGGTTTCCGCAAACGGCTTGCCAACCATGCGGTGCAGGCCAGCATTCCGCACCAGCCCAGGAATCGCACGATGCCGGCAATCAGGGTGTCGTATTGCAGCACGCCGAGGTTGGTGAAAATCGTGTTCCAGTCGTGCTTAGCGAATTCAGGATCACCCAGCGTGACCAGCGGCAATTCCATCACTCGTGCATCGGCCATGTAGGTTGCGGTATAGATCCAATTTTCAAAGAAGAAAAACAGGCAGAAGACGAAGCCTGCAACTTGCCGTTGGTGAAAGAAATAAATGGCCAGCAGCAACGGCACCAGCCACTGCAGAATAGTTCCACCCCAAAGCCCTAAGGTCGCGCCAAACCAACCGAACAGCGCGTGCCCGCCTTCGTGCACCACCATGTTTGGGGTATCGATAAACAGAAATCCGCCATGCTTGCTGAAGGCGCAGGCGAGAAACCACAAAAAGAAAATAAGCCACGCGACCACTGTCCATCGCGGAAGCGGACGCCACGGTTCTCTGGCGCCGCTCCATTCCATCAGCGAATCGAAGTATTCGCGCATGCTGGCTTGATTCTAGGCAGATTTGTAAAACAGGACGAGATTACGCTGGTGTGGCCAGATTCCCGCCTGCGCCCAGGTTTGGGTCCATCAGGATTTTTTTCAGGCGCAGTTTTTCATCCATTAGGTCTTTGAGTTGGTTGCCGTCAGAGCTGCGAAAAGTTTCCAGCTGCTTCTGTATCTGCTCCAGCCGCCGTCGAATCTGCACACGACGGAGCGCCCGGGTCGCGCCCTCGACCTTTTCGGCGGTCAGCTCTTCGTCATCTCTTAACAGGATGGCCGCCAGTAACTGGCGGTCGCTATCGGAAAGTGGAATGTCCATGACCCCAATATCAGGCGCTGGGTTCAGTAGCATTTCGATCAGCGACTCGGTGCCCAGACCCACATGCAGACGCTCGGACGAAAGCACGTATTTCGCCTGCCGCGCCGGTTCGAAGGCGTCATCGGCGCCAGATCGATCGGAAAGATAATCTTCGTTTTGAAATTGCGATTCGGAGGCCAGCGCGCGAATGAGAATTTTTTCTGCGTCGGTGACCTGGGCTTCGGTTGGCGGTTTCACGGTCGCGCTCTTGCGGCTCACCGCCGCATACTTCAACTCCTGGCGCAACACTTGTGAGTCGATGTTCAGCTTCTGCGCAATTTCTTCTGCGACCGAATCACGAATGATGCGGCTGGGCACGCGCTGAATGTGCGGGAGAAGATAATTGAGCGCTTTGTGTTTGCCCTCGGCGCTGCGGACGGGAAATTGCTGGCGTGCGCGTTCGATGAGGTAATCGAAATATTTTTGAGAATTCTTGAGCGCAGCGGTGTAAGCGTCTTTGCCTTTTCGGCGCACGAACAAATCGGGATCCAGGCCGGCATCGAGGGTCAGCACGCGGATGTCGAATTCTTCTTCGATCAGTAAACCCAAGGTGCGTTCGGTTGCTTTGGCACCGGCCGCATCGGGATCGAAATTGACCAGCGCCTGTTTGCTGAACCTGGCGAGCAGCGCGGCTTGCGCGGCGGTGAAGGCAGTGCCCGAGCTGGCGATGACGTTGTGAAATCCAGCGGAAAAAACCGAGATGCAATCCATCTGGCCTTCAACCAGGATCACATAGTTCAGCGCACGGATGGCGTCTTTCGCCTGGTGCAGGTTGAAGAGCACTCTCGATTTGGAATAGATCGCGGTCTCGGGCGAGTTCAAATATTTCGGCCCGGATTTTTCGTCGGTAGCGAGTGTGCGCCCGGTGAAGGCGATGACGCGTCCGCTTTCATTGGCGATGGGGAACATCACCCGGTTGCGGAATTTGGAGTACATGGCTGAGATCGCCGAGCCTTGCTCGGCTGGACGGGCGTGGACGCCCGTCCCTACATTATTGGTTTCAGGGATTGTTCCAAGCTGAGGGCTGACGGCTGACGGCTGATGGCTGTCTTTCCACGAAAACAGTCCGCTTTCGCGCAACACTTCTTCGCTGAATTCGCTCTTTAGCCGATCGCGCAGGATGAAGCCTGAATCTGGAGCGAAGCCGATGCGGAACTGGCGAATGGTGTCTTCGTTCAATCCACGTCCGGCCAGATACTCCCGCGCCCGCGCGCCCTCGGGCCGGCGCAGACATTCTTGGAAGAAAACACAGGCGCGCTCGTGAATTTCGAGCAGCGCTGTCCGCAGCCGGGCATCTTTGGCTTCGGCCTCGGTGCTGAAGGCCTGCTTGGGCATGGGAACGCCCAGCTTTTGCGCTACGGCCCGAACCGCTTCAGGAAAAGTAATGTTTTCGATCTTCTGCACGAAACTGAAGACATCCCCGGATGCCTGGCAGCCGAAACAGTGATAAAACTGCCGCGCCGCGTGTACCGAGAACGACGGAGATTTCTCTTTATGAAATGGGCACAGGCCGGAATAGTTTTGTGCGCCCGACTTTCTCAGGCTGATGTAGCCACCGACGATGCGGACAATGTCGGCCTGCTGCTTGAGGGTCTGCGCGAAGTCGTTGGCAAATGCCATGCGTGATCGGTACTGATATTTTGTCGTGAAGTGGCGGCCGAACTTGTCCGGACGCGAAGGTGCTCTTAGGAAATATAGACCAGCACTCTTGCTATGGAGAAGATGTGGGAAAGCACAGGCCTGTGGAGAACCTTGCTATTTCTTGTCCTGCGCCAACTGTTTCGCAATCTCGGCCAGCAGCCGGGGCTTCAGCTCAGCCAGAACGTTATCCACGATGCTGGAAAGCGCGTCATGGTTAGAATCCGGTTGTGACGCCAGCGACTCCTCCGTTACTGACGGAGCAGCCGAAGACTGGTTTTGCGACGAAACTGCCGCATCCGCCATCGCGACGGCTGATTCGGCAATGGCCTCGGTAGCACGCTCGGTTATGACCGTGTCGCGAATGCGTTGCCAGTTGTCCCAAGCGGCTGAGGATTCGGATCCAGCCGGCGATTCAGGCTCTGAAGTGCTGGCGCTGACCGCATTGGTCTGAGCAAAAGATTCGGATGCTGAGGCAGCCGCAGCAAACGCCGCGCCTTCTCGAGACTCATTTTCGGGCTCGGCTTGCCACGGCGATTCGGTTTCCATCGCTGGCTCAGTTTGGTGCGCCGGTTCCTGATTCGAATTTTCGGTGTGCTCAGTGTATTCAGTCCCATTCGTGGCTTGCGCCTGCTGCATTTCTTCTTCGAGTGAGCGCGCGGCTTCTTCAGAACTGTGCGCGACGTTTTCCGCTACCCAGCGTTGGGCGGGCTCGGGCTGCTGCGACGAATAATCTCTGTCGCCCTCTGCGCCCAGGTCGGGGGCGGTCTCAACCTCTGCCGTGATCTCAGTTCCCGAAATTTCTGAAATCGCCGGACGTTCAAGATCCGCGGGCTGCTCGGCAACAAAGGAGCTTGAGCTCGTCTCGACGGTCCGTTCTGTTTCGAGTTCGGGCTCGCGCTGAATCTCGAATTCTTCAGCCGGCTTCTGAACGGACGGTGCTGCGGACACTTCCGGCTCGTAAATCGGACCTGAGGCGAAGGTAACAGACTCTTCGTTCGACTCGGGATTAGCTTCCTCTTCTGTCCTCGAACGCGCGGATTTCTCCGACTTGGTGATTACCGGTGCTTGTGCAATCGCGGGGGCGGCTTCTTCAATGGCCGGAGCGGGGTCGGCTGCAGGCTGAGCAACGGAAGAAGCCTGAGCTTCGTCCGCAACTGGTTCGGCCTGACTACGGTGTCTTACCCGGGCGAGATGTTCAATCTGCTCGGTATGAGAATCATCAAAATGTACCGCCGGATCGTTGGCAGTCCGTGATTTCTTGCCTTCAGATTTTCCACGCCTTCCGCGTCCGTTTTCTGAGGGCACAATCTTGTCTTCCAATTTTGTCAGTGCCGATAGCAGTTCGCTGGCGTCGAACGGCTTAATAATGTGGCCATCGGCGTGGACCCGTTTGGCTTCCTCAACTTTAAAGGGCTCCATCTTCCCGACCGTCAGCAGGACGGGAATCTTCATGGTGGCTTCGTTTTCTTTAAGCCGCTGGCAGACTTCCAGGCCTCCGTAGCCCGGCATATACACGTCAAGCACGATCAGGTCTGGCTGGTTCTCATGAATTTTTTTGAGTGCAGCCGAGCCGTTGTTGACGGTGATGACTTCGTAACCAGCATCCGTCATGATGCGGCGGCCCATGTTTTGGGCGGTCACGCTGTCGTCAGCAAGCAGTACTTTGCGCGCCAATGGAGGTCCTTATGCGGATGAGATACCGTGAAGGTAACTTGGACAAGGTCTTAAGTCAATGAAACCAGAGGTTTAACAGGTTACGAGGGGCCAATAGACTTAGTGCACCTTCTGGCGGCGAGCCTTCAGCTCCCGGGAATAATTTTATGGAGCAGTCCCTTCTTTTTCTTATGCTTGCTGGAAGCCAGGTCCTTGTCGTCGGCTAACTGCTGGCTGGAATCGTTGCTCGATGCCGCCTTGGCGGGGTTACCTGCGGCAGCATCGCCGGGCTGCAGTTCGTTCACCTGGGGTGGGGCCGGTGCCGGCTGGTCAGCCGCGACATCAGGCTTCAGTTCGTTAGGGTCCGCAGCCGACGCAGGAGCCGGATCCGTGGTGGCATCAGCGGTCGGTTTCAGTTCGTTAGGATCGGGTTGCGCCGGGGCTGCACTTGGATCGGCTGCCGCAGGAGCGGGATCAGCTGCCACGCTGTCCGAGCGCGGTGCAGGTTGGTTCGGCGGCGGCGTACCGTTCACCGCCTGCACCGAAACCGAATCCTTCCCACCACCACCCATGGCAACATGGCTGGCCTGCTGTACCAGGGTGCTCGCGCTCACCGGCGTAGGATCGTTCAAGGCAGGCTCACCCATTCTGGCCGCGGAGGAAATGTTCGGGTGCCTCTCAAATCCGCTCATCATGCGGCTCAGCATGGTCTGCTCACCGCGACCTGCCTCTTCGGCTTTATTCAGAGCGAGTGCGGCCTTGGTGGGACGCGGCACCGGCTGGTGCAATGCCGCAAGCCGGGCACGCGCATCATCGGCGCGGTTCATTGCCGGGTAGCGGGTGATTATCCTGGCATAAGCTTCCGCGGCCTTGCCGCTGAAATCGGTCGCCATGCGTTCGCGCGCCAATTCATCTTTCTGCAGCTGCTGCTCGTTTAGCTTGTGCAGCTTTTCCATCTGCTGGCGCTCGAGCACATCTGCATGCTTGAGCAGCGCAACCTCTGCTTCGTAGGACTGGCCTAGCATGTACAGGGTTTCGTCGGCCTTGCTGTAGAGAGGATAACGGTCTACCAGCGACTGCAGCCGCGCGATCGCAGCAGGATAGGATCCCTTCAGAAAATAGAAGCGGCCGACGCGGAACTCGCGCTCGGCGATGACTTCCTGTACCTGCAACAGCTTCTTTCTGGCCTCGGCAACCATTTTCTGGTTGTCGGGATACTGCATGATCACCTTGCGATATTCCTGCTCAGCGCGTACCGCATGGGTGAAATCGCGGTCCGGCTTTTCCATCTGCTGATAGTGAATATTGGCGATCTTGACCTGCGCTTCAGCCGCTTCCGGCATATTGGGGAAGAAGGTCTCGAAATCTTCGTATTCCTGTTCCGCTTGGGCCAGCGCTGCAGCTCCGCCCTCCGCATACCAGGAGTCTGCCAGCGACAGTTTGGCGCGGGCAACGAACTCGGAATCCGGGTAAGTGTTGATCAGGGTCTGCATGTCGAGGCGTGCGATATCGAAGCGGTTGTGCTTCATCGCATCCATTCCACGGTCGAACAGAACCTTGTCAGGCTGCTTGGAATCGACCTTGGCCAGCGGGTTGCTGACCTTCTTATTGGTGCATGCGGTGGTGAGCACTAGCGTCGCGGCCAGAGCAATCACGAGAATTCGCAAGGACATGAAAACCTCAGTTTTGGTCAGGTTTCAACGTTACACGGTTTCGAATGTTTCAAGGTCTACCACTGTTTTACAACTTTGAAACCTTGAAACAAGGGCCTAAGTTCCAGTTCGTGAACTCTTCGATCTGAAACTTTGAAACCTTAGACTTTCAGCAGCGTTGCTTCAGTCGCTGCCTTCAACAAGTTTTGGGCGTTAATCATTGGATCACCGTGGCTGAATACAGCGTTGCCCGCCACCAGAATTTCTGCTCCCGCGCGGACTACCTTTGCCACTGTATCCAGCGCCACCCCGCCATCCACCTCGATGCGGTAGCTCAATCCGCGCTGTTCACGCAACTCCCTTACTTTGCGGAGCTTATGCAAAGAATTGGGGATAAACGGCTGCGCCCCGAATCCCGGATTGACAGACATCACCAGCACGTAATCGACAATTTCCAGAACCTCGCTCAGCATCTCGACCGGAGTTGCCGGATTGATAACGACGCCGGCATGGCAATCCTGGCTTTTGATCAAATTCAGGGTGCGATCCAGGTGCCGGCAGGCCTCAAAGTGTACCGAGATCCAGTCAGCTCCGGCATCGGCAAACGCGGGAATGTATTCGTCCGGGTTCTCGATCATCAGGTGGCAATCGAGCGGCAGCTTGGTGGCCTTGCGCAGCGACCGCACCAACTGCGGCCCGAGGGTAATGTTGGGAACAAAATGTCCATCCATCACGTCGACGTGAATGACCGTCCCGCCGCCTTCTGCCGCGCGCGCAACCTGGTCCGCAAGGTGCGCAAAATCCGCCGATAAAATCGATGGCGCCAGCTCAATCAAAGGGGAACTCTCGGGAGACAGAATGGCAAAATTCTATCACGCGAGGTGGCCGGGAACTCTGGTTTAAACCGATTAAATTAGGCTTTCCGCGAAAGTGCTCCGGGAAATTAGTCCTTTGGTAAACCAGCTTCAATTCAGCAATCCTCTAAACTAGAACCGAGATGCGGAATCTGCTCACATTTTTATTGCTCTGCGCCCTGGGATTTGCGGGATGGCTGGCCTGGGCTTTGTGGCTACCCATGTCGCCAGGCGGGCAGAAATTCGTAATGCTGCGGAGTGGCTATTCCACGCGGCATGTTGCTCGCGAACTCAAATCTGCAGGTGTAATTCGCAGCTCCGAAGCTTTTGTGCTCTGGCACGCTTTCCATCGCCGCCCGTCGCTGAAAGCCGGCGAATACCTTTTTGAACATGGCGATAATGCGATCGCGATTCACAACCGCCTGGCGCGAGGAGATGTCTACGTTCATACGGTGGTAATTCCTGAAGGCTTCAATATGTTCGACATCGCGGCCGCGATTGAGAGTGCAGGCCTGGGCTCACAACAGGATTTTCTGAAGGCCGCCATCACCGATACGGCCTTGATTTCCGATCTTGATCCGCAAGCGAAGTCGCTCGAAGGTTATCTTTTTCCGGATACCTACGAGTTCACCCGCGCTCAGACGATGCGAGAGATGATTGCCGAAATGGTAAAGAAGTTCCGCCGGGTATCGGCTGAGATTGGATTGAACCAGGACCTGCACCGGACGGTGACTCTGGCGTCGATCATCGAGAAAGAAACCTCGGTGCCTGATGAGCGCCCCGAAGTTGCGAGCGTTTACCAGAACCGGCTGAACCAGGGGGTGCCGTTACAGGCCGACCCCAGCGTGATCTATGCTGAGTTGCTGCAAGGGACTTACGGAGGCGCACTGCATCACGATGACATGAGCTTTGATTCTGCGTACAACACCTATCGCCATATCGGCCTGCCGCCCGGTCCCATCGCGAATCCGGGGAAAAGCTCGCTGCTCGCGGCAATGCATCCCGGGGAAACCAGGTTCCTTTATTTTGTGAGCGACGGCAACGGCCATCACCGTTTCTCAGATACGCTCGAAGAACACAACCGCAATGTTGCTGCGCTCCGGCGGGCCGTCGCCAGACGGTAAAGCCAGAGCCTGAAAGCGCCGAAATAACTGTTCAGGCACCCGAATCCGCAAATTCCTCGAAGCGTATTCGAACCGGATACCATCTCTATATACTGTCTTCTAATAGGTCCGTAAGCCGAATGTCTTTATTCCATAGATATTGTTTAAGTTTTGTTCTGCTGACAACATTAACCACCGCTGGTTGTCTTTTCCATACCCGGCGGGTTGAGCAGAGCATGAGTCCAGTTCCGCTCAAGTCGGCCACCAAGGCCGACCTGGTCTCCTACATCGATTCCCAGGCCGCCAAGATTCAAACCATGCAGGCCACGGTGGATATTGATACTTCGGTCGGTGGCGAGAAAAAGGGCCAAGTCACCACTTACAAAGAGATTCGCGGCTATGTTCTGGCGCGAAAACCGGCGATGCTGCGCATGATCGGGCTGATGCCCATCATCCGTGATACCGCTTTTGATATGGTCAGTGACGGCAAGGAGTTCAAGCTTTCCATTCCTCCCAAGAACCGGTTCGTGGTGGGCCGTAACGACCTGGTTGCGCCTAATCCGCAGCAGCCGCTTGAGAGCTTGCGCCCCAAGATCATTTACGACGCGCTGATGCTGCGCGCCATCGATACTAAAAACGGCGAGATCGCAGTCCTGGAAAACGGTACTCAGACCGTCAGCGGCGAAAAGGGGCGTAAGTTCCAACAAGCAGATTATGCAATTGATGTGATCCGTACGAGTAACAACGAAGCCTGGTTATCTCGCAAAATTGTATTCAGTCGAGTCGATTTGTTGCCCGACCGCCAGTTGATTTATGACGAGCGCGGAAATCTGGTCACTGATGCCAGCTATAGCAACTACAAGGACTATGCCGGTATGTTGTTTCCTTCGGTCATCGAGATTCGCCGCCCCGAAGAGGAATACGACATTGCCCTGCACATGGTGAAACTGGAGATTAATCTGCCACTCGACAACAACAAGTTCGTTCTTGAGAAACCGCCGGGGGCACAGGAAATCCATCTCGACCAACAGCCCCCGCTAATCGGCGGCGGAACGCACTGAAGGAACAGAATTTTAGATTGCAGAATGCAGATTGAAGTGCAAGAGCGAACGTTGATGTTCGGGGCGTTGTATCTGAAATGTAAGTCTGCAATCGATCTATGCTGATCGAAGCTTAAGCTAAAGCTAACCGCTAAGGGCTGCTTCTCATGATGAACAAAATGATCGTCGCCAACCTTGCGAACCGTCCCGTGCGGTCAATCATCAGCATTGCCGCGATTGCGCTCGAGGTTGCGCTGATACTGCTGATCGTCGGATTTTCGATCGGCTTGCTGAATGACTCGCGATCGCGACAGGCCGGGATCGGCGCCGACGTTATCGTGCTGCCCCCTGGCGCTTCCAACATTGTGGGGCTTACCAGTTCTCCAATGCCGGTCAAAATCGGAGACCTGATTTCTAAATTGCCGCATGTGACGGTGGTCGCGCCGGTTCTAATCCAGGTTTCCACCTCAGGTGGCCACCTGCAAAATATCTTTGGAATTGACCTGCAGAGCTTTGAGGCCCTGCATCCGTTTACTTACCTGGAAGGCGGACCGTTCAAGAACAGCGACGACATTCTGGTCGATGACATCTATGCCAACGGCAACCACGTGAAGGTTGGCGACACGGTACACTTGCTTAATCAGGATTTTCATATCTGCGGGATCGTCGCCCACGGCCAGGGCGCACGGGTTTTTCTTCCGCTATCCAAGCTGCAGGAATTAAATGGGGCGGTGGGACATGCGACAGCTTTTTATGTAAAGGCCGATACGCCGGCGAATGCGAACACCGTCGTCGCCGAGATCAAAAACATCCCGCACATGGAAACCTATGGCGTGCACTCGATGAGCGAATACCTCTCCATGCTTACGCCCGACAACATTCCGATGCTCTCGACCTTCATTCACATCGTTGTCGGCATCAGCGTCACCATCGGATTCATCGTGATCTTTCAGGCAATGTACGCTGCGGTAATGGAGCGCACACGTGAAATCGGGATCTTAAAATCTCTGGGCGCGTCCAGGTTCTACATCATTAATGCAATCCTCCGCGAAACGGCCCTGCTCGCAATTGGCGGGATTATCGTCGGAATTCTGATCAGCCTCGCGGCCAGCGCTACGATTGAAACGCGAACCACCTTGCCTGTCGACATCAGCTCCAAGTGGATCATTCGCGCCGTTATTATCGCAATCATCGGATCGCTCGCTGGCGCGATTTATCCCGCGTTTAAAGCGGCACAAAAAGATCCCATCGACGCCTTAGCCTACGAATAACTTTCGATTCCAGCATGACCACAAGACCGCTATTCAAAGCGTCTTTCATCGCCACATCATGTCGTATCCGAGCGATTTCAATATCTGGTTTTCGAACTCATATTGCACCAGCGCATTAAAGTTATTGCCGGCGAATTCCCAGGAAGCGGCGTAATGACTGG
>DATATW010000139.1:0-12752 GCA_036268595.1 Terriglobales bacterium
TTTCTTAAATTCGTCGATGAGCCAATCCACGATGCGCTGGTCGAGATTGTCGCCGCCCAGGTGCGTATCACCGTTGGTGGCCTTCACTTCGATCACGCCCTCGCCAACTTCGAGGATCGAAATATCAAACGTACCCCCGCCAAAGTCATAGACGGCGATGGTCTCGTCCTTGCCCTTGTCGAGCCCGTAAGCCAGTGCGGCCGCTGTCGGCTCGTTGATGATGCGTTTTACTTCGAGGCCGGCAATCTGTCCGGCGTCTTTGGTCGCCTGTCGCTGCGCGTCGTTGAAGTATGCAGGCACGGTGATGACCGCTTCGGTTACCTTCTCGCCGAGATAGTCTTCCGCGGCCTTCTTCAGCTTCTGCAGAATCAGCGCCGAAATCTGCGGAGGCGTGTACTCCTTGCCTTGCGCCAAAACCGCGACGTGGTCGCCCGACTTCACGACCTTGTAGGGCACCATCTTGATCTCTTCCGAGACTTCGTCGTAGCGACGTCCCATGAACCGCTTGATCGAATAAACCGTGTTCTCAGGATTGGTGATTGCCTGCCGTTTGGCCACCTGTCCGACGAGTCGTTCGCCGGTCTTGGTAAATCCAACTACGGAAGGCGTGGTCCGCCCTCCTTCTTCATTTGCAATGACCTTGGGCTCGCCACCTTCCATTACCGCCACGCAGGAGTTGGTGGTGCCGAGGTCGATTCCGATAATCTTAGCCATAAAACTGTCCTCCTAAACTCTACAAATCCTTTAGAATCAATAGCTGCATGATTGCGCTGGATGCCATGCTATGACTTGAGTGAATTGTTGTCAAGTTTTAGATGCTTCGGCAGGCCCAGAAGTTGCGATTGGAAACCTCCACTTTGCGGGATCAAACACCCAATCCTCTCGATGCCACTTTGAGTGCTAAACGTTCGGTTTTTCCTTCATCAAGCCAAATGCAGTAGGACTTTCGTCCTCCACTCTATTCTGTATGACCCTCATTCTGGCGCTGCTATAATCGCAAGTCCGATTGCCTGAGCGCACCCGTCACTTCTAGACTTTCAATAAACCCAACCGTTTACTCAACATTAGAAATTGAGAAAAGGAGCCCCTCCATGCGCCCGACTCGCCTGTACGCAAACTCTATCATCGCCTTTCTCATCGTCCCGTTTCTCCTTGCAAATCTGGCTGCCGCCAAGAACTCATGCGTGAACGCATCAGGTTCCAGCGGCTGTTACGCCACAATTCAATCTGCCGTAGGTGCGGCCTCGACCAATGACGTGATCAACGTGTGGCCCGGCACATACAAAGAGGCTGTCGTGATAAGTAAACCGCTGTCGCTAATTGGCGCCGGGGCGGGAAAATCCGTCATTGATGCGACGAACTTCCCGAATGGAATTCTGCTCGACGGGTGGAACAATCCCGGGTTGCACGATGTGACCATCGCTGGCTTCACGGTTAAGAATGCGATGTATGAAGGCGTACTCGTACTCAACACCTCCGACGCAGTGATTCGAGACAATCACATCATTGATAACGACAAAATCGGACCGGTGTTTGGCTCTGGTCCAGCCTGCAACGGCCAGCCGTCGTACGAAACCGACGAAAGCGGCGACTGTGGCGGAGGACTCCATCTATTGGGGGCAGTCGGTGCGGTGGTCTCTGGGAACGTCCTTATCGGCAACGCGGATGGAATCCTGATCAGCGATGATTCGGCACAGAGCCGGGACAACCTCATCACTAATAACATCGCGAACGACAATCCTCTGGAGTGTGGAGTCGTATTAGCGTCACATCCGCCAGTCGGCTCCGCTCCTCCGCTTTTTGCTGCGCACTTTGGTGTGATCAACAATACGGTTTCGGAGAATGTGGTTTCGAGAAATGGCGTCAACGTGGGTGGTGCCGGCGCGGGTTTGTTTTCCGACGGTGAGGGTCCGGGGCGCGTTTCGAAAAATGTGATCATTGGCAACCAACTCACGGGTAATGGCATTCCTGGCGTATCGCTCCACACCCACGTCGGACCGACCTTCGGGGCTCCGGCGGACGACATGTCTGGAAACATGATTATTGGCAATTTCATCTCCGGTAACGGTGCTGATACAGACGATACGGCTACACCTGGTACGGCCGGCATCAACATCAACAGCGGTGGTGGTGGCTCGCCGGTTTACGGAACGGTCATTTCCGGCAATGTCATCCAAAATGAAGATATTGCGATCGCGTTTAACGTTCCGAACGAGATTGACGCTCATTTAAACAACCTGCAAAACGGTAAGATCGGAGTTGCCAACGTTTGTGCGTTCGACGATGTATCGTGCAGCGGCGCAATCGACGTTACCGAAAATTTCTGGGGGTGTGCGGCTGGACCAAACAGCAAGGGCTGCGCCAGCACCAGCGGTTCCCAAATTCGGGCGACGCCTTGGCTGAACGCAGCGGTTGCGGGTAGCAAGCAGTAGCCTGACCTGCGATTGGAGAACGTACAATTAGCCCCGGTCCTCGTACCTTGCTTTCCGGAACCGGGGCCGTTCTTTCAGCGATGCGATGGATAGGCATAGGGGAAAGATGGGATTTAGAGAATGCCTCGCGCATGTTTGTCTCGCGAGTGAAGAGACTCCGGCCGTCTACAATAATCGCGCCACGCCAGTGGCTTTAAGCCGGCGGGAGTTCCTGCTGGCGGCTGGCACCGCCGGAATGGCGCTCGCTTCCCAATTTCCGGGTTTTGCGAATCCCACTTCCGCGCAGGATCGCAAATTCTACGCAATCCTCAGCTTGCAGAGGATCGGCTTTCACGCCAACTTTCCCGACTCAGTGGAACTGGCGGCGAAGTATGGCTTCGAAGGACTAGACCCGGATGCGGACTATCTAGCCTCACTAAACGATGACGCCCTGCGTCGCCTTCTCGACGACCTGCAAAAGAGAAAGCTGAAATTCGGTGCGGCGGGCCTGCCGGTAGAATTCCGCAAAGACGTGGAGACGTTCAGCGCTGACTTAAAGAAGCTTCCGGCTACTGCGGCAGTTCTCCAGCGGGCGGGCATCTCGCGGGTCAGCACCTGGATCATGCCATGCAGCAACGATCTCACATATCTCCAAAATTTCCGCCAGCATACCGAGCGCCTACGGTTATGCGCGCAGGTCCTCGCCGATCATGGCCAGAAACTTGGCCTCGAATACGTTGCACCACGCACACTGTGGCGAAGCCAGAAGCATCCGTTCGTTCATACCATGAGCGAGATGAAAGAGCTGATGGCCGCCATCGGCACCGACAACCTCGGCATTCAACTCGATAGCTGGCATTGGTTCAACGCGCAGGAAACGCAGCAAGATATTCTGACTCTGCGCGGGCAGGATGTGATCACCGTCGATCTGAACGACGCTCCGACAGGCCTCACCCTCGATCAATACAAGGATGGCAGCCGCGAACTCCCCGCCGCCACCGGCGTCATTCCGGTCAAGCAATTCCTCGACGCACTGATGCAGATTGGATACGACGGCCCGATCCAGGCCGAACCGTTCAATGCTGCGCTCAAGGCGATGCCAATAGACCAGGCTTGCGCAAAGACCTCGGATTCTATGAAGAAAGCCTTCGGCCTTATCTAGACTTACTTGGCAAACTCTTGCCAGATCCTCTCAAACAATCAAGGCCCAGCAGACAATCGCGCTGCATACCGAACTCCACCGCCCAAAGCCCTTGTAAATACTCGCAGCCATCTTGGCTTGCTCCTTGAGAGTCAGGCCCGTGGTGTCGATTTGGGGATCGGAGACATTGCGCACAGCAATGTAGGGTGGCGCGCTCGCTCCCATTTGCCGGCTTACCAGGCCGAGCACGGCGTCTCCCATTTCAGAGACATCGCCCAATCCCTGGAGGTGGTAGTGGTTATCCGAAGTATCGAAACCGAAGAAGTCGGTCGTCACCACAGAAGACGTGAGCTTACCCGGGGCCACAGTGACGATCTCCGGAGGCCGCGTGTTCGCAGGCGGAAGCTGGTCGGCATTGGTTGCGAAGAGTGCCTTGGCTTTCGCAAAATTCGCAGTGTTGGCGGCCTTGCTGGAATAGCTGGCGCTATGGAAAGGTTTGCTTTTGAATTTCGAGGTGCAATCGAAACGCAACTCTGCGCTTACCACGACGTCCCCCACCTCAGAATGAGTACCAATCCCGCCGGCGGTGCCGGTCGTAATGACAAGTTTCGGTTGAACGTCTTCGATGATCTGTTTCCAAACGTCCGTGTTGGCCAACTGAGGGCCGTCCTGCGACATGTGGGAATCGGACTTGAAGATGACAACTTTCTTCCCTCCGATTGTGGTAGTCCAGTAAGCTCCCAGGCGGTTGGCTTCCAGCGCAGGGCATCCTTTGCGCATTTTTTTCGAAATCGCGGCGAAGTTCCGGCGATACGGTTGGTAGTCGTCGCGCGAATCTTTGCCTGGCGTCAGCACACGGCTCAACGCGTGGCCCTCGTCAACCGTCCAGGTCACGACCAGGAAATCGGCATTGGGCAAACGGCCCGTCTTGCCCTTGCGAACCTTAGTGTCAGTGACCGGCGCCAGACCCTTCGGCCACGGAATGTCCACAAACCGCGACAGGCCAGTCGCCTTGCTGAAGGCCATAAATGCGCTGCCCTCAGGACCTTCGGAATCGAAATCGATGATTTCACGCTGGAAATCCTCATCCTTCGGTTCCTTCTGGGCCGCAGCCCGCGTAGCGAAAGTCGCCGCAGGAGCGGGTGTGGATATTGGATCGAATCCAAGATTCTGCTTGACCCAAGCTCGATCGACAATCATTTGCTTATCCCTCCATGAAACAAGAATCTAATACCTTGATGCGTTCCGGATCATTTGTCTCCCTGTGGCCTGCACATCGTGAAGGTCCTCAACGTGTCGCAACATAGGTTGGGATGGATTCGGATGATAGCGGGCGTTAAATCCTATGCCCGCCTTGGGGATACGCCATTGTTGAGGAACCTCACCTTGGGGGAAGTCAGGGGAACGCGTGCATCTTGCCACCAGCGCAGTTCTCAGTCAACAGGAAAAAACTAACTTACCGCAACAAATACGTCCCGTAATAACTTCAAAGAGTATCTGCCTATCTGCACACGACTTACCTTGAACAAATCGAAGTTATCGGACGATCCTGTTCGCGACAGCCGACTTTATCCGGCAGCGCCGCAGGATTGCTGCGTGAGCAGCATGGCCGCAACGATAAGGATGATCACCGCTGTCAGTCCCCACGCCAGCACGTTCCGCCAGGTCGAATTTACGTAGCTGCCCATCAGTTCCTTCTTGTTCACCAACAGAAGCATGAATACAAGAACGAATGGCAGAAGAACTCCATTCAGCACCTGCGACAACACCGCCATCTTGATGAGCGGTACGCGAGGCAACAACACTGCGATTGCCCCCAGAACCAGCAGCCCGGTATAGAGCCAATAAAAGGTCGGTGCGTTGCGGAATTTCTTGTTCAGCCCAGACTCGAATCCCATGGCTTCGCAGACTGTGTAAGCGGTGGAAAGCGGCAATATCGATGCTGCAAACAACGAAGCGTTCAGCAACCCGACTGAGAACAGAATAAAGGCATACTGCCCACCCAGAGGCTTCAGCGACTGCGCTGCGTCAGCTGCATCGTTGATATGGCGGAAGCCATGAACAAACAGCGTCGCCGCACAAGCCACGATAATGAAACCCGCGACCACGACAGAAAAGATCGAGCCCACAATCGCATCGGCCTGGCTGTATTTAAGTCCTTCCTTCGTTGTTCCCTTTTCGACCACCGAGGCCTGCAAATAAAACTGCTGCCACGGCGCGATCGTTGCACCGATGATGCCAGCCGATAAATAGAGATAGTCCGAATTCTTCAGGTCGCGCAGTGACGGCAGTTGAAACGTCGCCTTTCCCGCGGTCAGCCAATCCGGCTTCGCCAGCAGCGCCGTAATGATGTAAGCGATGTAGAGGAACGAGAGAAGAACGAAAATTTTTTCCAGCTTCTTGTAGTCGCCGAAAACGACGAGGCTCCAGACGAGCACAAGCGCAATCGGAACCGAAACAAACTTACTTACGCTGAAAAGCTGCATGCTTGAGGCAACGCCTGCGAACTCAGAGATGACATCCCCCAAGTTGCAGGCAATGAGGCCGAGCATCAGGATAAACGTGATGCGCAGGCCATAATATTCGCGGATGAGTTCGCTGAATCCCTTGCCGGTGACGACCCCCATGCGCGCGGCAATCTCCTGCGCGAAGGTCAGGCAGACGGCAACCGGAATCATTGTCCACAGGAGTGAATATCCGAATTGCGCGCCGGCTGAAGCGTAGGTATAGATTCCGCCGGAGTCGTTATCGACGTTGGCGGTGATGAATCCCGGCCCGAGGATGGCCAGGATAAACAGCACGCGGGCAATCAGATTGCGCCAGGAATGTCGCACGACTGCCCCCAGGTTCGGATTCGAACGAAAGAATTTGCATGGATGATCCTAAAATAACCACCCTTTGCCAGAGTAAAAGGCGGCACGGGAATTCCGCAAGGCTAAATCACACCTTTCGGAAAAAATTCTGCGTTGCGAAATCCGCGGATAGCGTGCTTTGCAGGCAGAGTCGAAGTCCGAGCAGGAGCCGGAGTCAGCGTGACAGAAACGACTTTCCGTTGCATGGCTTCTGCGGACCGCTTTCGCGATAGATCGCCCCGTCAGGATTGAAACATGCTGAATACTGTTTTGGTCGTCCATAGCAAGGTTGGGATTCTTCCACTGGCCGCGGCAATTCAATCGAAGATGGTGATCGGTGGCGAAATTCCCAAAGGCGGTTGGCTAATAGTACATATAGAGAGAAATTTTCTCTCTGTCCGTATTCTTGCCGATCCCCCGCCGCATGCCACCGCCGAGATTCATCCGGAACTCTCCCCCCTCGTGGAGAATAAAGATAAGCGCCACCATCGCGGAACAATCGGAGTCATTGCAAGCTCAGCCCCGCCGATTGAGAGTTATTCCATCTCCAATTTCCAGACGGGCTTACCCCCGAGCGAATGATAGAAGCCCCACGCGCCCAGCACGACGATGCTGAGAATAGCTAGTAGCGTGCCTGTCATATACCACGCAGAGAAATCTGAGCTAATGGGCAAATTACCCGCCAGATTCACCGTAAAGATCGCGACGGCAAGCGGAATCAGGCCGAAACGGAAGACGATCAACACTGCAATGGCATAAACCACGATTTCCGCGGGCAGTTCGACCGGCATGTAAGTGGAGGTTAGGCCGCGTGGAAGGGCATAAAGTGCCACGAAAGCGGCCGCTGCAAGCCAATCTTTTCGCAGGAGTGCTTTCAGTCCGAGCAGGATGATGAAAAACTGCAGAGTACCGAGAATCGATGTCGCGATTTGGATCACCCAGGCGCCCAAAGCCTCGCGCCCGCCAACGAGGAACTCGGTTTGCCCGATTCCCGGAGAAGCCCCCATGCGTATCTCAGGGATGTAGCGAATCTGGAAAATAATAATCCATAGGACACCAAGCATTACGCCGAACAAGATGTCGCGGCCCACCACGGGGTCGCGAAACTTTCCTGACAGTACGCGGCTCCATGAAATGATGGCGTGAGGCCAACGGCGACGCACCCAGGGTTCCAGGGCCAGATACAGGACCCAGGCGACGCCCGATACAAAAAGTCCGGTACTGATCGTCATCACCACCAGCCAGAGGATGTCATAGCTCGGCGTGAAATGGCTGCGGCACAACCACGCTGCGATCTCCAGGCCAAACATGACAAGAGCGAGTCGGAATGCGCCATCGCGATCGCTCCGGCCCTGACGGTAATTGCGCCGGGCAAAATAAACGGCGCTGAGCAAGGCTGTCAATACCAGACACACGGAGAGCACGCCCCGAATCTTCTTTCCCGTGGTATCGTCGGGTGCCTTCATTCGCTCCGGCTTGGTCCAGTCCCCAATGAGTTCAAAAAAAACCGGCTTGCCCTGCCACGAAGCCGCTTCGACGCGAAGCGGACGGGTGCTTCCGGGCCACGTTCCGGTCCATGCCGCCCGTGAGTCGGAGGCAGCGAGAGAAGTCCATTGAGGATCAGCTTTTTGAAACCGCGTGGAGTCCAGCCCGGCCTCGGCGAAAAGCTTGTTCCACTCGTAGGGACCGAGCCCTGACGGAGCTTTTTCCTTCTGGTCTGGAATCGCCTCAAAAGAAGTGAGCCGCCCCTGAGGATCAAGTGCAAGGTTGATCATTCCCGAGAGGGTGGTTGGAGGGTCGTCGGGCTCAACAATACCTGGATTCAGAAACTGGTCGCGGAAACCCTGCGCGATCATGTACTCAGGACTCTGGCGATACCAGAACTTGAAAAACGATGGCCTGCCAGAAAGAACTGCATCCCAATTGGGATGAGGCTTGTCATTTTTTTCGACCGAGTCTTCATAGTCGGAGTCGTACGAAAAACTGTAAGTGCTGTCGAGCGCCCGTTCCGGATAGCCAAGCCGGGAAAGCATTTCGTGGGCTTTCTGAGCCAGAATTTCCGGGGTCATATCCATATGCATTTTTTCGAGGCCGCTGTAGTGGATTGCAAGGGTTACGACGATTCCCAAAGCCACTAGAACCGAAGCGAAACAAGCTGCCGCGACCTTTGGCTTTAGGCCAGCGGTTTCGCCAGAGGCGGCGACAAGTTGCGGCGAAGGAGTTTCACCCGCTGCCAGCGCGGCGGCCAAAGGGTCTCCGCCGGGCAATCCGGCCGCCACGGCCAGCGCATTGGGCGGACGCAAAGCCGGGTCGGTTTCAAGGCAGCGCAGGATAACCTTCTCAATGATCGGGTCGAGATCTTTCACCACAGATGAAGGGCGGCTGGGCGTGCGATCGTCGTGCCCGTGAATCGCTGCCGCAAGTTTTTCCGCGAAGGCGCGCTTTCCGGTGAAGACTTCATAGAGCACCAAACCGAGCGCGTAGATATCGCTCAGCATCGTCACTTCCGTACCCGCAAGCTGCTCGGGCGACATGTAGGCGGGAGTTCCGCTGCGGACTTCTGATCCGCGGATATCGTCGGCAACGCCAGCGAGACCAAAGTCCATGATCACGGCCTGCCCGCGACCATCGAGCATAATGTTGGCGGGTTTGAGATCACGATGTAACACGCCTTTGGCATGAGCAGCCGCAAGTCCGGCACAAAGCTGGCGCGCGATCTCAACGGCCTTGTCTTGCGGGAGTCGACCGATACGGCGAAGCAGCGATCCCAGGTCTTCACCGTCGACATATTCCATCGTGAAAAATGTTTGACTATCGACCTCACCGACGTCGTAGACACGGCACACATTAGGATGGGAGATGCGGCGAGCGGTGCGGACTTCATTTCGAAAACGCTCATGCATGCCTTCGTCCCGAGTGGCCTCGTCAGGCAGGAACTTCATCGCAACCGCCTGGCCGAGCGTCAGATCGTCGGCGCGATAGACTTCGCCCATGCCGCCTTTGCCGAGAAGCGCGATGATCCGGTAGCGGCCGAGAAGAAGCCGGCCGGGCAGGAATCGCCCTTCGCTGATCATGAATTCCGGATAGCTGGAAGTTCTCGACGACGACCGCGATGATGGCGGGCGAGAAGATGATCCGGAGGGCAGACGTGGCAGCGGCGACGTTGCCGTCGCGGAATAGTCAATCGTTGCAATGTCGTCGGGGGTCGATCCTGCAGGTCTTCCGCAAGAAGCGCAGAAGCGCATGTTTGCCAAAATCTCGGTTCCGCAATAAGAGCAATTCGACATCGTAATTTCCCGCTACAGAATACCAGTATCAGACTTCGGACTTCGAGACTTGGGACTTCGGACTTCGGCCCTCAGATCTCAAAAAGTGGCCGTCGAGAATCGTTCGCATCGTATACGGCGCCGGCCTAAGCATGATGTCCGGCGCCCGTCCTGTATTACTATCCAGAAACGATGACTTCCCGCTTGGCCCTCTGGCTGCGAGATCCGCTCTTTCTTCTCTGCCTGGCGGCGGGATTGCTGGCATTCGCGGTGCAATCCGGAGAACTCGGCACGGCCGATACCATGCATCGGCTGCAGACGACGCATTGGCTTTGGACTTCTCAGCCGCAGGTGTTTCCAAATGAGTATCCGGAATTTGGGCTGCATGGCCGCGGCGGAAAAATCTTCAGCTGGTACGGAATCGGTCAGTCATTACTTATGCTTCCCGCAGATCTGGCCGGCACATGGATCTCCCACTGGCGGGTCTTCGCTGGATACGAAGACGATCCGGCGATCCGAAGCATCTTCGTCAGCTACACCACCAACATTCTGATCACCCTATTGACTGCGTGGATCACGTTCCGATTTCTGCGGCAACTTCGTTTCGGCAAAAAAGAATCCGTCGCCGGCGTCCTTGGCCTGCTGTTCTGCACCACGCACTTGCACTACACGCAGAACATGCAGGAAAACAACTACATTCTGCTGCTGACGCTGATTGGCCTTTCCTTTCAGTATGAATGGCTGCGCAGCGGCAAGAATCGAGCACTGTGGATCGGTTCGGCAGCTTTAGGGTTGAATCTGCTCACACGCGTCACGACGGGCCTCGATCTGATCGCAGCAGCATTCTTCATATTGTTAGTTCTTTGGCTCGGGCAGATTCGTGGGCACGAGTTATGGAAGCGTGCGACTCAGTATTGCAAGGTATCCCTTCCCATCTATGTTGCATTTGGCTTTATCGAGCGGGCTTACAACTTTTATCGCTTCGGATCGTGGATGCAAACCTACATCCCCATCTTTGCCCGCGAGCAGCGCACGCAGGATCCAACTCTCCCGCCGAACTTCCCCTGGAGTACACCCTTCCATGAAGGTGTGCTGGGCGCGCTTTTCAAGCCGGAGAAATCTATCTTCCTGTTCGATCCGTTGCTTGTATTGGCGTTGGTGCTTCTCGTGATGCTCTGGAAACGCCTCAGCGTCGAGGTGCGTGCCTACGCCATAACGGCACTCATGCTCCTGTCCGCCTACATCTGCTTCTATGCGCGGTACACGTACTGGGCCGGAGACTTTGCCTGGGGAGATCGCTATGTCTCCACGGCAGTCGAAATGGTTGCGATGCTCGCCGTGCCGTTGTTGCTGAGATTCCGGGCAAGTGTGGGCCGGCTCGTCTGGCAATTCGGAATTGCCCTGATCGCCGTCAGCCTGATCATTCAGGTCGCGTCGCTCACCTTCTGGCTTCCACTCGAAATTTATCAGATGGAGACGCTCGGACATCCGACGTTCGTGATCGCACTGCGCTTCAAGAACATCATTGCCTTCGCGCTAGGCAAAATGGACGCATGGGGCCTGAACACCGAAGCGATGGGTCAGGACCAGTGGGACTATGTTCACATCACCACGTGGAATTTCTTTCCATTCTTGTTGCGTCGCGTTGGAGCCGCGCCGCGCTGGGTTGTAAGTGTCTCATTTGCCGTATGGGGAATGGGACTCGCTTCTCTTGCCACCATTTTGCTGAGATTGAGAAAACTCCTTCGCGCCCTGCCCTGATGCATTTACAACATCCCTATCCGCGATGGGCAGCACGAGTACATCTTCACGGAAACTGCCTAAGGCGAAACGTGCCACGGGAAAATGGTAGACTGGTAGATTATTGTGGTAGAATTGGTGGAATGAGCCTCAACATCAAGAACGAAGAAGCCCACCGGTTGGCGCAGCAACTCGCAAAGCTGACCGGAGAGAGCATGACCACCGCCGTTACCGAAGCAGTCCGCGAACGCCTGGAACGTGTACAAAGCAAGAAAGGCGGAGTCAGCAAAGCGGAGCGTATTCTTCAGATCGGCCGGGAATGCGCCGCGCGATTGAAGGAGCCTTATCGCTCGATCGATCATGCAGATCTCCTTTATGACGAGAAAGGCCTGCCTAAATGATCGTCGATGCTTCGGCAATCCTGGCAATTCTGAGGGATGAACCTGACGCAGCGGCGTTTGCGCGAGTTTTGGCTCGCAGCGAACCGTTTCGGATGTCCGCTGTCAACTATGTGGAAGCTGCGATTGTGATTGACGCCAGCCGTGACCCGATCGCAACTCGCAGATTCGATGATTTTTTGCGGCAAATTCCATTGATCGTAGAACCCGTTACTCCCGACCAGGCACGGCTCGCCAGAGAGGCTTATCGAGATTTCGGAGGCCGTCGTCGAGCCCGACTTAACCTGGGCGATTGTTTTGCGTACGCTCTCGCTCGGATAACAGGCGAACCTTTGCTATTCAAGGGAAGCGACTTCAACCATACGGACGTTAACGCCGCCGAGAGCTAAAGGGTCCTTTTAGGTCACTCAACCGTTACTGACTTCGCCAGATTTCTTGGCTGATCCACATCGCATCCGCGACGGACCGCGATGTGATAGGCCAGCAGTTGCAGAGGGACGATTTCCAGAATCGGTGACAACTCTTCGGGCGCGACAGGAATGTACAAAACGTGGTCCGCAGCCTCTTTGATCTCTTCATCGCCCTCGGTTGCGAGCGCGATCACAACTCCTGAGCGCGCCTTTACTTCCTTGAGATTCGAGATGGTTTTTTCGTAGCGCAGAACTGCGTCTCGATCTTTAGGATCGCGCGTCGCAATCACCACCACAGGCAGATTTTCATCAATCAG
Organism: Terriglobales bacterium; assembly: GCA_036268595.1. GTDB lineage: Bacteria > Acidobacteriota > Terriglobia > Terriglobales > Acidobacteriaceae > Gp1-AA145. Next base: position 12,536 of record DATATW010000139.1, read on the forward strand.
TGCGTTCGGCCCGTGCTTCATTTCGCCGGCCGGATATCCTTCCGCGTGGATGTAAGAAACTTCTTTCAGCTTCAGTGCGCCTTCGAGCGCGATCGGATAGTGGATCCCGCGGCCCAGGAACAGGAAGTCGTGAACTTTCTGATAACGTTTCGCCAGTTCGTCGCACGCGGCATCCTGTGCCAGGATCGATTCGAGCTTTGCCGGAATGCGAGTCAGT
>DATATW010000140.1:0-7361 GCA_036268595.1 Terriglobales bacterium
GATCAGCCCGTTCGTCTTATCTCAGTCTAACGTGTTTCGACTTGGAGAAACGTCCGGTGAGCCTCGAAAAAGCTCCACCTCAACCAAGACGGAATAAAACACTGCAGAGTTGCCCAAGTCGGTGAGTTTTTCCGAAGTCAGTACATTTATATTCAGATTTCCGGGTGTAAGTTTTGCCCAGTTCAGTTTGGCGGCAACAACTCCAGCCGAAACTTTCCCATCGACGCGCGCCTGTAATTGGATTTCGCCGCGATGATTGAATACGCGCACCGCGTCGCCGTCGCGAATGCCGCGCGTTTCGGCATCCTTCCGGCTGATTTCAAGCAGTCCGGTCTCTTCCATGGACTGCACGCTGGGCAGATTGGAAAAGGTTGAGTTGAGGAAATTGTCGGTCTTGCGAGCCAGCAACTCGAGCGGAAACGCTTTCGCTTCCGCAGTGTGCCGGGATTCGACCGGCGGAACAAACGAAGCAACCGGATCGAGCCCCTGGCCTTTAAGGCGTTGGCTATAAAGTTCGGCTTTTCCGCTGGGCGTTCTGAAGTTTCCCTCTGCCCACGGCAGGAATGGCCTGGGCGGAGCCCCATTGCCTTCGAAATTCAGTCGAATGTGTCCATCCTTTTCGAGGCGTTGGCGGGTCATCCCCTTGAGCCACGGATTCGCGGCATTCAATGCCTGGTCGATCATGTCGTCGACGGAATCCTGGAAGCATTCGTCGTCAAAACCCATTCTTTCGGCCAAGGCTTGGAACAAATCCACGTTCGACCGGCACTCGCCCAATGGATCGACGGCCTGATTCGATATTTGCAGGTAGTAGTGGCCATAGGCAGTCTGCAAATCTTTGTGTTCAAAGAATGTCGTGGCTGGGAGCACGATGTCGGCATAATCCGTTGTGTCAGTAAAGAATTGCTCATGCACTACGGTGAACAGGTCAGGCCGCAACAGGCCGCGAATCACATCGTTATGGTTTGGACAAATGGCTGCGGGATTCGAGTTGTAAACAAACAGCGCCTTCACCGGCGGATCGTTTGTGTAATTCAGCTGCTTGCCCAGCTCGGCCATATTCAGGATTCGCGCCCGCCGACCGAGCGATTTCTGCATCAGGTCCGGACGCTCCAGCGCTTCGTCATTCATCTTGTGAGCGCCACTGGTCGAGAGCTGCAATCCGCCGCCGATTTCTTTCCACGAACCGGTGACGATCGGCAACATCGAAATGACCCGCGCCGCGGTTCCGCCATTTTCCGAGCGTTGTACTCCATAGTTCATACGGATCACTGCCGGGCGAACAGTCGCGTACTCATGGGCAAGTATCCGGATATCGGTCGCGGAAATCCCCGTCCAGCGCGCGACTTTTTCGGGCGGGTACTCTCTTATCTTTGCCCGGAGATCGTCGAATCCCACGGCGTACTGCGCCACGTAGTCGGCGTCATGTAAATTTTCGTTGATGATTACGTGCATCATGGCCAGCGCCAGCGCAACGTCGGTGCCGGGATTGATGGGCAAATGCCAATCGGCACAGGCAGCGGTGCGGGTCCGGTAAGGGTCGATGACGACGAGCTTCGCGCCCTCGCGCCGGGCCTCTTCAATAAAAGGCCACAAGTGAACGTTGGTTGCGTGAATGTTCGCGGCCCACGCGATGATGTACCGGGAATGGCGGAAGTGCTCGGGGTCGGTGCCGATGTTTACGCCATAAACCGACTTCACTCCGGCGCCGCCGGCCTCGGCACAAATGTTCCGGTGCAGTTGAGACGCGCCCAGCCGGTGGAAAAATCGCCGGTCCATGGAAGCATACCCAAGCTTGCCTAAGGTTCCTCCATATGAAAAAGGCAGGATTGCCTCGCTGCCAAACTCTGCAGCCACGCTCTTCAGTCGTTCGCTGATTTCATCGAGCGCCTCGTCCCAGGAGATGCGTTCAAAATTCTGAAGGGATCTGGGGGGGACGGGCGCCCCCGCCCGGCCAGCTTGGCCTGAGGCTCCCTTGGGTGCAATGCGCCGCAAGGGATACAGCACCCTCTCCGGTGAATAAACCCGGTCGAGATATTTCGTGACTTTTGCGCACAGAAATCCGCGCGTTACCGGGTGAGCAGGATCGCCCTGGATCCTGGTCGCACGACCATTTTCCACGGTAATCAAAACTCCACACGCGTCTGGACAATCATGCGGGCAAGCGGCATGAACTACTCGCTTCATGGTTGTGATTATAAGTCGGCTTGCAACTCACCTGAGAGTGCCGTGTGGGCGAGATGAGTGCGATGGCGCTTATTCGCATATTTTTCCCCGCCGCCGACAGAATAAAATACGCTTATGCTGAAAGATCGCGAATACGAGCCGCCGTCGTCTGGCGAGAAATTCTTCAACCGTGCTTTTGGATTTTTGGCTGGACTGGGAATCGCACCTTCATTCATCTATCTGCTGGAAGTGAAAGGCAGAAAATCGGGAAAGACATTCTCGACCGCGGTCAATTTAATGGAGCTGGAGGGCAAGCGGTTTCTGGTGGCCCCTCGCGGAAGGACGCAGTGGGTGCGCAATGCGGAAGCCGCCGGCGAGGTTACTCTGAAGCGCGGAAGTCGCCGGCAATTCCGGCTGCGGTCGCTCGACGACTCCGAGAAGCCGCCACTGCTGAAGGCTTATTTGACTAATTACAAGAGTGCCGTGCAGAAGTTCTTTCCAGTTACCCCTGACGCTCCGGTTCAGGAGTTCACAAAGATTGCGGCGGGATATCCGGTGTTTGAGCTGACGCTACGGTAAATGATTCTTCCCGCGCTCCGAATCATGAGCGGGGATAGAGTCAACGTTATCGCTTTCAGCGCTGGTAAGGTTGAGTCGTAACTTGACCCTTTCTCTCCCCGGTTGTGCAGACGACCTTTCGAATCAATAGTAGCCTCACCCCACCAGTACGTAAGGCGGCCCGCCAGCTCCTGACTCGCGGCCTCTATTCCAAAATCCGCAATCCGGTTTATTTTTTCGGCGAGACTATGATCGTGGGTTTCTTCATCGCGAGTCATAGGCCAATTCTGCTGCTTGTGCTCGCGATTGCAACAACCATCCAAATCGTGCGGGCGCGCGAAGAATCGAAAGTTCTAGAAGAAAAATCTGAGGACGAGTATAGGCGATACAAGCAGCGCACCTAGTTTCAGTCTCAGACGCGGATCGGTCCGTCGGCTCCATGAAGCTTGCGGAGATTCTCCGGCGGCTGCATGGGAATGCCCAAGTTGCTTCCCAGTAGGGCATCGAGGCTATCAAGCCACAAAATCTGGCTGTGAAATACGGTACCGAAGTTGCGACTAAGCGAGTGCGCGACATCTTGCATGGGAATCGCGCGGCCGAGTTCTTTCTGCATCGATGTGACCGGCTTCGATGTAATTCCGCAAGGAACGATTAGATCGAAGAAGCTTAGATTGGTATTCACGTTCAGGGCCAGTCCATGCGAAGTCACACCGCGCGAGATGTGAACTCCGAGGGCGGCGATCTTGGCTTCCACCGCGGACGATTGCTGAGTCTGCGACTCAGCTGAACGGCCGAGGGCGGCCGTCGCCACATGGGCATTGCTGGCCACATCGACATTGCCAGCCACGACTTTCTCCTTAACAATTTCGATTATGGGGGGACGGGCGTCCTCGCCCGTCCAGACTCCGGTCAGTCCAGGAATTCGTTTCGCGGGAATCCCGAAATCAGCGCAGGTACGAATCAGGACCTCTTCCAACCGGCGAACATAATCCACCGCCCCCAGCGTTTTGCGGCAGGCAGTCTCTGATGGAAACCCCCGCAGATCGAAGATTGGATACGCAACCAGCTGTCCCGGCCCATGAAATGTCACATCTCCACCCCGATCGCATTCGAACACTTCAACTCCACGCCGCGCCAGCATTTCAGGCGACGCAAGCACGTTCGAGGATTTTGCATTGCGACCAAGCGTGATCACCGGCGTGTGCTCGAGCAGAAGAAGCGCATCGCCGATTCGGCCGTCCTTGCGCAATTCGACCAGCTTTTCCTGCAGCCGCAGCCCGGTGGGGTAGTCGAGAGTCCCGAGTTGGAGAACGAAAATCAAAAACGCCTTATTGGCTCGATCACAGGGCCGGAACTTCGACGTACCTCGAGTAGGTGCGCGGCTCAGGAATAGGCTCACCCTTGCGACTCATACCTTCCAAATGGACTCAATGGCCCCTTGCATTTCACGCTCAACTTCCTCGCGAGAGCGGCCGGTGGCGACGCATCCTTCAAGGTCGGGAGAATAAGCCGAATAGCCGGTCTCGGTTTTTTCGATCACAACGAGATATTTTTTCATTTCTTCAGTCCCGCCTGTTTCAGCACACTGTTCAGAGTTCCCGGTGCTAAATCGTCCCCTGACTTGCCAGGCAAGGTAACCAGACCCGGCTTGTCAGCGTGTTTATATTGCCGATGGCTACCGCGAGTACGATCGAGAAACCAGCCATCCTCCTCCAACAGCTTAAGGACATCCGTACTTTCATTTTACGCCCATGGATTCACATATTAATTGCCAGCCCATACACGCTATTCGACGCATCCAGCATGGCCTCTGCCAGCGTAGGATGCGCATGAATCGTCCACATCAAATCCTCGACGGTGGCCTCCAGTTCCATGGCTGTGACGGCTTCAGCGATCAGCTCGGTGGCCAGCGGCCCGATTATGTGCACGCCGAGAATCTCACCGTATTTGGAATCCGAAACGATTTTGATGAAGCCTTCGTGTTCGCCCACGATCGACGCCCGAGAATTTGCGGTGAAGGGAAACTTGCCCACTTTCACGTTGTGCCCCAACTCACGCGCCTTCGCCTCCGTCAATCCCACGCTGCCAATCTCCGGATGGCAATATGTCACGTTAGGAATTTTCATCAGATTGATCGGCCGGTCTTCTTTCTTGGCGATTTTTGACACGGCGACAATGCCTTCCATCGCGCCGACATGGGCCAGTTGCGGCCTGCCAAGCACAATATCGCCGATCGCATAAATGCCGGGCTCGGCAGTCTCCATCCATTCATTGGTTTTTACAAAGCCGCGATCCAATTGGATCTTTGTCTTCTCCAGCCCGACTCCATCCGTATATGGCTTGCGACCAACGGCGATCAGAATCTTGTCGGCTTCGAGCTTCTGCTGTTTCCCGTCAACGCTAAACGTCACCGCGATTCCGGATTTCGTTTTCTCTACTTTTTCAACTTTCGCGCTCAGATGGAAATTGATTCCCTTCTTGCGATAAACCCGCGCCAGCTCTTTCGACACCTCTTCATCTTCCAGTGGCACCATGCGCGGCAGCATTTCGAGAATGGTAACGTCGCAGTCGAAGGACTTGAAGATCGACGCGAATTCAACTCCGACCGCGCCCGACCCGACTATCACCAGCGATTTCGGGATCGACGCCATATTCAGGATTTCGATGTTGGTAAGAATGCGGTCGTTCGCCTCGAGACCGGGAATCATGCGGGCTTCCGATCCCATGGCAAGGATTACGTTCCTGGTTTTCAGTTGTGTCGTCTTGCCGCCGTCTTTCACTTCAACGGTGTGCACACCATTCTGCCCGGGACCGGTCAGCTTGCCAAAGCCCTTGACCGTCTCAACTTTGTTCTTGCGCATCAGGAACTGCAAACCCTTCGCGTGCTTATCAACAACTTTGGTCTTGCGTTCCTGGATTGCGGCCCAGTTCAGTTTGCGCGTACCCACGCCTTCAATGCCAAATTCCTTGGCATCTTTCAGGTTGTCCCAAATCTCAGCGTTAAACAGAAGCGCCTTGGTCGGAATGCAGCCGACATGAAGACAGGTGCCGCCAAGGTAAGGATCTTTTTCAATGAGAGCGGTTTTCAGGCCGTACTGGCCGGCGCGGATAGCAGCCGTGTAACCGGCGGGGCCGCTGCCAATGACGGCAACATCGTAAATTGTATCGGGCAAAGTCGTGCTCCTCTAACAAGTATGGATGAGCCAAGGCAAACCAATGATTCTAGCCCAGGTGCAAGTCTCGGGGACAGCCGGAGATGACAATGTGGGGACAGCCGCCCTCGGCTGTCCTCGGGCCGCAGGCCCGATCTTGGGAAGGCAAGTCGAGCTTTGCTCGACCGGACAGCCGAGGGCGGCTGTCCCCACGAAAACCAGTTTAAAGGAACTGTACGGCCGCGGATTCGTATCACTATGGCGGTGATAAACTGAGCGCAGCAGGAGGCTAAAATCCTATGCACCTCTTGGCATTTTTCTTCTTCCCGATTTTCGGATTCGGGTTTGTCTTCTACTTTCTTCCCGCGATCATCGCATTAGCGCGCCATAAACGAGACGCGGTTTCAATCCTGGTACTGAATCTTCTTCTCGGATGGACGATGATCGGCTGGGTGATCGCGCTGGTCTGGGCATTGAAGCAGGATGTACCAATTGTGATTCGCTGACCACCGCAAAACAGGCCACAGATTACGCGGATTATCGGCGATCACGCATTACCGGTTGTTTTATCCTTGCAAATCGCCTCGATTCGTGGCTGCTTTTAGTCTTTAACCTAAGAGCCTGACGGCATCTTTCGCGTGATAAGTCACGATGATGCTGGCTCCGGCGCGGCGAATTGAAGTGAGCGATTCCATAATCACCCGGTCGCGGTCGATCCAATTATTGCGGGCGGCAGCTTCGATCATCGCGTACTCGCCTGAAACCTGATAAGCGGCAATTGGCACATCGAAGCGTTCATGGGCAGCCGCGATAACGTCAAGATACGGCATGGCGGGTTTGACCATGACCATGTCCGCGCCTTCTTCGATGTCCAGGGCAATCTCGCGCATAGCCTCGCGAATATTGGCTCCGTCCATTTGGTAAGACCGGCGGTCGCCAAATTGCGGCGTGGAATCGGCGGCCTCACGGAAGGGGCCGTAGAAAGCCGACGAGAATTTCGCCGCATAAGAAAGAATCGGAGTGTTCTCGAATCGCGCTTCATCCAGCGCCTTGCGGATTGCAGAAACCCGGCCATCCATCATGTCCGAAGGCGCGATAATATCCACTCCCGATCGGGCCAGCGAAACCGAAGTCTTCGCCAGCAGTTCCAGCGTCGCGTCATTTTCAATCTCATACTCCGGCTGCTGGGCGAGCTTTGCTGCGGCGGCATCGATGGTTTTACTTACACCGCCTGCCTTTACCGAAACCACATTAGCCGCAGCTCCCACCGATCGCGGGCCATGAGAAGAGCGCACCACCCCGCAGTGCCCATGCGACATATATTCGCAAAGGCAAACGTCGGCGATGACAATCATGTCGGGAACTTCGGCCTTGATGGCACGGACGGCGCGCTGCACGATTCCGTTTTCGTGCCAGGCGCCGGTGGCGACTTCATCTTTCTTTTCCGGCAGGCCGAAGAGGATCAACGCCGGAACGCCTAACGAA
>DATATW010000141.1:0-22128 GCA_036268595.1 Terriglobales bacterium
AAGTTGAAGTGATCTGGCAGGGGCAACAGATTCCCGCGGCGATGAAAGCCCTGGGGGCGGAGTGCCGCGTCAGTGGCGACACCGTGCGCGCAGTCATTTCCGAGCGGCAACAGGATGCTGCGATTGACGCGCTACGGCGGGAGCGAATCCGGCTGATTGCAATTACTCCGTTGCGAACTTCACTGGAAGCCTACTTTGTGGAAAAGCTGCAGCATTCTCAGACAACTGCGGGGACTCTGGTATGAACACCCGCATCTTTAGCATTGCATCGAATACGTTTCGCGAAGCCGTACGTGACCGCGTGCTCTATAACCTGATCGGGTTTGCCCTGTTGCTTTCCGGAGCGGCAATTTTCGTTGGCCAGATTTCGATCGAGATCGAGCGATTGGTCGTGGTCAACCTGGGGCTTACCGCAGTCTCATTGTTTGGCATCGTCATCGCAATTTTTATTGGTATTGGGCTGGTCTCGAAGGAAATTGAGAGGCGAACGCTATACACAGTTCTATCGCGGCCGGTGCGGCGCTGGGAGTTCATTGTCGGCAAATTTTTCGGACTCGCCGGAACGCTGGTTGTAAATACGTTCTTCATGGCGATCGGCGTTTTCGGAGCGCTGCTCTACGTCGCGCATAAATTCTCCGCGGCGGATGCGTCGATCCTGGTTGCGCTTTATTTCATCGTTCTGGAGTTCCTGATCATCTGTTCGCTTGCGCTGCTGTTTTCATCGTTTTCTTCCCCGCTGCTGTCAGCGCTTTTCGCATTTTCATTGTTTGTGATTGGCAGCTTTGCCGACGACCTGCGCGGATTTGCGGGGCTGACCCACGGTCTCACCCGCTGGCTGGCGACGGGAGCGGCGTACCTGGTGCCGAACTTCTCGGCGCTGAACGTCATCAGCGCGGTCGCGCATCAACAGGCTGTGGGGACACCGCTTATTTTGCAAAACACTCTTTACGCGATTTTCTATAGCGCGATGGCACTCAGCGGCGCAGTGCTGATCTTCGAGCGCAGGAACCTGAAATGAATTCGCGGCAGCGCACCACGATTTTTGCCTCGACTTGCCTCGTGGTGTCGATGGCCGCATCGGTTTTTCTGCTGCGGCATATCGATGAGATCCGTCCGGCCGCTACGATCGAGGATGCACTCTACATTAATTCTCCGACAATCGTTAAGCGCGCTAGCCTGGGCTTCAATGGCCTGATGGCCTGCATCTATTGGACGCGCGCCGTGCAGTATTTCGGTCATCGCCATTACGATCGCGCCCACTCCTATAACGAACTCGCGCCGCTGCTGGAAATCACGACCGCGCTCGATCCTCATTTGCTGCCTGCATACCAGTTCGGGGCAAGTTTCCTGGCGCCCAAACCCCCGAACGGCGCGGGACAGCCGGAGCGGGCCGTGCAACTGATGCAATATGGAATCGCAAACAATCCCGACAACTGGCATTTGTTTTACGATCTCGGCTTTGTCTATTACACGGAGTTGAAGGATTACAAGAAAGCCGGCGAGGTCTTTGCGCAGGGATCGAAGGTGCCGGATGCGCATCCCTTCATGAAAATACTGGCGGCACAGATGGAAGAACATGCAGGCGATTTCGGCACGGCGCGACTATTGTGGAGCGCCGCCTATGAATCCAGCCATGAATCCAACATCCGGCAAAATGCTCTGGAGCACCTGCGCTCGCTTCAGGTGGATGAGGACATCACCCATCTGCAAGCGGCTGTGACTCGTTTCGGAGAGCGTACCGGCCGATTACCCTCGAGCATGGCGGAACTCGCGAATGCCGAGCAACTGCCTGGCATTCCCCTGGACCCGGATGGGCATCCCTATGAACTTGCCGCCAACGGGACGATTCAGGTCTCGGACCCGGACAATTTTCCGTTTATCACCAAGGGGATCCCTGCCGGGTATAAGAAACCGAGGCTGCCAAAGTTTCACGCACAGCCATAGCATTTTGTCTTTTCATAGACGCAGTTGCTGCGTCTTCTACCTCCCAAGTAATTGCTGACTCCGGCAGAGACGTTGCAAGCAGCGTCTCTACGAATAAGTTGCCAGGCGCTGGACGCAACGTTTTTGCAACCACCGTATGATTGGCATCAACTCGGATGTCTCCTTCGACTTCATCTCAGCCACGCATCGTTGATGCACTACAGCGGTATTGGCACGACCTGGCGGCACGCGACGGTGTCTTTAGGGCGACGCGGCAGGTGCTTGTTGCGTTTTGGGAATTCCTGCGGGATTCCACGCCTTCGCGGCGCAAGTCCCGCTTCGGCGATGCCGACTACGATTGGGATTTCCGAGTCAATACAACGAGCGGAGCGGTTGCGTGGCGCGACCGGCTGCTTGGCGCATTTCATTCTCCCTATCAGCCGACAGAGCCTGCCCTGTTTCACGAAATGATGAACGTCCTTCAGAAACAGGTGAGCCTTGCGGAGTTTACTTTTCTTGATCTTGGCTCGGGCAAGGGGCGAACACTGCTGATGGCTACTGATTATCCGTTTCGAAAGATCGTCGGTGTGGAGTTATTGCCGGCCCTGCATGAAACGGCGCAGGAAAATATCGCACGATACCAGTCGGAATCAAAGAAATGCCTTGCCATAGAGTCCATTTGTGCCGATGCGACGGCGTTTCGCTTGCCCGATGGTCCGGTGGTTGTCTATTTGTTCAATCCGTTTCCGGAATCTGGGTTGCGCCGCATGCTTTCGAATGCCTTGGAGTCATTGCGGTTGAATTCGAGGCCGATGTTCCTCATCTATCACAACCCGCAACTGGAGCGGCTCTTCGGAGATGATCCGGCGTGGCAAAAGATTGCTGGGACGCACCAATATTCGATTTTTCAAAGGCCCTGGTGTTGAAAGTGAATTCGTACAGACGTAGCTCGCTTGCTACCTCTCCATTCGGCACGCACATACGGGCCTCTCCCAGCAGCGACTGCAAGCAACGTTTCTGTGCACCTTTTAGAAGGCAACTCCGACGCCGCCTGAAATCAAATTGCTCTTCCAGTTGTAAAGGCCATTGGGATTATTTGGGTTCGGATTGAACTTGAAGTAGCGGTTTTCGTAGGACACCTTGGCGTACCATTTGCCGAGAACATAGCCGACAGTGCCGCGGACAAAGTATCCGTGGTCGAAATTGGGATTAGGCAACTGGAGCAGAGCGCCGGCCTGACGGAAGTGCGGGCTGAACTCGGGCGCTCCCTCCGCCTCGATGAAAGCGCGCCGGGAAGCGCCGAAATTGTATTTCAGCACAAGAGGAATTTCGAGCACTTCCATTTTGTCGCGAACGAAAACCTGGTTGTCAATATTAGCGGGAGGAAGATAGATCTTCCGCACCTGGGCGTTGAATCCTATGGAGAAATTGTGGACCGGAAACCGCAGGCCACCGAAGACCGCATATTCCTTCGCGTGGTTCTGCGTATCGGTTGGAAGACGAACTTCGCCGCCAGCAAGAATGGCAGGGCGACCGTTCTTGGGATTGGAGCTAAGTATGGTCAACTGGCCGTCAACCCCGACGACCAGTCCTGATACCGAACTCAGCGAGTCGAATTTGTCGGACGTGCTGCCTACATCGATGCCGAAGGTGCCTCGTTGACAATAGGCCGGCACCGCAGCCAAGAGAAATAAACACACGCGCACCACCTGCGTTCTGCAGCGCTTCATCCCTGCTGTTCCTCCCGTGTTGGGGAAAAGTGAACACTTCCGCGGGCCATCAGACAGAGTGCGGTCGTGGTCTTAGGATTCTAATTCTATTTGTCTGATGCAGGGGCGGGTAGAATCGTTTTGTGTATCGGATAGGCGGACTTGGCCGCGGCCATGAACATCAGGGATAGGCACAAGGGCGCGCAGAAGATCCGAGCGGGCCGGCTTTGGCGACCGGCCCGGCGATCTAGGATCCCTGCTTTTCGAAGACGATCTGCGCCTTTTTCGTTGTAGATTTTTCATTCCGGTAGGCGCGGGCGACGTCTCCCAGCGGCGTGGGCTCAGAAACCGGGCCGAACTCCCAGAGAGGCCGCTCGCCTTTGGCGTAGCTATAAGCGTCGGCAGTCGTTCCCGCGATGGGATGCTCGGCGGCCATGGCATGCGGTTCGGCATGCTGCGGATGGTCGGGGAAGACTGTTATTTGCGGTTGGTTCGAAAGCACAGCGGCTTGTCCGAAGGCTGCGGCAGTGCAAAGAATGAGTAGTACGAGAAGTGTGATTTTCATAGCTCCGTGTCCAAAGTCCGCTGTTTATCAATGCAACGTCGATGCCAAGGCTACTAATATATTTATCAATCATTTACATGGAATCGTGAAGGTACGACGCAAGAGTTTGCACAATTAGGGAACGACGCTCGATATGTGCAGGCGCGGATGGATTCATTGCCAGAGATCCGATGTTTTCGCTCCTCGTTTGCGCCAGAGCGCTGCTCGGTGTAACTTTTCTGCGGTCAGCAAGAACCAAGAACGATGAAAAGCAGTCTTGATTCAATGCGTAGCCAACAATTGCCGCCCTCGCGAGTTTTCATGGTTTCGATCCTGATGCTGTTCGCTCTCCTTCCGGCGAACGCGCAAACGGACTGCGCCGATGGAAACAGTCCGCTGAATTCCGACCCACCCAAGAATGTCTCGGTGCCGGATCTCATTCAGAAGTTCGCCGCGAACGAAAGCAAAGTGCGGGATGCGCGATCACACTACACCTACACGCAGGACGTCATGGTGCGGACGCTCGACGAAAAATCGGTTACCGGGCAATTTCACGAAATCACGCAGATTTCCTATGACGACAAAGGCAAGCGGCTGGAAAATGTAACCTTTTCGGAACAATCGACACTCCAGGGGATTCAGCTCTCCGCCGAGGATTTCGAGGATGTCCGCATTTTTATGCCCTGGATATTTACTGCGGACGAATTGCCGCTATATACGGTGAGCTATTCCGGGCAGCAGCAGGTGGACGACATCGATACTTACGTCTTTCATGTCGCACCGAAAACCGAAGAAAAAAACCGGCGGTATTTTCAGGGACGGGTGTGGGTGGATACCCGCGATCTCCAGATTGTGAAGCTTTGCGGCAAGAGTGTGCCCGACCAGGTACACCCGAAAAAGCACCAGCCGATGGATATGCGTCCTATGTTTGTCGCGTATCGGCAGATTGTGGACGGAAACTGGTTTCCGGTTTACGCGAAGGTGGACGACACGCTGCACTTCAACATCTCGTCGGTCCATATCCGGGAGATCGTCAAGTTTACGAACTACAAGCGCGCTGGACCTGCCACTGGCGCGGCGAAACCGTAAATAACTGGTTACCCTGGAAAAATCAGCAGGATACTTTCATGCGGGTTTACTGTATGCTGTACTCGCTTTATGGCCGAAGAAAAAGAAAAAAATCGCAGCAAAGACATCGTTCTGTGGATCATCACGGTCGCGCTGGTTGCGCTGGCGATCTTTTGGTACAGAAAGCCTTAGCTCGCGCGACTTTGCGCAATCCATAGACGATTCTTCCAGCTGAGTCAGCTCAACTGCTGGCGATGGCCTCCCACGCCGTAAATATTGCCGCTGTCCTTTTTGTAGCTGGACTGCCGCTGACCCTTGCCGCTGAGCCTTGTCGCACAACTACGAGCTATGGCCGGCACATTGCAGCACGCCGAGATAGACGCTCCACGGGCCGACAGATTCACGGTACTGGTATGCCATGATGCGCGAGATCTGGTGCAAATGGGTCAGGTCGTGAACTGCCCAGGTCGCAAGTAACTCTGAAAGCGAAACTTTGCCCAAGGCCGGATGCAGGCCGCGCTTTTCCAGGTCTTCCCCTTGCAGATTCATCGCCCGCAGTTCTTTCAGGTTTTCCAGGCGAAGATGGGCGAATTCATCCAGCAATTCGTCTCGGCTCTTGCCTTTGCTTGCCTGTTCCTGGGCCCAGCGATCGAAGGGCTCGAACGGACGACCGTCTCCGAATTGCAAGATCATCTTTGCGCGGGGCATCCAGTCGGTGAGCTCGCCGTGAATTAAATGGCCGACTACATCGAAGGCACTCCAGGTTTTGCCGCCTTCATTTCGGGACGTCCAGAATTCTGGGAGGTCACGCAGAAAAACATCCAGAGTTGCTGGGGTGCGGGCGAGAAGAGAGATGGTTTGGTCGAGATTGTGTTGGGCCATGGCGCTTTTGATTCAAGGCCCTCAACTTGCGATTCGGTGTTCCGCGTAAAAACCCTGAACAACAAGGGCACGAAGATATAGGAAGGAAAGCACGAAGCTGTTGGCCGTTATGGTTTTGAGCCTTGCATCGGGTAAGATACATCGCTGCGAACGAGACGTTCTGAGCAACGTTTTCGACCCGCCCTCATTCAATGAATCGCGAATATCACAAGGCATACAGCCAGGAACTACACCGCGACATGGAAGCGCTGGTGTTCGGACACGCCGGAATGCCTCTGCTCGTCTTCCCCACTTCAATGGGAAAGTTTTTTGAGTATGAGGACCGCGGGATGATCGATACGCTGGCCCACAAAATTGATCGTGGAGAGCTGCAGGTTTTTTGCCCCGACGCGGTTGATCTGGAGAGTTGGTACAACAAGAATGTGCATCCGCGGGTGCGGGTGCTGCGCCATCTGCAGTATGAACGCTACATATTGCACGAGTTTTTGCCGTTCATCCGCTGGAAAAACCAGAACTGGCAGTTGGCGGTGACGGGATGCAGTTTCGGCGGATATCACGCGATGAATTTCGCCCTGAAGCATCCGGACGCGGTGACGCATTGCGTGACCATGAGCGGCGCATTCGACATCAAGCAGTTTCTGGATGGCTACTACGACAACGATTGCTACTTCAATAATCCTCCGGACTACGTTCCGCAAATGACAGATGACTGGTTCCTGAGCCGCTACCGTCAGATGAAGATTGTGCTGGGCTCGGCCGACTGGGACATTTGCCTGAACGCCAACTTCAAGTTCTCCGCGATTCTAAATGGCAAGGCGATTCCCCACTGGCTGGACGTGTGGAATGACAATTCGAAGCATGACTGGCCGCTGTGGCTGAGGATGGTGGGAAAGTATTTCTAGGCGGGCGGTCGTCATTAGCCCTTGCTTCTGGACTTGCGGCTGGGTATCAGCACGGTTTCGGGCTTCCGTTCAGTTTTACGCGGTTCATATCCTCTGTGACGACTTGCCTCGGAACGGCAGGTAGGAAGGCTTTACATGAGTAAATCTTGGATTGCATTTGCCGCTCTCGCCTTCGCTCTCACGTTTCCCAGTCTCTGTATTGCCGGACAGCAGCCCGCCGCGCCGAGTTCTCAAGCTCAGTCAAATTCGGGTACTCCGGCACCACCAACGAGGCTAGCCAACGAGACATCGCGCAAGGTCACAGCGTATACCCTGCCTCCCGACCTGTATAAGAAGGCCCATGACAAGAGCAAGATTGATTTCCGTTTAGCGCTGATTGGGTTCGTCTATGGATTGCTAGTCCTGTGGATCATCCTGCGATGGAGGCTGGGCGCGAAATATCGTGATTGGGCCGAGGGGACATCGGGAATGCGGTTCGTGCAGGCGCTCGTATTTTCTCCGCTATTCTTGCTGACGGTGGCCGTGTTTACTCTTCCGCTCGATATCTATTCGGAGACGATCGAGAAAGAATATGGGATCTCAGTGCAAGCCTGGGGATCGTGGAGCTGGGACTGGGTCAAGGCACAGCTGATCTCGATTGTTATTTTCACGGTCCTGATCTGGATCCTCTACGTCGTCGTCCGGCGGAGTCCGCGGCGGTGGTGGTTTTACTTCTGGCTGGTTACGCTCCCGATCATCGTATTCATATTTTTTATCAGCCCGTGGGTGATTGCGCCGCTGTTCAATAAATTTGAGCCATTGCAGCAAAAAAATCCGCAGCTGACGGCGGATCTGGAGAAGATGGTGCAACGCGCGGGTGAAGACATTCCGCCCGACCGGATGTTCTGGATGGGCGCCGCGGAGAAAACCAACGCCCTGAATGCCTACGTCACTGGCATGGGCTCGTCCAAACGCATCGTGGTGTATGACACGACCATCGCGAAGATGGACCCGCAGCAGATCGTCTTCGTTGCCGGCCATGAGATGGGACATTACGTTCTGCACCACGTCTACAAATCCCTGGCGCTTTTTGCTTTGGTGTTTCTGTTTTTCTTTTACCTGGGCTACCGATTGATCGGATGGGTACTGTCACGCTGGGGCTCGGGTTGGGGAATTCGCGGGCTGGATGACTGGGCGTCGCTGCCGGCCCTGGTTCTATTGTTATTGGTATTCACGTTCCTGTCGAACCCTCTTTTGAATGCGATCAGCAGGCACTATGAGCATCAGGCAGACCAGTACGGATTGGAAGTAACTCATGGGCTGACTCCGGAGTCGGGGCAAGTGGCGGCACAGTCGTTTCAGATTTTGGGGGAAGTCGATCTGGCGGATCCGGCTCCGAATCCGGTGGACGTTTTCCTGTTTTACAGCCACCCCAGTATCCCGGAGCGCATTCAGTTTTCGTTGACGTACAATCCGTGGGCACACGGGGCGACGGGGGAATTTGTGAAGTGAACAGCGCGAGGGAAACGAAAGCTGGGCACTCCAGGAGGAAAGCCGGTTCCTCACCGGCTGCGCCGGTTCGGAATGACAAGACTTTAGTTACAAGACTTTCGGGAGCAAGTGGAGTTTTCGTGATGAGAAAAATTGGGCTTCTGTTTGGCATGGAAAACACGTTTCCGCCGGCCATGGTGGAGAAGATCAACTCGATGAAGGTCGAGGACGTGACGGCCGAGTTCGTACAGATCGGCGGCATCCGCATGGACGAACCGCCAAAATATGCCGTCGTCATCGACCGGATTTCGCAGGATATTCCGTTCTATCGCGCATGGCTGAAGAACGCGGCGTTGCATGGGACGATCGTCGTGAACAATCCGTTCTGGTGGACGGCCGACGACCAGTTCTTCAATTACGCGCTGGCGCACAAGACGGGCGTGGCGATTCCTCCGACCGTAATCCTGCCGCATCATAAACATCCTCCCGATACCACCGACCGGTCGATGCGGAACCTGATTTATCCCCTGAACTGGCAGGAACTGTTCGACTACGTCGGCTTTCCTGCTTTCCTGAAGCCATATTCCGGCGGCGGATGGAAACACGTTTACAAAGTGCATTCGCCGGAAGAGTTCTTTCATCACTACAACCAGACTGGCGATTTGTGCATGACTCTCCAGCGCGGCGTGGAGTTTGACGAGTATTACCGCTGCTATGTGGTTGGTCAGGAAAAAGTCCACATTATGAAGTACGACCCGAAGTTGCCTCATCATGAGCGGTATGTGAAGGGGAATCCTCCGCCGTCGACTCCGGAGTTGCGCGATCGCATGGAAAAAGACGCGCTCGCCCTTTGCCGCGCGCTGGGTTACGACCTGAACACGGTAGAGTTCGCGGTGGAGAAGGGTGTGCCGTACGCGATTGACTTTCTGAATCCCGCGCCGGACGCCGAAATCACGTCAGTCGGGCAGGACAATTTTGACTGGATCGTTAATGCGGTGGCTGAGATGGCCGTGAAAATGGCCCAGAGCGGAGAGAATCCGGTGAAGGAAATGCGTTGGTCGAGTTTTCTGACTTCGCCAAGGGAAGAAACAAAGCCCGTAGCGAAGAAACGGACGAAGGCCAGCAAATAGGCGAACTGCGACAGCCGAGGGCGGCTGTCCTTACGTGGATTCCGTCAGATGAAATCGCGTGCTGCTCCCAAAACAGTAGACGAATACCTTGCCGGTATTCCTGAGCCTGCCGCTTCGACGTTGACACACATGCGCGCGGTCATTCGATCGGTTGTTCCGAAGGAGACGACCGAGGTCATCAGCTACGGAATCCCGATGTTCAAGTTCAACGGGATGCGGGTGGGCTATGCGGCATTCAAGCATCATTGCAGCCTGTTTCCGACGGGCTCGGGTGTCGAGCAATTTGCAAAGGAATTGAAGGGATACTCGACGAACAAGGGGACGATCCGCTTTCCCGCGGACAAGCCTTTGCCAGATGCGCTGCTGAAGAAAATCGTGCGAGCGAGAGTCAAGGAAAACCGGAAGTGGGATTGAGGAATACGGCTGCCTGGCGCTTGCCGCGCGTTGTTATACTGTTGGGGCTCGCTTTTCCCACCCTTGCAAATAACGGGGAGGATGGGCACCCTCGTTTGTGCCGCTGCCGGCGAACAGCAGGTTCCTCGCTTCGCTCGGAAGGACAAAAAGAGAGGGATGACAACAAAAGAGGGTTCATGACACACCGAGCTTCGCTCGGTTGGACAGCCGAGGACGGCTGTCGCTACAAGGTTTTCTATGCTGCCGACTTTCACCATCGGAATTGAAGAGGAATATCAGACCATCGATCCCGAGACGCGGGACCTACGGTCGCATATTCAGGCCGAACTGCTCGAAAAGGGCAAGATGGCGCTGCAGGAGCGCGTAAAGGCCGAGATGCACCAATCGGTCGTTGAAGTCGGGACCGGCATTTGCAAGAACATCAAGGAAGCCAAAGCAGAAGTGAAGGAACTGCGAAGGCACATCGTCAAACTGGGACGCGATAACGGGCTGAAGGTAGCGTCGGCAGCGACGCATCCGTTTTCCGACTGGCGCACGCAGGAAATTCATCCGGATGTGCGCTATAAGATTCTCGTTGAAGACATGCAACTGGTGGCGCGGGCAAACCTGATTTTCGGCCTGCACGTTCATATTGGAATTGAAGACCGCGAAACCGCGATCCACATGATGAATCATGCGCGATATTTCGTGCCGCATATTCTCGCGCTCTCGACCAATTCTCCCTTCTGGCTGGGGATGAACACCGGTTTAAAGTCGTACCGGTGCAAAGTGTTCGACAAGTTCCCGCGCACTAACATTCCCGACTACTTTCCCAGCTGGGGCGAATACGAAAACTTCATCAAGCTGCTGATCAAGACCAACTGTATTGATAACGCGAAGAAGATCTGGTGGGACATCCGGCCGCACCCGTTCTTCAACACACTTGAGTTCCGTGTGTGCGACATCCCGATGCGTGCCGACGAAACCATCGCGATTGCGGCCCTGATTCAGGCGACCGTGGCCAAGCTTCATAAGCTCTATGCGGCCAATCAGGGATTTCGCCTCTACCGCCGCGCCTTGCTGATGGAAAACAAGTGGCGCGCCGCCCGCTATGGCCTCGACGGCAAGCTCATTGACTTCGGAAAGCAAAAAGAAGTTCCGGCCCGCGACCTCATCCACGAATATCTCGATTTCGTTGACGACGTGGTCGATGAACTGGACTCGCGGGAGGAACTCGAATACATCCACAAGATTCTCGAAGGCGGAAGCGGCGCCGACCGCCAGTTGCGCGTCTTCCAGGAAACCGGAGACTTGAAGAAGGTTGTCGATTACATCATTGAAGAGACGGAAGCGGGACTGGTCGAGGAGCCCGAGGCCGCTAGAAAAGTCGGGTAATGAGCCTTTCTGCGCGTTCCAATCCCATCGAACTCAGCAAGATTCCTTTCGACCCTGAATACACTCCGGGGGCCCGCAATGCGGTGAACGTTTGTCTACGAATTCAACCGCACGAGAGGGTCTGCGTCATTACCGACGAGGCAACGGCGGACATTGCAGCATCGATCGTCGCTGAATTGAGGAACCTGGGCGCGCCGCATTACGCATGGGTGCTGGAAGAGTTGGCCGAAAGGCCTCTGCGCGATTTGCCGCGCGAGATTGCCGACGATCTCGAACGAGCTCAGGTTTCGATATTTGCAGTGCAGGTGCAGCGGAATGAATTGCGCTCGCGCATCCAAATGACCGACATCGTCAACCGGCGCAAGATTCGCCACGCACACATGGTGAACATCAACCGGCAGATCATGCTCGAAGGCATGCGCGCGGATTTTCAGCGGGTAGACCGTCTCAGTCAAAAAGTGGTCGAGATGGTGCGGAAGGCATCGAAGATTCGCGCCAAGACCGCGGCGGGCACGGACCTGACGGCGGATTTGAATCCCAACTACAAGTGGCTGAAAACCAGCGGCATTATTTCTCCGGAGAAATGGGGCAATCTGCCGGGCGGAGAAATCTTCACGACCCCAGGCGAGGTGAATGGAACATTCGTCATTGATGGCGTAGTCGGCGACTATCTGTGCTCAAAGTTCGGGGACCTGAAAGAAAATCCTCTTACCATTCGAATGAAAGGCAATCGCCTTACTGAGGCTCACTCCGAGAACCGCGAATTGGAAGACGATTTCTGGAAGTACACGCACACCGATGAGAACAGCGACCGCGTCGGCGAGTTCGCGATCGGGACCAATGTCGATTTGAAGAATGTCATTGGTCAGATTTTGCAGGACGAGAAGTATCCCGGGATTCATATCGCGTTTGGAAATCCCTATGGCGCGCATACAGGCGCGGAATGGGATTCGACTACACATATTGATGTGGTGGGGCGGAAGTTCAACATCTGGGTCGACGAGCAGCAGATCATGCAGGATGGGAAGTTTCTGGTGGAGGCGTAGGTCGAGCGATGAGCGTGGCCTCAAATACCGCGTTGTTACAGAAGGCCTACGAACGCTTCAACGCGCGAGACATCGAAGGCACACTGACGACGATGCAACCGGACGTGGAGTGGCCGAATGGAATGGAGGGCGGCACGGTTCACGGGCATGACGGCGTTCGGGCTTATTGGACACGCCAATGGGGCATGCTGAACCCTCGTGTTGATCCGGTCAGCTTTCGTGACGACAGCGACGGCAGAATTACTGTTAGCGTTCATCAGGTGGTGCATGACCTCTCGGGCAATCTGCTGTTCGACCGCCAGGTAGAACACGTCTATTCGTTGAAAGACGGCCTCATCTGCCGAATGGAAATTCGCGAGTAGCTGCTCCTGAATTCTTGATCCATGATCCCTTTCCTCCGCCGACGATTCAACGAGAAATTCACTCCTGAGAAATATCAGACTTTCCTGCAACGCATTGACGACGCGGCGGGAGCGCATGTGCAGTTCCGGCTGTCAGAAACGCCCTGCTTTTTTCCAAAAGCGCTGCTCGAGGAAATGGCGCGCGATGGAAAGGAATTAATTCGGCAGCTAGTGGATAGTCCCGAATATCGGGCAAAGTCGGATCAGGCTGTGCCGGCCGAGTTCAAGGTGCCGAACGAAGCGCCGCATCCTATGTTTGTGCAGGTGGATTTCGGGCTGGTGCGGGATGCAAACGGCGAGTTGCAGCCGAAGCTTGTCGAGTTGCAGGCGTTCCCTTCGCTGTACGCATACCAGGGATATTTGGCGGAGGCCTATCTGGATGTTTATGGGCTGCGAGGGCCTGAGTGGTTACCGGCAAAAAGCAGCTTCCTCGCTTCGCTCGGAATGACAAGTGCACTCGGAATGACAAATGCAAATGAGCAGCAGGTTCACGCCACGAATTCTGAGCTGAAATATTTTCTCAGCGACCTCGACCAGAACTCCTATCGCGACCTTCTGCGGCGCGCGATTGCCGGCTCACACGATCCTGAGAATGTCATCCTGATGGAGATTCATCCTCAGCAGCAGAAGACGTTGCCAGATTTTCTGCTCACCGAAAAAATGTTAGGCGTGCGCGCGGTCGATATTGTCGATATCCAGAAAGAAGGTTCGAAGCTCTACTACGAGCGTAGCGGGATACGAATTCCCATCAAGCGAATTTACAATCGCGCGATCGTCGACGAACTCGAGCGCAAGAACGTTCATCTTGCCTTCGACTGGCGCGACGATCTTGATGTCGAATGGGCCGGCCATCCCAACTGGTATTTCCGGATCAGCAAGTTTTCAATTCCCTATCTCAAACATCGCTCGGTGCCGAAGACGTGGTTTCTCGACCGGCTCGACGGGATTCCCGACGATCTTGAGAACTATGCGCTGAAACCGCTTTACTCGTTCGCAGGCCTCGGCGTCATCATTGCACCGAAAAAAGAAGACATCGTTGCCATCTCGCCGGAAAAGCGACCGTACTACATCCTGCAGGAGAGAATGCATTTCGAGCCGGTGATCAATACACCTTTTGGGGGGACGAAAGCCGAGGTACGCGTGATGTATATCTGGGTCGATGAACTTACGCCGGTACTGACCATCATCCGCATGGGACGCGGATTGATGATGGGCGTGGATCACAACAAAAACATGGAATGGGTGGGAGCGTCAGCGGGGTTGTATTTGGATAAATAAGCGATATGATGTGGGCGCAAATCGGTAAGTCCGAGAGGCTCGAAAATGAAGGACGATCGCATTTTCAGCCTTAAACCGGGTTGGCCCGCAGATCGTGACCGTGGGCGAAGAGCGGCCCAAGTGCGAAATGTGGACTGGCGAATATCAGATGTTTACGTATGATAGCGAGGGCAAACTCCACCAGCTTACAAATACGAAATTTATGGCGATGAAACCGACTTTCGGAAGACTGTCCGTTGCCCACTGAGAGACCGCGACCCTCACTTGGCAGGGGCAGCATCGAGCCGCTGACTGATCACGATGCCCACGGCGATAAGCGCTCCAGTCAGCACCAGAAATAAGACTAACCACCCCCAATGTTGTATGGGATGGCGCAGCACGCGGAGAATACGCCGTCCGTAGTAGCTGGCGACGAATGCGATGCCGAAATACCGCACCACACGTGAGGCGGCTACGATCGTAAGAAACCTGCCCTGGGGATAGTCCGACGCTCCTGCCGCCGCAAAGAACATGCTGGTCGGAGTCGGTAGCGGGATCATGGTAGATGCTATAAGCGTTCCCGTGCCCCACTTCTTGAACAGCTGCAGGAAGCGCGAAACCACACTCTTTTTGAATTTCTTGTCGAGATAGGCCGATCCCGCTTTGCGCGCGAGATGGAATGTGAGATAAGCGCCTATAACCGACCCGGCGGTTGCCGCCGCGGCGTATTCGTACCATAAGGGCCGATGGCTGACAGCTAAAATGGCAGTGACGATATCAGGTCCGCCGAAGGTGGGCAGCGGAGAGCTATCGAGGATTGCCAGAAAAAAAAGCCCGGCTGCACCAAGATGGACCAGCGTCGAGGTGAAGCTCCGCGTGCCGCGCCGCCGCTGGCTCTGCGCGATCAGATTCAACATCTTTGCAATATATCAATTGGATACGCGCGCGCGGGTATAACGACGTAAAGATAGTTCAGCCGACCTTGACGACAAAGGTTTCCAGTTCCATCCCGTTCGGGCGGGTCACAAACATCCTGTCGCCATCAAAGCGCACCGGAACCGTCATACCTTCGCCGAACTCTCCGGGAAGGTACCCCTGGGACAGCTCGCGCGTGTATTCGCCGACATATAGCACCCCGTCAACTTTCACAACCACCGCGCTCCGCAATTCTTCCCCTAAAGCCTTCCGCTGGATCTCTCGTTCGGCCTGGGCCCAGTTTTCCAGATCGCGGCCGGCGGTTCTGCCACTGCGAATGTAGATTTCCCTGGCACGATGCCGGATCGCATCGTGCAAATCTGCACCGGAGCGCGTTGGCTTAGTCAAGGCCATCTCCTCGGAGCGGAGCGCAAATAGCTCCTTGTCCCGATGTTAGTTCATCTAAACCACAGCCGGGAGTGTCCGCATCATACCAAGGTGCGATTCATGGACCATTGCGGGAATCATAGAGGCTTGGTTCCAAAAGCAAATTCTGCGCGAGCGCAAATGCACTTTCGTCAGGGAGGGACAAGGCAGTTGACCGAAGTCGGCCAGCGGCCTAACATTACCGCCGAGCAGGGCCTAACTCTCTCATGATTGGCCAGCAAGTATCGCACTACCGCATCGTGGGCAAACTTGGGGGCGGCGGTATGGGTGTGGTGTATGAGGCCGAAGACCTGAAATTGGGCCGTCACGTAGCCCTCAAGTTCATCCCTGAAAATCTGGCCGGTGATCCCAAATCGCTGGAGCGCTTCACCCGCGAGGCGCGCGCTGCTTCCCTGCTGAACCATCCGAACATCTGCACCATCCACGGCATTGAAGACAACAACGGCCATCCGTTCATCGTGATGGAGCGGCTCGAAGGCGAGAGCCTGAAGCAGTGCATCTCCGGACATGCGATGGCGGTTGAGAAGGTGCTCGATGTAGGCGTGCAAGTGGCGGACGCGCTCGTCGCCTCGCATGCGAAAAATATCGTTCATCGCGACATCAAGCCGGCCAACATTTTTCTCACACCCACCGGGCAGGTGAAGGTGCTCGACTTTGGGCTGGCGAAGCTCGTGCACAATCTGGGGACGGAAGATGACGCCGGCGCCGACAATTCGCTGACTGCGATCGGAGTAATTCCGGGAACTGCCGTCTATATGTCACCCGAACAGGCACGGAGCGAAACAGTAGACGGCCGCAGCGATCTTTTTTCCTTTGGAGTCGTGCTGTACGAGATGTCAACAGGCAAGAAACCGTTCACCGGCGCCAACTCGCTGGTGACGCTCGATGCAGTGCTGCACTCGAGGCCGATACCGCCGCGCGATCTCAATCCAAAAATTCCGGTCGAGTTGGAAGGAATTATCGGCAAGGCGATGGAAAAGGACCGTGGCCGTCGCTACCAGAGCGCGGCGGAGATGCGGTCTGACCTGGCCCTGCTGAAACGTGAAGCGGAATCGGGCACGATCAAGACACCCAGCGCCACCGCGAAATTACGCGTCGCGACGCGCACGTTCGGAAGAAATTCGCGCGTTCTCACCTATTTGCTGATCGGCACCGCCGCCCTGCTTGTCACGGTGTTGGCGGCAGTAGGAGCATGGTGGTACAAGCACCGCGAAGTGGCCAATGCCGAACAGCGAAACGCGATTGCCGTGCTGCCATTGCAGAACATGAACGGCGATTTCAGCATCGACTATCTTCGTTTCGCGTTAGCCGATGAGCTGACCAGCGTCCTGACGTATTCGCGGACGCTCGAAGTGCGCCCATCCTCGGTTACACGAAGATTTGTGGCCGTAGATCTCGATCCCAGGAAGGCCGGCCAGGAGTTGCGCGTGGGACGGTTGATACAAGGCCACTTCATGAAGCAGGGTGACCATCTGACCGTAACCCTTGAGGCAATCGACGTCCCGACAGACCGGCTCCTTTGGGAAACCTCAGTCACGGAAAAGGCGGACAATTTTATCGGCTTGCAAGATCAGTTAAAAAGGCAGATCCAGAACGGGCTCCTGCCAGTTCTGGGTGGAGGCGGCGGCGAGATTGAGAGCGCCTCGCGTCCGAACAACCAGGAAGCATATGACTTTTATTTGCACAGCCTGGCGCAGGCACACGATCCCAAGCCGAACAAAGAAGCAATCAAGATGCTGGAGTGGGCGGTCTCCATCGATCCCAAATACGCGCCCGCCTGGGAGGCGCTGGGCCAGCGCTATAACTTCGATTCAACATACGGCGGTGGCGGCGAAGAGGCGTTCCAGAAATCGAACGATGCATTTGAAAGCGCTGTCGCCATTGATCCGAACCGTGTAATGGCTGCCAGCAGCCTGATCACGAATCGCGTGGAACGCGGCGATCTGCGGCGCGCGTACGATGCCGCAAACGACCTGGTGCGGCGGCGGCCGCAAAGCGCAGACGCGCATTTCGCGCTGAGCTACGTGCTGCGCTATGCGGGCATGCTTCCTGAGTCGTCGGAGGAGTGCAAGACGGCACGGCATCTTGATCCTGGCAACTTTGCCTTCCGTTCGTGTGCGTGGTCGTTCCTTGAGATGGGAAAAACCGACGAGGCCATGGATTTTCTTCAGCTCGATCCCGGATCGGAGTGGGCGCATTGGGTCACACCTTACGTACATTTAGCAGAAGGCAATGTCGCCGAGGCGCGCAGCGATGTGAAGGACATGGCAAGGGCTGCCATTTATCATCGCGATTTGATGGAGGCGTGTACCGCGGCGCAGCGTCCGGCAGACTTTGCGCGGATCGTGCATGACGCGGAAGCATCCCGCATGACGGAGGCCGACCCGGAGGCGTGGTATCACGTCGGCACGCTGCTGGCTTATTGCGGCCAGAACGAACCGGCGCTTCGGATGTTGCAGGCAGCCGTAGAGCAGAATTATTGCGCACATGAGGCTCTGCTCGATGATCCACTTTTGAAAGATCTCCGAAAAGAAACAGCATTCAATGACGTGCTGACAAAGAGCAGCCAATGCGAAGCGTTGCTGAAAGCGGGCCCTCAATAGCCAGCCATCGATCGCTTGATGCATTCAATTGTGGAGGCGGTTCGCGAACCATGGGGAAATTCACCCGCAGGGGATTGCTGAAGGGGGCGATTGCCGGGGCCGCGGCGGCGCAACTTGTGCCGCTCGCGTTCGGAGCGGACGCCGCCGCCGTACGCAAAGGGCGCATTCATCAGTCGGTCTCTCGTTGGTGCTACTCCAAGATTCCACTCGATCAATTGGCGGAGTATTCGGCGAAAATCGGCTTGCGTGGAGTTGATCTGCTCGAGCCGGATGAGTATGAGGTCCCGCGGCGTTATGGGCTGGTCTGCTCAATGGGATATGCCGGCGGCGGAGATATTCCCAAGGCCCTGAACCGGATTGAATATCACGCAATAATCGAGGAGGGGTTCCGCAACAATATTCCGCGAGCCGCCAAAGCTGGTGTTCCCAATGTGATCACATTCTCGGGAAATCGCGCCGGTATGTCAGATGACGAGGGCGCCAGAAACACGGTCATCGGCCTCAATCGCGTGAAGAAGATTGCCGAAGATCATGGCGTCACAATCTGCCTGGAACTTCTCAACAGCAAGCGCGATCACCACGACTATATGTGCGATCACACAGCGTGGGGCGTGCGTGTGGTGTCGGAGGTAAACTCCCCCAACGTGAAGCTGCTCTATGACATCTACCACATGCAAATCATGGAAGGCGATTTGATTGAGACGATTCGCCAGAACATCCAGTGGATCGCCCATTTTCACACCGGCGGTGTTCCGGGCAGGCATGAACTCGATGACACTCAGGAGGTACAGTGGGACGCCGTGATGAGAGCCATCGTGGACTCGGGGTTCAAGGGCTATGTGGCCCACGAGTTCGTGCCCACGGGCGATCCGTTGCAGTCGCTGCGAAAGGCAGCGGATCTGTGTGACGTGTAGCAGTCAAATGTAGGGACAGGCGCTGTCGGCTGTCCCTAGAGGAGAATGCTTCGCGAAAGAATTTGCGTCAAACCCGCCCTAGGCCCCATCCTTGTAGCGTGAGAAATTCCGAACCCGCCAGCTTGCCGCAGCGTCTAGTGAGCGGCACTTGTTCTTTTCTTCAGCGCATTCACCTTTTTCCCGCAAAGATTGCCGCTTGCCTTTTAGTTTTTGCGCTGGCCGCGCCATCCCAAACCCATAGCGCGGAAAAAAACGCAGCGACTGCGGGCACCCATTCCTCTGACGCCGTTTCGGTCTATACCGTCCTGACCGATCCGCCGGGGTTGCGATATCAGGGCGTTCCTGCTCCACTTCCACAAGATGAAGGGACGGCAGGGCTGCGATTGGAATTGCTGCGCCTGGGAACAACGGCGCGGTTGATGCAGGTGGTTG
This sequence comes from Terriglobales bacterium, assembly GCA_036268595.1. Classification (GTDB taxonomy): domain Bacteria; phylum Acidobacteriota; class Terriglobia; order Terriglobales; family Acidobacteriaceae; genus Gp1-AA145. The sequence goes on from DATATW010000141.1 coordinate 19,432, forward strand.
CCCATCCTGATGATGAAGACGGCGGAATGTTGACGCTCAATGCCCGCGGAGAAGGCGTGAGCACGCTGCTGATGACACTGACTCGCGGCGAGGGCGGACAAAACAAGATTGGCAGCAATCTGTCGGACGTGCTTGGAGTGCTGCGCGCCGAGGAGTTGCTGGCATCCGACCAGTACTACGGCGTACAGGAAAGGTTTTCGCGGGTCGCGGACTTTGGGTTTTCCAAAACGGCATCTGAAACGTTCGAGAAATGGGGTGGACACGAGCCGGCACTTGCCGATATTGTGCGCGTGATTCGGACGTTTCGCCCGGATGTACTGACGGCGCGGTTTTCGGGTACGGATCGCGACGGCCATGGGAACCATCAGGCGTCGAGCATTCTGGCGCGAGAGGCGTTCCGCGCAGCGGCCGATCCCCAGCGATTCCCTGAACAAATTGCAGAAGGGCTTCATCCGTGGCAGGCAAAGAAGTTTTATATCGGCAACGTTTGCGGCTTCGGAGCAATGACTTGTCCTGACGGCGACTGGACCGTCAAGTACAACACCGGCAAGCGCGACGAGGCGCTGGGAATGTCGTACGCCCAGTTCGCTATTGAAGGATTGCACCATCAAATGTCGCAAGGAACGGGAAACTACAACGTCGAACCCGGCGACCGGTTCACATTTTACAAGTTGGCAGATTCGGTCATTCCGTCAACTGCGGGCAAGGATGGCCATGAGAAGGCGTTCTTTGACGGAATCCAGACTGGTCTGCCGGAGTTGGCCTCGCGATTGGGCGCCGAAGAAAAGAAAGTGCCTCAGTTAAAAGCGCATCTGACAGAAATCGCGAAGCGCATTGCCGAAGCGGCCAGCGATGCGAATGGAAACAATCCAGCCAGCGCAAGCACTCCGCTGGCGCAGGTGGTTAGCGGCCTGCAAAAAGTGCGCGCAGAAATCAGCGCAAGCGACTTGACCGCGGCGCCAAAGTTCGAGTTGTTGCTGGAAGTTTTTACCAAGGAACGGCAAGCTGAGACGGCGCTGAATCTCGCGCTCGGCGTCAGCCTTTCTGCGAATGTTTCCCCGGCGAGTGCGACTGAGGCGAGTGTGGTGAAAGAGGCCGACGCACTGACGACCGTTTCTCCAGGCGAGGAATTTGCGGTCTGGCTGACCTTTCACAACGGCTCGAAGATGCCAATTCTGATTGACAGCGTGAAGCTGGAAGTTCCTGCGGGATGGAACACAATCAGCGGCAAATCAAGACCCGAAATCGTCAAGCCCGATGACAACCTGCACGTAAATTTTCATCTGCGTGTACCGAAAGACACTTCCTATACGCGTCCGTATTGGCACCGTGATAATCCCGATACTGAAAGCCTAAATCATGTGGACAACGAACAGTACGCGACGCTTCCCTTCCCGCCTCCGGCAATGCGGGCCCGTGTCGAGTACGCAGTGAACCTTTCGGGGAGGGCAAGTACGCGCAATGGAATCACATCGGTTGTGGTCACTCCATTTCTCGATGAATCCGGAAAGCAGATTTCTCGCCCGATGGCGGTTGTGCCGGCATTTTCAGTGATGCTGGAACCGGGGACCCAGGCCATCTCCACGCACAACGGTGCGACTTCGACCGTCACCGTCGGCGTAACCAGCAACGTCGACCGCAAAGTCCACGGCGAGCTGCGGTTGGAGTTACCGCAGGGCTGGCGCTCGGAACCAGAGAAAATTCCCGTCAACCCAACTCGCCGCGGAGAAAAGCAAGATCTTCAATTCAAAGTTCTCACGGCAGACTTACAGCAGGGTCGCACGACAATTCATGCCGTCTTTGAAGCCGAAGGTGAAAAATACAGCGAAGGATACACGCTGGTCACGCGCGAAGACCTCGGAAGCTTCTACTATTACCAGCCGGCGCGGCAGCGGGTGAGCATTGTTGACGTGCAGGTGCCGCACGATTTGAAACTTGGCTACATCATGGGCGCCGGCGACGACATTCCGACCGTGCTTCAGCAGATCGGAATGAACGTTGCTCTCATTCCCGCAGAGAAACTGGCCAGCGAAGACTTGAGCCGATACGGCACGATCGTGCTCGGCATTCGCGCCTACGATACACAGAAAGACGTCGCGATCAACAATAAGAAGCTCCTCGATTTCGTTTCCGCGGGAGGCACGCTCGTTGTGCAGTACAACGCCAGCACCGGAGATTTCAACGCCGGCAAATTCACACCATATCCCGCCGATCTGAGCCGCGCGCGCGTGTCTGTTGAAGAGGTTCCAGTACAGATTCTCGCGCCGGACGATCCGGTATTTCACTATCCGAATGCGATCTCGCCGCATGACTTCGACAATTGGGTGCAGGAACGCGGCTTGTATTTCATGAGCAAGTGGGACGACCATTTCAAACCTCTGCTCGCATGTCACGATCCGGGCGAAGATGAGCGGAAGGGCGGGCTGCTGCGCGCGCAATACGGCAAGGGGACTTACATCTACACGGGCTATGCCTTCTTCCGGCAATTGCCGGCGGGCGTGCCGGGAGCGGTGCGCTTGTATGTGAATCTGCTCAGCGCCGGACATGAAAGTAGCCAGTAGCCAGTAGCCAGTTGCCAGCGCCCAGTTGCCAGTCGGACGCGCAGGAGTGAAGCCACCCAACATGCGGTCTGAGGAACAATGGCGATCGGTTCTAGACGCCGAACTGAAACGGTGGAAGGCAAAATCGTGCGCGGAA
>DATATW010000142.1:0-15903 GCA_036268595.1 Terriglobales bacterium
GGCGTTCGCGAAGAGTTTGAAGCCGCCGATCCGGCTCTCCTTGCAGGCGCTCGAAACCCTCGCTGTGATTGCCTACAAACAGCCGGTCACGGTGCCTGAAATCAGCGAAATTCGCGGCGTGGATGCAGGCGGCGTAATCGCCACCCTGCTCGACCGCAAGCTGATCACGACTTCTGGACGCAAGGACGTAATCGGCCGGCCAATTCTTTATAAGACCACCAAGGAATTCCTGCTCCGCTTTGGATTGAAAGACGTCAACGAACTCCCTAGCATGGAGGAGTTCGAAAAGCTGGTGGCCGAATCGTTTCAAAATGATTTGTTGCCGGCGGAAGGTCAGCAGGCCCAAGGCGAGTCGTCAGAATCGGCGGCCGTTCAACCTGACTCGGGTGAGGTCGAAACCAGCAAGTCGGCGTGAGTTGAAGTCATCGCAAATCGCGGCCGATGAGCGGCGCGATTAAGGGAGTACCGGCGGCACAAACATCAGTTGCAGAAAATCAGATGACCTACTCGCAACGGGTTCCGTTGTTATAACCACAGCGGTAGTTGAGCGCGTCAAATCCCAATCCGGCTAGCGGATCATAACAAAAACCAAAGCAAATATCCTTTCCATCCGGCAACGCTTTATCGGGGTGCGCTGCGTTCATCAAAGCTTCAAAAAGATCAACTGCTTGTTTCGGGGTCTCTGTTCGATGTTCGCTCGGAAATGCCGAAAACTTCCGCCCGGTCCGCACGTACCATCCTTCGCTTCTCCATGCTCGAATAGGCTCTAAATCGCCTGGATACAGTGTTTGGATCACAGGAGACGCCGCTAGATTTCTTACTTCGGAAGAAAGCTCCGGTGGCAGGACTCCCTGACCGCCTCGGACAGCGAATCTGTATTGAAACAATGTTCGATGATTACGCGAAAAATAATATTCTCCGTTGCGATATACCGAGATCTCGGTCTCAACGAATCGAAGTCCATTTTTTTCAACATGTAAGATGGCGAGCTCTGGGCTGGGACCGTCCACAATAATAGGCACACGGTATGGAGACACGGATTTTAAATACCAAACTGCGACCAGCACGAACGCAAGTGCGAATCCTGGCCATAGACGTCCCCGGATTGGTTTACCCTGCAACAGCCAATTGCTGGTAATAGAGCCACTAAGCCGCAAATCGTGCTCGCAATCATCGCACTTGCAAAGATCACCCTAGGTTTAGCGTCTGCCAGAGATGAAATATTGTCCTGCAAATTGAAGAGTATCCAGGAGTTAAGTGCGGGGAAATTCGGCAACTCAGTCTTGGAAAACCACTGTAGCGAAAACGCTGCCGAAAGCGCGGCCAACAAGTACCCGAATCGAGACCTCCAGAACAACAAGGCCGAGGCAGCCACCAATGCGACCGCAGAAACTGATGGAGCTAACGTTTCGGAAGATTCCACTCGGAAGCAACAGTGGACGAGCCACACGCTACTGAAAGCCGAAATGACAAAGAGAGCGGCGATTGTGACCCTTGTAGTCCGCGATCGCGCACCGTCATTGAGTCCCACCCCTACATTGGACACCAACTGCTCCTAAAACAGCCATTCTCCTAAGTAACCACATTCTCCTTATCGGGCTCCGGCGCATCTTCTGATAACCTTTTTCTTATACATGCCTTCTGAGCGCCTACAAAAAATCATTGCTGCCGCCGGCGTCGCCTCACGCCGCAGCGCCGAAAAGCTGATTAGTTCGGGCGCGGTTTCGGTGAATGGCACAATGGTCACCGAGCTCGGCAGCAAGGCTGATCCTGAGCACGACCACATCCGCGTAAATGGAAAGCTGCTGCAAGGTGCCGAGCGCCAGGTTTATTTGCTGATGAATAAGCCCAAGGGGTACGTTACTACCGTCAGTGATCCCGAGGGCCGGCCGACGGTAATGGATCTTCTGCGCGGAATCCGTGCGCGAGTTTATCCGATTGGCCGTCTGGATTACGCCAGCGAAGGACTGCTGCTTTTGACTAACGACGGGGAGCTTTCGAACAAACTTATGAAAGCTGCGTCACATGTGCCGAAAGTTTATGTGGTGAAAGTTGCGGGCACGCCGAACGAAGTAGGACTGGAAAAAATTCGGCGAGGGTTATCGATAACGACTGAACGCAGATTTCAACGACGTTCACAGAGCAGTGAAGCTGACAAAAGCAGGTCCCTCGACTCTGGTATCGAATTAGCGAGCGAATTCGACACCTCCGCTCGGGATGACAGGAGTAAGAAGAAGGTCCAAAGTCGGGTGAAAGCCGCAAGTCGGGTGAAAGCCGCAAGCCGGGTGAAGACGGCGCCCGCTAAGGTGCGCCTGGTCCGCGAAGGCGATAATCCCTGGTATGAGCTGACCCTGATGGAAGGCAAGAACCGCCAGATCCGCAAAATGTTTGAAGAGATCGGTCATCACGTCGAAAAGATCAAGCGCGTACGTTACGGGCCGCTGAGTCTCGACATCCCTCCCGGAGAATTCCGGCGGCTGAGTGCGGCTGAGGTGGAAAAACTGAAAACCTCAATCGGTGGCCGAAAGCCAACCTCGCGCTGAGCGCCGCCGAATGCGGGCATCGCTGACCGCGATCATTCCTTCGCCACGGTAAAATCACAACTCCATGCCCGCTAAACTTCAGACCGTGCCGCGCCTCAGCGACTTTCGCCTGACCCTGCGGCTGGCGCTGCCGCTCATCATGGCCGAGGTCGGATGGATGAGCATGGGCGTGGTGGACACCATCATGGTCGGGCGCTTGCCGGACAGCGCGATCGCGATTGGCGCAACCGGATTAGGCCAGAGTCTCTATAACGCAATAGCAATCGTTGGCGGCGGCCTGCTGCTGGGCATGGACACCTTCGTCGCGCAAGCCTACGGGCGCGAGGACCTGCACGATGCGCGCAATACTCTGCTGAATGGAACCGCACTGGCACTTTTACTCACTCCGATACTGATGATCGCGGTGTCCTTCTGGCCAGCGCTGATGCGGCGTTTCGGAATCAGCGTGGGGCTGGTCAGCCCGATGCAGCCCTTCTTGTATGCACTGAACTGGGGCACGCTGCCATTGCTCGGATATTTCGCATTGCGGCGTTATCTACAGGCGGTGAATGTGGCAATACCGATTATGTTCGCGCTGGTCTCGGCTAACATCGTGAACGCGGTCGGCGACTGGGCATTGATTTATGGACACATGGGATTTCGAGCGGAAGGCATTACCGGCTCCGGATGGTCCACTTGTTTTGCCCGCATTTACATGTTGCTGGTGCTGGCGATCACACTGCTGTGGATAGAATCGAAAGCTCGGTCAAACCGGCTCTCATCGTCAGCGCCGGCGCTGAGAGTCGATCTCGTCCGAATTTGGGCGCTGCTGAAATTGGGCGCGCCCGCTGCCGGACAGATTCTGGTTGAGATCGGTGCGTTCTCAGGAGCGACCGCAATCTGCGCGAAATTAGGCCCGGTGCCATTGTCGGGCCACGAGATCGCGTTGAACTGCGCTGCGTTCACTTTCATGGTGCCGTACGGAATCAGTTCTGCCGCGGCGGTTCGAGTTGGACAACAATTGGGCCGCCGCGATCCCGCAGGGGCGCGCCGCGCAGGATGGTCAGCGCTCATTCTCGGGGTCGGATTTATGACGTGCTCTGGGCTGGTGTTCGTTTCGATCCCAAAAGTGATTGCGCGCGCGTTCTCGCCGGATCCGGCTGTGGTTCAAATTGGAGCCACGCTGCTGCTGGTTGCCGCCGCCTTCCAGTTGTTCGATGGCGTGCAGGTTGTGACCACAGGCGCCCTGCGTGGCGCAGGCGATACGAAAACTTCTATGCTTGCTAATTTGGTGGCTTATTGGTTCATTGGAATTCCACTCGGCTACTTTTTGTGTTTCCGTTTGCGCTGGGGTGCTCTGGGCGTATGGATCGGACTCTGCACGGGGCTGATGATCGTGGGTTCGGCCTTGTTGGTGGTTTGGCATAAAAAGATATTTTCTGGGGACAAACTGCACCGAATTTAAGTCCAATTTGGCCTGCGCAAAAGCCTTGCAGCCCGCCTCCGGCCTGCGTATCATGCAACCTCATGGCAACCGAGAGCACCTTGCATAACTTCGGCCTTCGCGAGAAAGCGCAACTAATGTCGGCTTCGGAGATGGAGCGCACGCTGCTGCGGCTCGCTCACGAAATCGTCGAAAAAAATGACGGCGTGGAGCAGTTGGGTCTGGTTGGGATCAAACGCCGCGGGGTGCCGCTGGCCGAGCGCCTCGGACGACTCATAAACCGGATCGAAAGCACCACAATTCCTGTCGGCTCATTGGACATTACCTTTTATCGCGACGATTTATCAACAGTCGGGCCCAAGCCGGTGGTGCAGAAGTCCGATATCGGCTTCGACATTCGGGACAAGAACATCATCCTGGTCGATGATGTTTTGTTCACCGGGCGCACCATTCGCGCGGCCTTGGACGCATTGTTTTCTCATGGCCGACCACGCCGGGTGCAGCTTTGCGTGCTGATCGATCGCGGCCATCGCGAGTTGCCGATTGAGGCTGCCTTTGTGGGACGCGCCGTACCCACCACTATGCGAGAAGTGATCGAAGTTAAACTTACTGAGATCGACGGCTTGGAAAAAGTTCTGCTGGTAGAAAAGTAAGCAGCGGCACAAGCCCTCTAACATCCCGCGACAACAAGTCCAAGCTACATTGTCATTGTGACGCGAACACTCTCCAGCGAGCAACGAGACAAATTAGTCAAGACTGCCCGCGCAGCCATGCAGCATGCGCATGCACCATATTCCCACTTCAAAGTTGGAGCTGCCCTGTTCAACGCGAAAGGCGAAGTATTTTCAGGTTGCAATGTCGAGAACGCGTCATACGGCCTGACGAACTGCGCCGAGCGCACCGCGATATTCACTGCAGTTGCTCAATCCGAACCTGGGCTTGAGATCGCGGCCATTGCCGTCGTCAATGACCAAGATGTTCCATGCTCGCCCTGCGGCGCCTGCCGGCAGGTGATTTACGAATTCGGCCCGGACGCGATTGTTATCTTTCAAAGCGCGAACGGTTGGAAAGAGAGTCACATCACCGAACTTCTGCCGGAAGGGTTTCGGCTCAAGTGAACTCATCTCATTCGCGCCAAGCTTCATCAATACGCGCCGTCGATGTAATCACCAAGAAACGCGACCGCCAGGAGCTTTCCGCCGCCGAGATCGAGTCGTTCGTCGCCGGATATACAAGCGGCGGAATTCCTGATTACCAGGCATCGGCATGGCTGATGGCGGTGGTCTTGCGGGGCATGTCGCGGGCGGAAACTGCGGCGCTGACCAACGCTATGTTGCATTCTGGCGAGGTGCTGGATCTTTCGGAATTCTCCGCCGCCAAAGTCGATAAGCACTCAACCGGCGGCATTGGTGATAAGACGTCGTTGGTGCTCGCGCCGCTTGTTGCCGCCGGCGGCCTGATTGTCCCGATGATCAGCGGCCGCGGACTGGGTCATACCGGCGGCACGCTCGACAAACTCGAATCCATTCCTGGCTTCAACGTAAATCTCAGCGTGGCGGAATTTCGCCGTGTCTTGGGTGCATGCGGCTGCTCAATGATTGGGCAGACCGCGGAGATTGCGCCTGCTGATCGCAAACTATATGCATTGCGCGACGTCACAGGCACCGTCGAAAGCCCTTATCTGATCTGCGCTTCCATCATGAGCAAGAAGTTGGCCGAGGGAATCGATGCGCTGGTGCTCGACGTGAAGACCGGCTCCGGCGCTTTCATGAAAAAGCAAGAAGACGCCGAATTTCTGGCGGAGCTGATGGTCGAAACCGGCGAACTGGTGGGCAAGAAAATGGTCGCGTTAATTACCGACATGAACCAGCCGCTGGGTACGCACGTTGGAAATTCGCTCGAAGTGATCGAATGTTTGGAAGTTTTGCGGGGCGGCGGACCCAATGATCTTCGCGAATTGTGCCTGGAACTGGCCGGCTGGATGTTTTATCTCGGAGGCGCGGAAAGCACGCCTGCTCTCAGCAAAGCAAAGGCCGAGCGATTGATCAGATCGGGCGATGCGCTTGAGGTTTTCCGCAAAATGGTCAAGCTGCAGGGTGGGGACGAACGAGTAATCGACGATTCAAGACTGCTCCCTCGTGCGCAGCACACCAGAGAAGTTGTGAGCACCGCTTCGGGCCTTATCGGCAAAATTGATTGTCAGGCAATTGGAATTGCTTCAGTGATTCTTGGCGGCGGCCGTGCCAAAAAAGAAGACGCCGTCGATCCGGCGGTGGGAATCATTGTGCATCGCAAACTTGGCGATTCCGTCGCAGCCGGCGAGCCGCTTTGCACCATCCATTACAATTCTGAGGCCAGAGCTGATGATGCTGCGAGGCTGTTGCAGAAGAGTTTCCGCATCGCCGAAGTTTCAACAGCAAAAAAGAATAGTCTGGTCCGCAAAATAATTGGTAGCGAGACGGGCCTCTCGCCCGTCAAGGCTTAGGGATCGAGGAAACTTCATGGGAAGATTTACCGGATTGCTCGGCTTGCTCACCATGCTGGCGCTGGCTTTTATTTTCTCGACCAATCGCCGCGCGATCCGCGTAAAAACTGTGGCGTGGGGACTTGGCCTGCAGTTCGTGCTTGCGATCTTCGTACTGCGCATGCAATCGGGAGAATGGCTGTTTGCGCGTGCCGGCTACTGGACAAAGCATCTTCTCGATTTTTCGTACTACGGTTCAACTTTCATGTTCGGCGAGCTGGGAAAACAGCATTCCTCTCTGGGATTGATATTCGCCTTCCAGGTGCTGCCCACCATCATCTTCATCGCCGCATTTTTTGCGGTGCTCTATCACCTCGGGATAATGCAGTTCATCATTCGCGCGGGCGCGTGGGTGATGACCAAGGTTATGGGCGCGAGCGGCGCGGAGTCGCTGAATTTAGCGGCCAGTATTTTCATGGGACAAACCGAAGCTCCGCTTACGATCCGGCCATTCCTTGCCGCGTTAACTCAATCCGAGTTGATGACGGTGATGACCAGCGGCATGGCCCACATCTCCGGAGGCATGATGGCGGCCTACATCGCGGTGGGCGGCGCCGACGCCAAGAATTTGTTGACCGCCGTGATCATGACTGCTCCCGGAACGCTGCTGATTTCCAAAATGCTGGTGCCCGAGACCGAGAAGCCGCTAACCGCGGGCCGCGTCGAAATGCCGCACATGGAAAAAGAAGCAAACGTTCTCGGCGCAATCGCCCGAGGCACACTCGACGGATTACAACTGGCGCTGAATGTGGGCGCGGTGCTGATTGTTTTTATCGCTTTACTGGCGTTGGTTAACGCGGTGATGGGCTGGATCCACATTCATATTTCGTGGTTCCCTTACAGTCTCGAAGAAATATTCGGATGGGTTTTTGCGCCGGTCGCCTGGCTGATCGGAATTCGCTGGCACGACGCGGCGTCAATCGGCAACCTGCTGGGCACGCGTATGGTGATTAACGAATTCGTTGCTTTCGCGAAGCTCGGGACCATCAAGAGCACGCTCGATCCGCGCTCGTTCACAATCGCCACATTCGCGTTGTGCGGGTTTGCGAATTTCAGTTCGATCGGGATTCAGATCGGCGGTATCGGCGCGCTGGCGCCCAATCGCCGGGGCGATCTGGCCCGCCTCGGCCTCCGAGCCATGCTGGCGGGCACTATGGCGAACCTGATGTCGGCTTCGATCGCGGGAATGCTGATTTCGTAAGATTTCGGGACCAGCTTCAGTAGCTCGCGATGCCGCGCTGTGCCTTCAGAACCTCTTTAGCTTTGGCATATCCCGGCTTCAATACCGAGTAGATAAATCTGCAGCGTTGATCGTAAGGCAGGAACGCGCTTTTCATGGCGTTGATGGTGAGAATTTCGAAATCATCGAGTGAAAGATTGAAGGCCTCGGCGGCGACTTCAAATTCGCGGCTCAGCGTAGTGTTGCTCATGAGACGATTGTCAGTGTTCAAAAAGACACGGAATTTTTGCTGATAAAAAATTCTGAAAGGATGTTCGGCAACGCTGGGGGTTGCGCCAGTGTGTACGTTGCTAAGCAGACAAATTTCCAGCGGAATTCTTTTGTCGAGAACATACTGCGCCAGATCACCCAGCTTCACGACTTTGCCTTCAGCAATTGTTATATCGTCAATCAGACGAGTGGCATGCCCAATACGATGCGCCCCGCAGTATTGAATCGCCTGCCAGATCGATTCCTTGCCATAGCCCTCGCCAGCGTGAACCGTGATATTAAAATTCTCCCGCTGGATAAAGTGAAACGCGTCAACGTGCTTTTTGGGAGGATACCCGCCTTCTTCGCCTGCTAGATCGAAGCCCACCACGCCTCTTTGTCTAAAATCGACAGCCAACTCCGCCATTTCGAGCGAGACATTCATGTTACGCATGGCGCAAATGATCAGCCCTGACTCGATGCCAAAATCCTGGCGCCCTCGTTCCAGACCTTTGAGCACCGCAGCGATGACCTGTTGGTGCGTCAACCCTTTGCGGGTATGAAAAATGGGGGCGAAACGGGTTTCGAAGTAAACAATGCCGTCGCGACTGAGGTCTTCGGCTTGTTCATAAGCGACCCTCTCTAGCGCTTCCTCGGTTTGTGTAACCGCAATGGTATGCGCGAAACCTTGCAGATATTCGGGCAAGCTGCCCTTGTTCGCGCCCTTGTGGAACCAGTCGGCTAATCTTTCAGGATCATCGGTCGGGAGTTCTGCGTATCCCACGTTGCGAGCCAGGTCGATAACGGTCTGAGGCCGCAAGACGCCATCCAGGTGCTCATGCAGCAAGACCTTAGGCAGGGATTGAATGAACTTGCGCTCGAGTTTCATGGCTCTCGCGATCTGAAGGAGTGGTTGCCAAGATGATACACCCGTCGGTTGCGGACTGATCGCGATACAATGCCGTTCATCATCAGTGTTGGGCTGCGGGCATCATCGCCTCCAGTTCGCTAAATCGGCAGATCAAGAGAGGCGGATTGCGACAGCATCGACCATCGAATTTTTTATTTCTATTCGTTCTTGTTCCGATCCTCGCGCTCGCGCAGTCTCCAGGCACTCCGGAGCAACGGACGAACCGCTACCTCGAAAGCATTCGTCATTCTCCGCTGCTGGCGCTGGCATTCCTGCGCGAGATGCCCAAGGGCGGAGATCTGCACAATCATCTGGGCGGAGCAATTTACGCGGAGGACCTCATCGACTTCGCCGCTGACGATAGGCTTTGCCTGGACAAGAGCACGATGAGTGCGATCGGCGGCGAATGCGACGCAGGTTGCGGTCCGCAAGCACGCAAACCGTCTGTATCGTGCGCTTATCGTGACCAGTCTCTCTACAACCAGACGATCGACGCTTGGTCGATGCGTAACTGGGAGCGTGGCCGCGAGTCCGGACACGATCATTTCTTCGCCAGTTTTTACAAATTCGATCTTGCCGCTACAAATCACATGGGCGAGGCGACGGCGCGAGCCATGGAGCGCGCCGCTGCTGATCATCTCGAGTACGTCGAGTTCATGCATACCATCGGAGGAATGCAATCAGCGCAACTAGGGACAAAGCTGGGGTTTAACTCCGATTTTGCCACCATGCGTGATAAGTTCCTGGCGGGCGGGCTCAAAGACGCGGTGGCGGCGGCGCGCAAGAACCTCGATCATGAGCAGGACGTGATCAAACAAATGCTCGCATGCGGCACCCCGTCAGCGCTTCCGGCTTGTGAGGTTAGCGTTCGTTATCTCTATCAGGTGCTGCGCGGACTTCCGCCGGAACAAGTATTCGCGCAAATGTTGACAGGATTTGAGCTCGCGTCGGTCGATCCGCGCGTAGTGGGTCTGAACCTGGTCATGCCGGAAGACTGGTACATCCCGATGCGGGATTTCAATCTTCACATGCGCATGCTCGATTTCCTGCACGGCATTTATCCCAAGGTGCACATCAGCCTTCATGCCGGAGAACTGGCGATGGGGCTCGTTCCTCCTGAAGACTTAAGTTTTCACGTTCGCCATTCCATCGAGCTAGGGCATGCTGAGCGAATCGGACACGGGGTGAGCGTGATGGACGAGCACAACGCGGTGCAACTGTTGCGGGAAATGTCCGAGCGCAAGATACTGGTTGAAATTTGCCTGACCTCGAATGACATAATTCTGGGAGTGAGGGGCGACAATCATCCATTGCCAATTTATCGAAAGTACAACGTTCCGGTAGCTCTGGCCACCGACGATGAAGGCGTAGCGCGCTCAGATATGACGCATGAATACCTGCGAGCTGTGGAAACGTACAATCTTTCTTACTTTGATCTCAAAAAGATGGCGCGTCAAAGCCTGGAGCACAGCTTTGTCGATGAGAAGGAAAAAGCCAGATTGCAAAAGAAGTTGGAGCAGGATTTCGAGGCATTTGAAAAGAGATTCTAGTAAGTTGTTCCTTCGCGAGGATTTCCTTCGTGTACCTTTGTGTCCTTCGCGGTTAGCGAATTCTTGAACCACCAAGGACAAAGGTACACGAAGGAAATCACGCTTATGTCATCTGATGCATCGGGAACTATTGACGATTTCGCTCACGCCGAAGTTGCAGCGCAACTCCTCCTATCGCGCACGGATATTCGTCCGCGTATCGGTCTGGTTCTTGGCTCAGGGCTGGGAAGTTTCGCCGACGAACTTTCGGCAGCCGTAAGAATTCCGTACACAACCATTCCCCATTTTCCCCGTTCCACCGCTATTGGACATGCTGGTCAAATGGTGATCGGCAACGTCGGCAAAGTTCCTGTCGTTGCCATGCAGGGTCGCGTCCATCTTTATGAGGGTTACACCGCGCAACAAGTCGCCTTTCCGGTGCGTGTCTTTGGCCGCATGGGAGTTCGCGTCATCATCTTCACCAACGCAGCCGGCGGCATCAATCTCAACTACAAACAAGGTGCACTGGTGCTCATCAAGGACCACATCAACCTGCAAGGCCAGAATCCACTGGTTGGACCGAATGACGCTCGTTTTGGCGAACGCTTCCCCGACATGACGCACGCCTATCCGAAATTTTGCCGGGAACTCGCGCATGCGGCGGCACAGCGCCTCGGCAAGAATCTAGCCGAAGGTGTTTACGCCGGCCTTCTCGGTCCCAGCTATGAAACTCCGGCGGAGATCCGCTATCTGCGCACCATTGGCGCCGATCTGGTTGGAATGTCGACTGTTCCGGAGGTGATCGCGGCGCGCCATATGGTAATCGACGTTCTGGCCATCTCCTGTGTCACCAATATGGCCGCAGGAATTCTCGACAAGCCGCTGAGCTCAGATGAGGTCTTCGAAACCACCGAACAGGTGCGAGGCGATTTTGTCGCATTGCTATCTGCTGTGATTCCGGAAATGGCTAAGAATCTCGAGAAGTAATCCGGTTTGTTCGAATCATTGCGCAAGCAATTTCTCAGCTGCTTGCCTTGCATGGCTGATATCGCCTGACGTATCCCGGGCCTGCTGATAGGCGAGTTTCGCACGCGCGGAATCTCCTGCATGTTCAAGCGCCTGCCCGAGAAGAAAATATCCTACGGCGGTAGGCTCGACCGCAATATAGGTGGCGTAATAGCGGATCGCGTCGTTCCAATTGTCTGTTTTCTGTGCGATCAGTCCCATGTACAAAAAAATAAAGGGACTGGTCCACTTTAGCCTCAGCGCTGAATCAAAGTTCTGCTGGGCTTGCGGATAATCGTGAAGCGTGTAGTACACGCCGGCCAGGCTGGCATAAGCTGCCGCGCGCACCTGCGGGTCAGAGGCTAATTGCAGGGCGTATTGGTATCGCATTTCTGCTTCTTTTAACCAGCCATGTTGCTGAGCGTAGAATCCCAGATTCACTTCGCTCACAGGATCGCCCGGCTCGATCTCTGCAGCGCGGCGGAAATGCGCAATGCCTTCGTCGTACTTCCCCGCCTTGATCAGGGCGTTGCCAAAATTATCTTCCGCAACGAAATTACGCCGGGTTACTGCGAGAGTATGCGCCCACAGGCTGAAGTCATCGTGCCAATAACCAACCTGCCGATAAGCGACAACGCAAAACGCAACTACGACCACGGCCGCCGCTGCCGCAACATACGATCTTATCTTCAGCCCACTCGCGATATCTGAAACGCCCCAAACCGCCATTGCAAACAGCCCTACGAATGGCAAATAGGCGTATCGGTTTGCTACTGCCTGATTGCCTACCTGAATCAGACCAATCATCGGGACCATTGTTCCCAAAAACCAGAACCACCCCCAGAACAGATAATGGCGCTGGCGGTATCTCAATACCATGCCAGTCACGACGATTAAGAAGAGTGCGGCTAACACCACGGTTCGCATCTGCCAGCCAGTTTGTGGGTAAGGATAGAGTGCCGCCAAACGCGAAGGCCAGAGCGCCTTCCCTATGTACCAGACGTAACCCACAACCGCATTCTGCAGGTGTGTCGGCAGAGAATATTTCATCCTGATGGCCCCACCCGCTTGCTGGGCCTTCATCGTAATGACTGCGCTGGCGGCTGACATCGCAAAGAGAGGCAATTTTCCCGTAATCAGCCACGCCATGGACCGCTTGGCCGAGGCACTACCGCTAAGAGCAGAAACTTCAGGGTCAACTTGTCGATTCGATCGCAACCTGCCCAGCGGCCAATAGTCCATCAACAGCAGCACAAACGGCAGGGTGATCGACATCGGTTTAGACATCAGCGACATGGCGAATAAAACGATCAACGCCAGATAACGTTTCAGAGACGGTTTGCTCACGTAGTATGCGTAGGCCAGGAGCGCCAGCAAAAAAAAGAACATGCATAACACGGTTTTTCGCTCGGCAATCCATGCCACCGATTCGACGTTCATTGGGTGCGCCGCAAATAACGCCGCGACGGCTAGGCTGCGCCAGGTATACCCCGTGAGCCACTGCAGCAGCAGGAAAAGTAACAAGACGTTAGCGGCGTGAAGCAATAAGTTCATGCCATGCTGTTCCGCTGGATTCAGGCCAAAAATCTGGCAATCCAACGCATGAGAAAGCCATGTCAATGGGTGCCAGTTGGCCTGTTCAAATGTAGTGAACGCCCAGGTGACAGTGCTCCAGTGAATGCCCGCGCGCACCTGAGGATTTTCCACGACATAACGGTCGTCGTCGTAGCGCAGGAATTCGGCGCGGAACACGCGGTTGTAAAGCGCCAGGGTGCCCAGCGCCAACAGCAAACAAAGGACCAGGGTGCGCTTGCTGCCAGAGCTCAGGCCGATCGTCACATCATCATTGAATCAGGTTTTAAGCGGCAGGATAGTTGGACTTTAGGCACTAAAAGCAAAAGCCCGGCGTTTTGCCGGGCAATTTGCTTTGACCCACCACTTATTTAGTTTCGTTACCAGGCGTTGCGGTAAACTCTTTCGGTTTTGCGATTGGCCGGGCGGCTCGCGTAGCCATACTCGGCGCGCTGGCTGCTGCGCCATACCGCTCCATCAACATTGGCACCATCGCTCCTTCGGCTTCCTTGACGAAGGTCAAAGAGCCTTCGGGGCCCAGGTCGACGCGGACGAAATCCCCCAGCCGAATCTGGCCAGTGGCAACCAGGTTTGCCAGCGGAAACACCAGGTGCCGTTCAATCGCGCGCTTCAAATGGCGAGCCCCATAGCGTGCGTCCGTGCCCTCGTGCAGCAGAAAATTCTTAACTTTCGGCGTGCAGGAGAAAACGAACTGGTTGGCTGCGGAAGCCATCAATACCCGTTGCTGTACCATTCCAAGTTCAATTTCCAGAATGTTCTGCAGGTGTTCCGGCCGCAGGGTCTTAAATACCACAACCTTGTCGATACGGTTCATGAACTCGGGCGTAAACTTGCGACGGGCCGCTTCGACGGCAGTGCGATTGATTTTCTCGTCAAAGGCCTCGTCCACCAGCTCAGCCTTGGGCGCGAACCCAAAACCACCCCCGACAAGGTTGCTCATCTCTCCAGCCCCCAGGTTTGAGGTCATAATAATGATGCACTGTGAGAGATCCACCCGGCGGTTGTCGCCGAGGGTGAGCGTGGCCTTGTCAAGGATTCCGAGTAAAAGTTGCCAAAGGGCATCGGACGCCTTCTCGATTTCGTCGAACAGCAAAATTGACATCTTCAGCTTGTCCGTATGCCATTGGTTGAGGGCCTCCTGCGTCAGCAGAGGGTGGGTCTCTCGATGTCCGAGGTAGCCCGGAGGCGAGCCAATCAGTTTCGCGATTTCATGGGAATGCTGGAATTCCGCGCAATCGATCTTGATGCAGGCGCGGGCGTCGCCGAATAAAGTCTCGGCGAGAGCTTCGACCACCCGGGTTTTGCCTGAACCGGTCGGACCGAGGAAGAGCAAATTTCCCACTGGACGATTCGGAGCATTTAAGCCAGCCAGGAACATCTGGTAAATTTCGACGACCTTTTCGACCGCCGCGTCCTGGCCAACGATTTTGCGCCGGAGCCCACCTTCGAAGTCTCGGGCGTCACCGCTCCGGCGATTAGGATCAAGAACTGTGCTGGCAATAGTCTTCATACTGGCGCCTAGCTCCCTTACTCTGGCTTGCGGATTCGATTGCGTCGTTCACCGGAGTGACAAATTTTGTCAGTTTTCAAAAACCTGCTCCATGAGCCTTTAGAGCAACCTTCTAGCCAACTTCAATCAAGTCCGCAAACCTCACTTCTGCAACGTTTAGATGCGATGGTTGCATCGAGAGAGTCACTTACATTAGCAAGTGAAATCGTGTAAACGGAAATGTTTTGCGCAGGAAAAAGAACCAGACTAGCTTTCAGGATGGACCGGCGTCAAATTGCCGGGCTTTTCGCGCTGCAGCAGACCCAGGAATTCCCAAGAGCGGAAAAGGGCTGGGATAGGCAGCTTTTCCCGACGTTCGTGGTCTGCCGTAACTAGCTATCAGAATTCCGCGTCAGTAGCATCGAATAAAGCGATGTCTCTGGAGAAGAACTTGCACCGCCGCCAACTCAACCTTTATCTAGTTCTTGGTGTAGCAACTTTCTGTTTTGGACTAATGCATCTTCGCACCGTGAAAGCGGCTGCCGCGCCTCAAACGGCGAAACTGGTTCCGGCGACGGCAACCACTGTCACCAACCAAAGCCCCGCGCCAAAGCTGCCGGAACCCGGGACATCGTTCTACGAAGCTCGCCGGGGAGATACAGTCATTTCTGTAGCCCGGCACTATCTGAGCCAGACTTCTTACCTCACGTCGACCGAATTGGCTGAAGCGATCCGCGGATCGAATCCTGACCTGCACGGCACTTTTCTGAAGGCGGGGCAACAACTGACCATCCCGGGCATGATCGACGGCCCCACCATCGAGAAATCCATCTCCGTTCCTAAAGACTTTGAAGTACGCGCAATCTATCTGACTGGATTAATGGCAGCAAGCGATCGCGGCATAAAAATCGTCCGCCGCTGGCATGACGCCGGTGGAAACGCCGTGGTTTTTGATGTAAAGGACAGCGACGGCACGGTCAACATTCCATTTGAGCACCCGCTTCTGGGAGCTCACAAGACCTACATCCACGATGTGCCCAAGTACGTCCGGTTTCTGCACTCGCAAGGGATGCACGCCATTGCCAGGATTGCGATTTTCCGCGACGAGCGGCTGGTGGTTTCGCACCCGGAACTGGCGATCAAATCAAAGAAGAGCGGCCAGCCCTGGCGCGAGAACGGCAAGCTGGTCTGGACCGATCCCTCGCGGATCGAAGTCCAGGAATATGACATAGCCTTAGCGGCGGCCGCGGCCCAAGCCGGGGCGGACGAAATTCAGTTCGACTACGTCCGCTTCCCTGCCGAGGGCGACCAGAAAGACGCCGGATTCTCATTCCAGAAATCACATCCTGAGTGGCAGCGCTCTGAGGTAATTGCAGATTTCCTGCGCCGTGCCTACACCACGCTTCATCCCAAGGGGGTTCTGCTTTCGCTGGATGTGTTCGGGATTATGGCCTGGCA
>DATATW010000143.1:0-4430 GCA_036268595.1 Terriglobales bacterium
TGGCGGTCGTAAATTATTCCGCGGCGCGCCGAGACTTCTTCAGTGCGCTGTTGCTGGCGTTGTGCGCGGTGTTCGAAGGATCCGTAGCGGAAGATTTGCAGGTAAACCAGGCGGACAGAAATTACCCCGCACCACAGCACGAAAACGCTGGCCAGAATGTAGAGTCGGAGATTGGTGCTGCTGCGGGCTGTGCTGGCGGCCACTGATTCCCTCACAAAAACTAGGGCGGCCGGTTAGCCGCCTTGCTTTGAAAGGGTGCGGCCATGGCCGCACCGTACGAGGTTTTGGACAACTTACGGCACGCTGAAAGCCATGCCCTTTCAAGTCTCTTTATCGAATCGACACAACCGACACCGGCGTCAAACTTGCAACCACCGAAGTCGACGGCTCAGGCATCGCCGTGTCCATGCGAATTACCTGGCCAGCCTGCGGTGACTGCAAACCCAGTTCGCGCGCCATGCGGTCGATTCTTTCGGGATCGCGCAATGACGCATCTTCAAGGCGTAGCGCGCGATTCATCTCAAGCAGGCTGCCGCGTTGCGACTTCAGCGCTTCAATTTTGTATCCGTACTCGATGGCCTTGAAGTGCTGAAAGGCATACGCCATCACGAACAGGAACAGGCAAGCCAGCGCGAAACCGAATTGCCGCATTTCGCGCGAGCGTTGCGGATCTTCGACTTTCACCAGCCGCGAATTATCGATCGACTTGGTGAAATAAATCTCCGGCGTCCCCGCCCAACAGGAACGCCGCCGAGGTGTGACCCGAACCTGGACCGCCGCGGCCGCCATAATTAAGCCACCCCGGCAAATTGTGGGCGCGTATCAAGGTTGGCCAGTTCATTCAGAGCAATCACGTACCTGTAGGCAAGCTGGAATTCTGGCTCGGGCTGGGTGTGGATGCTGGTTTCCGCGCGCTCAACCGTCGCAATCAGTTCGTCAATCAAGTTTCCCGTATACATCGAAGTTCTCCGTTTTCTGAATTCCTACCTGCAGAACTGCTCCCTGTGTGGGGCGGGCGCCTCGCCCGCCTTTGCTCTCGTTTTCAGTCCGTATTGTGCGTTGCGGCACTCTTACTGCTTTTCTAAACTCTTTCCGCTGCCCGCAATTTTGCGCTGCGGGACCGCGGGTTGCGATCGATCTCATCTTCACTGGCGGTCACTGGCTTTTTCGTCAGCAACCTGTATAGCCCCAGCTTCGCGCCCTCGCGCATTGCGTCTTTCACGATGCGGTCTTCCAGCGAGTGAAAGCTGATCACCACCAGCCTTCCACCTCGTTTCAGCAACTGCGGCGCTTCTTGCATCAGCTTCCGCAGATCGTCTAGTTCACGGTTTACGAATATTCGGAGAGCTTGAAAGGTCTGCGTCGCGGGATGAATTCTTCGTTCAGCCTGATTCATTGGCCGGGCCGCGGTCGAAATCACGGCTGCTAGTTGGGCAGTCGTCAATATCGGCCGCGACCGGACAATGGCTCTGGCGATTCTCCGCGACCTCCTTTCCTCACCGAATTCGTAAATCAGATCGGCAAGCTCGCGCTCGTCGAACTGGTTTACCACTTGTTCGGCAGTGGGCTCAGACATCGGATTCATCCGCATGTCCAACGGCCCTTCCGCCTGAAAACTAAAGCCTCGCGCCGGATCCCCGAACTGCAGGCTGCTTACGCCCAGGTCGGCCAGGATTCCGTCGAAAACGTCGTGCGTCTCGCGTCGTGCGTCGTGCGCCAAGTCTGCGAATGATCCGTGGATCAATTCGATCTTTGGCCAGCCTTCTGCTGCTTCCCGTGCGACGTGTGACGTGCGACTCACGACGCCTTCTGCGATTTCCAGCGCTTTCGGATCCTTATCGAAGCCAATCAAACGACCCTGTGCGCCTAGGCGTTTTGCGATTTCTAAGCTGTGCCCGCCCAAGCCCACCGTTGCGTCGATATAGGTCCCGCCACGCCGGACGGCTAAAAAGTCGATCGCTTCTTTTAAAAGAACCGGAACATGGCCAACTTGCTCTGTCCTGCCATGCCCAACCCCCTGGGGGGTGTCTGTTGAACCCTCGCCCACTAGATGCCCAATTCGTCGAGCGTCTTCTCATCCTCAGGCGTGAACTTGTCTTCCTCGATCTCCCGGCGGTACTGCTCCAGGTTGCGCACTACCAGATACGTCAGCTGCCCGGTCACGGCCACTTCGCCCTTGATCTGCGCCGACTCGCGCAGCAATTGTGGAATCAAGAGCCGGCCTTGGCCGTCCATCTCTACCTGCTGACCCCAGTAGTTCGTGCGGTCGAGAAACTTTTTCTTCGTGGGATTGAAAGTGGAGAGCCCTGCCAGCTTCTGCTCGATCCGCTCCCATTCCTCGAAGGGATAAACTTGTGCAACCTTCCCATCGAAGCTCGTGATGTAAAATTGCTGACCGTACTTCTCGTCGAGCACGCGCTTGAACTCGGCTGGAACCTTCAGCCGTCCTTTTTCGTCGACGCGAGTTGGGTGATTGCCGCGAAACATGGTTTAGCTTTGTGTGACGGTGCTTGCGTGGCGACGGGCGCCCTCGCCCGTCGAACTGAGTGGCGACAGCCAGAACAGAGGCAAAAAAGGTGACGAGTTCGGCTTTTTCAATCTCATTGAGACTCTTTTTGGAGGTGTCAGCCTTAAATTCCACCGTCGCTCCGCTTTGTTTCACTACCACCCGCGACTTCTACTGTCACTGCCACTTTCTACCACTTTTGTCCACATCTTACGCCTAACCGCTTTAGTGTCAATAGGAAATTAGGGGGTGCGGTACGGGTGATTTGTCTCAATCTGAAAAACGCAACAACTTGCGGGTTACTGGTTTGACCAATACTAGGGATGGTGTTTACGCGGTTGGTTCAGTCGGGAATAAAGTCAATCGGCTGAAGTGCGAAGGCTGTGGAAAATATGGCGTTGTGAATTTAGGGGTTCCTAGCACTGTCAGCCAGGCACCACCAGCTTTCCGCCGCGTGTGTCGGCGATCCAGTCTGGTCATGGGGTTCTGGGAGCAAGCGGAACTCTCCCCTGTAGATTTATTCATGGGAATCTCGTTGTAATCAGCCCTCGCCTCGTGTAATGTCTTGCCGATTGCAGGAGGTGGGATACGGCGACCCGTCGAAACTTTCTTGAAAAATCGACGCAATTGGCTGTTGGCGCACTCGCCGCCGACGCCATTACCGCTTCCACCAGCGAGGCGCAGACTCAGCAACTTCAGGCACCCAAGAAGAGACTGCACGTTTTGATGAGGAGTTCCTGGGGAACCGATGAGCCGACCCGCGCATCTTTCGTCTTTTCGCATGGGCTAGCACTAGCCGAAGCTGGGCATGACGTGCAGATATTTCTCACTCACGAAGCCACATACCTCATGCGCAAGGCGACGGTCGATATGGTCAAACCCATCGGATGGCCTCCCCTCAGCGAGACCATGGCCAAGGTTGTGGCCAAACGCATCCCGGTATTTTCGTGAGGAGCCTGTTCCCGGGCCCGTGGGGTCACGGAGGCGGACTTGAGCAGTTGGAACGCACAATGGGGAACGGTTCCAATCTACGTTTCCCTGGTGGAATGGGCAGACCACGTCATCAGTGAATGAAGCTGCAGGATAGCGCCCAACCTACCGACGCACTCTACTGGATGATTCTAAAATTCCCGCTGGAATGCACCAGGCTCATCCGGTGCCCCTCCCTAATCCGCCGACAGATGAGGCGAAGGCTGCTGGTTAGTATTCCGCCAGCTCTTTCATCGCCA
The DNA here is from genome assembly GCA_036268595.1 of Terriglobales bacterium. Lineage (GTDB taxonomy): Bacteria > Acidobacteriota > Terriglobia > Terriglobales > Acidobacteriaceae > Gp1-AA145. Next base: position 3,736 of record DATATW010000143.1, read on the forward strand.
AATACAAATCCTGCACCTGGGGCAGAATCGCGCTTTCGAGAACTGGCTGATATGCCACGAAAGTATCTTTGGCGGCGACGCGCTTCACCGGGGCATCAAGGTTTTCGAATAGCTCATCGGCAATGCGGGCGGCGATCTCCGCGCCGTAGCCCCAGCTCAGCGTGTCTTCGTAGGCCACAATCACGCGATTAGTTTTCTGCACCGAAGCCGCGATTGCTTCCCAGTCGTAGGGATTCAATGAGCGCAGATCAATCAATTCGATTTTGAGTCCGGCCTCTCGGTCCAGCTTCTGTACCGCCTGCAGCGCGCGCGGAACCACTGCGCCATAGGTGACCACGGTGAGGTCCGTGCCGGGATTGACAATCTTTGCCTTGCCGAACGGAATCATGTAGTCGGGGCCAGGATATGCGGCGCGGCCATAGCTTTCGCGATAGAGGCGCTTGTGCTCGAGGAACATCACCGGGTCGTCGCAGCGGATTGCAGTGCGGAGCAAACCCGCGGCATCGAGCGCGTTGGAGGGGAAAATCACCCGCATGCCTGGAGTGTGGGTGAAAATGCTCTCGCCACACTGAGAGTGATAAATCGCGCCGCCGGTGAGGTATCCGCCAATGGCGACGCGAATCACGCATGGCGCGGAAAAATCTCCGTTCGAGCGCCAGCGCATGACCGGAAGCTCGTTGCGCAGTTGCATCATC